>JBBAVG010000045.1:0-30500 GCA_040397805.1 Phycisphaerales bacterium
GAGCGTGATCAAGCCCGGCCCTCCGCGGCCGCGTGCACGGCGTGAATGGCGTGAAGAACCGCGGCGAGCGTTCGCGGGCAGGCATCGGCGGGCACGCGGAGGAGCTCTCGCGTGGGCAGCTCGACGACGATGGGCGCGGCCGAAGGGCCGTGAGGGCTCATCGCGACGCGGGCCTCGACGAAGGCGGGCGCTGCGAGTTCCCTGCGGCGGCGGTACAGCACGGGAGCCGAGATGCCGCGACGATCACAGAACTCGCGAACACTCAGGCCGGAACGCTCGAACTCGGCAAGCACGCAGGCCCAGCGGGCACGGGTGGATGGTGTCATCCCGCCAGTATGACCGAGGGCGGACGCAGGGGGAAGATGTGGTTCGTGGAGCGGTCACGGTGAACGCATTCTACCTGCGCCGCCGGCAACTGGCCCGCACCTCCACGCCGCGACCGTCGGCTGCAGGGACCTTCATCGAGGCCCGGATCGTGCCTGACGGACCCGCGCCGCAGATCATCATCGAACTGCCCTCGCGGGAACGGGTCCTGGTGCCCCGTAAAGCCTGTGAGACTTTCGTCATCACCGTCCTGCGTGCCATCGCGCGGGCTTCGGCCGGAGGTGGTGTTGGGGGTGCAGCGTGATCACACTTCCCTCGCTTGCCCGTCTTGATCAGACTTCACCTCGCATCTGGCTCGCCGCAGCACCCACCGACATGCGATGCGGCTTTGATCGCCTGGCCCAGATGGCCCGAGAGGTCACCGGCCAGGACCCGCTCTCGGGTCACTTCTTCATCTTCCGCTCAAAGTCCTCTGATCGCGTCAAGATCCTCTACTGGGACCGCGACGGCTGTGCCCTTTGGTACAAGAGGCTGGAGAAGGGGACCTTCCGTTCCCCCCGCATGGAGGCTGGAGTCGTGAGCATTGAACTCAAGGCCAGCGAACTGGCCATGATGCTTGATGGCATCGATCTGCGCAGCCTCCGGCGTGTCGAGCGATACACGCGGTGAGTGATGAAAAAATGCAAATTCATCTCTGAATGGCGCATCCCCTTGGGACAGGGCGCGAACCGTTCTGTGCCGTGAACACTGACCCCAACTTCAACCTCCCCGACGATGTCGCCGCTCTCAAGGCCATGGTGCTTGCGTCGAATGCAAAGATGGCCGAGGCGCAGGCAAAGGCCGTCGAGGCGCAGACAAAGGCCATCGAGGCGCAGACAAAGGTGACCGCCGCCACACGCAGGGCCGATGAGCTTGCGGGCCGCGTCGAGAAGCTCGATGGCCAGCTGGCCAAGGTCAGCGCGGAGCTGCTCAAGCTCCGCAAGATGGTCTACGGCCCTCGCGCCGACCGCTTCACCACGATCGAGCAAGTGGATCAACTCCCTCTGGAGTTTGCACAGGACCTGTGTGAACGCCCGATCAACCCCGAGGATGTGCCGCAGGAGGACCGTGCGGCCATCGTGGAAGCCGGCAAGGAGGCTCGCACAGCGCGGGTGTCTCGCCGAGGCAGGCGTGATCTCAAGTCCGAGGAGTACGAACACCTCCCCGAGCGGCGGGTGGAGCACGATCTGTCGCCCGACCAGAAGAAGTGTCCCTGCTGCGGTGAGGAACGCTGCAAGGTGTCATCGCACGAGAGCATGGTGCTTGAGTACATCCCCGGGCACTTCGAGCGGATCACCCATGTGCAGCACATCTACGCGTGCAAGGCATGCGATCTGGATGGGCAAGGGGCCCAGATGGTGACTTCCCCGTTGGCGACGGGAGCCAAGGTCTTTGACCGAGCTTTGCCGGGCCCGGGACTCCTGGCGTATCTGGCCAGCAGCAAGTTCTCGGTGTACACGCCGCTGAACAGGCTGGAAGAGCTCTTCGGGCACGATGGGGTGCGGATCACCCGGGGCACCATGTGTGTCTGGCTGCGAGATGTCGCCGAACTGCTCAAGCCGGTCTATGACCTGATGGTGAGCAAGGTGAAGGCCTCCAAGGTGGTGATGACCGACGACACGGTGATGCCGATGCAGGCACCCGACAAGGTCAAGCAGGCCCGATTGTGGGTCTACATCGGAGATGAGCAGAACCCCTACGACGTCTACCACTTCACGCTGAGCCGGTCGCGGGATGGACCCAAGGAGTTCCTCAAGGGGTTCACCGGCACTTTGGTTGCTGATGCGTACGGGGGCTATGACGGTGTGGTCGTGGACAACCACCTGACGCGGGCTGGGGCTGGGCGCATGCGCGGCGGTACTTCGTGGATGCGCAGCAGAGTTCACCGGCCATTGCACAAGAAGCCGCGACGCTGATCGCAGAGCTGTTCGCGATCGAAGCGACCATCAAGGGAGCCGAGGCGGCAACACGCACACGGGCCCGGTAGGAGCAGACCAGGCCGCAACTGGCGAAGATCGAGCAGAAGCTCAGGCAGTGGCAGCGTGAACTGCTGCCCAAGCACGAGATGGCCAAGGCGGTGAACTACGCGCTGAACCAATGGCCGGAGTTGTGTGTGTTCGCCAGCGATCAGCGTGTGCCGATTGACAACAACGCCAGCGAACGCGACATGAAGCGCGTGGTGCTCAACCGTAAGAACAGTCTGTTCGTGGGCAACGAACGCGGCGGCGAGACCGCGGCGATCCTCTCAAGCCTCGCCGCGACCTGCAAGCGTCACGGGGTGAACCCGCAGAAGTACCTGACGCAGGCGCTGGTCAACGTGCCGCACGCAGCCGCGGGTGATCTGGAACGCTGGTTGCCGGACCGGTGGAAGGTGTGGAGCCAGGAGCGCGAGCGTGCCGCGGTGGGGTAAGGGGTGTGGTTGGTGGAGCGGTCACGGGTCATCGTGGGGCCTCCGGAGAGTTCCGCTCCGCGGCCGCAGCCCTGACCATGATCGCGATGCCCTGCCGCACGGCCGCAGGCAGGCGTGTCCACGCCGCGACGACGGCGGTCAGTTCGGGGTCGGCTGGGGCGACCGGGGGCGGCATGGCGCTGCCGTCCACCTGGCTGCTGCCGCTTCTGCTACCGCCCGAATCGTAAATCCGGGTTTCCTTCTTGGGAAACTCAGGTTCTTCGAATCCCAGCGGGGTCCCCGAGGGAACGCCCACCGCGTTCGACGACACGTGCACGTTGCATGCGAACGTCGGGTGTTCATCCGACGCAAACGCCTTCGGTGTTGAAGACCGCGCCAATCAACTCCCCCGCTTCGCCCGCTTCCACAGCAGCAGTCCGCTCACCGATCCCACCACCAGCGCGCCTGTCACCTCGCCCGCTCGGTTGACCAGGTCCGCCGTCAATGCCGCGTGCGGATCGCCGCCCCCGTACCACGACGGCAGCCATGCCGCCGCCAGGCCGATGGCCACCTCCCGCACCCCAAGGCCGTTGCCCGCCCAAGGAATGAGCATCGCCGCCTGGCTGACCGCCGCGATGGCCGCCGCCTCCCGCACGTCGAGCGTTCGGCCCCCCGCCAACGCGAAGACCGTCGCGTACCGGGCCATCCACACCATCACGTCGAGGCTCCGCACCGCGGCGGCGAGCCAGAACCACCGCCATGATGACCCGGCCCTGCCCGCGACCATCGACGCCGCCACGAACGTGGCCGGGGGCATCATCAACGCCGCCACCGTCCAGGCGACCGGGTGGGCCGACGCGACGGGCACCATCCAGCAGCACGCCAGCAGCATGCCCACCGAGAGACAGCCGCACGCGATGCCCGCGACGACCGATCGCACCGACCGGCCCATCGGAATGCCATCCCTCGACGCGTGCCACCACAGGCGAAAGAAGAGCCCCGGCCGCACGGGCGAGTAGTTGGCCAGCCACGCGAAGCCCGTCAGCACTTGCATCTCGCCTCGGGTCGGTCCCGCGAACGACTCCCCCTTGCCCGGCACCAGCAGCAGCCGCAGCATCTCCGCGCTCAGCAGCCAGTTCAGGCACGGCAGCAGGAGGAGCAACGCGAAGAGCCATCCCGGTGCGGCCCGCAGCGAGCCCATCGCGTGCGAGAAGGCGTCGCGATCCTTGAACACGACGGTGCCCGCGCCCGCCAACAGGCACACGCCGATGGCGAACCCCGACACCTGCACCCACCGCATGCGGCGTTGGGCCGGCGCCGTCTTGTCGTCGGGCCCGTTCATCGCACGCCGGTCGTCGTCGTCGCGATCCTGGGCTTGATCAGGTCGGCCGTGCCCACCGAGGCGTAGGTGGGCGCGCCCGAGGCCAGTCGCTCCGACTGGATCGCCGCCGCCTTTGCCACCGACGCGTCGGCGTCGGCCGCTCCGGCCGCCAAGGCAGGGTCATCCGACGTGGCCACCCGGGTCAGAAGGCCCACCGCCCGCAGCGACGGGTGCGGATCGGCCTTGATCGCCGCGTCCAACGCCTCGAGCACCGCCACCTGCGACGACGGTGGGAGCACGCACGCCACGAGCAACCGCCCCTCCACGCTCAGCGACGGATATCTCGCGACCAGGCGACGCGCCATCTCGGGCTTGAAGTCCTGGCCGAACCCCGTGGTCGCCGGTGTGGAGCCGTCAAGCAGCATCGCCATCGCGCCCGTGGCCACCGCGCCGATCGTGGCGTCCGTGGCCGCATCGATGCGTTCGTTGAGTTGCTCGGCCGACAGTCTCGCCTCGAGCAGCGGCTCTCGCGCGGTGGTGGGGGTGTTGAGCTCGATGCACCCCGCCCCCTTGTCCGTCACCTTGAACCCTTGCAGCACGCGATAGCGAACACGCGTCGGACCCGCCGCGCCCAGTTGCGCCAAGTAGCCCGTCAGCCCCGCGTCCGGACGCACGGCGAGCGTCAGTTCCTCGCGGGGCATCAGCCTGAAACGTCGATCGAACTCGAACACCTCCGGCACCGTCGCCGGCGGATCGGTGATGGCCGCCACCTCGATCATCGGGCTGAAGAGGAAGCGGGCGTTGATCGGCTTGTTCGACCCCAGGGCGAGCGGGATCGGCGACGCGTTGCGGATCCGCAGCGTCAGCACCGCCCGCTCGAGCGCCCCGACCCGCGACGGCGGTTGGTCCATGCTCACCAGTTGGAACATCTGCGGCTGCGACACCATCGAATCGATCCACCCCGGAATCTTCCGCGCGTACGTGCTCGCCTGCTTGGCCAAGGCCGTGTCCGCGTCGCCCCGACGCTTCGGACTCCCCGCCAACCGGTTCGCCCGATCCATCGCGAACGTGCAGTGCGTCGTCAACGGGTCGGCCGCCGCCGCCGCACGCAGCGCGGCCACGGCCTCGTCCGTCCTGTTCAACGCCGCCAACGCTTCGCCCTTGGCCATCAGCAGGTGCGGATCAGCCGGTTCGTCGGTCTCCTGCGAGGCCAGTTCGAGCGCGCCCGCCGCGTCCCCCTTGCGAAGCGCCATCCACGCCTTGATCGCCATCACCTTGGCGTTCCGCTCCGGCAGGTCCTTCGTGCACGCGGGAAGGTCCGCCTCCACCTTGTCCACGTCCGACGCCGTCATCAGCCGCCAGAAGTTGAGTTGCTGACGCAGCAGGCGGCTCTCCGCCGCCGCCGTCTCGTCGGTCCACTCGCGTTCGCGGGCGTTGGGAAGCGACAGGATCTGCGTCCGCTCCGCCACCGTCGCGGCCATGTCCGCGGTCGACTGCGCCAGTTCCGTCGCGTCGCCCAGCACCGACGCGGTGGCCAGCCGCACCTCCTCGAAGAGCATGTCCAGCCGCACGTCTTGCGGCCCCGGCATGTTCACGACATTGCCCGCCGCGCCCTCGACCGCCTCGGACCGCGCCTCTCGCGCGTTGCGGGCCGCCGCATTCCGCTCCGAGTACAGCCGCTGACGGATGAAGTCCGACGGGCTCTTGGCGCCCTCGCACCGCCAGTCGAGCATCAAGGCCTCGATCGTCGTCCGGAAGTTCGCTCGAACGCCGTCGGCCGCGAGGATCATCGCCTGCACGCGGTGGAAGCGGCGTGCCTGGTCGAAGGCCCCCATCTGCGTCAGGTGCCGGGCCAACGTGATGTGCGCGTTGGGGTCCAGCGGGTCCGCGTACAGCAGGTTCGTCATCAACTCCAGGCGACCCATCGGGTCGTCCGAACGCGACGAGAAGAACGTGAGCGCGAGCAGCGCCGCATCCTTGTTCGTCGAGTCCAGCCCCGTCGCCAACTTCAGCTTCTCGACGAACTTCTCCTCCTCGCCCCGTTCCCTGTGCAGCAACGCCGCGTCCAGCGCGAGGCGACTCCGGATCGAGGCGTCGAGCGACGCCCCGCGAGGCCCGAGCAACGCGTCCATCCGCGACAAACGCTCCTCGACCGTCTGGTACTTCGCCAGCCGCGTCGCGATCAGCCGCAGTTGCGCCACGGTGTTCGAAGGATCCACCTGCACCGTCCGCTGCGTGAGTTCCAGCAGCAGGTCCTGGTCGCCCGCGCCCCATGCCGCCTCGGCGCGACGCCGCAGCAGGTTGAGATCATCGGGCGCACGCTCCTGCGCCAGTCCCAGCAGCATCGCGCTCGCCGCGAAGTCCTTGCCCGTGGGCGAAGCGGCCGTCCGCAGCGTGAACAAGGCCAGTCGCTCCAGCGAGTCGGCCACCATCAGCCGCAACGCTTCAGGCGTCGCCTCCGGCGTCGGACTCGGCGCGGGCGGTGCCTTGGGGACCGGCAACGCCGCGGCAGGCGCCTTCATCTCCCCCTCGGCCGCCGGGGTCGCCGGCGTCGACTGCCTCGCCGGCGAAGCCACCGTCAGCCCGGCGACCAACGCCAAGGCCAACGGCACGCCCAGACGCCGGCCCGCCGGAGCAAGGGACTGAACGCAAAGAGCAAGACGCAGGCGGTTCATGGGGTCCATCGATGCCCTGTTTTTCGGGAATTGTGGGTACCTGACAGTAAACATACGGCCGGGGATGCCTCGCGTTCTTGACGGCCCCCCGCTTCGCGCGGTATCTTCGCCCCACCGGCCCCGCGACAGGGGAGCCCCATCGCCGAACTGGGGCGCATCCGGGCCCCGCCCCCGGAAAGACGCTCGCTCGCGCCGTACCCTCCCGGCATGATGCGTCGCGATCGTTCTGGACTCGTTCGGATCGGCCTGGTCGCCGGCCTCTTGGTCGGCCTGGTCGCCCCCCTCTCCGCCTGCAGCCGCCCCGTGTACCCCTACGGCGAACGCGTCGAGGCCAACTACAGCGGACGCACCCTCACCGTCCGCCTCGATGAGACCGTCCGCGTGCCCCGCGTCATGGCCGCCATCGACGAAGTGCTCCGCGACCGTGGCTACTCGGTCGTCAGCACCACCTCCACCGAAGAAGACGGCGAAGTCGTCGCCCGCGGGCCCAGGGTCGTCACCTATCCCCGCCTCGTGATCAGGGCTCGCCAGTCCAGCACCGCCTGCGTCGTCTCCATGCGGAACGAACCCTTCGGCGACAAGGACCAGGTGGAACAGATGATGCGGGCCCTGCTCACCAAACTCGGGGTCTGATCCCCCGTCGTCCGATTTCGGCCCGCCGGCCGTGCGGGCGATCGCCAAGCTACCCTGCCCCAACGCCCGACGCGGCGTTCAGTCCCCGCCGCAACGCCTCCGCGGAGAAGCACACCCATGACCCGTCTCGCTCGCACGCCCGGTTCGTTCCCGCTCCCCTTGGCCGCCGCCGCGGGCCTGTGCCTCTCCGTGGCGTGCCTCTCGCTCGCCGGATGCGCCTCGTCCTCCCCCAAGCCCGCCGCCGACGCGGCCGCTCCCAAGGCCCCTCAGGCCTCCACCATCGATTTCCCCGTCGATCACGCCGCGTGGTCGACCTTGGGCTACCGCCTTGACTGGGTCGGATTCCCGTTCAAGGCCCGCCACGATCAGCCCATCATCACCGCCGTCTCGCTGGGCGATTGCTTCGTGATCCAGGATCGCACCAGCGAAACCGTTCTCCTCGATGCCGCCACCGGCGAGCGTCGCTGGGGCGCGAGCCTCTCCAATCCGCTCACGAAGTTCGTCGGCGCGGCTCGCGACCCGGTGGACCCCTCCCGCGTGCTGGTCAGCAGCGAGTCCGAGGGCTATCTCCTCGCCGTCGCCACCGGCAGCCTCGTCGCCAAGACCCGCTATGAGCGAGTCGTCAACACCCGCCCCCTCCTCGCCGGCCGCGTCGCCATCTTCGGCACGTCCACCGGCGAGATCGTCAGCCATGTCGTCAACCAAAGCGTCAAGGCCTGGGGCTTCCAGACCGGTGGCTCCATCGAGGCCGATCCCGTCATCCTCGCCGACGGCGACATCGGCGTCGTCTCGCAGGCCGGCGATGTCCTCTTCCTCAACCAAACTGGTCAGGTCATCGGCCGCAACCGAATCCTCTCCCCCGTCGCCATGGACCCCGTCACCGACGGCCAGTCCCTCTACATCGCCGGCCTCGACCAGTCCATCTGGGCCTTCGCTTCCAACGGCGCACTCCGCTGGCGCCATCGCACCTCCAGCCCCCTCCGCGACCAGGTCGCCGTCCGCGGCGGCGTCGTCTACTGCACCGTTCCCGGCGAAGGACTCCTCGCGCTGAGCGCCGATGACGGCAAGGTCCTCTGGAAGGCCCAAGGCACCAGCGGCAGCGTCATCGCCTCCCGCAACGGCCGCCTTCTCGTCCGCACCGCCTCCGGCGTCGACCTCCTCAACCCCGCCAACGGCTCGCTCGTCGCGCAGGTCCCGCTTCCCGGCATCACCCTGCTCGTCCCCGAATCGATGGATGACGGCATCATCTACGCCGTCTCCAAGCAGGGCACCGTCGGCAAGTTCCTCCCCCGCTGAGGTCCCCGGACGCGAGCATTCACGTTCGGCCAGGCTCGCTCACATCGACGATGATGGCGGCGGCGTGCCCCACAACGGCCCGTCGCGGTACTTGCCTTCGTACCACGTGTTCGTGATCGTCCTCAGTTCGGTCGCGAACCCCAACGCCTCCAGCCGCGATGCCCGCAACGTCACCGTGATCGATCGGTCCGTCGTCGCCAGATGCGAGATGCGCAGGCCCGCTCGCTCCGCCAGCGACTGCGCGCACGCCACCACCGTGCCCCGCGTGTCGTGATCCTCCAGCGGCATGCCCGACACCGCCGACAGCGTCACCGTGCTCTCGGGTTGTTCCCACGCGCGATCGCTTCCCATGGTCGCAGGGTACGGCCCGCACCCCTCACGCCAATACCACCGCTTCGCCCGCCAGCCCCGGCCCGAACGCCATCGCCACCCACGGCCTCGGCGCACCACGCGCCCGGAGTCGCTCGATGATGAAGAGCACCGTCGCCGACGACATGTTGCCGTGGTCCGCCAGCACGCCCAGCGCGTCCGCTTCCGCCTGCGCCCTCGCCACATCCGACAGCAAAAGCCCGCGCGAGATGGCCTCCACCACCCGCGGACCCCCCGGATGAATCGCCCATGAGCCCACCTCGCTCCGGCTCAGCGACACCCGTGCCAGCACCTCGTCGATCCACGCACCGCACGAGGCCTCGAGCAGCCGCGGCACCCTTGGCGACAGCGTCATCTCGAACCCGTGATCCCCGATGCTCCACGCCATCGCCTCCCGCGTCGGTCGCCCTCGATCGTCGCCGAACAGCCGCGACCCGAACGTCCGCACCCGCGGCTCGCGCTCGTCGGTCGCCGACGCCCGCACCACGCACGCCGCCGCGCCATCCGCAAAGAGCGCGTTGGCCACCAGCCGGTCGGTCCTCGACGAATAGTGCATGTGCAGCGAGCACAACTCCACGCAGCACACCAGCGCGACCGCGCCAGGATCGGCCCGCACGATCGCGTCCGCCACCGCCAACGCATTGATCGCCGCGTGACACCCCATGAAACCCACGTTCGTCCGCCGCACGCCTCGGTCAAGCCCCAGCCGATCCATCAACGCCTGATCGAAGCCCGGCGCCTCGAGCACCGTGCACGACGCCGTCACCACGTGCGTGATCGCAGCCGCGTCGATGCCCGCCGCCGCCAACGCCCGCCGCGAGGCCGCTTCCGCCAAGTCCGACGAGTGCAAGGTCGCCTCGCGAAGCCGCTGGGCGGTGCCCGGTCCCTCGCGTCGTCCCTCTCGTGGCGACTCGTAGAACGATTGCCCCTCGCCCTCGCGCCACAGCACGCTCGAACGCGTGCGAATGCCCGTGCCCGTCGCCAACCGCTCCGCCGCCGCACGGTCCGCGCCGTCACCCGCGATCATTGCGGCCAGGTCGACCGACTGCGTCGCGGTGATGCGCCCGGGAGGCACTGCCAACCCGATGCCCGCCATGGTCGTCGTCATGCTGTCACCCCTGCCACGAATCTCGCCCCTCGAAGAGCCAGCGACGGAAACCTCGCCGCCAACGTCACCACGCCCCGCGTCGCCGCCGGCGACCGAAGCACGCCCGCCACCATCAGGCACGCACGCTGACGCACCGTCAGCAACCGCTCGTGCGTGGTCGCCCACGCGCTCGCGTCGCGATCGTCACGCGCCATCGTCGCCGCGAGTGTCGCCGCCTCGATGGCCCCCTCGATGGCCCATGTCATCCCCTCACCCGTGAAGGGCTCCACATAGCCCGCCGCGTCGCCCACCACCATCGTCCGTCGGCCCGCGATGCGACACCTCCGTCGCGTCAGGAGCGGCGTGCCCCGCCACCTCGCGCCCGCCAAGGCCTCGCGAGGCAGGTCCGCATCCGCGAAGCACGCGGCCATCACCGCTCCGGCATCGCGTCGCCCGCGGAGCGTGCCCGCGTCGATCGCCGCCGCCACGTCGAGGCGGCCGTCGGCAAGGCGCACCACGCCCAGATAGCCCGCCTCGCCGCATCGCATCACCAATCGACCCGGCTGCAGCGAAGTCGCCTCGGCCTCGAGCGTCGTGCCAAGGCCCATGCGACTGCGCGGATGGACATCCCACCCGAATCCCGGCCTTCCCGTCAGGCTCGTCCCGCCGAGCCCGTCGCACACGATCACCGCCGTCGCCTTCGCCACGCCCGCGCCCGCGAGGTGCACCGCCCCTTCGCCGACCACCTTCGCCGCCAGCGGCTGCAGCGTCGTGACGCCCCGCGACGTCGCGCCCTCGCGCAGCGCCAGATCAAAGGCCGCCCTGTCCACCACCCGGTGCCCCGCGAACGCCGTGTCGGCTCGGCGATCGCCCCAGCGAAGCGACAGCGACTCGAGCCGCGCCGTGCCCTCCAGCACGCTCGCCAACCCCGCTCGCTCGAGCGCCCGCACGCCCCGAGGCGACAGACACCCGCCGCACACCTTGGGTCTGGGAAACGCGAACTTCTCCACCAGCAGCACGCGGAGCCCCGCATCGGCCGCCACGCACGCCGCCGTGCCGCCCGCCACCCCCGCGCCGATCACGATCACGTCCCACGACTCGCCCGCGGCCCGCGCCGCTCGCTCGCCGATCTCCTCCAGCGGCGTGGCGTTCATGAGCGAGGCTTCCATGTCAAGAGCATCCGCTGCGGCCATGCCGCCCGCACGCTCGCGCCCGCAAGCCCCGCGCCGGTCGCCATGTCCTTGAGTTCATCCATCGAGTACGACCCCCGCACCGATCGCACCGCGTCGACATGCACCACGCGACTGGTCGTCAGCAGTCGAGGCACCGCCCACGCCAAGGCAAGCCCTCGCCGGGTGCGACGCAGGTCCAGCACCAGCAGCAGCCGCGAGGTGGCGCGACCAAGTCGCGACAACGCGATCGCCACCTGATCCGGATCGAGGTGATGCATGAAGAGGTTGCACGTCACGATGTCGGCCCGCTCGGGAAGTTCCGACGCGAGGATGTCGTGACGGACGGTCCGAAGCGTCACCCCGCGAGCCGCCGCCCGGCGACAAGCCGTCTGCAGCGCGACGTCGCTGACGTCGGTGGCGGCGGGAGCGAGGGTGCACCCCTTCGAGCGAGCGATGGTCGTCAGCGACACCGGAATGTCGCCGCTCCCGCTGGCCACGTCGAGCAAGGTGAAGCTCGACCCAGGACCGGGCGAGAGGGAGCGTTCGATGGCCCGCCACAGCGTCCCGCCGACGCCGCTCAAGCGGTTGATGCGAGCCAACCCCGACAAGGCGTGCGTGTGCGCGTCGGCCGCGATGGAAGGATCGTCCATGAGTTCCGCGGTTCGTCGTCTCGCGGGCGGCTCGAACATGGCGCACTGTAGCGGCGGCCGTGCGAGGAGTGTTCCACGTGAAACAAGCAACCGCCCGACGCACGGTGCGTCGGGCGGTCGCGGCCATGAAGAGTGGGTTCGTTCCCGACCGAGTCGGGGGTTCGGTTCAGCAGCCGCCCGCGGCCCACAAGCGGTGGAAGTACTCGGCGTCGTCGAAGTCGATGCCGCCGTCTTGGTTCACGTCGGCACACGACTGGCCGTCCTGCCAGTCATCGAAGAAGGCCCGCACGTCGTCGCCGTCCGCGCCGCCGTCCTGGTTGTAGTCCGCGGCACAGGGAGGACAGACGGTCTCGACGCACAACTCCTGCTCCTGGAGCACCACTCGCTGGAAGGCGGCCTGCCAGATCTGCGAGGCCTGCGGGAAGCGGGTGAGCTGCGTCGGCCGCGGCAGCACGCTCACCTGCGGGCGGGGCAGGTCGATCTCGGACTCGAGGCAGCCCACCCAGCCCAGGTCGTCGGTGTGGATCATCTCGATGTCGGACGAGCCGTAGCCCGTGGGCAGCGTCACGGTGCCGGCGAGGGCGTAGCCGTAGGTCATGGGGCAGGGACGGTGACCTTCGGCCCGCAGCAGGTGCTCGTAGACGTGGTGGAAGTTCACCGAACCCAGCGGGCTGAGCACGCTCAGCAGCCCCTTGCTGGCCGGGAAGACACCCACCCAACCACTCTGCGAGAGGTCGCCACGCGGGTCGAGTTCGATGGAGCGGAATCCCACGCCCGAGCGGCCCACCACCGAGGTCCAGTTGATGCCGCCCGCGGGATCGAGGCGGACGGTCATGGCGTTCTGGGTGCCGCCGGCGAGGTCGTTGTGCCCGTTGAAGACGATGTCGCGGTTGGGCATGAGCGTCAAGCCGTTGGCGGTGCCCTTGCAGGCCGCTCCGCCCGCGGGCAGCGACGAGGGGTAGCTGATCGCGAAGATCGGGTTGCCCACGTTGTTGAGCCGCATCACGAGCGGATCGAGGCGGCCCGCGCCCGCGGCGGTGGTGTCGACCCCGGTGCCCGTCAGCACCATCGTGCCGTCGCTGTCGAAGACCACGTCGGTGAAGCTCAGCTTGGTGCGGACGCCGTAGCGGCTGTCGTCGATGCCCTGGTTGAAGATCGGCGCACCCAGCGCGTCGGTGCGGATGACCACGCCCCGCTGGTTCGTGTTCGAGACTCGCTTGCGGGCAACCAACGCGAAGCCCGGCTGGATGTTGGGCGATTCGGGCGCGATCGCCACGCCCACGCCGGCGTACTGGCCGTTCACCATGTCTTCGCTCGAGGTGTCGCCCTCGTAGACGCGGGACCAGCGGTAGTTGCCTGCCGCGTCGAGCCGCAGCAGCGCGAGGTTCTGCGTCGTGCCCATGCTGGTGGTCTCGGCGCCGATGATGAAGCCGCCGTCGCTGGTCTGCTCGATGCTGTAACCGATGTCCTGGCCGTTGCCGCCGAAGCGGATGGACCAGTCGAGCTTGCCGTCGGCGGCATACTTGACGACGAGGATGTCGCGGTTGTCGGAACCGGCGTTCATGATCGAGCCCGCAGTGGCGTAGCCACCGTCGCGGGTGCTGACGATGCCGTTGGCCGACTCGCCCCCGGCGGTGCCGTAGAGGTTGTTGAAGGTCTGGGCGTGGCTCAGGCCGGTCATGGTGGCGGTCAGGCCCGCGACGAGGGAGAGGATGGTGCTGGTCTTCATGGCTGGGCTCCTTGTATTGCTGCGTGGTTGGGGGCCGCGATCGGGCCCCGACACCATGCCTGCGGAGCGAGCCTTCGAACCTTGCGCCTCAAGGCCGAGTTTTTCACAAGTGCTTGAACGGCAATGACATACCCGAGCTCCACGTGGGGCGGGGCTGGCGGCGGCGGGGGAGACGGGCCGGTCAGGTTGAGGCGGGCTCGGTGCGGGGAAGGCGCGACGCCACCCACGCCTTGGCGAAGTCAAGATCGCGCCGGATGGTCCGCACGCTCACTTCGAGCGTGGCGGCGATCTGCTCTTGGCTCATGCGACACACGGCGCTGAGCATGAGGGCTTCAGCCATCCGCGGATGGGTCTCGGCGAGCTGCGCGAGCACCTCCG
The DNA here is from genome assembly GCA_040397805.1 of Phycisphaerales bacterium. GTDB lineage: Bacteria > Planctomycetota > Phycisphaerae > Phycisphaerales > UBA1924 > UBA2402. The sequence goes on from JBBAVG010000045.1 coordinate 14,063, forward strand.
ACAGTTGGCGCGACGAAGCGTCCTGATCGGTGCCGCCGACATCGGGTTTCGACGCGTCGGGGATCGACGCACCGAGCTCGCGGCGTCGCCTGGCCGACGTGGAGCGATAGTGGTCGATCCGCAGCCATTCCATCAGGCGACATCCGATGGCCAAGGCTGATGGCTCGTCCTTGGGGGGAATGGGCAGACTGATGAGACGACAGATGGTCTCCTGCGCCAGCGAACTTGGCGACCCGCCCATCGACGGCGCCTTCGTGGCCGCGATGCGACGCAACTGCGGGTAGATCGTGGCGATCATCCGACCGAATCGCTCATGGCGCGAGGCGTCCGCGGCACCGGACGGCGGATGGAGTTGGTCGTCATTCGGAGCGGTCATGGCTGCGGGCGTCGGAAATGGTACGACTCCACGTCGCCGCGACGGCGCGATCGGCCATCCGGATTCGCCAGATCACTGACAGGTCGCGTGCTTCGCGCGTCCGATCACGCGTGTCACTTGCGCTTGCGGCCGGAGCGCTTGGGACGCGTTGGGGGTTGCGGGAAGGGAAGACACTCGGGAAACGAGGCGAGGGTGGCGTCATCAATCTTGATGACGATCTTCGGAGATGGTCGCGGAGGCGGGGTGTCGCCGGGGCGACGCGTGAACGACGGGACGGGCGGGCCGGGCGGAGCGGGTGGGGCGGGAGGGGTGCCGCAGAGGTCGCAGGTCGACTGGCCACCCTGGACCGGGCCGCCGCAGCAGTCGCAGTGAGGCGCCGGATCGCCGAGCGGATCGGACTTCGCATCGGCGTGCGGGGGGGTGGAGGTGGCGTCTTCGGCGCGTCGCTTGGCGAGATGGGTGCTCTTGTAGCGGCGGAAGTGTGCGAATGCGACGATGGCCCTGGGGCACATGATGCCGGCGAGTCGCTGCGCATCGCGGAGGCTGGTGATGGAGAGCGTGCCCATCTGGATCTGCTGGAGCAGATGAAGGGCGGCCTCGGGTTCGGCGGCAGATTCCTTGACGAGGTTGCAGAGCCATCGCCAGTTGCCGTCGCTCGGATGGGTTCGGGCGAGGGCCATCAGGACGGTGTCGATCCTCGATTCCGCGATGGGTGATGGGGTGGAACGGGACGGGGTCGGATCGGTGTCTGCGGTCGACCGCAGGGGCGTGAGGCGGAGGTCGTCGTCGGTCTCCATCGCGTCGACCTCCTCGCTGAGCCGGGCGATCCATCCGTGCTCGTGAGCGGGGAGCACATAGGCCTGGAAGGGCGGGGTGGCGTCGCCGAGGATGAACGTGAGCGGATCGCCCAGCAGGGGGTGGGGCGTGGGCGAGGCGATATCGCCGGGAAGCAGGAGCGCTCGGGGCACCATGGACCACGAGCGAGCGGAGATGGCGGGGGTGTTCTCGGAGCCCTTGGTTTCGACGATGGTGGGCACGGAGATGGTGCACGTGCCGCAGCGACGACTGAGATGCTCGGCGGTGACGGGGTCGAGCTTGCCGCCGACGGCGATCTGGGACTGGAATCCGGCGAGGAGCACGTCGGCGGTTGCCTGTCCGTGCATCGCCTGGAGTTGAGCGACCGACTGGGTGGCGGCGACGAAGCAGAACCCTCGTTCGCGGCAGGTGTGCAACGCGTTGGCCAGACCGGGGATGAAGGACATGGGGGCCAACTCATCGATGACCACGACCGTCTTGCAGGCGAGCGAGCCGGTGGCGGAGCGACAGGCGACGCGCTGCAACTCACGGATGAGCCGCCCGAGCATCAGCGTGATGAAGGGCGTGAAGGTCTCGAGGTCGGGCTCGTCGATCTCGAGGATGAGGATGCCCTTGCGGGCGGCGAAGGCCGAGATCGAGAACTCGCCGGTGGCGAGCAGGGGCTCGAGGCCGTCGATGAAGGCCGTGGCCTCGCCGATGGTCGACGCGATCGTCTCGCCGTTGCGATTGCCGTTCTGGAAGTTCGCGAACCGGCGGAGCAGGGGGAAGTTCGGATGGCGAGCGACGAAGGCCTCGTAGTCGCCGGTGACGACCACCTTGCGAACCTCCGACAGCGAGCGACGTTCCGGGGGCAGGTCGGTGCACACGGCGGCGATGGCGTGGGTGAGGAAGTCCTCGGCCTGGTTGTACGCCCATGCCCCTTCGCCTGAGCGCGAGTGGCGAGCGGCACCGGCGACCATGCACGAGGCGACCTCGCGGGCGAAGGTCAGGTCGGCACAGCCGTCGAGCAGCGTGCAGCCCAGGGTGCGATTCGGGCTGCCGGGCGCGAGCAGGTGCATCTCGCCGGCGCGGCCGTGGGCCGCCGCGACCTTGCGGAGCAGTCGCGTCTGCTTGCGACCCTTGACGTTGAGGTAGATGAGCGACCAGTCGTGGCGGATGGCGGCGATGGCGGCGGGGAGCGTGCCCTTCTGGGTCTTGCCGCTGCCGCTGCGACCGAAGAAGATGGCGTTGGGCGAGACCCTCCCCAAGGGAATGGGGAGGTCGTGGGCCTCGACCACCGACGGGTTGGGGTCGTGCACGACGACGTAAGCGTTCAGGAGGTGGAGATGGTCGTCGGGATGCACGGAAGCGCGAGCCACGAGCGCGTCGAGATCGTCCTTGGAGGCGAGCGCGGCGCGGCCGAAGGGCCCGCTTGGCGCGATCGTGACGCCGGGGGTCGCGATGGGCTTGCCGGGCGGGAAGAGGAGCGACTTCCAGTCGATCGGCTCGGGGCCTTGGGAGTCGTCCTTGGGGTGGTCGTCGGGTCCATCGAGTGGGGGGGTCGTCATCGCTCCGCTCCGTGCGTGGGGTGAGAGGCCGGTGAGGGGGCCGGTGGGGGCCGGTGAAAGGGCCGGTGAGGGCCGGTGAGGGTCGGGGGTGGTGCGCGTGATGCACGCATGTCGCGGGCATGCGTGGCGTGCGCGTGCGTGGGTGTGCTTCGAGGCGGGTCAGGCCAAGCCGCGAGGGTGTGTGGGGCGGAGGCGAGTGGTTGTGGACGACAACGCCTTCCGTCGGGCTTGTACCCGCGAGGACTCGAGCGGATCCCGTTCTGGCCTCGACCTGGTCGAAAAAGTCGGAGGTGGCCCGCAAGAGCGGAGGCGGCATGCGCTTGCGTCGCGGCGTGCGGCCAGGCGGGGGTTTGAACCGGCGTGTGCATCAGACGCAAACGTCGCGCCTGCAGGTCGGCGATCGAGCCGCCGGCGGGGCGTGTTCGGGCATCGGCGTTCGTGGTGCATCCGTTGGCGCGTCTCCCTCCGCTCGCCGGGGCGTCATCGGTCGATGACGCCCCGGCGGGCCTGCTCCCCCTCCTGCCCCTCCACTCCGCCTCTCCCCTCGGCCTCTCCACTCCGCCTCACGCCCTCCGGCTGCTTGCATCCCCCTCCATCGAGGACCCAAGCCGCTGAAGGATCAGTCGTTGCAACCCGTCGGCGGGCGATCGTTCAGAAGATCGACTCGATCATCTCCGTGCCGCCCACCATCGGTTCATCGCTGGGTTCTCGCTTGGGTGCGGGCGTTGGCGTGAACCCGACGACCGCGTTGACGAACGCCTTGCTCACGCGCATGAGAGTCACCAGACGAAGGTCGATCGTCATCAACTTCGTGGTGGTGTCGCCCGGATTCACCGGCGTCACAAGCACATACGGCAGATTGACGCCCAGCACCTTGAGCGCCATGCCCATCGGCGGCGTGCGCATCGAATGCACCGCGTCGCCCCGCATCGTCATCTCGAACTCGTTGGTCGCCGGTTGCGCGGCGGGCTTGCTGGAGTGAATGGTGACAAACGCGCCCTTGCGGAGGTCGTCTGGAGCGATCATGCCGGACTTGACGGTCTTGCGGGTCATGGTCGCCCCCGAAGCAAGGGGTGTGCCAACGCGACATCGGTCGCGGCGTGCGAGAAACGCGTCCGTGCGTCGGCGCAGTCGTAAAGAATGTTGTTGAAGCACAAACGCGTTTACGGTACGATGACGACTCGGTCGGGCCGCACGGCGCGATGGGCAACGGAGGAGCGGGCATGAAGTCGAACAGGGTGTCGGTGCTGGTGTCGTGGCTGTCGCCCGAGGACATGCAGGCGTATTCGCGCCGTCACGGGGGGCTTGAACTCAAGGATGTGGCGTCGGTGGCGGGTTCCAAGTCCGGCGGGGGCAAGGGGTCGCGAGGGTCGCTCGCCGCGTTGCTGCGCGACACGCGGTTCGACGAGGTGCACCTGCTCAGCGAGCACGTGACCGAGGCGGTGAAGCGGTGCGCGTCGGAGTTGCGATCGGGGGCGATCGTGCATCAGGTGAAGGTGGGGGGCAAGGACCCGTACCTCGCGTCGTTCAATGCCGCCAAGGGCGTGCTGGAGAAGGTCGTCGACCCGAGGCGCGAGGGCGTCGAACTGTCGTTGGGGCTTTCGTCGGGGTCGGCGGCGAACATCGCGGCGTGGGTGCTGCTGGGCAAGACCCTCTACGGGGCGACCTTCGTGGACGTTCGGGATCGGGACGTGGTCACCGTGCAGGTCCCGTTCGACCTTGAGGCCGACGTGCTGCACCGCATGCTCGAGGCCTCCGACCGCCTCATCCAGGACAGCAGCCAACTCGATGTGGCGGTGGAGTTCGGCGGCATCACCGGCAAGAGCGCGATCATCCGCAAGGCGGTGACGCGGGCCGCCAAGATCGCCCCGCGCGACGTCAACGTGCTGCTGCTGGGCGAGAGCGGGGTGGGCAAGGAGGTCTTTGCACACGCCATCCACAAGGAGAGCCTGCGACGGACGAAGGAGATCGTGGAGGTCAACTGCGCGGCCTTGCCCACCAACCTCTTGGAATCAGAGCTCTTCGGGCACGTGAAGGGGGCCTTCACCGACGCCAAGGAACGTCGCGCGGGGAAGTTCGAGGTGGCGGACCAAGGGACGCTCTTCCTGGACGAAGTGGCCGAGTGCGACCTCCAGATGCAGGCGAAGCTGCTTCGGGTGCTCCAGCCGCCACGGGAGGCCAGGCCGACCACGCGGTGCTTCTCGCCGGTGGGGGCCGACGAGGTGAAGCGAGCGGATGTCCGGATCATCGCGGCGACGAATCGGGACCTGCGTCGCGAGATCGAGGCGGGGCGGTTTCGGGAGGACCTCTACTACCGGTTGGCGGGCGTGACCATTCACATACCACCCCTGCGCGAACGCGGGGGCGACGTGCTGTTGGTGGCCGATGCGCTGTTGGCGCACATCAACGACGACTTCAGCCGCACGGGCATGCCGGGGTATGTGGAGAAGAAGCTGACGCCCTCGGCGCGAAAGTTCATCCGGTCGCACGGATGGCCGGGGAACATCCGGCAGTTGCGCAACGCCTTGACGCAGGCGGCGGCATTGGTCGACGGGGCCGAACTGGGCGCCGACGACCTCCGCGAGGGGTTGGCCGACCTGCACGGGCCGCGGCGCGACGGCGGGGCGATCGAGGACGGGTTCTCGCTCGACGAGCACATCCGCCTCATCCAGCGGGAGTTCATCGAGCGGGCGATGGCCCAGGCGGGGAAGAACAAGACCGCGGCGGCGAGGTTGCTGGGGTACGCGAGCTACCAGCGGCTGGACGCGACGCGGGAGCGGCTGGGGATGTGAGGCGGGGCGATGGCGACGACCGCGTCGTGGTCGGGGAATGACCGATGCGTGCGTGGAGGGTCACCGCGGCTTGGCGCGTTGGGCTTCGTACCTGGCACGGGCGGCATGGACGAGGGGGACGCTGGGCCAATCGGGCGACATGCGCGACGCGTGGACCTCGGCGCGTTCGAGGGCCTCGCGGATGGTCGGCTCGCGGGTGGCCCATGTGGCGGTGGCGAGGGCGGCGTCCATCTCTCCCTGCGCCACTTCCGCCCAGCGGAGCAGCGCGGCCCAGTCGACGGTCTCGGGCCGGCCCGCGGCGGTCTCGACGGCCATGCGGTGGCGGAGCACCTCCAGGGCCCGTGTCCAATCGCCCTGGAGACGCAGTGACCACGCCCAAATGCATTCGTGGAAGATGGCCCAGCCGTCGCCTTGTTCGAGCATGTCGGGGGCGGCCTCGACGGCCGCTCTCGCGACGCGCTGAGCCTCGTCGATTCGCACCCCCTGCGTGAGCAGCACGCGGGCCAGGCGGCCTTGGGCCTTGAAGGTGTAGGAAGTGGTTGGACCGAGCATGGTCTGCGCGACCTCGACCTGGCGGCGTGCGGCCTGTTCTGCCTGCGGATAGTCCTTCAACTGCAGGGCGACGAAGTAGAGTTCGGTGCACCACTCGTACATGCCCTTGCTGCGGTTGCCGTGGAGCTGGGCGGCGATCTCCGTGCCGCGGCGAAGCGTGGCGAGCGAGCCGACGAGGTCCCCGGCGATGCGCTGCCATCGCTGCTGGGCGAACATGACGACGGGGGTGTTGATGCCCTCGCCGCCGTCGATGAGGCGTGCCCGGGCCAGGAGGTCGGGAACGCTCGCGAGGGCCTTGGTCGCGTCGGCGGCATCGTTGACGGCGGTGTCGAGGATGGTCAGGTCGTACCGCAGCAGCGTGTCGTCGTCCTCGTGGCTCCGGGCGAGGTCGGCGCGCACGTTGGCGGCAAGTGTCAGGGCCTCTTCACGGCGGTCGGCGGCGATCATGAGTCGCACGGCCAGGGTCGCCGCGCTGTTGAGCAGCACGCGATGCCCGGGCGCGAAGGCCCTCACGGAGGCCACGTGGTTCTCGATCACGTCGATCGGAGGGGGCACGCCGTCGAGCGAGCGATTGGCGAAGAGCAACTGACGAGCGACCAGGGTGCGAGGGTGTTCGGGACCGAAGGCCTTGGTCATGGCGTCGGCGGCACGTTGCAGGAGGTCGACCTTGCGGCGATCGGCGATGGATTCGGAAGTTTCCGCCAGCGTGATGGCCATGTCGGCCTGCAACGCCGCATCGCCCGGGAAGGCGACCTCGAGACGATTCATGCCCGCGGCGAGCAGGTCGCCGATGCTCGGGGCCCGGTCCGGTGCGCCCACCGCGGGCCATGGATCGATCGTGTCGCTCCATGACGGACCGGCGGAGAGCCGTGCGTCGCTCACGAACGGGTTGGCGGCTCGCAGCATGCCGACGATGAAATGCGAGGTGCGGCGGGCCCGATCGGCCTCTTCCCTCGCGACGGCCTCGCTGGCCTTGGCGTGGGCCAGGCCCGTTTGCAGCGCGACGAAACCGATGCCCAGCCCGACGACGGCGATGACGGTGGCGGCGGCGAGGGCCTTGCGGCGGCGGGCGAAGAGCGCGACGTGTCGCCACCACGAGACGGGCCGGGCGACGATGGGGCGGTGGGCGAGGATGCGGCGCAGGTCGGCGGCGAGTTCCGCGGCGGACTGGTACCGCGTGGCGCGATCGGGGTCCAATGCCGCGTGGACGACGGTGTCGACATCGCCTCGGCAGTCGCGACGGCGGGTGGAGAGGGGGACGGGCCGGCGTTCGCGGACGAAGGCGGCGGCCTCCTGCATCGACATGGAGGGGTTGTCGCGCGGGTGAACGGCCGTGAGGGCTTCATACATGATGGCGCCCAGGGCGAAGATGTCGGCGCGGGTGTCGAGGGTGGCGGCGGGTTCGAAGGCCTCGGGGGGCATGTAGGCGGGGGTGCCGCCGATGTCGGGGCGGGTGGCGGTGGCGGCGTGGTCGGCGTCGCTGCGGAGGCGGGCGACGCCGAAGTCGATGATCTTGGGCGCGTCGTCCTTGCCGACGAGGATGTTGGAGGGCTTGAGGTCGAGGTGGAGGACGCCCTGCTGGTGGCCGTGGTGGACGGCGTCGCAGATGGAGGCGAACATCGCGAGCGTGTCGCGAAGGGCGGGGCGGCGGTCGCGGATCCAGGCGTCGAGGGTGCGTGCGCCGGGGACGAACTCCATGGCGATGAAGGGCACGCTGACGGGGTTGCCGTCGGCGACGTGGACGCCGGCCTCGAAGATGCGAGCGATGGCGGGGTGGTCGAGGCGGGCGAGCGAGCGGGCTTCGGTCTCGAAGCGGCGGCGGGCGCGAGGGGAGGCGACGCCGTGGTTGAGGAACTTGAGGGCGACGGTGCGGGAGAGCGAGGTGTCGAAGGCCTGATGGACGGTGCCCATGCCGCCGCTGCCCACGGGGGTGCCGATGACGTACCGGCCGATCCGCGAGCCCTCGACGACGGGGGCGACATCGAGGGCGGCGGCGAGCATGTCGGCGGGGATGCCGCCAGGGTCGAGGATGGAGGTGCGGGTGCCGGCGAGACCGACGAGATCGAGCACCTGATCGCGCAGGTCGGGCCGCTGGGCGCAGCGTTGCGCGATGAAGGCCGCGCGCTGGTCGGCGGGGAGGTCGAAGGCCTCGCCGGCGACGGCCTTGACGTGGGCCCAGTCGTGGTTGGCGGACGGCACGGTCATGAGGCGGCGTCGGAGTCGTCGCGGATGCGTCGGAGCAGCCAGGCCCTGGCGACCATCCAGTCGCGGTTGATCGAGCGGGGCGAGACGCCCATCGCGAGCGCGGTCTCGTCGACGGTGAGCCCGGCGAAGTAGCGGAGGTGCACCACCTCGGCGAGTTGGGGGTCGTGGGTCTCGAGGGCGGTCATGGCGGCTTCGAGGAGGATCCAGTCGGAGGCGACCAGGTCGGCGGGGGTCGGACCGTCCGACGCCGCACCGGCCTCTGCCATCTCAAGCGAGACCCGCGAGTCGATCACGCCACGTTTGGCGCCCTGCCGAGCGCGGGCCCGGTCGACGAGGATGCGTCGCATGGCGACGGCGGCGGCGGCGAAGAAGTGGCGTTTGTCCTGCCAAGGCTTGTCGGCCCCGACCATCTTGAGATACGCCTCGTGCACGAGGGCGGTGGGGGAGATGGATTGGGCGGCCGACTCGGAGGCGAGCTTGGCGCGGGCGAGGGCTCGGAGGTGGTCGTAGACGAGGGGGAGGAGGTCCGCGCTGCTGCCGCCGGAGGCATCGGGCGTGGCGGTCGGGGGTTGGGGGGGCTCGGCTGCCATGGCGCGTGGGACTCGAGGCGTGCGCGGGACATGGTACGGAGCGGGATTGGATGATGGCGTTGGCGGCGTGTTCGGGAGGTGGGCGTCTGCGGGTTCTTGGCCCGCATCCCGACGGGGTCGACCACGGCGTTGCCGCCACGCGTCCGTCGACGGTGGCGTCCATTCGCGGATCGGCGCGTGGCCGTGGGCTTGCCCGCAAAGCCGGGCGGCGCACCACGGCTACGACTGGTGCGCCCTGCCGGGCGGAAGGCGTCGCGTTGACGGTTTCGGGTCTCTTCGCCCTCAAGGGCATGCCAGGGGTAGCCGTGTGGCGCGGCGAGTCTTCGAGCAAGCCCACGGACGGGTGACGATTCGCCGACGCGTCCGTCGACGGTGGCGTCCATTCGCGGATCGGCGCGTGGCCGTGGGCTTGCCCGCAAAGCCGGGCGACGCACCACGGCGACGACTGGTGGGCCCTGATGGGCAATCCGTCGCCGCGGCGGTCCGATGCGACAGGCCATCCTGAAATTCGTGGCGTTGGTTCGCCGCCACCTTCGCTTCGATGGATGCAGGGCGTGGCGAATGGCCGCGTCCAGTGTGGAGAAAGATCATGCTGTGTTCCGGGTGCAAGGGATGGGGCGTTCGTTCCGTGTTGGGGCTGGTGGGTGCGGGCCTGACGGCCGCGGGGGCGACGCCCGCGTCGGCGCAGGTCCCGGGCGTGAGCGTGGACCAGTTCATGCAGACCGGCATGCCGCTGGATGCCGCCCGATCGGGCCGCCTCTTCTCCCGTCCGGTGTCCGACGGCGTGGCTCCGTTTTGGTCCACACTGTGGTGGAACCCGTCGCTGAGCGTGGCGACCGACGGGTTGACCCATGTCGATCCCGCGACCGGCGCGGAACTGGCGACGGCGGGCGGTCGCGTGACGCCGTGGGCGGCGTTTCCCGGCGGCTACGCGTCCGGGAGCAACTTTCAGCCGCATTGGCCGGTCTCCGTGCCGCTGGGCACCACGGTGTGGGGCAGCGCGTTGGTCCGGGGCACCTCTTGCGACGTGGCGCGGCTGGGGTTGCTCGTCTGCGACGAGTTCACTTACTGCGTGTCGGACGAGGCGGCACTGTGGATTGGCAAGGTTGGGTGCAACCTGTGGACGGTTCGGCAGATGGCCGCGGGCATCGAGGAGCCGTTGCCCTTGCCGCCCGGCGACTTGGCCCTCCTGCTCTATCGCGTCGAGTCGACGGCGTCGGGCGTGGGGACGGTCTCGGTGTGGATGAATCCTCCGCTCGAGGGCGAGTTGCCGCCGCCCTCGGCCTTGGTGAACGGGTGGTCGATGGGACGGGGCATGTACGCCACGGCGCTCGTTGCCGAGGGGTACCACGAACCGTCGATTGACGAGGTGCGGATGGGGCCGACGGCGGCGTCGGTGCTGCCGCTCAAGTCGTTCCGGTGGACGGCCGCCGAGGGGGGTGACGGACGTCGGTACGAAGTGGTGACGTCGACCTCGCCGCTGACGTGGACGCAGGCCCGTGACGCTGCGGTGATGAGGGGCGGGCGGCTGGCCGAGTTGTCGGGCCCGGAGCAGGCGAGCGTGGTCAGCCGGAACGTCTTGGCCCGCGAGGACGTCTGGACGCAGGGCTTCAGCGAGTTCGGCATGGCGGACTTCCGCGGCCCGTGGATCGGGGCGAGGCGTCAGGACGCTCACACGCACGATCACGCGAGCGGATGGGAGTGGCTTGGCGGGGCGCCATGGTCATTCGCCGATTGGTCGCCCTCTGCGGGCTCGACCAACTTCATGGCGGGGTACGACCACGCGGTGCTGGTGGGCGAGTGGCAGGGGTGGATGGTGGGTGATGGATCGCCGAAGTGGATGCCCACGCCCGACTCCGGGTATGGGCGTGTTCAGAGCTACGTGGTGGAGTATCCCCCGGCTCCGGTCGGGCCCGTGGTGCCCGACGCGGTGATCACCGACACGTTTCCGTACAGCCTCACGCTCGCGGCGACGCTGCCGCCCGGCTCCACCGGGTTGCAGTGGCTGCGAGGCGGCGTGCCTCTTGTCGACGGCGTCCACGCGAACTTCGTGATCTCGGGCGCCACGACGAACCAACTGACGATCTACGGGATCAACTTCGAGGGTCTGGGCGAGTACGAGATCCAAGGGTTCGACGGCACGGGGATGCCCTTCTCCCACCGCGGCCGCATCCGCATCGACGCCACCCAGCAGCCCTTCGCGTCCTGCTCTTACGACATGCCCTTCTATCGGGTCTTCGTCGCGCCCTCGGGGGCCGTGTCCTTCGAGGAGGCCAGGCAGCACGCGGCGTCGCTGGGCGGGCGGCTGGCCTCGGCGTCCTGGCAACAGCACCAGCAGGCGATCGACGCGATGACGTGCCACGAGGCGCTGCACACCGTCGATTCGACGCTGGGCGTGGTGGGCCCGTGGATCGGCGGCCGAAAGGCCGATGGCGACCAGTGGCGGTGGTCGAACGGCGTTCCCATCGCCGGCGGCGGCGTGAGCAACTGGGTGTCGGGCGGGCCTCGGTCGTATTGGCCGTGGGACATCGCCGCCTCGATCTACATGACGCCCGAGGCGCCGGGAAGCGCGAGCATGCGGTGGGCCGACATGTTCGACGGCGAGCAGTCGTTCGGCACGCTGCCAAACTCGTACGTCGTCGAGTGGCCGACGCCCTTCCGGGAGCCCGTGGGCACGTCGATGGTCGAGGTTGCCTGCGGCGGCGAGATCGTCCTCGAGGTCACGCCGGCGGATCACGGGGTCGTCGGCTCATACGCGTGGTACGGTCCGGGGGGCATGCTCCAGGACGGCACGACGCCCAACGGCACCGTCGTCAGCGGGGCGAGCACCACCCGTCTCGTGCTGAGTTCGCTCGCGCAAGGTGATGCGGGCGTCCACGTTCCGGTGCTCGTGACGCAGAACGGGTGCGGCTTCCTGTCGGGCCTGAACTTCCAGGTCGTCGTCAACTGCGACAATCCCTGCCCCGCGGACTTCAACCAGGACGGCGGCGTCGATGGCGGCGACATCGACGCGCTCTTCGCGGCGTGGGAAGCCGGGGATTCGGCGGCGGACGTGAACGCGGACGGGGGCGTCGACTTCGGCGACGTCGACACGTTCTTCGCGGCGTGGGAGGCCGGCGGCTGCTGATGCCCTCGTGATGATCGAAGTCGAGATCGACGTTCGTGCGGCCGCTCGTGGGGGCCGCACGACGTCGTTTTCGGGAATCGCTGGTCGTGAAGCCCGCCTCGGGGCGCACCGCACGGAGCCGTGGCACGCGGTTCGTCGATTGTCGCGGGGGCCGTTCGCGTATCGGCGTGCGGCCGTGGGCTCGCCCGCAGAGCCGGGCAGCGCCGCACGGCTACGACTGGTGCGCCCTGTCGGGCGGAGGCGGTCGAATCGTGCACGAGTGGCCGCGGCACCACGTCCGAGAATGCCCGCGGTCGTGCATGGGCGAGCCGTCGGATCGCGCGAGCGCTCGTGAGGCGATGAGAGCAATCGTGGCGTTGGTTCGCGTCCGCGCTCGCCTGATGTGGAACGTGCGCGATGGGGTGGCGGCATCGCGACCTTTCGGCCCGGCATCGAAGAGAGGAGTCGTTTCGTGCGAATCGTGACCATGATCGTGGCGGCGGCGATGGGATTGATGGCGTCGGCGGCGACGGCCCAGCGGTCGACGCCGGTGCAGGTGACGCATCCGGCGGGAGCGGCCGGCGACATATTCGGGCGCGTGCTGGCGATGGACGGCGACACGCTGGTCGTGGGCGCGCCGAGCGACGACGTGGGCGTGAACACGAATCAAGGGTCGGTGCACGTGTACCGCTGGACCGGAGCCGGTTGGACGCTGGAAGCGACGCTGGCGGCCTCGGGCGCCGGCGCGTTCGCCAGCGTCGGCCTGTCGGTGGCCATCTCCGGCGACACGCTGATCGCGGGTGCTCCGGACACGTCGGTGGGGTCGGGATTCTTGCAGGGGGCGGCGTTCGTGTTCGTGCGATCGGGCACGACGTGGACGCAGCAGGCCTCACTGAGCCCCGCGGGCACGGCTTCGGGCGATAATTTCGGCATCGCCGTCGCGATCTCGGGCGACACCGCGATCGTCGGGGCCTCGGACGACGACGTGGGCGTGAACGCGGACCAAGGGTCGGCCTTCGTCTTCCGGCGACTGGGCACAACCTGGACGCAGCAGGCGCAGCTGACGGCGGCGGGGGGCGCGGCCAACGACCAGTTCGGCTCCGCGGTGGCGATCTCGGGCGACACGGCGATCGTCGGCGCCTTTGCCGACGACGTGGGTGCGAACGTCGACCAGGGCACGGCGACGATCTTCGTGCGCTCCGGTTCGACGTGGGCGCAGCAGGCGCAGCTGACCGCGACGGGCGGCGCGCCGCAAGACCGTTTCGGCTCCGCGGTAGCGATCTTGGGCGACACGGCGGTCGTGGGGGCGTTCTCCGACGATGTGGGAGCCAACGTCGACCAAGGGACGGCGACCGTCTTCGCGCGTTCCGGGTCGGCGTGGGCCCAGCAGACGCAGCTCACCGCCGCGGGCGCCGGGTTTTCCTACCACAATTTCGGGTGGTCGGTCTCTCTTGCCGGCGAGACGCTCGCGGTCGCGACGCGCAACCAGTTGATGAACGGCGTGTCCCAAGGGTCGGCGGTCATCTTCACGCGATCCGGGGGGTCGTGGACGCGGCAAGCGACCTTGACCGCGCCCGATGCCGCGGCGGGTGACGAGTTCGGTGAGTCCGTGGCGGTGTCGGGCGACATGGTGGCGGTGGGAGCCCAGTACGACGACATCGGCGCGAGCGTCGACGTCGGCTCGGCGTGGATCTTCTCGCGGGTGGGGTCGAGGTGGATCGGCCCGGACCTCAAGCTGCTCTCCGGCGACGGACGGTGGAACGACCAGTTCGGCTGGTCGATCGCGGTGTCGGGCGACACGGCGATCGTCGGCGCACCCTTCGACGACGTGGGAGCCAACAACGAGCAGGGCTCGGCGTACGTGTTCACGAAGTCGGGCTCGGCGTGGGTGCAGCAGGCACAACTCATCGCCGCCGGCGGCATGGCGACTGATTACTTCGGCCGGTCGGTGGCGATCTCCGGCGACACGGCGATCGTCGGGGCGCCCGACGACGACGTTGGATCCAACGTCGATCAAGGATCGGCCTACGTCTTCACCCGTTCGGGGTCGACGTGGACCGAGCGCGCGCACCTGACCGACTTCGCCGGCTCGACGAGCGACAAGTTTGGCCGGTCGGTGGCGATCTCGGGCGAAACGGTGATGGTCGGCACGCCCCGGTACGACGTGGGCTCGAACGTCAACCAGGGTTTGGTGCACGTGTTCAACGGATCCGGAGCGACGTGGACGATTCAGCAGTGGTTGGCCGGCTTCGGCGGCGGTCCCGATGACGAGTTCGGCGCCGCCATCGCCATTGATGGCGACGTGGCGATCATCGGTGCGCCGAGACGCACCGGTTCGGCGGCGGTCGGCCAAGGGGCCGCCTTCGTCTTCAGGCGATCGAGTTCGGGCTGGGGGCAGGAAGCGTGGTTGAGCGACCAGGACGGTCAGTCGGACGATCAGTTCGGCTTCGCCGTCGCCGTCTCCGGCAACACGGTGGTCGTTGGCGCTCCCTACGACGACCTCGGCGTGACGTTCGATGCCGGATCCGCCACGATCTTCGGGAAACTCGGCACGACGTGGAGTCGTCAGGCACGACTGATCGCTCCGCAGGCGCAGGACTTCGCCTCCTTCGGCTTTGCCGTGGCCATCGAGGGCGACATGGCGATCGTGGGCGTCCCCGGCGATCGGGTCGCCCCGAACCACGCGGGCGGATCGGTGTACCTCTTCGGGCGGACCGGATCGTCGTGGGGATTGGCCGCTCGCGCGTCGCACATCGACGGGCCCAGCGGCCTGGGCGTGGGTTTCTCGCTGGCCATCAACGGCGGGACGGTGTTCGCCGGAGCGCCCAACGGCGATGCGGGCAATGGCGCGGGGACGGTCCACGCCTTCGACGTGGCGTTGAGCGACCTTGCATTCGTGCGAAACGACGTCGCCGCGACGAGCTTCTCCTCACTCGCCGCCGCGATGCTGCCCGCCGCCGGCGGTCAGCAGCTCACCGCCACCGAAGCCGCGTGGCGAGGCGTGGGCTCCCTGAACACCTTTGGCCGCTCGCTGGGGCTCCTGGGCTCCGGCGACGTGCGCGTGCCCTCGACCTCGGTGATCGACGTGGGCGGCTCTTCGGCCCTGACCGCTGCGCCCGGATCCGTCGTCGACCTCTTCGGCCAGCTCCGCGTGTCGGGGTACGTCAACTTCGAGGGCGACGCCTTCCGCCTGGGTTCCCGCGGCATCCTGACGACTCGCACGGCGTCTTCGCTGTCGATCAACGCGCCCGTGGCGACGATCGACGGGCAGGTGCGCATCGAGCAGGGCGCTTCGCTCACCGCCGCCGGCGACTGGACGAACATCGGCCCGGTGACGATGTCGCAGGACGCCTCGTTCACGGCCGGAGGCTTGTTGCGGAACATCGACGCGTGGACGATGGGCGCGGGGGCCAGGGCCGCCGCGGGGACGCAGATCGACAACCGCTCGACGTGGACGATGACGGCGGGCGAACTGATGGGCCCGCTGGTCAACAACCTCGGGGCGTTCAACGTCTTTGGCACCAGCGCGATCTTCGGACGCTTCACCAACAACACGGGGGCCACCACGACCGTTCGGTCGGGGGCTCTCTTCGTCTTCGGGGATCTGGTGAACAACGGCACGGTGATCGGGACGATCTGCTCCACGTGCTCGGGCCTGCCGCCGGCGATGGACGTGGGCGGGACGCTGTCGCTGGGCCCTTCGGCCAACCTGACGATGCCCTTCGCGGGCTCGGTGGTGCGGGTGGGCGGGTCGTTCGAGTCGCGCATCAGCTCCAACACGCGGTTCGACATGGCGATGGCGACGTTGCAGATGGAGTCGGACCGTCCGGAGGTGACGCTCGAGGTGATGTCGCGCGACATCGGCGTCGATCCGGCGGGCCTGGATCGAACGTTGGCCGGGCACTTCCCCATCGGTGAACTGCACATCGGCGGGCATCCGACGACGGTGCGGCTGGAGGATGCCGCCGACAACGCTCGCGACGGCGGCGACGCCTGCGAGGCCCTCTACGTCGACACCTTGCGGATCGACGCGGGTTCGCGGCTCGTCAACGAACGCTGCCGCATCTACTACAACACGCTGATCAACGACGGAACGGTGGACGTGCCGGCGAACTTGATTCCGTTGCAGGGGACGCAGCCGTGTCCGGCCGACTTCAACCAGGACGGGGGCGTGGACGGGGGCGACGTGGACGCCTTCTTCGTGGCGTGGGAGTCGGGCGACTCGGCCGCGGACGTCAACCAGGACGGCGGCGTGGATGGCGGGGACATCGACGTCTTCTTCGCGGCGTGGGAGGCGGGGGGCTGCTGAGGTCTCGGGGAGGGTGTGTTCGTGAAGCCCGCCTTGGGGCGGCCTGTTCGCGGTCGCGGCGGATCAACACAGCGGCACGCGCGGAGGTGTTCAACGCGATTCGATCGACGGCGCGGATCGGCGTGCGGCCGTGGGCTTGCCCGCA
>JBBAVG010000046.1:0-28991 GCA_040397805.1 Phycisphaerales bacterium
GCTCGAAGACTCGCCGCGCCGCACGGCTACCGCTGGTGCGCCCCAGAGCGGGCGAGGGACGCCACACCCTCGCGTACCAAAGCAAAGCCCCGGCAACCATGTGCCGGGGCTTCGCGGGGTTGATGTCGTGATGGAGCCGACTCGCGGCCGGGCTCAGCAGCCCGATTCCCATGCCGCGTAGAACGTGCCGATGTCGCTGCCGTCGATGCCGCCGTCCTGATTGAGGTCCGCGGCGGCGTCGCCATTCTCCCAAGCGGTGAAGAAGTCGACGACGTCGCTGCCGTCGACGCCGCCGTCCTGGTTGAAGTCGCCGATGCAGGCGGGCGGGCAGAGGTCGCCGATCTCGAGTCGCACGGCCCCGGCGCTGCTGGTGTCGTAGCCGCCGACGCGGATCAGGTAGGAACTTCCGGCCGACACTGGCAGACGGAGGCTCGACTGCAGGGTCGGACGACAGCCGTCATCGTCGCAAGCGATGGCGGCACCCGGAGCGGAGGGGCAGGCGACGCCCGGGTAGACCATGATCACCGTGTCGAAGGAACTGCCGCAGGTGGTGATGGGCAGGACGCCGTCGCACGCGGCATCGTACTGGAACCACACGTCACGCGCGCCCACCAGCGGGTACTGGAAGCACGCGCCTTCCGTCGGGCCGTCGGTGGTGGCCAAGAGGGAGCAGGCCTCGTGGACGCCAGTGGTCACGAGTCTCGCGTCGACGCAGCGATCGTTGGCCGGGCCGTAGAAGGCGTTGAGCGTCACCCGGCCTGTGGCCGTGGTGGTGCCGAACCGAGAGACGCGAATGAAGACGGTCTGGCCTGGTTCGAGCGTCACGGCGGTCACCGAGTCGCGATTCGCGCCAAGGTCGGTCGCGGTGCACGTCTCGACCGAGGATGTCGACCAGTCGTCGTTGCACGCAATCGAGGGCTGGCCGCACGCCGAGTGGATCGAGAGCACGGTGTCGACGCCCGCGTCGACGCCCCCGGTGTCGTGGGTGCCGCAGGTGGTGACGCGAAGCCGTCCGGGCCCGCAGTCCGTCGGCGCGGTGAACTTCCACCAGACGTCGGGATTCCCGGCCGAGGAACCGCAGACGGTGACGCTCGACTCGGAGGAGGCGCCGAACAGGCCGCCCACGAAGGATCCCGACCCGCCGATTCCCGCCGACGAGATGTCGATGGCGTTCTCGCACGCGTCGTTGACCGGGGTGAAGAAGACGTTGAGCGTGAAGCCGCCCCCGGCAACGCCGCCGGAGCGGCTGACGCGAATCCTGACGGTCTGGCCCGCCGTCAGGTTCGCGGCGACGGCCGAATCGCGCGCGACGCCCGCGTCGGTGCGGGAGCAGCTCAGCACCGTGGCGCTCGTCCAGTCGTCGTTGCAGGCGAGCGAAGTGCCCCCGCACGAGTCGAAGAGGGAGAGGACCGTGTCGATGCCTGCATCGACGCCGCCCGTGTCGCTGGTGCCGCAGGTGGTGACTCGGAGCGTGCCGGCGGAGAAGGCGGGCGCGGTGAAGGTGTACCAGACGTCGGCGCCGCCGGCGGGCACGGTGCAGGCCGATGCGCCGTCGGCCGTCGTGAACGTGGCGTTGACGAGCGAACCGGTGAAGGTGCCGCCGGCGGAGACGTTGGTGGCGGCGGAGCAATCATCGTTGACGGGCCGCGTGAGTGCGCCGCGGAGCGCTCGCCACGCGTCGGGGATACCCCAGCCGAAGGTGGTATCGTACCCCGCCGCGCCGCGGTCCTTGGCGGTCGTGGCCAGGAGTGATTCGACCTGCGCCGCCGTGAGGGCGGGGTTGCGGGAGATGACCAGGGCCGCGACGGCGGCGGTGTTGGGGCTGGCGAAGCTGGTGCCGTTGACGTTGACATAGTCGCCGGCGACATACCCGGCCGAGCCGGTCTGGTCGGTCGAGGTGATGCCCACGCCCGGGCCGGCGAAGTCGGTGCCGGGTCCGAACTGGCTGTCGGAGGCCTTGTTGCCGCTGCTGTTGATGGACATCACGCCGTTGACCGAGGGGCTGCTGGCTGGGTAAGCGATGGACGCGGCGCCCGAGTTGCCGTTGGAGGCAAAGTGCACCACGGCGTTGACGTTGCGGGTGTTGGTATAGGCCGTGTCCATCGCC
Source organism: Phycisphaerales bacterium (assembly GCA_040397805.1). Classification (GTDB taxonomy): domain Bacteria; phylum Planctomycetota; class Phycisphaerae; order Phycisphaerales; family UBA1924; genus UBA2402. Next base: position 2,108 of record JBBAVG010000046.1, read on the forward strand.
GCGGAGGTGCCGCCGTAGTAATTGCTGTTGTTGGTGACGCGGAATCCGTTGGCGGCCGCCCAGTTGAGGGCGTCGACCGTCCAGCCGTAGTTGGCGCTCCAGGCGCCGCTGCAGTTGGTGTTCGACACCATGCAACGCGCGGAGGCCACTCGCGTGCCGCCGGCGGTGCCGGCGACACCCAAGCCGTTGTTGGTTCGAGCCGAGACGCAACCGGCAACGGGCGTGCCGTGGCGATCGCACGCGTTGCCGGGGCCGCCCGCCAAGGCGGGGCTGCCGGTGAAGTCCGCGCCGCCCCAGAGATTCAGGTCGGGGTGGTTCATCTGCACGCCCGTGTCGATCACCAGCGTGATCACCGACGAACTGCCCTGCGTGATGTCCCAGGCCTCGGGCAGGTTCATGTCGACGTCGTTCGCGTTGTTGAGGGCCCACTGCGTCGAAAAGAGCGGATCGTTCGGGGTGTACGCGTTCATGCCGCCGATCACCATGTCGGGCTCGGCGAAGCGGATGTCGGCCCGCACGGCCATGGCGTTGGCCGCCTCGAGCACCTCGAAGCCGTTCTTGGTCGCGGACCGGATGCGGTCGACGCCCTGCATCACGCCCCAATCCCGCTCGAGCAGCTGTCCCTTCGCGATCGCCGCCACCCCCGCCATCGCGGCCCCGCGCTGGGCGGGCGTCATGCCCTCGAGGAAGCCCACGAAGACCTCGGGGTTGGGGAAGGTCGGCAGCCGCAGTTGATCGGGCCCCAGCGGCAGCCCGAAGAAGACGGGCGTGGCGAAGTCCACCTCGGGCATCGCCGCGAGCTTGGTCACCGCCTCCCGGATGTTCATGCCCGCCGGCACGTCGATCATCCACCACCCCGGCAGCGTGAACTCCCGCACCGCGCCCAGGCCACCCCTGGCCGCCGCCTGTCGCAGGGCGATCATGTCGCGGCCCTGCACGGCCACCTGCGCGAGGTCGAGCTCGAGGGGCTCGAAGGTCTTGAAGTAGTACTTGCCGGTGGGCAGCGTGCCGGACTGGGCGTCGATCGCCCCGCCCACAACCGATGCCGCCACGCCCAAGGTCACGCCCGCCAACGCCGCCAGAAGTGCCATCCGCATGTGACCTCTCCCACGTCCGCCGGGCGACCATCCGCCGCGGCACATCGCGCCAACGACACCCAAGGGCGACGGAGCGTCCGTCGCAGGATGTCGCCGCATGGAGCTCCGCCATGGCGTAAACACCCCATGGCGTCCAGTCTACCGCGCGACCGCCCGCGTCCGGAAAGAAACCGCCGTTTTGCCGAAAATCGCCCTCCCGACCTCGTGGCGTCGAACCAGGGGCCCGCGAGCCCAACCTCGCGGCGGACGGCCGACCGAGCGGGCGAAGGCGGTCGCGCGGGCATCCGGCGTCGCGTGAGGGCTCACCGATCGCCCATCGCACGGTCGGGTTCCGTCAGCCCAACGCAGGCCTCTCCCCAAAAAACCAGACTCATTTCGGGCTTTTCTGTTAGACTGGCGGCTCTCGGACGCTGCCGTGGCGTCGGTACTCAGTGGGAGAATCCGCGTGATCGCACCTCAACTCCGCCTCATCGCCCCCGCCGCGGCATGGCTGTGCCTCTGGCCGGCCTCGACCGTCGCCATGGCCCAAGCCCAGGGCCTGAACCCGGCCTTGCGCGTCGTCAAGCCCAGCAAGGTCACGCCCGCGCCCCTCGACGCCAGACCCCAACCCGCGGGCGACACGCCGGTGCCCCCGGCGGTCATGCTGCCGCCGATCGACCTCAGGTCGGTGCCGCCGATGCCGATGCCCAAGTTCGAGGCGGACCCCGATGAAGGACGGTTCCCGCCGACGTCGGACCTGGTGATTCACGACGCGGAGACGGGCCGGACGCAGGTGGTGCCGCGGGACTGGACGCCGCCGCCGGGGCGTGCGGGCGACCCGAGCGCGGGCTCGTTGGCGGCTGGGACGCCCAGCGGGCCGGCGTCGTCGTGGCTCGCGACGATGTCGATGGTGACCGCAGCGGACATGGTGACGTATCCGGCGCGGGCGAACGTGAAGCTGATCATGCAGTTCACGACCGCGGCGGGAATGCCCGTGTACTACAACTGCTCGGGCACGATGATCGACTGGGGGACGGTGCTGACGGCGGGTCACTGCCTCTACAACCGCAACGGCGACACCTTGCCCTGGGCCGACAAGGTGTGGGTGCTGCCCGCATGGGACGGGAACAACATGGCGGGAGATCGTCCCTCCTCGAGCGAGATCCAGCAGCACTTCGGCTGGGCCTTGGGCTCGAACTACATGGCCTACTCGGGCTGGATCGACTGGGGCAACATGGAGTTCGACCTCGCGGCCATCGCCATCCACCCGAGCAGCCGCAGCGTCGGCAACCTCACGGGCACGATGGGGTGGTACTGGGAGCAGTGCGGCATCGACACGCTCCATCACAACTACTCGTACCCGGGCCAACCCTGCGGCGACGGCGTCCGCCACACCGGCCGGCAGATGTACTTCTGGTCGGGCGAACCCGATCTCTGCCCCACGTATCTGGGCATCAACAGCTACACGCTCTTCACGACGCCGGGATGCCTTTCGGCGGTGTGGGGAGGCATGAGCGGCAGCGGCCTCTACCGGCAGGATCCCGACTGGCCCTATGTCGGCGCGGTGTGCTCCAACAGCGACCGAGCCTATTCGAGCCGCTATTGCGGGATCTGGGGCGGCGCGGGCGCCGACCTCATCTCGTACGTCGATTCCTCCCGCGGCTACGTCGTCGACTACGAGCTCTTGCGCTACCGCATCGGGAACGGCACCACGCCCATCGTCCACGCCGACGGGCCCATCGGCGGCGGCCAAGTGCTGCTGGTCAACCCCACGTATGCCAACCCGCCGTCGATGACGGTCACCGTGCGCGTCCGGAGCTCGGAGGACGCGGTGCTCGACGCCAACGACATCATTCTCGGCGAGCAGTCGTTCCCCGTCGACCTGGGCCCGCGCGACACGGCCGTGCTCGACCTCGCCTCGTTCGAGCTCCCTTGGTTCACGCCGACGGGCGACCGCTTCATCGGCCTGCAGCTCATCAACGGACCCGACGGCAACCCCGGCAACGACTCCACGCACCTCTGGGACATGCAGCAGGTGAACGTGCAGCCCTGCCCACAACCCCCGACGCCGACCGGCGTCGACGCGTCGGACGGCCAGTTCTGCGATCGCGTCCGCATCACGTGGGATGCAGTGCCCGGCGTCGTCTCCTCTCGCGTGTGGCGTCACACGCTGCTCGATCCCAACCCCGTGCTGATCGGCACGGTCGCCGGCACCATGTTCGACGACATGACCGCCGTCGTCGGCGGCGACCACTGGTACCGCGTCTCGGCGATCAACGACTGCGATGAGGAGAGCCACCTCTCGGCCGAGCAGTTCGGCTTTCGGGCCAACCCCACGATCGGCACCCCCCATGGCGTCGTCGCCACGGACGGCACGCGCTGCGACGGCGTGCTGGTGACGTGGAAGGCCGCGGCGTCCGCCGCGTTTTACAGCGTGCGACGCAACACCGTGGACTCGGCCTCGGGTGCCGCCCTGATCGCCACGGGCATCCAGACCCTGTTCCACCTCGACACGACCGCCGCCGACGGCACGACGTACTACTACTTCATCAAGGCCCACAACGCCTGCACCGTGTCGGACGCCTCGACGGGCAATGCGGGCTTCCGGGGCGAGTTCGCGCAGGTGATCGGCGTCGTGCAACCGCTCGATGTCTCGTGCCTGGGCGTGCAGCTCACGTGGCCCTCCGCGCCGGGAGCCACCGGCTATCACGTCTACCGGGGCGTCACGAACAATCCCTACGACGCCACGTTCCTCGCCACGGTTCCCTCCAACGCCTATACCGACAGCAACTCGCCCCCGGGCGTGCCCCACTACTACTGGGTGAAGGCCGTCAACAGCTGCGGCACCAACCCCTTCGGCGGCTTCAGCGCCACGCCGCGAACCCCCGTGGCCCGGCCCGGCCTGCCGCCGCCCGCCGGCCCCGCCGTCGTCTCCGATCCGACGTACTGCGCCCCGTCCATCTCGGTGTCGTGGGAAGGTCGACGCGAGGCGGCGACCTATCGCGTGCTGCGGAGCTCACCCCGCGGCGAGACACGGGTCGTCGGCGTCACGAGCCAGACGACCTTCGAGGATCTCTCGGCCGACCCGGGCGTGCGGTACGACTACGCCGTCGTCTGCGTCGACGGGTGCGGGCAGGAGAGCCAACCCGGGCCCGCGGGCACCGGCAGTCGCGGCGGGCCTCCGGTCGCGCCCGGCAACGTCAGGGCTGGCGATGCGCCGACATGTCGCAGCGTGGTGGTGTCGTGGGACCTCTCGGCGGGTGCCACCTCGTACGAGATCCGGCGCGGCCTGACCAACGAGGCGGGTCGGGCGGAGCGGGTGGGCGAATCGGTGTCGCCGCCGTTCGTCGACCAATCCGCGCCCGAGGGCGTCGAGATGCACTACTGGGTGGTGGCGCTGAGCCCCTGCGGCGAGAGTTCGGTGAGCGACACGGATGTAGGGGCGGCGAGCCGAACCGGCGAGGCGACCATCAGCCGCCAGCCGACGGACCTGACCGTCGACGAGGGACGCCCCGCCTCCTTCGAGGTGGTGGCGGGCGGCGCGACGGCGTGGGCGTGGCGGTTCAACGGCCAACCCCTCTCCGACGGTCGCGGGATCTCTGGCGCAAGCAGGCCGATGCTCACCATCGACCCCGCCACCGGCGAGCACGCGGGCCGCTACGACTGCGTGGTGACGACCTCGTGCGGCACGGTCACCTCGGTGACGGCGGAACTGACGGTGACGCCCCCGCCGCCGTGCTTCGCCGACTTCAACCAGGACGGCGGCGTCGACGGGGAGGACGTCAACACCTTCTTCGCGGCGTGGGAGGCCGGCGACGGCGCAGCCGACACCAACCTCGACGGAGGGATCGACGGATCGGACGTCGACGTATTCTTCAGGATGTGGGAGGCGGGCGGCTGCTGATGCGTCGACCCGGCGGGGGGCGGAGCGAGGATGTCGCGCAAAGCGGCAGCGAGCACCAACGACACCTATGGGCGACGGAGCGTCCGTCGCACGATGTTGCCGCATGGAGCTCCACCATGGCGGAAACACCTCATCGCGTCCAGTCTCTCGCACGAGATCGAAAGGCCTGAAACACACCGCCTTTTTGTCGAAATTCGCCCGCTGGCCTCGAAATTCCTCGCCGCCGACCCGGGATGCGATGCCCGCGGAGCACGCGGCGGGCGGCCGATCGACCGGACGGTCGCGGATGGAGAGAGGGTGGCGACAAAACGCCGCACGCCCCGGCGAGGTTCGGGAATCGCTTCAGGACGAGGCCGGGCGCCTTACGCCGGGTGCAACTCGCGCCACAGGCGTTCGAGCAGGTCGCGCAGGCCCGTGCGGGCCGCGCCGCTGATGAGCAGGAGGTCCTTGTCGATCCGCAGCTTGAGTTCCCGCGCGATGCGATTGACCACCTCGCGGCGTTCCTCCTCGTCGGGCAGCAGGTCGAGCTTGTTGAGCACCACCACCTCCCGCTTGTCGGCGAGCGCCTCGGAGTGGCCCGCGAGTTCCGTGCGGATCACGCGGTAGTTCTCCACCGGGTCGCTGCCGTCGAGGGGCGCGATGTCCAAGAGGTGCACGAGGATGCGGGTCCGCTCGATGTGCCGCAGGAAGTCGTGGCCCAGGCCCGCGCCGCGGCTCGCCCCCTCGATGAGGCCCGGGATGTCGGCGAGCACGATGCGCCTGGTGGCGTCGAGTTCGGCGACGCCGAGCTGGGGCGAGAGGGTGGTGAAGGGGTAGTCGGCGATCTTGGGCTGGGCGGCGGTGAGGGCCGCCAGCAGCGTGCTCTTGCCGGCGTTGGGCTTGCCGACGATGCCGACGTCGGCGATGAGCTTGAGCTCGAGCCGGAGGTTGAACTCCTGGCCGGGCTCGCCGGGCTCGGCGCGTCGCGGGGTCTGGTTGGTGGACCGCTTGAAGTGCTCGTTGCCCCAGCCGCCCTTGCCGCCCTTGGCGAGGATGACGGTGTCGCCGGGCTTGAAGTCGTGGACGAGTTCGCCCGTCTCGCGGCTGAAGGCGAGGGTGCCGGGCGGGACCTTGATGACCAGGTCGGTGCCGGTGAGGCCGCTGCACTGCTTGCGACCGCCGGGGTCGCCGTCCTTGGCGGCCCAGAGGCGTTGAAAGCGGAAGTCGTAGAGGGTGGTCAGGCCTTCGTCGGTGACGAAGACGACGCTGCCCCCGTCGCCTCCGTTGCCGCCGTTGGGGCCGCCCTTGGGTTCGAACTTTTCGCGACGGAAGGACACCGCTCCGTCGCCGCCCTTGCCGGCACGGATGGTGATGATGGCTTGATCGACGAACACGCCCAACGGTAGGGGCGAGATCGGCGGCACGCGTACGAGCCGTCGGAGGGGCTCAGGCGGCCCGCGTGAGGTGTCCGCCGGCGATGTGCCGGAAGAGGCGGTCCTTGTCGACGCCGGCGACGAACTTGGAGAAGACGGCGGCCATGCGGACGGGTCCGGGCTCGGTCTGGTCGTTCCAGACCACGTTGCCGACGACGCGAACGAGGCGTTCCTGCTCGGGCTGGCCGAGCGTGCCGTTGGGCAGCTCGATGCTCAGCTCGACGGGGGTGCCCGCGGGGAGCGCGTTGTCGAGCTCGAACTGGACGCCACCTTCGCTGAGGTCGTAGCAGTGGCCGTCAAGCTGCATCTTGGGCTCGCCCACGATGTTCACGGTGAGGGCCGTGTACATGGGGGGAACGGAGAAGCGTTCGTGGCGACGGCGGTTGACGTGGCGTCCGGACACTGGCCTGGCTCCTGTGGGGGGGACTGCGTGGATTGCACCACGCCCTCCGGGGGATGTATCGGAGATCCCGCGACGTGGGATGAGCTTGGTGGTCCTCGCACGGAGCGGGGTGGCGAAGCGTCCACCCGTGCAGGGGAAAAAGACGACCGCCGCGACGGAAGCGTCGCGGCGGTCGTGGATGGTGCAGGAGACTGGACGAACCTGCGTCGTCAGGTCAGGCCCGGATGGGCCGGACGCCTCGAACTCCGATCACTGCTCGACGAAGTTGGTGAGCTCGTCGTCGCGGATCGGGGTCTTGAGCTCGGCGCAGGTGGTCTCGCCGATCACGAGGAACTCGCCGGGCTTGGAGGCCTTGACGACGAACGTCGCGGTGCGAGTGCCCTTGACGGCGAGGGTGCCGAAGTTGAACTCGACCTTGCCGTTGACGAGCTTGCCGTCGGCGCTCGAGACGAACTCGAGGCCGGCGGGCAGGGCGACGACGGTCTTGACGTTGGTCAGGGCGATCTGACCCTGGTTGTTCACCACGACGCGGTAGGTGTGGTTGTTGCCGACGGCGACGACGCCGTCCTCGTCATCGACGAGCGTGCCGATGTCGGGCACGCCGATGACCTCGATGGCGCAGTTGGTGCTGACCGGGGCGGCGCAGGTGCCGGTGACGGTGGTCGACACGGGCAGAGAGCCGATGGTGGCCGAGGTCAGGCAGACCGTGACGGTCTTGCTCGCGCCGGGGGCGAGGTCGCCGATGGTCCACGCGCCGTTCGCGCCGCCGTCGCTCATGCTGGCGACGGTCGCGCCCGCGGGCAGGGTGACGGCGATCTTGGTGGCCTGGCTGACGGCGTCACCGGTGTTCTTGATGGTGATCTCGTAGCAGCCCTTGCGGCCCATCATGATCTTGCCGCCGGCCTTGCAGGCGATCTCGAGCTTCGGCTGCTTGACGACGGTGGCGACCTTCTCGGAGCTGATGGCGGCGACGCCATCGGCCTTGGCCGAGGCGACGTTCTCGAAGCGGCCCGTGTTGGCGGCCTTGAGCTCCTTGGTGATGACCTTGGAGGCGCCGGGGGCCAGATCGCCCACGGCCTCGTCGAAGGACGTGCCGCCGCCGGCGAGCGTGAGGCCCGCGGGGAGGGTGTCCATGACGCGGACGTTGGTGGCGGTGCCCGAGCCGGAGTTCTTGACCGTGACGGTCATGTTGATCGGCTGGCAGTTGAGGATCGCCTCGGGGGTGATCGTCTTGGTGATCTGCAGGGCGGGCTGCACGACGTTGATCGTGCTGCACAGGGCCGTGGCGTAGGTCGCGCTGGCGCAGCTGTTGATGCTGCCCACCGCGCCCGCCGAACCCTTCATCACGATCGACTTGCTCTCGCCCGGGTTGAGCGTGCCGAGGTTGTAGACGCCGTTGGCGCCCTGCACGCTGCTGGAGGCGAGCGTGAAGTTGCTGGGCACCGCCTCGGTGACCGTCACGTTGCTCAGGCCCATGCTGCTGATGTTGGTGGCCTTGATGATGTAGTCGAAGGGCTGACCCACCGTCACCTGCGTGGGGTAGATCTTCTCGATCATCAGCGCGCTCGTCCCGCGATCACCGGTGGGCAGGTACTGCACCGTGCCGGAGGTCGGGGCGGCCTTCGGCGCCGCCGCGGCTTCGGTCGTCTTGGCGGCCTGCGCGGGTGCCTTGGTCTCTTCCTTCGCCGCGGCCTTCTGGGCCGGGGCCTCGGCGGCCTTGGGGGCGGCCTTCACGTCGTACGTGGCGCCGGGACGGCCGTGCGGGGCCGTGCCCTGGTATTCGACGCCGCCCGACTGGCTCTCACAGCCCATCAAGGCCGCGGCACTGCCGGCCAGCGCCACCATGGTCCACTTGTACATGTTCACCTTCATTGCGAGCTCCTCAATCTGTCGACACTGGGACTTCGACCGCGAGCGGCACCCAGCTTGCCGACCGCACCGACCACGAGACACACGCCTCCGGGAGCACCCCGGGTTATCGCGTTCATCTCCAGAGAGGATGCTAGGCCCGAATCGATGGCGAATCTTCGCCGGGGCACGCCCCTTACGCAAACGGCGACACGCCGCTGCAGCAGCCGACCCACGGGCTTAATCGTTTGCCAACAAGACACTTGTGAAACCACAGGCCCGAATCAGTACACCTCGAGCATCATCCGCCGCGTCGGGGTGATGGTCTTGTTGATCATCTTGCGGTCCCATGCCGCCCGGTCGGCCGGGGCCTCGGGCGAGATGCGGAGATACTGGGCGAGGCGATCAGGAGGCAGCATGGCGGCGAGCGCCTGCATGATGCCCAGCTCCATGCCCGCGATGCCGCAGATGTAGAAGAGCGTCCGCTCGGAGGCGAGCATGTCCGTCAGGCGGTCTCGCTCGGCGAGGAAGCGGTCGTGGACGTACATCGGGCGGCCGCCGCCCGCCTCGCGGCTGATGGCCGTGAGGTAGGTGAAGTCGGGATGGGCGGCGGCGAGTTGCTGCAGTTGCTGGTGGTAGAGCAGATCCGTCGTGTACGGGGACCCCATCAGGAGCGTGATCCTCGAGGGAACCTTCGCGGCGAGGAGTTCCATGATCATGCCGCGGAAGGGCGCGATGCCCGTGCCGGTGGCGCAGAAGACGTAGTCGTGGAGCGACGGGTCGGCGGGCAGGAGGAACCGCTTGCCGTTGGGGCCGGTGATGGTGACCTTGTCCCCCACCGCCAGGTCGCAAAGGTAGTTGGAGCAGACGCCCAGGAAGAGCTTGTGGGTGTCGTCGTGCTCGTCGATGGTGCGCTTGACGGTGGTGGCGAGGATGCGGCCCTGGCCGTCCTCGCCGGTCGAGGGCGAGGCGATCGAGTAGAGGCGGAGCTTGTGGGGCTTGCCGAACTGGTCGACGCCGGGCGCAAGGACGCCGAAGGCCTGGCCCGCGCGGAACTGGCCTTCAAGGGGCGTGCCCGCGACGTCGATGGCGACGTGGCGGACGATGCCGGCGGCCTTGCGTGAGGCGGTGCACCGCTCGGTGGAGACGACCGTGCCCGTGCAGGGGGCGGCGGGCGTTGCCAGGTGCATCTTGACGTCGGGAAGGACGGGGGAACCGGAAACGGCTTCGCTCATGGGACGGCTTTGCTCGTGGGGAGGATCGCTGCTGGGCGGTGAGGGTGATGAAGGCGGCTCAGGTGGCGGCGGCGAACTCGGCCCGCACGGTCTCGATGAGGCGCTTGGTGGCGAGGATGCCCTCGCGTTCGGGCAGGCGACCGCCCTCGTATTCGATGCCCAGGTAGCCGCGGTAGCCCGCGTCGAGCATGATGCGGATGAGGCGGCGGTAGTCCTTGGTGGTCTCTTCGCCCTTGTCGTCAAAGTCGTGCGACTTGGCGCTGACACCCTTGGCGAAGGGCATGAGTTCGGCGGTGCCCTGGTAGCGGTCGTACTCCTGGCCCTCGGCGATGCGGAAGTTGCCGAAGTCGGGGAGCGTGCCCACGCGCGGGTGGTCGACCCGCTTCATGACGTCGGCGAGCCATGCGCCGTTGGAGGAGAGGCCGCCGTGGTTCTCGACGATCACGTTGATGCCCGACTTGTCCGCCACCTCGCACAGCCGCCGCAGGCCGTCGGCGCAGCGGGCGGCCTGCTCCTCGGGCGTGCCCGAGCTCTGGGCGTTGACGCGAATGCTGTGGCACCCCAGGGCCGCCGCGGCGTCGATCCACTTGCGGTGGTTGTCGACGGCCTTGAGGCGGGCCTGCTCATCGGGGTCGCCGGTGTTGCCCTCGCCGTCGCACATGATGAGCACGCTCTTGACGCCCGCGTCGTCGCAACGACGCTTGAGCGTGTTGACGTACGACGCGCTGTTCTTCTCCTTGAAGAAGGCGTTGACGTACTCGACGGCGGAGATGCCGTAGTCCTTCGCCGAGACGGCGGGGAAGTCGAGGTGGTCGAGATCGCCCTTGAAAAGCGTGCGGTGGAGCGACCACTGGGCGAGGCTGATCTCGAAGAGGGGCGGCTTGGCGGCCGAGGCGGGCGTCTTGGCCGGCTCGGGTTCGCCGGCGGAGAGCGAGCGGGCGCACGCCGCTGCGGGGAAGACGAGCGTGGAGGCCAAGGCCGCCTTGAGGGTCTCGCGTCGGGTCACCATGCGTTGCTCCGGGGGAGGTTGCGGCGGGAACCGTGCATCACTTGAGGAGCTCGCCGAGCGTGGGCTCGATGGCCTGGGCCCAGCGGGCGTATCCCTCGGGCGAGAGGTGGAGGAAGTCGGGCATGATCTTCTTGTCAAGCGTGCCGTCGGCCTCGGTGAGCGACGCGCCGATGTCGAGGAAGACGACGTGCTTGCCGTCGGCGAGGGGCTTGATGAGGTCGTTGACCTTGGCGTTCTTGGCGCGGAGCTGACCGGGCTTCTCCTCGCGGGGGAAGATGGCCAGCAGGAGGATCTTGGTCTCGGGGAGCTGGGCCCGCAGCTCGCGGACGATGAGGGCGATGCCGGTGGCGGTGTCGACCGGCTCGGTGTTGCCGCTGTTGTTGGTGCCGATCATGACCACGGCGACCTTGGGAGCCTCGCCCGCGGCGGGCTTGGCGAGGCCCTCGAGGTTGCCGTTGCGAAGTCGCCACAGGACATGCTCGGTGCGATCGCCGCCGATGCCGAGGTTGATCGCGCCGTGCTTGGCAAAGGTGCTCTCCCACGCGGCCTTGCCTTCACCCTCCCACCCCTGCGTGATGGAATCGCCGATGAAGAGCAGCTTGGCGTCACCCTTCTGGGCGGCTTCCTTCACGCGGGCGTTGAACCCTTCGTGACGCTGCTTCCACCACGCGTCTTCGCGGGGCACGGGCGTCGCGGCGGGGGGCATCTTCACCAGGCCGCTCATCGACGACGCCTCGAGCTTGGGGCCTTCGCCTTCCTTCGCGGGCTGGCCCGCGGGCTTGGCGTCCTTCTTCTCGTCGACGGGCGTGGCCACCGGCGGCTTGGCCGCGGGCTGGCCGGTCGATTGGGCCGAGGCCAGACCGGCGGTCAGCAGCAGGGCGAGCGTGGCGGTGGATCCGAAGAGGGTAATGCCGTGCTTCATGGCTCAAGGGTATCCGTCGCGGTCCCAGTGGAGCATCGTGGAGCGGCCGACTGCCTTGGAGCACACGACGACGCGACGGCCGCCCAAGGGATCGAGGCCGGTCACCTGCCGGGCCGGTTCGGGGAGGGCGTGAAGGATCACGGCGTGCCGGTTGGTCGGAAGGATCAGGTCGTTCCATCGCCCGGGTCAACGCCCCGAGGCCAGGGCCCACAGGGCTTCGGCAGGGCCTCGCCGGAAGCGTCGGAACCACAGCACGGTCAACGGGACGGCGACGACGAGGTAGCCGACGAACGCGCCCACCCCCACCGCCGCCGACCATTCCTCATGCCCCAGCACGGCCCGCAGGGGAAGGTAGAGGAGACAGACGTGCGCGAGATAGTGCGTCAGGGATGCACGGCCCAAGAGCGCCAGCCACGTCGTGACTCGGACCATTCGCCACGACCTCGACCACCAGGCAAGGCCGCTGATCACGGCGACCGCGACACTTCCCGTGACCAAGGCGAATGGGAGCGACGTGGGGACCCATGTGCTTCCCAGGTAGGCCGCGAGGCCGCCGATCGATTCCTTGTTCCACTCCACCGACCACACGAGCGCCTGCGACAGGGCGAACACCGCCACCGCCGAACCGAACCACCGCTTGATCGATCGCGACGCGTCGCGGCCTTCCCAGCTCGGGGTCATCAGCATCCCGACGAGGGGGAAGGCGAGCCAGGGCACGAGGGGGTAGTTCCCGTCGATGAGCAAGGCCCGAATCGTGGAGAGACCGAGCTCGGTATCGGCGAGGTGGCCGCCATCCGCCGTCCAGTCGTTCTCGATGACGTGACCGAAGAGCGCGGGCACGGCCGGGGCCGCCGCCAGGAGCATGATGGCGGCGATCAGCACGGCTCGTCGCCCCATTCGTCGCAGCGCGAGCGAACAGGCCATCATGAACGCGAAGGGCACGAGGATCTCGGTGGGCCAGGCCAAGACATGGAACGCGACCCCGACCGCGAGGAGGGCGAGCATCCGGCGAAGCGCGTACCACCGGCCGTGCGGCACGCGGGCCTGCATCTCCCATGCGATCCCGGCGAGCACGCAGAACAGCGCGGCGGCCTTGCCCTCGAGGAACGCGACGATCGCCACCCAGGCGTCGACGACGCCCTCGTCGGCTCGCTCGGCGGGAACGACGTGCATGAAGATCATCCCGACGACGGCGAGCCCGCGAGCGACATCGAGGAAGGCCAAGCGACCCGTGCGTGAGTCCGGCGCGCTCGCGAGTCGGGTCGCGAGGGGCGGCTCGGGCTCGAGGCCGCCGTCCTCCGCCGCCTCCATCTCCTGCACCGGGCACCCGCCGTACGACCGATTCGCCGCGAGCCGTTCGTTCTTCATCACGACGCTGTTGGGCGTGACCCACGCGTGCTCGCCGACATCGGCCCCGTAGAAGACGACGGCCGACTCGCCGACGGTCGCGCCGCGTCGCACGATCACGGGCGCGAGCTTGAGCACGCGGTCCTCGAAGCTGTGGGCCTGGTAGTTGGCGTTGACGGTCGCGTCGTCCTCGATGACGATCATGTCCGGGTCCGCGAGCTGCGCCATGCCCGGGCCGAGCACGACGCGGCGTCCGACCCGCACGCCCATCATCCTCAGGTACACGGCCAGGAAGAGCGTCCCCTCGAGCGCACCCAACGCTCGCAGCGCGTAGAACTGCCACGCGACGTACAGGAAGTCCCAGCGGCTGCACCAGCACGACCACAGGGGATGCTGCCCGGCACGGGCCCGCCCCAGCAGCAGCCACTTGATCGCGACGACGGCCAGACATTCGGCGGCGATCGTGACCAGGGTCACCGCGGGCGCCACCACGAAGAGGGCCACCGGCCATGCGACGTCGGCGAGCGTGACGCCCCACATCCAGAGCGATGCGACGGCCAGGGGCAGGATCGGCAACGCGAATCGAAGCGACTCCCACATGAGCCGATTGCAGTATCGCACCACGCCGGGGGCGTGCGTCAACCGGGGATCGACCTTGACGACGTCACGTCTGGGCAGTTCGAGCGGGGGCTTTCCGAACCAAGAGGTGTTGGCGCGAGCTTGAGTCGCGTCGGCCACCGTGCAGACGCCGACGAAGAGGCCGTCGGGAAGCGATGCGCCGGCGGGAATGACGACGTGGTTCCCCAGGAACGTGCCGCGTCCAAGCGAGGTGTCGCCGACGGTCACCGTTCCTCGGTGGACGTTCGGGCCGCCGAGGTAGATGCCATCGGCGAAGAAGCTCTCCTCGCCGATGCTGATGGTCTCCGGAACGACGTCGGCGATCGTGCTGATCTCGCACCCTCGCCCGACCTTCATGCCGGCGAGCCGCAGCCACAGCGGCCAATACAGCGTGCCCGTCAACCACAGGCCCGCCGACTCCACCGCGGCGGCCTTGAACCACACGCGCACGTAGGCGACGCTCCATCGGTCGATGACCGACGGACGAACGCGGCCAACGCACCGGAGGCCGATCGCCAGCATCGCCAACCCGATCGGCACCGACAGGACGGATGTCCCGGCCACGGCCGCCGCGGACGCGAGGGACCACGAAGGATCGGCCAGCCAGGCCGACACCCCTTCGGCGGAGACACCGCTCGCGCTCGCGATCAGGTAGAGCGCGACGAGGAGGGGCATGGGCGCCAACGCCCATGCGAGTCCGATGACCGACAGGTGGATCGCCGAGTAGAGGGTTGGGTGAATCCCTCCCGACCTCGGCGGCGTGGGCGCGTCGGGAGCACGACCCTGCGGCACGGCCGGCACCCCGTCCCATCGCTCGCCGGCCGGAACGCGTTCGCCCTCCGAAAGCCAGGAGAGCGCGGTCAGGAAGCCGCCTGCCTCGACGGTGGTGTGGCCGCTCACGCTCGCTCGGGTGTCGAGCGTGGCGCCGTCGTGAACGCGAACGGGGGCGACGTACAAGCATCCGTCGTCGAGCGAGATCATGCCGAGGTGTGCATCGCGACCGATCGTGACATCGTCGCCGAGCGTGAGCAGATCCCACCCGCCCTGCTGCAGGTTGACGCCCTTGTGGATGTGCACGCGGCGTCCCACCTTCGCGCCAAGGAGCCGGAGCACGGCGCCGCACGCGGTGGTTCCCGCGAGCAGATCCCACGGGATGGTGCGGGCGGCGCTTTGGACGATCCAGTGACGCAGGTAGTGGCCGCTCCAGACCGGCGTCCTGATCGGGCGGTATTCGCCGATCAACGCCAGCTTCAGGACGACCGTCAGAAGGACCGTCGCCGCCACGTAGCAGAGGATCGAGCCCAGGACCACGGGGATCTCGATCAGGATCGACCCGAGGATGCCGAATCGATCGAGCAGCGACGGGACGAGGCCGAAGACGGCCGCGTATCCCGCCGCGCCGACGAAGAGGAGTTGCAGGAGGATCCACGCGCCCTGTGCCGCCGTCGTCAGGCCGTGGCGGGCGGGCCCGCCTTCGGCGACTCGGGCGGACGGCCGGGACAGGGGCTTGGCCGGAGACCGTTGCGTGCAGGCCGCGCCGAGTCGCTCCGCGAGCGCGGCGGCGGTTCGGGTCTCGTAGAGATCGCGGGTGGTGACCGCGGCCGTCGCGGCGTCGGTGCGCAATGAACAGATGACGCCGACGGCCGAGAGCGAATCGCCGCCAAGATCGACGAAGAAGTCGTCTCGCGTCGAGATGGGCGTGCCGATCCGCAGGGCGGAGGCGAAGGCCCGGACGATGATGGCCTCGAGGTCGTTGGACGGCGCGACGACCTCGCGGCTCGGCTCCTGGGCGTCGGACGCGAGGTCGGGCAGTCGCTTGCGGTCGATCTTGCCGCCGATGCTGCGGGGGAGGGACTCGATCAACCCCAGGCGAACCGGGACCATGTAGGGAGGGAGGACCTTTCGCAGTGATTCCTTGAGGGTCGCGAAGTCGGGTGCTGCGTCGTCGCGTGCCGGCACGATGTGCGCGACCAGCAGGGCGTTGCTCCCGTCGCCCTGCACGCGGCACGCCGCCTCTCGCACGCCTTCGCACCGAGCCAGGCAGGCCTCGATCGCCTCCAACTCCACGCGGTAGCCGCGGAGCTTGACCTGCGCGTCGATGCGGCCGAGGTAGACGAGGTCGCCGCCGGGGTCGCGCCGGACGAGATCGCCGGTGCGGTACACGCGGCCGAGGCTTGGGAGCACGGGAAACTTCTCGCGCGTGAGCTCCTCTCGATGTCGATACCCGCGTGCGAGGCCCGCGCCGGCGAGACAGAGCTCGCCGGGCTCGCCATCGGCGACCGGCGTCAGTTGCGAATCGACCACCCACGCCTCGAGCCCGGGCACGGGCCGACCGATGGTCACCGGCCGGCCGGGCAGCACGTCGCCGCGTACGGCCGTGACGGTGCACTCTGTCGGGCCGTAGCCGTTGACGAGACGTCGCCCTCGCCCCCATTGGTCCGCGAGGTCCTCGGTGAGCGCCTCGCCGCCGACGTAGAGCAGCTTGAGGTCGGGCAACGCGTTCGCCGGATCGTCGCAGCCCATGGTGCGGAGCAGCGTCGGCGGCGGACAGAAGACGCCGATGCGTTCGTGCTTCAGCCACTGGACCAGGTCCGGTCCCATGCGGCTGGCGTGATCATCCATCACGACGAGCGTCGCGCCGGACGCAAAGGCCAGCCAGATCTCCTCGATCGAGGAGTCGTAGGCCGCCGACGATCCCTGACAAACGCGGTCGCCGGGCCTGAGCGCGAACTCCTCGACGTCCGACGCGACCAGATTCACGATCGACCGGTGCTCGATCATCACTCCCTTGGGAGTTCCGGTCGTGCCGGAGGTGTAGATGACGTACGCGAGGCTGTCCGGCCGCGGGGTGGCCTTGGCGCCGCTCGCGGCGGCGACGGCTCGCGGGGCGGCGACGTCGATCAGGTGGTCGATGCTCGCGCCGCTGTCGCTCATCCGCCGCATGCCGTCGCGATCGGTCAGCAGCACCGACACGTCGCTGTCCTCGAGGACGGCATGCACGTGCGCGTCCGGGAAGACCGGGTCGATGCAGGTGAATGCACCACCGGCCTTGAGCACCGCGAGCTGCGCGACGTAGAGCCGGGGCGAGTCGCGGGGCAGCAGGATGCCCAGCACGCTGTCGGGACAGGCGAGGGAGGAGATGGCGTCGGCCAAGGCGTCGGCCTGCGCGAGCATCTCGCCGTAGGTCACCGCGATCCGCTCGGGCCGACCGGGCCCGGGCGGAACATCGACGGCGATCCGATGCGGGTGTTCCCTCGCGGTCCGATCGAAGAGCTGATGGAGCAGTGGCGGCGAACTCGCTTGGGCCATTGGTCAGGGCACCTCGGACGCCGGCAGCTTGCGACGCAAGTGGGCGGCAAGCCGAGGATAGAGGTCGCGTTGCTGATCGGCCCGGAGAAACCTGAAGCCGCGGATCATGACCTTGTCGCAGTGACCGCATTGGCACGCAAAGGGCGTCGACATCTCGAACTCGGTGGCGTTGTAGTCGAAGGTGACCTCTTCCCACCGCCCGATTGGCCTGAGGGCGACGAGCGTGAGCCCCGACACGGACGCATTGGGGTTGCAGGAGTGATTGAGGTACCGCCACGGATGATCATCCGGATTCCCGGTCAGGCCCTCGACGCCCGGGAGTTCGACGTGGAGGTGTTCATCGACCTGCACCGAGTACTTCGAGGGGCGGTCGACGAACACGCCCCGGATTTCCAGGATCGTCTCGCCCGTGCCGATCGGTTCGGTGGCGATGACGCCGTACGCGCCGTCCTTGATCGTGACGCCGGCGCGGCGGACGCCGCATGATCCCGCCGTCCGCATGGACGCCGACTGTGCATCATCCGTCATTGGAAAGGTCCCTTCTTCGCCTGCCACCGGGCATGCCCTGTGCATCGCCCGACGGGCGACGCCGGTGGCAGAACGCCGGACGTCGCTGCGGATTGCCGTCACGACGCGAGATGGGGCGGATACCGGTGGAAGGAGTCATGCCACCGACATGACCGCAGGCGGACCACGGGCAACACGGTCGTTGGCAGCGCCGTCACGGCCCGGATCGGGGGACGGGGTGCAGGTCAAGCGGGGCTACGCCCGGCTCGGCCGGATCGACCTGAGCAAGCCCCGTACGAGACCGGCAAAGTCGGCCTGCAGATCGTCGTCACCCTGCTCGTGGAGGAACTTGGCTGCTCGAACAGGGCCGACGCCGGCTGCATCCGCGAAGTCGCTTTCGAGCACATCGAGGGCGGCCTGGGCGCTCGCGTCGTCGGCAAGTTCCTTCAGGCGGTCAACGGCATCAACCCTGTTCTGGAGCACGTACCAGAGGTCATAGGCGTCCTTGTTCTCCGCACGACTTCGGAACGCAAGGGCCTTCAGGACGACGAACGCTCCGGGGCCGCAGACCCGGACCGTCCGTTCCGCCTTGCCCCCGGTCAGCGTTTCGCCTTGGAGCTTGATCTCCTCGAAGTTCCTGAAGGCCACGTGGAGTCCGGGCGTGATGACGGCGGCGAAGTCGCTCTCCAGATTCTTGAGCTTCCCGGCCTTGTCCTGCACCGACGAAGGTTGGATGAGAAAGTCGACAAGAACACCTTCCGCAAGCCGCCAACGCTGCGACGTCCGGTTGCCCGATTCGTTCACGTCGGGGCGAAAGCCCGCGTGTCGCAATCGCCTGGCGATTTCCTCGTACTTCTCGCCGTCGAAGATCGCCAGCGAGAGCCCGAGATCAAGGTCGTTCGTGCCGATGTGGGCCGTCGCACCGGGCGGCAGCCTTGCCATGTCGACGAGCAGGCCAGGAACCAGACCCCCGATGATGCACAGGTCCTCCTTGAAGTCGTTGAGTCTCGTGGCGACTTCCAGACATGCACGGCGAACAAGGGCCGTGCGATGACCGTCGTACCCGGATGCATGGTGCGGCTTGTCGCTCATCGCCATGTGAGGCACGCCTCCCGCAGATGCGCGGCCGCCTCCTTCGCTCGCTCGGGCATGCCCTGCAGATCGAGATAGGCCTGGACGGGAGACACGCAAACGTGCCCATCGATGTCCTTCGACCCGGCGAACACGCCCTCGTCATTGGGCACGACGAGCCAAAGGTTCGCGCCCTTGTCACCTCGGTGGAATCCAAGCTCGCCGAGCAGTTGATCATCCGGGACGCGGCGCACGTAGGCGGCGACCAACCGAAACCCCGCGAACGGAGCGAACTTGGCGGCCGCGGCAAGGCCGGTGAAGCCGTACTCGAGGCCTCGCTGCCTTGCCAGCGTGGCAAAGCGATCCGCAAGTTCCTCGCCCGAACGTGCGCCGACATGGCCCGCGACGATGCCATGGCGACGAAATCGGTATTCGTCCTGCCACGCTTCGAGCAAGTGAACAGGATTGCGCGCGCGGACTTGCTTCGCTTCATTCTCGGCAAGCAGCCCGTCGTCTCGCAAACGAGTCGTGATCTTGCTCACGA
Organism: Phycisphaerales bacterium; assembly: GCA_040397805.1. Lineage (GTDB taxonomy): Bacteria > Planctomycetota > Phycisphaerae > Phycisphaerales > UBA1924 > UBA2402. Next base: position 21,313 of record JBBAVG010000046.1, read on the forward strand.
AGCTCTTGCCAAGACCTGCTTCCGAAGCGATGTCCGCCCTCCTCCACCATCGGCCCGGATCCAGCAGCAGCAGCCTCGCCACACGAGCACTCTTGGGCGCAAAGGCCGAGGACGGACGCCCTCGAACGCCCCCCTGTGCTCGCCTGCCCTCGACATGGACAAACAGGCCCGGTGCTTCAACCTGCACGTTCCCGGCCGCGTCCACGAAGCCGACGTTCGCCTCTTCACACGCCTTTCGCCCTGACGGCCCCATGAACGGGACCGCGACCAAGGGAATGGCATCCGCCCCCGCCCGGCCGGCATGAGCGCGTGCCGCGGCACACGCCTGGCGGATGGTGGCGAGTCGATTGGAGCCCTTCATCTCCATCACGAAGCGGTGGTTTCTGGCATGCAGGGTCGCATCGGGACCGAGCGGGCCGCCCGGTTGAGCAATCTCGACGGGTGCCTTGAGGGCCTCCCGGAGCCGCTGCCGTATCGCCTCGAGCATGTCCGCTTCGGGTTGTAGGTTCACTTTAATCTCCTTGTTGACGTATACGTCAACGTGTTGATTTTAGTACACCATCGACGCGGGACGCCGACTGACTCAAGCATCGCGGTGGAATGGTGCGTCAACACAAAGATTTTAGTGCACCATACGAACAGATAGCTACCGAGAGTGCGGCGCGACTTGGTGAGGTCGTGGCTGGACCGGACATCGCCTGGCAATCAGGTCATGCGGCACGGCCCCGCCGCCAGCCCCCTGCCCGCCACGCTCCAGGCGTGCTCGCGGACCGCCGGATCGTCGCGACCCAGCCGCGCAATCACGCGCCGTGCCGCCGCGAGGTGGCGGGCGTCCTTGGCGATCATGAAGAGGAAGCCCCCGCCCCCCGCGCCGGGCAACTCCGCCGCCGCGGCGTGCGCCAGCAGCGGCTCGACGCGCCGTGCCACCCTCGCGTCATACGCGCCCGGATCGATCGCCCGCTTGAGCGACCAGTAGCGGGCGAGCTCGCGCGTGAAGAGGTCGGGGTCGTCGAGCGTGGCGATGGCGTGGCGCATCGCCATGGCGTTGTCGCGCAGGTCGGCGAAGATGCGCCGCGCGGCGGGGTCGCCGTCGAGGTGGCGGCACACCACGTGGTGCAGGATGTCGCGAGCGACGCGTTGAATGCCGGTGAAGACCAGGATGGCGCGGCCTTGCAGCATGGCCCTGCACCGCGGCCCAACGCGCAGCGGCTCGACCCGCGGCGATTGGTCCGCGCCCGGCGACGTGGTGGCGCACTTCACGCCAGGGTGCAGCCCGCCGCATTGGTCCTGCCACCCGCCGCCGGTGCCCATCATCTGCTCGAGCAGGGTCGTGCGGCGTGCGAGGGAGGCAAGGTCGGGCGTGGCGCGGCCACGGAAGGCGTCGAGCGCGGCGAGCAGCGTGCAGGCGAGGATCGAGCTGGTGCCAAGGCCCGAGCCCTTGGGGACGGCGGCTTCGATGGAGAGGTCGATGCCGCAGGGGTGATGGCCGCCGCCGAGCGTGCGGAGCCAGTCGGTGAGGTCGTCGCCCGCCGAGGCGGGAACGAGGCCCGAGAGGATGAGGGCGGCCTTGGGGAGCGTGGCCCAATCGGAGGGACCGTCGGCGGCAAGGGCGAGTTCGTCGGTGTGGGTGGCTTCGAGGGAGCGTGCGAGGTCGAGACTACGGATGCGGACGATGGGGGTATCGAGGCGTCGAACGGTGGCGCGGATGGGGGCGATGCCGCCGAGGAGCACGGCCATGTTGACGACCGCGCCGCCCTCTTCCTGGCAGATGGGGGGCGTGTCGGACCAGCCGCCCGCGAGGTCGATGCGGACGGGCGCGTGCATGGAGACCGTGGCGCGGCTCGCGATGGCGAGGGGTTCGGGGCGGGCGGGGACGATGAGGGCCTGCTCGACGCCGCGACGGACGGCGGCGAGGGCGTCGCCCGCGTGCTCGGTGCGTTGGTCGAGCATGGAGCGAAGCCGAATGGCGCGGGCCTCGGCGAGCGGGGCCGGTGCGCTTCGGATGAACGCCTCGAGCGAGCGGGCGGCCTTGCCACGGCGCGGAGAGGCGCGGAGACTGACGGCGACGCGGCGCAGGTCGGGACGTGCGCCTGCCTCGAGCAGACGGGGGATCGACATGGGGTCGATGGCGTACGAAGTTGCGTCGGCGCGGGCGAGTCGGACAAGATCGGCCAAAGCAATGCGGGCGGCCCGCTTCCACGCGTTGGAAGGAGCGATGCCTCGAAGCAACTGATGGGCTTCCTGCAGGGCGCGGGCCTTGGGGCCCAGTCGCCAGAGGCGGGCGGTCCAGAGCGATCGCTCCTCGCCCGGGGGAAAGAGCGCATCGTCGGGCAGGCCCAGTCTCGCCGCGAGCGAGGAGAGGTCGAAGGCGGCGAAGCGCCCGCCGGCCTCGGCGCGGGTCTTGCAATCATCGTCGAGCCCGAAGGCGACGCACGCCCACGCCTTCGCGCCCACGCGAACGCACGAGAGGCCGGTGGCGGCGGGCAGCGCCATCGCGGCGCGGGTGTCGACGCCGACGACGAGCGCGTCGCCCTCGCAGCGAATCACGCCGGCGCGAGCGCCCTCCACCACGACCTTTGCGTCACGCGGGGCCTTGACCGTGGCGGCGGCATGCAGCAGGCGTCGATCGTCGCGAGGCGCGACGAGCGAGCGCCATGTCGAGGGCTCGAGCGTGGCGTGCATGAACTCGCGGGTGGTGCCGACGTGGATGAAGTCGCAGGGCACCCGCTCGACGTGGAAGGCGAGCCGCTCGCGCCGCAGCTGGTCGCGGTAGCGGAGGAGCTCGCGGCGAGCATCGTTGGTCGCGGTCGTCGCGATGGTGGCGGCGAAGGATGCCCGCGTGATGGCGGGCGTGATGGCCATGATGGAGTGGACGTAGAGATCCATCGGGGCGCAGCGGGCGTGGGAGACGAGGTCGAGCAGCGAGCCGCGGGCGATGCCGGCGCGACGGCCCGCGCCCGCGGCACGAAGCCACGCGGCGGACGCCGCGGGCGAGAGCATGAGCACGCCGGTGTCGATGGCGACCCCGCCACGCTCGTCGAGTGCGCCGCGGGCGCGGAGCGTCGCGGCGTCGGCCTTCTGCAGGAAGTCGCGAACCTTCGAGCGGCCGTGCCTTGCGGGGGCGGCCACGTACACGCCGTGGCGGGCGGCACGGTCGAGGTCGCCGGGGCAGGCCACGGCCGTCACGCCCTCGGCGTCGAGATCGGGGGCGCAGCGGGCGAGGTTGAGGAGCACATCACCCGCCGCGACGAGCGTGCCGCCGGCGACGGGCCAGCGGATCGCGAGGAAGTCCTCGAGCACGAGGTCGAAGAGCGTGGCGGGGAGCCCTTCGCGGGTGAGGCAGGGCGTGGGCGCAAAGAGCTTGCCCGCGGCGGCATAGGCGGGCAGGCGGCGACTGTCGCCGCCGCTGTGGAGCACGAGCACGCGTCGACCGGCGAAGGCGTGCTCGAGGGAGGGCGCCTCGGGGCCCAGCAGACGAGCGGCGGCGAGCAGGGCCGCCAGCGTGGCCGCGCCGGACCCGACGCGGCGGCCCATGGGGTCGGCGAGGACGAGCGTGCGTGCGACGTCACGGAGGGGACCGCGGCGACGGGACGCCGCGAGGCGGCGGCGATATTGCCGGGCTTGCTGCTCGTTGGCGGCGGTGATGATGAGCAGGTCGCAGGCGGCCATGCGTCAGGGCGAAGAACTTCAGGGCAACAGCGTCACGGCGAGAGGGTACGAGCGCGTGGCGATGCCGGACACGCCCGCGCTGTCGCCGTGGGCTTGACATGCGGACGCCCTGCCGGGCTGGCGAAGCGTGCGCGAACCAAGTACAGGCCGGTTCGCGCACGGTCAGCCCGCTTCGGGCGTCCCTTGGCGTAGCCGTGGGCGCGACCCGGCTCTGCGGGTCAAGCCCACGGCGACGACGAAGGCGACGCGATTCGCGAATCGGAGCGGCCCGCCGTGTCCGTTCACGCATCATGTCCGCGAGGCCGAACTCCTCACCCCTCCCCACATCTCAACACCCGTTCTCCCATCGCACGTAGAACGCCGTGACGTCGCCGCCATGCCGGACAGATCTCCCCGTCATGGTCATGAACGGAGCGGAGGGCTGAATGCGGAGACGACTTGGCCGGCGGTGCGTGCAACACGAGAAACGCCCTGCCAAATGCCGATCCGGGGACGCGACCGGGGCTCTCGGGGCGGCGTGTTGCCCCGTTGGTCAGAGGTCCCTCCAACACCATCAAACAACCCACACGAAGGGCCCAAAGGGCCCACGAGCGTTGCCACGGGTGAACCGAACCCGCGCAGCGGGTGAGGTGAACCCGTGGTCAGGACGCCGATTCGCGCACGGCCCCGGCGGGGCCGACGACCACACGCCGGGTGGCGTGGTTTGCGACGAGGATGCTGGCGACGCATGCGATTGGTCGGCGCCTCTTGGCTCGCGATTCGGCACCCGGCCGTGGGCTTGCTCGCAGAGCCTCGCGGCGCGCCACGGCTACGACTGGTTCGCCCACGGGGGGCGAGGAGGGGGCGGGGCTTTCGATAGGTGCAGGCGCGGATTGGTGGGCCGAGTCACGCGAAGCCGACCACACGCGGGGTGTCACGGGGTTCGCGAAGAGGATGTCCTCGACGCGTGCGATGGGCCGGCACCTCTTGGCTCACGTATCGGCGCCCGCCGCGGGCTTGACCCGCAGAGCCGGGTCGCGCCCACGGCTCAACCAAGGGACGCCCGAAGCGGGCTGGCATTCCACCATGCCATCGAAGGCGAAGCGAATCTCCTCACCCCTCCCCACATCTCAACACCCGTTCTCCCATCGCACGTAGAACGCCGTGACGTCGCCGCCATCGATGCCGCCGTCGAAGTTCAGGTCGGCGTTGGACTCGCCGCCGGACCATGCCTCGAAGAAGTCGAAGAGGTCCTGACCGTCGGTGCCGCCGTCGCCGTTGAAGTCGGCGGGGCACGTCACCTCCACGGTGGCGATGTCCGACACCGCGGTGCCGCAGGCGTTGGTGATGACCACCGAGTAGTCGCCGCTCTGGGAGGGTTCGTCGGCGGTGATGGTCAGCATCGGCGTGGTGACGCCCGCGTAGGTGATGCCGTTGAAGAGATTGACGCCGTCCTTTCGCCAGCGGTACGTCGCGCCGCCGCCGCCCGTGGCGACCACGGCGAGCGTGACGGGTTGCCCGCCGACGTACGTGCCGCCGGCGGGTTGCTGGCTGATGACGGGGCGACAGGTCAGCGTCGCGGTGCGGCTGGTGATGCTCCCGCAGGGACCGGTGGCGACGCAGTGGTAGACGCCCTGATCGGCGGCGTTGACCGACGAGATGGTCAGCGTGGGATAGGCCGCCCCGCTGATGGCCCCACCGTCATTCATCGGCGATCCGTTGCGATGCCAGCGGTAGGCCACGGAACCACCCGACACGCCGAAGGTGAAGGTCGCCACGCCGCCCGGGACGAGCGAGGCATCGGCCGGCTGGCCGGTGGGTTGAGGGCCCGAGGCGAGGACGTTCCAGTCGGACAAGGGCACCTGGCCGTACCCGGTGCCTGCGGTGATGACCATGGCGTTGGCCGTGCGATCGAACGAGAGGCCGTGCTTCCAGCGGGGCGAGGGCGGGCTGCCGATGCCCGAGGGCGTCCACGCCGAGCCCGTCCAGAGGTACGCGTCGCCCCGCACGTTGGCCCCGCCTTCAAAGCCGCCGAAGAGGAGGATGCGTCCGAGCGACTCGTCGAAGGCCATGGCGGGGTAGTTGCGTGCGACGATGCCCGTGGTGGCCGCTTGACGCCATGAGGTTCCGTTCCATGCCCACGTCTGCGAGGATCCGCTGCCCGCGCCGCCGAAGATGAGCGTCTCGCCGCGGACGGGGTCGAACGCGCTGGCCTGCCCGAAGTTGCCCGGCGGGCCTGACGTGGCGACCTGCGTCCACGCCGAGCCCGTCCACTCCCACGTGTCCTGTCGCAACGCCCCCGCGGCATCGAGCCCGCCGAAGAGCACGACACGATTGCGGGCGGTGTCGAGGACCATGCTGTGCCCGGCGCGTGCGGAGGGCCCGGGGACGTTCAGGCGATTCCACGCGGTGCCGTTCCATTCCCACGTGTCGCCCTGCGAGGAGGCGACGGAGTTGACGACCGTCTGCCCGCCGAAGAGCAGCACGCGTCCGTTGGGGAGGGGCGCCATGGCCACGAACGCGCGTGCGGCGGGGCCCGTCGACGCGACCTGCGACCACGTGCCCGCGCGGAGCAGCCAGGTGTCGCCCATCGCCGTGTTGGCGGGCGTGGTGCCGCCGAAGAGGAGGGTGCCACCGTTGACGGCGGCATAGGCCTGCGCGTGGACGTTGCGAGTGCCGAAAGGGGCGGTGGTCGTGCCCGTCCAGCCGACGGGACACGTGGAGACCGTGAGGGTGGCGGGGTTGCTCACGACGCTGCCGCAGGAACCGGTGACGAGGCAGTCGTAGGTGCCCTGGTCGGTGGCGGCGACGGAGGTGATGGTGAGTGAACTGGTTGTGGTGCCACTGATCCGGCCGCCGGAGGCGAGGGGGGTGCCGTTGCGTCGCCATTGGAAGGACTGCCCGGGCCTCGCGAACGTCACCGAGAGACCCGCGTTGCTTCCGACCGTGACGGATTGTGGCTGGGGCTGGGTGCTGAAGGTGCAGGGCCCCTCACAATCGTCAGGCACACCATTGTTGTTGGTGTCGAGCAGGTCGCCGGAGAGGATCTGGCCCTTGTCGACGAGGCCGTCGTTGTTGCAGTCGGCGGACCATTCCACGATCATCATGCCGCCGCAACACCGCGTCCATGCGTCATCGAAGCCCGGCCCCGGAAACCAACTTCGCGGATTGCGAACGACCAAAACATCCTGACATCCAATATCGGGAAAGCAGGCGTTCGTGGGTTTGCCCGGTCGCCACACCAAGTACACCATCGGCTCGCCCGTCACCCACGCCCAACCGCCACCAGGCTCTGGGGCACCGGCCACTTGATAGCCGCCAAGGAGGGCGTGACAGTCTTGGAGGCACGACACCCGGTTGGCGACGAAAAGTGCCTCTCCGGCCGACGACACGGTCGCAAGGTGTCCGCCGATTGCCGTAGCGTGAGCGTTGACCGTCCAGATCGAGTAGTCACCCGGTGGTGGTTGAGGGTACGGACGTTCCTCATACCAATGCCCGTTCCCGCCATCCTGCACTCGCCACTGCACGGGCTGAGCCATCGCACCGGCCGCCGTGACCGCCAACGCCAATGCCGCCAACGCACGATTCATGACTGCCTCCGCGAACGAATGCTCTCTTCACTCGGGCCCCTGACCGGCGGCACGTCGGCCGCCATGCCGGACAGATCTTCCCGTCATGATCATGAACGGAACGGAGGGCTGAATGCAGACACGAATTGGCTGGCGGTGCGTGCAACATGACAAACACCCTGCCAAATGCCGATCCGGGGACGCGCTGGGTGCTCTCGGGGAAGGGTGTTGCCCCGTTGCTCAGGTCCCTCCAACACCATCAAACAACCCACACGAAGGGCCCAAAGGGCCCACGAGCGTTGCCACGGGTGAACCGAACCCGCGCAGCGGGTGAGGTGAACCCGTGGAAAAGGCGCCGATTCGCGCACGGCCCCGGCGGGGCCGACGACCACACGCCGGGTGTCACAGGGTTCGCGACGAGGCGGTTGACGACGATCGCGATTGGTCGGCGCCTCGTGACTC
>JBBAVG010000047.1:0-28498 GCA_040397805.1 Phycisphaerales bacterium
ACCCCCGGCTACTGCCGGGAACGCCTCCGGCGTTGAAACAATGCGCGTGCGAAACTTGTATCGCATCAAAATGATCTCCCGTCGTTTCGGGGAACGCCTCCGGCGCGCGGATTAGACTTGATGCACCGTGATCGACACGCCCACCCAACGACAACGACGACTCCTGGCCGATCTGGCGGCACGGGTGCGCGAGCATGCCGCGGACATGCAGGCCGCCGACGCCGCGTTGGACGCGGCCACGTCCGCCGCCGGCCGCGAGCTCGAGCGGGCCCTCGAGGAGATCGAGCAGCAGCACGCCCGCACGCACCGGTCGATCGACGCGGAACTCAAGTCGGTGCGCCAGAAGCTATCGGCCCGGCACGATGAGCGCGTCGCGGCGGCCGAGCAGGCCGCGGCGACGGAGATCCGGGCGTTCACGTCCCAGACCAACACCATCGAGTCCAAGGCCCGCGAGCGGCTCGATGAGCGCCGGTGGCTCGCCGAGACGATGCTCGAGTCGGGCAACAAGAAGGCGTTGCAGGAGTTCGACGCGGCCAAGACCCAAACCGACGCGACGCTCCGCGAGTTGGCGGCCATCGAGTCCGCGGCGGCCACGATGCTCTCGCAGGGCGGCCATCAGCCCCTGATGCTGCCACAGGGGGCCATGACGCTGCCTGAGGGGGCGACGACACCACCCGCCCTGCCCGAGGTCGTGCGACTGCTCGACGCCCTTGAGGCGAGAACGCGTCACTTCGTCATCTCGCCGGCCTTCATCATCTCGACCGTGCTTGCCGCGGGCGCGGCCGGCGGCATCGCCGCGGCCTTTGGTGCGGGGGGCGAGGCGAGCGAGAACATCCGTCGTATCGGCCTGTGGGCCGCGGGAGGCGCGGGCGGCGCGACGATCGCCATGCTCGGGCTGCGGGCCTTCGTGCGTTCACGAGTGCCCGCGGCGAGAACGGCCCTGGCGGACGCGATCGCCTCGGCGCGTCGCGGTGCGGAGGCGACGCTGGCCACGCTCACCGAGCGGCGCGACGCGGCGGTGGGCACGGCGAGGCTCCAGCGCGAACGCGAGCTGGCCGAAGCCGAGGCCGAAGCCAAGCAGACCGCCGCCACGATCCAAGGGCGGCGCGAGCGGGAGGAGCCCGCCCTGCGTCAGCGTCACGGCGCGGCCGTGCACGCGCTCCGCGAGGCCAGGCAGACGGAGATCGACGCAGTGGAACGCTCGGCGGCCGAGCATCGTGCCGCGGCGGACGCCAAGCGGGACGACGCGACGGTCAAGGCCCGAGCGGAGCACGAGGCGGCGATCGCGTCGGCCCGGGGAGCCCATCGACGCACGGCCGACGCGCTCGACGTGGCGTGGAGGACGGCGGTGGAGGCCGCGTCCCAAGGACAGGCCGAGTTCGCAAGGGAGATGCAGGCGACGTGCCCGGCGTGGGACGACGCCTCGTGGCGCGACCGCACGCCCGCGGGGCACGTGCCCGAGGCGGTGCTGATAGGTTGGTTCGAGGCCTCGCCCGCGGCGATGGCCGGGGGCGTGGCGACGGGAACCGAGCAGGCACGGCTGATGGACGCCGCGTTGCCGGGGGGCGTGGTGCGACTGCCGCTGTTGCTCGACTTGTCGGAGGGCGGTTCGCTCCTGTTGCAGCACGGGGCGGAGGGCAGGGGCGAGGCGATCGCCGCGCTCAACGACGCGATGCTGCGGATCATGACGAGCGTGCCGCCGTCGAAGGCGAGGTTCACGATCGTGGATCCGGTGGGCCTGGGCCAGAGCTTCGCGGCCTTCACGCACTTGGCGGACCACGACGAGCAGCTCATCACCGATCGCGTGTGGAGCGACGTGCGGCACGTCGAGCAGCGGCTGGCGGAACTCACCGAGCACATGGAGACGGTGATCCAGAAGTACCTCCGCAACGAGTACGCGACGATCCGCGAGTACAACGCGATGGCGGGCGAGGTGGCCGAGCCCATGCGGTTCCTCGTGCTGGCGGACCTTCCCGCGGGCATCAGCGAGCAGGCGGCCAAGCGGCTCGCCAGCATCATCACCAGCGGCGCGCGGTGCGGCGTGCACGTGCTGGCCGCCCTCGACGAACGGACCAAGCCGCCGACATGGTTGCCGGTGGCAGACCTGGCGAAGGGCTCGCTGCACCTGCGGCATCAGCAGGCTCATCAACAGGCCCGCTGGGTGCGGCAGGAGGCGGCGTTCAAGGCCTGGCCCGTGACGCTCGAGCGTCCGCCCGCAGAGGCGACGGCGACGGCCCTGCTGCGGCGGGTGGGCGAACTGTCGAAGGAACTGGGCAAGGTGCGGGTGCCCTTCGAGATCGTCGCGCCGCCCTCCGAGGCGGAGGTGTGGTCGCGGTCGACGCGGGACGAGGTGCGAGTCGCGCTGGGCCGCACGGGGGCGACGAAGTTGCAGCACCTGTCGCTGGGGCAAGGCACCGCGCAGCACGCGTTGATCGCGGGCCGCACGGGCTCGGGCAAGTCGACGCTGCTGCACGTGATCATCACGAACGCCGCGCTCTGGCACTCGCCCGACGAGATCGAGATGTACCTGGTGGACTTCAAGAAGGGCGTGGAGTTCAAGGCGTACGCCGCGCACGGGCTGCCGCACGCGAGGGTGATCGCGGTGGAGAGCGAGCGGGAGTTCGGCCTCAGCGTGCTGCGGCGGCTGGACGCGGAGTTGACGTCACGCGGACAGCGGTTCCGCGACCGCAACGTGCAGGACCTGGCGGGGTGGCGCAAGTCGAGCCCGGAGCCGATGCCTCGGGTGCTGCTGGTGGTGGACGAGTTCCAGGAGTTCTTCGTCGAGGACGACAAGCTGGCGCAGGAGGCGTCGCTGCTGCTGGACCGACTGGTGCGTCAGGGCCGCGCGTTCGGCATGCACGTGGTCTTGGGGAGTCAGACCCTCGGCGGGGCCTATTCGCTGGCAAGGAGCACGCTGGGGCAGATGGCGGTGCGCATCGCGCTGCAGTGCAGCGAGGCGGACAGCTATCTCATCATGAGCGAGGACAACCCCGCGCCGCGTCTCTTGAGCAGGCCCGGCGAGGCGATCTACAACGACGCCAGCGGCATGCTGGAGGGCAACAGCCCCTTCCAGATCGTGTGGCTCTCGGAGGAGACCCGCGAGGCGATGCTCGACCGCGTGCGGGAGCGAGGGCGGGGGCGGCCCGCGGGCGAGTGCATCGTCTTCGAGGGCGACCGCGCGTCGGAGATCGGCCGCAACCCGCGGCTCGCGGCGATCCGCGAGGGCCGCGAGAAGCCCCCCGCGTCGCCGACGGCGTGGCTCGGCGAGGCCGTGAGCATCAAGGAGGCGACGAACGTGGCCTTCCGTCGCCAGGCGGCGGCGAACCTGCTGATCGTCGGCCAGCAGGAGGACACGGCGCACGCGATGATGACGGCCGTGGCGACCGCGCTCCTCGCCGACCCCAGGGCGAGGGTGATGGTGATCGACTCGACCCCCGCCGACCAGCGCGAGCACGGCGTGCTCGAGCGGATGGCCTTGGCGCAGGACCCTTCGGGATTGACGCGGTTCGCCGGCCCGCGCGGTGCGGCGGCGGCGGTGGCCGAGGTGGCGGCGGAGGTGTCGCGTCGCGAGGCGCTCGCGCAGGACGCCGAGGCCAAGCTGCCGGAGACGAGCCTCTTCGTGCTGGTGATGGGGTTGCACCGCTTCCGCGACCTGCGGAAGGTCGAGGACTTCTCCTTCGGCGGCTCGGAAGGCGCGGCGCGGCCCGACCAGCAGTTGGCCAAGGCGCTCCGCGACGGTCCCGCGCTCGGCGTGCACGTGGTGGCCTGGATCGACACCGCGGCGAACGTCGACCGCACCCTCGAGCGGGCCACGGCGCGGGAGTTCGAGGCCCGCGTGCTCATGCAGATGAGCGCGAACGACTCGACCAACCTCATCGACACCCCCGCGGCGGCGAATCTCGGGCGGCACCGCGCGATCCTCCACCGCGAGGAGCTGGGAACGGTGGAGAAGTTCCGTCCCTACGCCCCGTTCGCGACCTGAGGCGATGTCGCGGGAAGGGTGCGGGTCTCCCCGATCCCCCATGCAGGCGACGGCGGAGTCGAGGGGAGGGGCGTTCACGGTCGAAGATCCCCTGCGACGACGCGACGGGCGTTCCCGGGCGGTCGATCGCCGCGAGGTCTCCATCGTGAGCATGCGCATCGCCGTCGTCTCCGAGATTCAGCTGGGAAGCCAACGCTCGCAGGCCATCAACGTCATCAAGACGGCCGGCGGCATGCTGCGCGCGGGGCACTCGGTCGTGCTCGTGTGTCGTCCTCCCGAGTGCGATCCTCGCACGCCTTCGGAGATTCTCGCCGAGTACGGCGAGGAGCGGCTCGACGTCATGCTGCAGCCCGACGAGGGAGCCACCTTCGACCCGGCACGGTTCGCCTCGTGGGCCGTGTCCGTGGCCGCCTCGGACGGCGTGGACTGCGTCTATGCCAGGCACGTCCACGCGGCGATCCAGTGCGCCGCCGCGGCCATTCCGACCGTGTTCGAGACGCACGCGCACGTGGGCGACCGTCGCGAGGAGATCGTCAAGGCGATGCGGTCGACGCAGTCGGCTCGCCGCGGCATCCGTTCGATCATCACCATCGGGGCCCCGCTCAAGTCGTGGTACGAGACGCTGGGCGCGGTTCCACGCTGCGTGCATGTCGTGCCCGAGGGCGTCGATGTCGGGCTCTTCTCGCCGCCTCCGACGGCGGGCAAGCCGCCGACCGCGCTCTGTCGCGTGTCGGGGCCGCGGATCACGTACGCCGGTCATCTGTTCGACTTCAAGGGCGTGCCGACGATGCTCGAGGCCGCCGCGCTGGCGCCCGAGCTCTCGTTCGTGCTGGTCGGCGGCAGCCCGGAGGATCTGCAGCGGGTGCGGGCGAGGGCGGCGGGACTGACCAACGTGCACCTGCCGGGTTGGGTGCCGCACGTCGAGGTCGCGCCGTACCTGTGGCACAGCGACGCGTTGCTGCTCCCCCCGTCGGCGACCGATCCGGCCGCGTCGTGGCTGAGCCCCGTGAAGCTCGGCGAGTATCTCGCGAGCGGCACGCCGGTGGTGGCCTCGGGCGTCCGCGGGTTGCGGCGTCTGATGACCGACGAGCACGTGCGGTGGTTCACGCCCGACGACGCCTCGTCGATGGTCGAGGCCGTGAGGGCGACGCTGCGGGAGTCGCCCGAAGCCGCGGCGAGGCGGGCGGCGGCGTGCGCCGCGCTCGCGAAGACCTATTCCTCCGCGACCAGGGCGACGCGGATCCTCGCCACGCTGGATGGCGCGTGCGAGCAGCGGGGGAGCATGGATGCCGCGGCATGACGCCAACGCCGCCGCCACCGGTCTCCTGATCGCCCTACCCGGCGGGTTCTACGTCAGCGGCGTGGTGACGTGGGCGGTGCGACTGGTCAACGAACTCTCCATTCGCGGCGTGCGATGCGGGTTGTTGCTGCACGCGCAGCGCGAGGGCTACGCCCCTTCGCGGCCGTCGCTCGACCCGCGGGTGCGGGTCTTCGACCTGTCGCCCTTGGGGCGAATCGAATCATGCGAAGGGCGGATCGATCCCTTCGCGAAGGCGTATGCGGACGCGGCGAGGTCGCTGGGCGTGTCGCGGGTGGCGCTGAGCCCCAACCTCCACGGCGATTCGTACGGGGCCGCCGCCGCCGCGTTGCAGGCGTGCGGCGACCTGCTGCGCGTCGTGGGATGGTGCCACCTCGACGGCGCGTACGACGTTCGCGTGCTGCGTCACTACGCGCCGATGCTGTCCCGGGTGGTGGCGGTGAGTGCCGCGCTTCGCGCGAGGCTCGACGACCTCGAGGGCGTGACGGAGATCCCGTACGGCGTGCCCGCGACGGCGCGAGGCCAGACGTGCGAGGTGGGCCCGCCGCGGCTGATCTATGCGGGGCGACTCGACGAGACGATCAAGCGGGTGGGCGCGTTGGCGGCGATGAGCCGCGTGCTCGACGAGCAGGGGTTCGCGCACCGGCTGACGCTGGTGGGCGACGGGCCGGCGAGGGATGCGTTGGCGGGCGGGCCATCGATGGAGGTGCGGCCGGGCGTGGCGCCCGAGGCGGTGGGCGAGTGGTACGCGGCGAGCGACCTCTTCGTGCTCGCGTCGAAGGCGGAGGGGTTGAGTCTGGCGATGCTGGAGGCCATGCGGTGCGGATGCGTGCCGGTGGTGACGCGGGTGCGGTCGGGCGCGTCGCAGGCGGTGACCCACGGCGAGAGCGGGATGCTGGTCGAGGCCGACGACGACACGGACCGCGAGACGTTGGCGTGTCGCATGGCGGCGGCGGTCCGCGTCGCGTGGGAGGCGGGGCCGGCGGCGATGGCCGCGATGCGGGCCAGGGCGATGCACGACGCGTCGTCCTACTCGATCGAGGCGCATGCGTCGCGGGTGCTGGAGATGATGCGCGAGGTGGCGGCCGAGCCGGCGAGGTCGTGGGTCGGTCGATGCGCCTTCACGGGCGGCGGCTCGGTGCCCGCGGGCGGCGACGAGCGGTTGCGCGAGGTGTTGCGATCGCTCCGCGGGGAACGGGTGCTGGTGCACGGCACCGGGCGGCACACGCAAGAGCTCGGACACGTGCTCGAGGAGTTCCGCGACCGCATCATCGGGTTCTGCGACGACGACGTGACGAAGGCGGGCACGCGGGTGATGGGGCTGCCCGTGCACCTGCCGCCGGGTCCGAGCGAGGGGACGGCGGTGGTGGTGAGCTCGTGGATTCACGAGGCCGAGGTGCTGGCCCGGGCGAACCTGGCGTACGCCGGCAAGCGCGTGGTGGGCCTTTATCAGGCGGCGTGAGGCGGATGTTCAGATCATGAGCAGCACGCCGAAGATGACGGCGAGCGCGATGGCCGTGATCACGACCCACGTCGGCGGCCCCTTGGAGTCGTCGGCCTCTTCCACCGCGCGCCCGCACTTCCAGCACAACGCCACGTCGTCGTGCAGCTGTGCGCCGCAGGAGGGGCAGGGGCGCGTGGGATCGCCGAAGGCGGCGATGTCCTCGGCGCTGGGGCCCTCGTCGGTGCCATCCGAGGCGGGCATGGGGCAGGAGCAGTCGTTGCAGCCGCGGCGCTTCATTCGTCGACGCCCAGGTCGCGCTTGGTGAAGAGCGCGTCGAAGAGGAGGCCCTGGGCCTCGACGTTCTCGCGCGCGCCTTCGAGTCGATCGATGGTGGCGATGACGCCGAGCACGTCGCCGCCGGCGTCGCGGATCGACTTGACGGCCTCAAGGGCTTGGCCGCCGGTGGTGGCGACGTCCTCGACGAGCACGACGGTGTCGCCGGGCTTGATCACGCCTTCGAGTTGCTTGGCGGTGCCGTAGTCCTTCTTCTGGTTGCGGACGAAGAGGCAGGGCAGGCCGGTGTGGAGGCTGGCGGCGGTGACCAGGGGGATGCCGCCGAGTTCGGCGCCGGCGAGGCGGACGGCCTTGCGACCGGCCTTGGCCTCCATGGCGGCCAGTCGCTGCGCGAACATGGGGGCGAGCTTGGCGAGCAGTTCGGGGCGGGTGGAGAAGAGGTACTTGTCGAGGTAGTACTTGCTGACCTTGCCCGAGCGGAGCGTGAAGGTGCCGCGGAGCAGGGCGACCTCGGCGATCTGCGAGGCGAGCGAGGGGGCGTTGATCTGGGCGGTGGACATGGACGCAGGGTAGTGAGGCAGGCGGGATGTCGGGGGGCTGCTGCTACCCTTGGCGGCATGCCTCCACGCGTCGTGAGTCTGTTGCCATCGGCCACCGAGGCGCTCGTCGCCGTGGGCGGCGGGGATCTGTTGGTGGGCCGTTCGCATGAGTGCGACTGGCCGCCCTCGGTCGCGTCGCTCCCCGTCCTGACGTCGCAGCAGGTGACGGCGACCGAGCCCGCGGCGATCGATGCCCAGGTTCGGGCGGCGTTGGCCGATCCGGGGGCGTCGCTGTACGAGGTGGACGAGGCGATGCTGCGGACGCTCGCGCCGGACGTGATCCTGACGCAGGACCTGTGCCGCGTGTGTTCGGTGGATCTTCGGCGCGTGGAGCGGATCGCCGCGACGATGACGCCTCGGCCGACGATCGTGAGCCTGAACCCGCACACGGTGGAGGACATCCTCGACGACCACCTGCGGATCGGCCGGGCGACGGGGCTGGAGGCGTCGGCGGCGCGGGCGGTGGTGGCGATGCGGGAGCGTCTGTTCGCGGCGGGCGAGCGGGTGAATCCGTTCGTGGACGGTCCGCACGTCGCCTTGCTGGAGTGGACCGACCCCTTGTACATCGGCGGGCACTGGTCGGTGCAACTGGTGGAACGGGCGGGCGGATTCCACATGCTCAACCCCACCACGGTGCAGCCGGGGCAGGGCGCGGGCGCGGGGCCGCAGCACGGCGAGCGGCGTGCGGGGGCAAGCGTGCGGGTGCCCGAGGAGGTCTTCGCGGCATCGAGGCCCGAGTGGATCGTGATCGCCCCGTGCGGGTTCGATCTCGCGGCGACGCGACGGGCGCACGCGGCCTTGGCGGAGAAGGCGTGGTGGCGCGACCTGCCCGCGGCGAGGGCCGGACGGGTGGCCTTGGTCGACGGCAACCAGTGGTTCAACCGCCCGGGCCCCAGGATCGTCGACTGCTTCGAGTGGCTGGTGGCCTGGCTCAACGGCGAGCCGGCGACGCATCCGCTGGTCGAACGTGCCGGGTGACGGAGCGTCGGTGTGGGTGTGGGCGAGCGGCGAGCGTCCGGCGTCGTTCATCGCCGGAACGCGGCGTGGTGGGCGATGATCCACGACTCGACCACGATCTCGAAGGCGACCACTTCACGATGGGCGGCGGCCGCTTCCCCGTCGCCGACCATGCCCGCGGCGTCGTAGCTGATGGCATTTCGATTCCGCCTGCATTGTTCGAGAAAGTCCGCCATGTCCTGAACGCTCGGGCCCATCGCAAGCGGGAGCGCCTCGAACATCGTCTTGTGGTGGGCGGGTCCCTTGACCCTGTAGCCGGCGCAGCAGATCGCCATCTTGGCGAGGATCAGGCCTGCTTCGTAGGAGAGGCCCAGCCGGTTGTCGGCGGAAAGCCGCGGCAGCGATGCATCCTTGAGGTTGCGTGCGACCAATCCCCGGAGATCGTCGATCTCGCGTTTGGTGGTGTCGTGTCGCTCAACCTTTCCCTGATTCAAGAAGTGCGACCAGTTCATGGTTCGAGCCCTTCACGAAGACCTTGTCACGAGCGAGGACGCCTGTGATGAAGTGTTGACCGGACCGAACCTTCTGGACCAGTTCCTCGATCGTGAGCATGTGGACGTTCACGGGCCGGCCGAGTCGGGCTTCGACCTGGCGCAGGGCGGGAACGAGGTCCTTGACGCCGACGGCGCCGATGACCATGAGGTCGATGTCGCTTTCGGGTCGTTCGGTGCCCTTGGAGATGGAGCCGAAGATGAAGGCGACGGCGACCCGATTCGCGAACGGCTCGAGAAGCCGACCGAGTTCGGCGGCGATGCCGACGGTCTTGTTGATCAGGCCCTGAAGTTCCGGAAGGAAGGGGCAGGCGGCATCGACCTGGAAGTAGGTGCGGTTCCCCTCGATGCGGCGAGAGAGGACGCCCGCCCGAACCAGCCCGTCGAGTTCACGCTGGAGACTGGAGGGCTGCACCCCGAGGTGCTTGGCCAAACCGTTCCGATACCACGCGCGCGCGGGAATCGAGAGCATCGTCGCGAGCACGGCCTGGCGGGTGCGGGGCAGGAGATAGTCGATCGGCCGCTTGGTTCGACGCATGATGCGTCAGTATCGACGCACTATGCGTCGTTGTCAAGCCCGCTCGGAAGGTGGGGCCGGGCTGGGGGCGAGTCGCCGCCGCGGCGGCTTTCGGGGGCCGGTCCTCGTACACTCTCGGCCCTTCAGGAAGGACCAAGCCATGCTCATTCGGACGCATACCTGCGGCCAGCTTCGCGAGTCGGACATCGGCGCCACCGTGCGCCTCAACGGGTGGGTCAACTCGTACCGCGACCACGGTCGCCTGCTCTTCATCGACGTTCGCGATCGGTTCGGTGTCACCCAGCTGGTCTTCGATCCCGACGGGGGCATCCCGGCCGAGCAGAAGGTGGTGGCCGACCGCCTCCGCAACGAGGACGTGGTCGCCATCGAGGGCAAGGTGCGTCGGCGCGAGAGCGTCAACCCCAAGCTGGCGACGGGCACCATCGAGGTGCTGGTCACCAACCTGGTGGTCTTGAGCAAGACGGAGAATCCGCCCTTCCTGCCCGACGACATGGACAAGCCGCCGGCGGAGGAGTTCCGCATGACGCACCGCTACATCGACCTGCGTCGCCCGGCGATGCAGAAGATGCTGGCGACGCGCCACAAGCTCTACCAGGTCACGCGCCGGTACTTCGACGAGAACGGCTTCCTTGAGATCGAGACGCCCATCCTCTACAAGAGCACGCCGGAAGGGGCTCGCGAGTTCCTCGTGCCCAGCCGGCACGTGCCCGGGACGTTCTACGCGCTGCCCCAGAGCCCGCAGCTCTTCAAGCAGATCCTGATGGTGGCCGGGTGCGACCGGTACATGCAGATCTGCCGCTGCTTCCGCGACGAGGACCCCCGCGCCGACCGGCAGGCGGAGTTCACGCAGATCGACCTTGAGATGTCGTTCGTCCGCCGCGAGCAGGTGATGGAGATGATGGAAGGGTTCGTGCGTCGCCTGTGGCGCGAGATGACGGGCGTCGAGGTGCCCGCGCTGCGGCGCATGCCCTTCCGCGAGGCGATGGAGGAGTACGGCATCGACCGTCCCGACACCCGCTACGACCTTCGCATCAAGGACATCAGCGAGTTCGCCGCGACCGTCGACTTCGGGGTCTTCAAGACCGCCCTCGAGAAGGGCAAGGACCGCCCCCGCTTCAACAGCAAGCGGGGCGTGGTGAAGGCCATCCGCGTCCCGGGCGGGGCGGAGAAACTCACTCGCAAGCTCACCGACGGCTACACCGAGTTCGTCAAGGGTTTCGGCGCGGGCGGCGTCGCCGTGGTCAAGGTCGTCAAGGGCGAGGACGGGTCCCCCAAGCTCGACACCGGCATCGCCAAGTTCCTCGAGCCCCGCAAGGCCGAGTTCCTCGCCCTCATGGGATGCGAGATCGGCGACACCGTGCTCTTCGTGGCCGACGTCTATTCCATCGCGACCAAGGCCCTGGGCGAGCTTCGCCAGAAGGTGGCCCGCGACATGGGCGTGGTGCCCAAGCCTGGTGCCGAGGGCGGCCCTTGGAACTTCCTGTGGGTCGTCGACTTCCCCATGTTCGAGAAGAACAAGGAGTCGGGCAAGTGGGTGGCGATGCACCACCCCTTCACCAGCCCCCGCGACGACCAGATGCAGGCCTTCCTCGACGCCAACGAGGAGGACGACGACGTGATCGAGTCGATCGTCTCGGCCGGGTACGACATCGTGCTCAACGGCCAGGAGATCGCCGGCGGCTCGGTGCGCATCCACGACCGCGCGGTGCAGTCGAAGGTCTTCAAGCTGCTGGGGCTCACCCCCGAGCAGGCCAAGGAGAAGTTCAGCTTCCTCCTCGAGGCCCTGTCATTCGGCGCGCCGCCGCACGCGGGCGTGGCCTTCGGCCTCGATCGCCTCGTGATGAACTTCCTGGGCACCGACAACATCCGCGACGTCATCGCCTTCCCCAAGACGCTGACTGGCGCGGACCTCATGACCAAGGCCCCCAGCCACGTCCCGGCCAACCAGCTCAAGGATGTGCACGTGGCCAGCATCATCCCGGAGAGCGCCTCCTGACCGGTAGTGTGACGTATCTCTAGCAATGGCCGCCGCTTGCGCATCGCGGGCGGAGTGTTCCTACCATCCCCACTCATGTCCAGCAGTTCTTCTCGCGTCGTCGGTGCGCCCGCCAGTGCGGTCTTGGCGGAACTTGGAATCGACCGCCCTTGGCGGGTCGCCGCGGTGTGTCCGTGCTTCAATCGCCCGCAGGACCTCGAGATCCTGCTGCAGGACTTCGCCACGCTCGACCTTCGCGGCATCACCCTCTGGGTGACGATCGTCGACAACGCCTCCACCCAGCCCCTGAGCACCCTGCGGCGGCCCGAGGGGCTCGCCGTCGAGTTCGTCCGCTCCGAGAAGAACACCGGCGGCTCGGGCGGTTTCAACCTGGGCATGTCGCACATCCTGTCGGGCAAGGGCCTGACGGGCCAGATGGGCGAGCCCGACTTCGTGTGGTGGGTCGATAGCGACGCCCGCGTCGGAAGGCGGTCGCTCCGCTCGCTCGTGAACGTGCTCGCCATGCGACCCAAGGTCGGTGCGGTGGGTGCGGCGATGGGCGAGATCCTGACCGGCCAGATCTGGGAAGCGGGCGGCAGGATCAACAAGGCCAAGGGCACCTTCGGCGTGGCGGCGGCGGGCGACATCGATCGCCGCGCCGTCATCAAGTGCCACTATGTCGCCGCGTGCTGCGCGCTGGTGCGGACCGACGCGATCCGTCGCACCGGGCTCTTCCCGGAGAACTTCATCTATTACGACGACATCGACTGGTGCGTGCAGATGACGCGCCGGACGGGGTACGTCTGCCGCGCGACGCGCAAGGCCAGGGCCTTCCACCCGCCGGGCATTCGCCGTTTCGCGACGTGGGGCCGGTACTACATCGCCCGCAACGGGTTCTCGGTGATGGCGATGAAGGGGCTGGGGCCGGTGGCCCGGTTCCGTCGCGCGATGTTCGAGATCCCGCGGGCGGCCGCCCAGACGTTGATGGGGCTCGAGGAGCTCTCGGAGCTGCACCTTCGTGGCCTGAACGACGCCGCGGCGGGTCGGTTCGAGTCGATCGAGCCCAAGGACCTCCTCAAGCCCATCGGCATGAAGCCCTACGCCTCGATGCCCGAGGCCGTGAAGGCGGCGCTCGCCGAGGCCGGTCCGAACGCGACGCTCTTCGTGCACCCGTTCCTGCAGAACAACCTGCCCTTCTTCGAGCAGTGTCGCGGTGCGCTCAAGCAACTCGACTTCAAGTGGCCGAGCAGCCGCAAGGTGTGGCGGAAGCGCCAGCAGGGTGGGCACGTGATCGGCGACGTCACGGGGGCGGCATGGCGCGCCCTGACGGGCCCGGACGCCGACGTGGCGATCGTGCCGACGGGATGGCCGACGAACTGGTTCCGGGGCAAGGTGCTCTTCCAGGTGACGGCCGACGGCTATCTCGTGCGTCGCGTGAAGCCGTGGCGTGCCATCGCCAAGGCCATCGGCGTCTACTGGCGCGGGTTCAAGGTGGCGACGCGTCTGGCGATCAAGAGCCCGGGCATCAGGCCGCTGCCCCTCGCGCCCGCGTGGGCGCCGGAGGCGGCTTCCGCGGCACAGCCGCGCGAAACCGTCAGTCTGTGAGGCGTCGGCCCTCCGTCGCGGGAATCGACGCACGGGCCGACGGATGACGTCGCGAGGGTGACGCGAGGGACCAGCGCCGTGGCGAGGATCCTCATCACCACCATCGGTTCCGGGGGCGACGTGCACCCCTTCGTGGCCGTCGCGCTCGAACTCCAGCGCCGCGGGCATGAGGTGGAGATGCTCGTCAACCCGCACTACCGCGAGCGGATCGAAGCCGCGGGGCTTCGCGTGCGTGCCTTGGGCACGGCGCAGGACCTGCTCGACGTGCTCCACCACCCGCACCTCGCGAGGCCGTGGCTCAGCCCGCTGCTCATCATCCGCGAGCTCATCGGCCGCACGGTGGGCCCCACGCTCGAGGGCGTCGAGGCGTCGCTCCGCGACTTCAGGCCCGACGTGATCGTGCGGCACCACATCAGTCTGGGCACCCGCTGGGCGGCCGAGCGTGCCGGCGTCCCGTGCGTGGCGTGCGTGCTCGCGCCCATCTTCTGGTTCAATCCGCGAGACGGCGCGGTGCAGTCGCGGTGGCAGCTCGAGCGGCCGCCCATGTGGCTGGCCCGGCTTCGCCTCACGCTCGGACGCCTCGCGATGCGAGTGCTCTTCGATCGGCCCCTCAACCGGCTGCGACGAGAGCGGGGCCTCGCGCCAGAGCAGGACCAGTTCCGCCGCGAGGTGGAGGACGCCCGCGCCGTGCTGGGCCTCTGGTCGCCCAGCGTGCGGCCACCGATGGAAGGGGACCCGCTCCGGAGCGTCGTCTGCGGCTTCTGCGAGTTCGACCGTTCGCCCGGCCAGGAAGCCCGCCTCGACGAGCTGCGGAGTTTCCTCGATTCGTGCGAGGCCGGGGACCGCGCCCCGGTCGTCTTCACGCTGGGCACCAGCGTCGTGCACCACCACGGCGACTTCTACGCCCACGCCGCGGCGGCGATGGCGCGGCTCGGGCGGCCCGCCGTGCTGCTCACCGGCACCGACGAGTACGCCCCTCGGGGCTTGCCCGCGAATGTACGGGCCTTCCCGTATGCGCCGTACACCATGCTCTTTGCGCGTGCGGCCGCGATCGTGCATCACGGCGGCGCGGGCACGACGGCGGCCGCGTTGCGGTCCGGAAGGCCGACGGTGATCGTGCCCTTCGCCAACGATGAGTTCGACAACGCACGGCGCGCGAAGCTGCTGGGGTGCTCTCGCACGCTGCATGCGGGCGCCGTGAATGCGGCATCACTCGAGGCGGCGTTGAGACGGGTGCTGGAAGACCGGACGATGGCGGGTCGTGCGGCGGCGATCGGCGAGGCGATGCGGGCCGAACATGGCCCGGCGCGAGCGGCGGACGAGATCGAGCGGGTGGTGACCGAGACGAAAGCGAGGCGAACATGAATCGTGAGATGATGGCGACGATCGTGACCTGTGGCATGTGGGGCGGCGTGGCGTCCGCGGCGGTCGATGCGTCGTTGGCGGAACGACTCAACACCATGGTGTCGACCGATCGGCTTCGCGTCACGCACATGGAACTCGCCTCGGAGCCGCACGTGGCGGGCACGCCGGGCGACGAGCGGACGATTCAGCGTCTCATCACGCTCTTCGAGGAGGCGGGGCTCGAGACGACGCGCCACGACATTTGGCCGCTGCTCGCCAAGCCGGTGCGGGCCGAGGTGTCGATCGTGTCGCCGACGCCGCGATCGCTGGCGGTGCAGGAGAACGCCGTCGACGGGGACGTGGATTCGCGCACGAGCGACGTGGGCTGGAACGCGTACAGCGGGTCGGGCGTGGCGGAGGGGCCCGTGGTGTACGTGAACTACGGCACCAAGCAGGACTTCGAGCGTCTCGCGTCGCTGGGCGTGTCGTGCGAGGGCAAGATCGTGCTCGCGAGGTACGGGGGCAACTACCGCGGGTACAAGGTGAAGTTCGCGCAGCAGGCGGGGGCCATCGGCCTCATCATCTTCACCGATCCGGCCGACGGCGGGCACGTGTCGGGGCCGGTGTACCCGATCGGCGGGTATGCGAACGAGTGTCACATCCAGCGAGGGTCGGTGGTGACGATGCCGTTTCAGGGCGATCCGCTGACGCCGGGGCGGGAGGCGACGGAGGATGCGGTGCGGGATCGGGTGGAGGATGCGCCGCTGCCGCGGATTCCGAGCCAGCCGATCGGGTACGGGGCGGCGAAGGAGATCCTGGCGGCCATGCGGGGCGTGGCGGCGCCGAAGGAGTGGCAGGGGGGCTTGGGGTTCGAGTATCGGCTCGAGTCGGACGGCGGGGGCGACACGGGCGTGCGGGTTCGCGTCGACGTGAAGCAGGAGCGGGCGGTGATGCGGACGGCGAACGTGATCGGCGAGATCCGGGGGACGGAGTTCCCTGACCAGCGCGTGATCATCGGGGCGCACCACGACGCGTGGAATCACGGCGCGTCGGACCCGCTCAGCGGGACCATCGCGGTGATCGAGGCGGCGCGGGTGTTTGGGGCGTTGGCGATGGAGGGGATCAAGCCGCGGCGGACGTTGGTCTTCGCGGCGTGGGGCGCGGAGGAGTTCGGGATCATCGGCAGCAGCGAATGGGTGGAGGGGAACGAGCGTGCATTGGTCGAGGGGGGCGTGGCGTACATCAACCTCGACATGGCGAGCATGGGGCCGAAGTTCGGGGCATCGGCGACGCCGTCGATGCACGGGGTGATCCTGGCGGCGGCGGGATTGGTGCCGCAGTCGGGAGCACCCGAGTCGACGGTGCTGGAGGACTGGACGGCCCGCAGCGCGCCCAGGCCCGGGCTGGGACGTCGGCCGTCGATCGAGGCGATCGGCGGGGGGTCGGACCACGTGGCGTTCATCGCGAGGGGGGGCGTGGCGTGCGCGGCGTTCGGCAGCGGCGGGAGCGCGGGCGTGTCGTACCACTCGGCCTTCGACACGCTGCCGTGGTATTGGAAGATTGTCGGGGCGGACTACGAGCCGGCGGCGATGGTGACGAAGATGGCGGCGATGACGGCGGCGGCGTATGCGTACGAGCCGATGACGCCGGTGAGTCCGGGCGAGTACGCGCGGGTGGGCATGGAAACGTTGGTGGCGGCGACGAAGGCGGCGACGGAGGTGGGGCTGGACGCGTCGCGACTGGAGCCGCTGAAGGTGGCGATGTTGGAGGTGGCCTTCGCGGTGCGGGATGCGAGGGCGGACGTGGCGAGCGCAATGGCGGTGGACCGGGCGTGGCTATTGCCCGAGGGCGGGCTGGAGCGTCGGCCGTGGTTCCGCAACGCGTTCGCGTCGCCGGACGAGAACAGCGGGTACGCGGCGTGGGTGTTTCCGCTGCTGCAGGCGGCGATCGAGCGCAAGGACGCGGCGGAGTGGGAGCGGGCGTGCGCGAGGACGTTGGAGCGGATCGAGGCGGCGACGATGGTGGCGAGGGGGCGGGAGGGGACGCGGCCGTCGCCGGCCGTGTTGGAGGGCGTCGGGAGGGGGCGTTGATTCGCGCGGCGTCGTGGCGATGGCGCGGATGGGCGCGTGTCCGTGGGCTTGCCCGCAAAGCCGGGCGGCGCACCACGGCTACGACTGGTGCGCCCTGTCGGGCGAAGGACGGGCGAGGATGCGTTACCCGCCGCTTCGATCGTCGGTGGTTTCGGGGCCGCGGGGTTGGTCGCCGTTGTCGCCCGCCTCATCCGGTTCCTCGACCTCGTCCGCGGCTTCGGAGAGTTCCTTGAGGTAGGCGTTGTCGGGATCGAGTTCGAGGATCTCCTGGGCGATGCGGTCGCATTCGTCCTCGAGTTCGAGGTTGCCGCAGCAGTAGAGGAGGAACTCGCGGGGGCGGATGGCCTTGGGGTCGTGCTCGACGACGAACTCGAGGGCGGCGCGGGCCTTGGCGAACTCGCCCTGTTCGGCGAGGATGCGGCCCGCGTGGAAGTGGGCCAGGAGGTCGTCGGGGTCGGCGGCGGTGGTCCTTCGCAGCATGGCGAGGGCTTCGTCCTTGCGGCCAAGGTCGTCAAGGGCGAGGGCGACGGTGCCGAGCAGGGGCGGGTGGTCGGGGTGGTCGTTGATGGCGGCGTGGCCCGCGGCGACCGCGTCGGCGGGTCGCTCTTCGTCGCGGAGGGTGGTGAGCAGCCGCAGCCAGACGGAGGGTTCGCCCCGGCCGGGGAGGGAGCGGACCATGTCGATCGACTGCTGGATGTCGTGGGTGCGGGCGTGGGCCTCGATGAGCACGCGTTGGTAGACGGGCTGATCGGGTTCGCGGCGGACGGCCTCGGTGGCGAGCGCGAGGGCTCGGGCGTGGTCGCCCTTGGCGCGGGCGACGAGGGCCAAGGCGTGGATGGCCCAGTGGAAGGCGGGGTCCTTGTCGAAGGCGCGGCGGATGGCGGCTTCGGCCTCGTCGTGGCGGCCGACCAGGCCCAGTTCGGTGCCGGTGCTGGAGAGGCCGGCGGGGTCGTCGGGCTCGAGGTCCTCGTAGCGGCGGAACTCCTCGAGGGCCTCGTCGTGGCGACCGAGTTCGCTCAGGGCGCGGGCGAGGGCGTGGTGGGCGCACGAGTGGTCGGGCCGCATCTCGAGGTGGCGACGCAGCACGTCGACGGCTTCCTCGTGGCGGTCGGCCTCGTGGAGGGCTTGGCCGAGGTTGTAGAGGGGGAGGGGGTTGTCGGGTTCGAGGCGGTGGGCCTCCTCGAACTGGCGGAGGGCCTCGTCGATCATGCCGGCGTTCTGGAGCGCCACGCCGAGGTTGTCGCACGCGGCGGCGTTGTCGGGCTCGAGTTCGGCGGCGCGTTGCATGCACTCGGCCATGCGATCGGGACGGTCGAGGTCGCCGTGGATGCGGGCCTGGAGGAAGAGGAGTTCGCCGTCCTGGGGGTCGAGTTCGGCGGCGCGTTCGAGGAGCGCGAGGGCCTCTTCGGGCTCGCCGCCGAGCCACTTGGCGACGGCGAGGTTGCGGAGGACGTTGGGTTGTTCGGGATGATCGCGGGCGAGGCGTTCGAGGTGGGAGAGGGCCTCGGCGCGGTCGCCCCGTTGGAAGAGGACGATGGCGAGGTTGTTGCGGGCCGGGCCGGCGTCGGGGGCCAGGGAGATGGCCTTCATGAAGGCGGCGGCGGCCTCGTCGAGGTCGCCGCGTTCGTAGGCGAGGACGCCGGCGTTGTATTCGGCCTTGCCTTCGCCTTCCATGTCGTCGGCCTCGAAGGCGTCGAACATGCCGGCGTCGAGGGCGTGGTGGCCCATGGCCCTGGCGTCGTACTGGTCGGTGCAGTGACGGCGGCGATAGGGCTTGGAGACGGCGTCGGGGTTGAAGGGGGGCAGCCCCAGGTCCATGGGTCGGGGGAGCGTAGGTCGCCCCGACCTTACTTCACGATGGAGCTCATCTTGAAGATGGGGAGGATGATCGACATGGCGATGAAGCCGACGATGCCGCCCATGAAGAGGATCATGAGGGGCTCGATCATGCCGGTGGCGGTCTTGATGTTCTCCTTGAGCTGCTTGCCGTAATAGGCGGAGACCTCGTCGAGGACTTCGCCGAGCTTGCCGGATTCCTCGCCGGCGGAGATCATCTGGGTGACGGCGGGGGGGAGGACGCTGTCCTTGACGAGGACCTTGGAGATCTTGTTGCCGGCCTTGACGGCGGCGTGGACGTTCCGCCACATGGTCTTGAAGACGATGTTGCCGGAGATCTCCCCGGTGATGATGAGGGTGTCGAGCATGGGCACGCCGGCGTTGATGAGCTGGCCCATGGTCTGGAGGGAGCGGCTGATGTAGAGGGAGCGGAACATGTCCCTGATGATGGGGACGGCGAGGCGGAAGCGATCGAACCAGAAGACGCCGACCTCGGTGCGGAGGAAGGCGACCAGGCCGGCGATGGCGCCGCCGACGGCCATGATGAGGAACATCCAGTACTTGATCATGAAGCCCGAGATGGACATGAGGAACGTGGTGGACCAGGGGAGGACGTCCTCCTTGCCCTCGAAGACGCTGGCGAACTTGGGCAGGACGGCGACGAGGAGGAAGACGGTGACGCCGATGGCCATGACGCCGATGACGCCGGGGTAGACCGACGCGCCGACGACCATCTTGCGGGTCTCGATCTGCTGGTTCATGTAGTCGGCGATGCGGTCGAGCATCTTGGAGAAGCCGCCGGACATCTCGCTGGCCTTCACCATGTTGAGGTAGAGGGGGTTGAAGAGGGTGGGGTGCTTGGCGAGGGCGGCGGAGAAGGACTGGCCGCCCTCGACGTCGGACTTGATCTGGTCGAGGACGCGCTTGAAGCCCAGGTGGGTGGTCTGCTGGGCGATGCCGTCGAGGGCCGAGCGGAGGTTGATGCCCGCGCGGATCATGACGGCCAGCTGCGTGGTGAAGTCGAGGATCTGCTTGTCGTTCGGGCGTCCGGCGTTGAGCTCGCGGAACTTCTCGGCGAACGACTTGGCCGCGTTGTCGGCGTTGATCGAGACCACGTGCAGGCCGCGGGCGCGGAGCACCGCGGCGGCGGCGGTGCCGGTCTCGGCGACGAGGTTGCCGGAGCTGACCTGTCCGGCGGCGGACCTGGCGGTGTAGCGGTAGGAGGGCATGGCGAATCTCCGGCGGCGGGTGGGATCAGGCGGCGAGCTGCATGGCGAGCTTGTCGGGGTACGCGGCCTGGGCGAGGGCGTCCTCGCGGGTGATCAGGCCGTTGAAGAAGAGTTCGAGGATGGAGTTGTCGAGCGAGCACATGCCCAGCTGACGGTTGGTCTCGATGACGTTGGGGATCTCGAAGGTGCGATCCTCGCGGATGAGGTTGCGCACGGCGGGCGTGCAGAGGAGCACCTCGACGGCGGGGATCATGCCCTTGCCGTCGGTGCGGGCGAAGAGGGTCTGGCTGACCACGGCCTGGAGCGTCGACGCGAGCATCGAGCGGATCTGGTTCTGCTGGCCGTCGGGGTACATGTCGATGATGCGGTCGACGGTCTGGCTCGCGTTGATGGTGTGGAGCGTCGAGAGGACCAGATGGCCGGTCTCGGCCGCGGAGATGGCCAGGGCGCTGGTCTCGAGGTCGCGCATCTCGCCCACGAGGATGACGTCGGGGTCCTGTCGCAGGGCGTGCTTGAGGCCGCTGGCGAAGCTGGGCAGGTCGAGCCCGAGTTCGCGCTGCTCGATGAGGCACTGCTTGCTGTCGAAGCGGTACTCGACGGGATCCTCGAGCGTCAGCACGTGCTTCTGGTAGCGAAGGTTCATCTCCTCGATCATCGCGGCCAGCGTCGTCGACTTGCCCGAGCCGGTGTCGCCGGTCACGAGCACGAGGCCGCGGGGGAGGTAGGTCAGTCGCGAGATCACCTCGGGGAGGTTGAGCTCCTCGATGGGGGGAACGTCGGTGCGGATCGCACGCATCGCCAGGCTGGCGCAGCCGCCTTGCATGTGCGCGTTCACGCGGTAGCGGGCCTGTCCGAGCACGAGGTACGAGAAGTCCGAGTCCTTGCAGCGGTCGTAGGTCTCGAGGGCCTCGCGGGGGGCCATCTGCTCGATGAAGCGGCGGCAGTCGGGACCAGTCAGCATCGGGAACGGCAGCGGCTTGATGACCTGCAGGTGGCGCATCATCGGCGGGTGGCCCGCCACGAGGTGCACGTCCGACGCGCCCGCCTCGTGCGCCATCTTCAGGATGTCGAGCAGTTCCGTCTGCATGGAGTCCTCCGGGGTGACGCCGGTCGCGCACGCACCCTCGCCCCTCATCGGCCGAACCATCCCCGTCCTCGACGCACCCCGGCCGACCCCTCGCTCCGGTTGGGGCGGTCGTGCGGACGGTGCCGGTCGTGCCGCCGGGGGCGTGGGTCGCACGCCCCATATCCTCGACTCCATGCGGATCACCACCTGCGGAGCCAGCGGCGGCGAGGTCACCGGTTCGTGCTATGTCGTCGAGACGAAGAGGGCCCGGGTGCTCGTCGACTGCGGGGCCTTCCAGGGTCATGGCCCCAAGGACGACGCGCTCAACGCAGACCTCGGGCCCGTGCAGCCGGCGACCCTCGACGCGGCGGTGTTGACGCACGCGCACCTCGACCACTGCGGCCGCTTCCCCATCCTCGCCCGGCGGGGGCTGGCGTGCCCGGTGTACTGCACGGACGCGACGATCGACTTCGCCACGCTGGTGATCGAGGATTCCGCCCGCCTCCAGGAGGCCGACACGGCCCGCGAGAACAAGTACCGCCGCCGCGAAGGCAAGCCCGACATCGAGCCCCTCTTCACGCGAGACGATGCCGCTCGGCTGCGGCCCTTGGCCCGGGGCGTGCCCTACTGGGAGTGGCGAGAGATCGCCCCCGGCGTGTCGGTTCGGTTCGCGGATGCCGGGCACATCCTGGGCTCGTCGCACGTCGAGATGCGGCTCGAGGAGCCGGGCGCGAGCCGCACGGTGGTCTTCTCGGCCGACATCGGCCGCTGGAACACGCCCTTCCTGCGCGACCCCACGCTGCTGACGTCGACGAAGGCCGACGTGGTGTTCATGGAGTCGACCTACGGCGACCGCGACCACCGCTCGCAGGAGGAGACCATCCGCGAGTTCCGAGAGATCATCGAGAAGGCCATCTGGGCCAAGGAGAAGATCCTCATCCCGGCCTTCGCCATCGGTCGCACGCAGCACATCCTCTTCCACCTCGCCGAGATGATGAGGGCCGGCGTGCTGCCCGAGTTCCCCATCTACCTCGACAGCCCCATGGCCATCAAGGCCACCGAGCTCTACGCCAAGCACCAGGACCTCTTCGATCACGAGTCCTCGGACCTCGCCCGGCGTCGCCAGTTCTCGCGCGACCTGCGGCGGCTCGAGTTCCTCGAGTCGGTCGAGCAGTCGCAGGCCATCAACGATCGCCACGAGTGCTGCATCGTCATCGCCGGCAGCGGCATGTGCGAGGGGGGCCGCATCGTCCACCACCTCCGCCACAACCTCTGGCGCAAGGGTGTCAGCGTCGTCATGGTCGGATACGCCTCGGCGGGCTCGCTGGGCCGCCAGCTCATCGACCGGGCCGACCAGGTGCAGATCCACCGCCGCACGATTCCCGTCAGGGCCACCATCCACACGCTTGGCGGGTTCTCGGCGCACGCCGGGCAGTCCGAACTGCTCCGCTGGCTCGAGCCCTTGGCCGCCAACAGCCCCCGCGTCTTCCTGACCCACGGCGAGGACAGGCCCCGGGCGGCGTTGGCCGGCGCCATCAAGGCCAGGTTCGGGCTCGACGCCTCCCTTCCCCGCCTGTTCGACACCATCGAGTTCTGACCGGCGATGCCCGGCGGGGGCCTGATGCGACGGCCGGGGGCTCATACGCTCCCGGCGGCATGCCCATCATCCTCCGCTGGCTCCTCCGCCAGGGACCCTCCAACCCGATCGCCGTGCGGCTGGTCCAGAACGCGTCGCGGCGGACCAAGCACCTGTACATCCGTGCCGCGTACCTCGCGGTGATGATCGTGGTGATGCTCTGGGCGCTGCTCACCTCGACGCAGGACACGCTGGCGTACCAGCAACTCGCCCAGGCGGGCGCGGGCACCTTCACCCGCATCGCCTATCTGCAGATCCTGCTCATCTGCATCCTCGCGCCCGTCTTCCTCGGCGGAGCCATCGCGCAGGAAGCCAGTCCTCGCACGTGGGACATCCTGCTGACCACGCCCCTGTCGGCGGGCGAGATCGTGCTGGGCAACCTCTTCGGCCGCCTGCTCTTCATCCTGGGGCTGCTCTTCTCGTCGCTGCCCCTGTTCGCCCTCACGCAGTACTTCGGGGGCGTGCCGGGCGGCGCGATCCTGGCCAGCTACCTCATCGCGGCGTGCGCCGCGCTGCTCGTGGGCGCGCTCGCCATCGCCCTGGCCGTGAGCCGCCTGGTGGGCAAGCGGGCCTTCTTCGCCTTCTACATCGCCATCGTGTCGTACCTGGGCGTGACGCTCGCCATCGACGCGTGGCTGGTGGCGGGGGGCAAGGGCGCGGCGGGCGGCACGGGCGTGACGCACATGACCGCCCTCAACCCCTTCCTCGCCCTCCAGTCGCTGCTCAACCCGGCCAACTACCCGCGTGCGGCGGCGGGCAGCCAGGAGGGGCTGGTCGCCCGCTGGATGCTCGAGCGACCCGTCGCGACCTTCTGCCTGGGCAGCACGATCCTGTCGATCCTCTTCATGGGCGTCTCGACGCTGACGGTCCGCTCGGGCGGATTGCACACGCTTGGCACCGACGAGTCGGGCGTGAGCTGGACGGATCGCCTCTTCGGACGGCGCTCGGCCGCGGGAGAAGGCGGGGAGGGTCGTCACCGCGCGCCGCGGCCGGTGGGAGTCAACCCCATCGCCTGGCGAGAGGCCTCGTCGCGCAACAGCCAACCCGCGAAGATCATCGCCCGTTGGACGTTCGTCGGGATGGGGTTCGCCTTCGCGCTGGGGCTCATCTGGTGGTACCACCGCGGATCGTTCTCGGGCACGCAGTTCCAGTTCGCGCTGCTCGCGACGGTGTGGGTGGAACTGAGCGTGATTTCGCTGGTGGCGATCATGGCGGCGGCGACGGCCATCAGCCGCGAACGCGAGGACGGGACGCTGGACCTCCTGCTCACGACGCCCCTCACGGCCTCGTCGTACCTCACCGGCAAGCTGCAGGGGTTGCTCTGGTACATCCTGCCGCTGCTGAGCGTTCCCCTGGGCACGCTGCTGCTCGCGGGCGGGTACGTGCTGCTCAAGGGGTTCTCGCGAGAAGGGGGCGTCGAGGTGGGTCCGCAGACCATCGGCGGCGTGCCCGTGATGCTGCCGGTGATCCTTCCCGAGGCGGGACTGCTCGCGGCGGTCGCCGTGCTGCCTTTCCTTGCCTTTTGCGTGATGGTGGGGCTGCAGTGGTCGCTCAAGAGCCGCGGCACGCTGGGCTCGATCGTCGGCACGGTGGGCGTGGTGGGCGCCATCTCCGGCGTCGTGGGCCTCTGCGGCTGGAACGCGGCGTCGGGCTTCGCGGGCGTGGGCCCGATCTTCGGCGCGCTGAGCCCGGCGTCGCTCATCGCCTCGGTGATCACGCCGGGCGACCGGGTGAGCGAATCGCTGGCGAAGCTGGGCGTGCCTGGAGCGAGGCTGTCGCTGGCGGTGGGGGCGCTGGTGGCGGCGGGGGTGTATTCAATCGTCTGCTACGGCATTCATGCCGGCATGGTCCGTTCGTTCGATGTCACGGTCCGGCGACTGGCCGGCGCACGGTGAAGGTCGTTTCATGAAGCCGCAAGTGCAGCTGTATACGGATGGCGCGTGTTCAGGCAACCCGGGACCCGGCGGATGGGCGTACGTGCTCAAGCACCCGGCCACGGGCAAGATGCGCGAGGCCAGCGGGGGCGAAGCCTCGACGACGAACAACCGCATGGAGCTCACGGCGGTGATCGAGGGGCTGAGCGCGCTGAGCAAGCCGACCAACGTGCTGCTGTATTCCGACTCCAAGTACGTGCTCGACGGGCTCGAGAAGTGGATCGTCAACTGGAAGCGCAACGGGTGGCGCACGGCCTCGAAGGAGCCGGTGAAGAACGTCGACCTCTGGCAGGCCCTCGACGCCATGCGCCTGCGCCACGACGTCTCCTTCCACTGGGTGAAGGGGCACGACGGCCACCCCGAGAACGAACGCTGCGACCAGCTCGCGGTGATCGAGTCGCGGAAGTTCGGAGCCTGAAGCGATCGATGCGAGGTGGCCTCGAGTCGTGCGCGTCCGACGTCGCCGCGTCCGCGTTCACGGCCTGTCAGCGGCCTTCGAGCAGCCACTCGTGCGCGGGGAGAATCCGCGTTCGGGGGTGCGTGACGGACCGCGCGGAGGTCGTGTCGAGCACGATCACGGTGCGTTCCGCCCGCGGGTGCTCGCGGGAGGCCGCGTCGAGCGACCGAGTTTCCCGCTGCCATGTCGCCGGCTCGGCCGGCGAGGCGCACACCTGCAGCAGTTCGACCCGTCCGTCGGCGTGGTTCGCGACGAAATCGACCTCGAATCCCTCCGGCGACTTGAAGTACGCGACGGTCGCTCCACGCCTGGCGAGTTCGTTGAAGACGGCCGTCTCGAGCGCATGGCCGGTATTGGCGCGGCCGCTGGCGTCGAAGGCCTCGATCAGGCCCGTGTCGGCCGGGTAGAGCTTGCGGGGATTGGTGTTTCGCCGTCGTTCGGACTCCGTGGCCACGGGGACGGCGGTGATGAGAAAGGCGTCGGTGAGGTGGTCGAGCAGCGCGTGAACGGCATCCTTGCCGATGTTGAATCCCTGTGACTTGAGATCGGCGTGCATGCGGCTCGCGCTGAACGATCCGCCCGGGTTGCGAAGGGCCTGGCGGATGACCCATCGCAACGCGGCCACTTGCGTGACGGCATGACGCTCGATGACGTCGCGGAAGAGGACGGTGTCGACGTACCCCTGAAGGAGGGCGATGCGAGTGGCGCGATCGAGCGGTCGCCATGCGCCATCGGTCGCGGGTTCGCCCTGCGCTTCCGGGAAGCCGCCGATGGCGAGATGGTCTCGCACGAGGCGTTCGAGTTCGCGTCGGCCGGAGGTGGGCATCGTCTCGACGCGTGCGGCGGGTTCCATGCCTCGGTGGCGGAGGAACTCACGGAAGCTGAAGGGGCGGATCGTCGTGGCCATCGCCCTGCCCCGGAGCGACGTGTGGATCTCGCGAGACAGCATCTTGGCCGAGGACCCGGACACGACGATGTCGATCGGTTCGTTGTCGAGCACTCGACGGACGAACCGTTCCCACCCTTGCACGAGTTGAATCTCGTCGAGGAACCACGTGCATGCGCCGCCGTCGCGACACGCCGGATGGCGGAGGAAGTACTCCTCGAGCAGTGCGTCGAGCTGACTCGCGTCCAAGTCCGCCAAGCGGTCGTCGTCGAAACTCAGATAGATGGCACGTTCGGGCGGCACGGACTTGCGTCGTTCGGCGAGGAGCTGCTTGAGGAAACAGGTCTTTCCCGATCGACGCATGCCGATGACGGCGTGCGCCTTGCCGGACACGCGGGGGAGCGTCACGTCGCGATGGGTCAAGGCCGCCGGGCGCATCGGAGCCACGGCGTCGTTGAGTCGTTCTCGGAGGGCCTCCAGGAGGGGCATGGCTCCATGATAGTCGGAACTGTCCTTCCCAGAAGGACAGTTTATTGCACAACTGTCCTTGCCAGAAGGTCAGTTTGGACCCCTCAGTTGGTGGTATCGGGCTGTCAGGTCTGCAGCACGCCGGTCTTGAAGGGGCGGGCGTGGTCCCAGTTCTGGGCGGCGGCCTCGAGCGCGTCGACGAGTTCGGCGCGGGTGCGGTGGGGTTCGATGATGCGATCGACCCAGCCGCGGGCCGCGCCGTGGCGGATGTCGGCCTGTTCGGTGTAGGCGGCGTGGATCGCGCCGTAGATGGCCTTGTGGGCGTCGTCGTCGATGGTCTCGCCCTTGCGCTTGCGGCTGGCCTCCTCGATGGTGGTGAGGACGCCGGTGGCCTGGTTGGCGCCCATGACGGCGCACTTGGCGCCGGGCCAGGCGAAGGCGAGGAACTGGTCGAAGGCCCTGCCGCACATGGCGTAGTTGCCCGCGCCGTAGCTGCCGCCGAGGATGACGACGATCTTGGGGACGACGCAGTTGCTCATGGCGTTGACCATCTTGGCGCCGGCGCGGATGATGCCGCCCTGTTCGCTGTCGCGGCCGACCATGAAGCCGGTGGTGTCGTGGAGGAAGACGATGGGCACGCGTCGCTGGTTGCAGTCCATGATGAAGCGTGCGGCCTTGTCGGCCGAGTCGTCGTAGATGACGCCGGGCATCTGGACGCTCTTGCCGGGGCCGGCCTTGCCGCCCGCGGTGGTGCGCATGGTGATCTTCTTCTGGTTGGCGACGATGCCGCAGGCGTGGCCGCCGATCGACGCGTAGCCGCAGACGATGGACTGGCCGTATTCGGCCTTGTACTCGTCGAAGTCGGGGGCGAGGCGTTCCTTGCCACCCTCGTCGCGGACGGTGCGGGAGTCGACCAGGCACGCGATGATGTCGTTGACGTCGTACTGCGAGCCGGGCTTGTCGGTGAAGACCTCGTAGAGGCGTTCGGGGGCGTGGAAGGGCGCGGGGGCCTTGCGGGCCGCGGCCGGCGCGGGGTACTTGCGGACGAGCGACCGGAGCCGCTCGATGCAGGAGCGGTCGTCTTTCTCGCGGAAGTCGATGGTGCCGCTGATGGAGGCGTGCATCGATGCGCCGCCGAGTTCCTCGTCGGTGACTTCCTGGCCGATGGCGGCCTTGACGAGCGCGGGGCCGGCGAGGTAGAGGCCCGAGCCCTCGGTCATGAGGAGCGTGTCGCACAGGACGGGCAGGTAGCCGCCGCCGGCGACGCAGTAGCCCATGATGGCGGCGATCTGCGGGATGCCCTCGGCGGAGATGACGGCGTTGTTGCGGAAGATGCGGCCGAAGTCGTCGATGTCGGGGAAGACGTCCTCCTGCATGGGGAGGAAGACGCCCGCGGAGTCCACGAGGTACAGCAGGGGCAGCCGCGCCATCTGCGCGATGGTCTGGGCGCGGATGATCTTCTTGCACGTCATCGGGAAGAACGCCCCGGCCTTCACCGTCGCGTCGTTGGCGATGATCATGCAGCGGCGGCCCTCGACGCGGCCGATGCCCGTCACGACGCCCGCCGCCGGCGCGCCGCCTTGCTCCTTGTACATCCCGTGGGCCGCCCACAGGCCGTACTCCTGCAGCGCGGTGCCGGGGTCGATGAGCAGCGCGACGCGTTCACGGGCCGTGAGGCGGCCTTTCTCGTGCTGGCGGTCGATGGCCGCCGGGCCGCCTCCCTGGCGGATCTTCTCCTCGATGGCGGCGTAGGACGCGACGGTCTCCTGAAGCGTGCTCATGCGGCCTTCAGGGTATCGTCCTGCGTTCTCACGTGGCGGGGACGGGTGAGGCGGCGGGATCGAATCGACCCAGCGACACGGCTCCGCCGTCGGCGACGGTCATGCGGAGCACGCCGCAGTTGGGCACCTCGAACCGGCCCACCGAGCACAGGCCGTGGATGCGGCGCATGCCCTCGTGGACGTCGCGTGGCGGGCTCACGACCATGGTCATGAGTTGGCACAGGACGCGGTTGTGGGTGAAGACCACGAGCGGGCCGGTACCCCGGAAGGACGCCGCCCGCGACAGGCACGACGCCACGCGGGTGTGGAACGACGCGTAGCTCTCGCTCCCTTCGCCGAGGTCCTCGAAGGGGTCCATGCGTTGCCAGTAGGGCTTGGCGAGTTCGAGCCGCTCGGCCGCCGTGGTGCCGTCGCCCAGGCCCCGCGAGAGGAAGGTGAACTCGTGGATGGGCCACTCCTCGACGGGCACGACCTCGAACCTGCGGCGGAGGGGCATCGCGGTCTGGTG
>JBBAVG010000048.1:0-24599 GCA_040397805.1 Phycisphaerales bacterium
ACGGTCGGCGGTGGTACGCATCTCGACGATGTCCTTCGTGCCCATCGCCCATCATGACCGCGGCGAACGTGACGCCGCGGCCGCACGAGCGCGTGGGGCCTCAGGGGCATCAGCGTCGGCGGCGGGATGCGTGGGACAGACAACCGCCGGATTGGAGGCACTTTCACCTTTTACGGCGCGGCGGACGCGTGCAGGGCGGGCGGGGCGTGCGCGAGTGGTGGCGCCGGCCGCCTTTGGGGCGGTCAAGGCACGTGGGCGCACCGCCGCCGCTGGTCGGAGCGATGGAGCGGACGGATCGTCCGAGCACCATGCGCCGGGGCGGGCTTCAGCGGCTCGCGAGGCGGGGGTGATGCGTCGCGGCGGCGGCTCAGCAGCCGCCGTTCTGCCAGGGGACGAAGAAGGCGGGGAGGTCCGCGCCGTCGATGCCGCCGTCCTGATTGACGTCGGCGGCGGGGTTGGCGGCTTCCCACGCGGTGATGAAGGCCTCGACGTCCGCGCCGTCGACGCCGCCGTCGTTGTTGAAGTCGGCGGGGCATGGGGGTGCGGCGTCGCAGACGAGGCGGCGGACGGAGAAGGCGTCCATGGCGCACTCGACGACGTTGCCGACGCCGGCGTCGATGGCGACGAAGCGGACCTTGGTGCGGTCGGAGGCGGGGAAGTCCGTGCCGACGAGGAAGTTCTCGACGCGCCAGGTGTTGGCGGGCGAAGAGTAGAAGCGGAGGTTGGTCCAGGTCGCGCCGTTGTCGAGGGAGTAGTCGACCTTGAGCCCGTCGCCGGTCGAGAACGCGCCGCCGATATTGGCGTTGCACCACGCGGCATAGGACATCGTGTCGCCCGCGCGGGTGGCGAAGACGCGGGAGGTGATGGTGGTCGCGCCGCCGTCGACGTCGGTGTTGGAGTTGGTGGGCGAGGTGTTGTTCCTGGTGAGCCAGCACTTGCGGGTGCCGACCTGGTCGTAGTCGGCCGGCGGATCGCCGCGGTCGTTGGCGGGGTTGGTGGAACCCGAGTAGATGGGGGTGGCGCGTTCCCATGCACCGTCGGTGGCGGCGGTGGTGACGACCCAGCCCTCGTCGGTCTCGCCGGTGTCGGTGATGGCGGCGTCGATGCCGGTGAAGACCTTGGCGACGGGGACGCCGGTGGGCGCGGAGGCGGGATTGACCTTGCGGCCCAGGCTGGTGTCGACGCTGGTGTAGTAGCGAACGACGTCGAAGCAGGAGAAGGCCGGGAGCGTGGCAACGTAGCGGCCGGGCTCGGTCTGCGTCATGGAGGTGACGATGAAGGGCGCGCCGTTGAGCGAGTAGTGAAGTTGGCCGGAGTTCGGGACGAGGGTGAGGTTGAACTCGCCGATGTTGACGGGGAACGACGTGGCCAGCCCGGGCGAGAGCTGCTCGGGACGGCCGCCGGGGTAGGTGAAGATGGCGTCGAAGGGGACTTCGAAGTTCTCGACGACGCCGCTGGAGGTGGTGCTGGCGGGCGCGGTGGCGTTGCGGCCCATGCCTCGCTTGGCGAAGGCGGTCCAGAGGGCGGTGCGGTTCTCGCCGCCGTAGGTGACGTTGTCGGCCTGGATGATGGTGTCGCGCGACTGGATGAAGTTGGGATCGCTGACGGCGTGGAGCTTCATGCCCTCGACGACCATGCGCATCATGCGCTGGTTGGCCTCGAAGCCGCGGGTGGGCCACATGGCGGCGCGGCCTTCGAGGAGGGTGTTGCACCAGACCTCGCCCATGTTGTGGACCTGGTCGGCGGTGTTCCCGATGATGCTGCTGCGGGGGATGGAGGCGGGGTAGTTCTGCTGGCCGGGATCGGTGTCGGCGAAGGTCTGGGGGTTGATGTTGACGTTGGTGCTGTACGGGAAGCGGCGGATGCCGAAGTAGTAGTTCTGGAGGTAGGTGGCGTTGAGGAACTGACGCGTGGCATAGCCGCCGGTGCAGTAGTTGCCGTCGGGATCGTCGGTGGCCTGGGCGTTGAGGGAGATGCCGAAGAAGTCGCTCCAGCCTTCGCCCTTGGCGCGGGTGACGTTGGCGGAGATGCCCTGATGGAGGCGGATGGAGAGTCCGTGGGCGAGTTCGTGGTAGACGATGTCTCCGTCGAGCGTGCCGTCGCGGGCCGGGGTGGGCCCGGTGAAGACGTACATCTGCATGCGGGCGGAGGAACCGTCGGCGCCGGTGGATTGCCAGTTGGCGTTGTTGGTGCCGCCGCCGTCCTGGGCGTCGGCCATCACGGCGTCGCCGCCGACGCCGCCGCGGCCGAAGTTGCTGGTCTGGAAGTTGCCGGCGACCTCGTCGAAGCCGAGGGCGTAGAGGCGATCGTGGAAGGAGTTCGCGTAATAGAACATCTGCACGACGGCGGAGGCGGTGTAGGTGTTGGGCGCCGCGGTCTCGCTGAAGGGGAAGTCGAAGACGCGGTTCACGCCGCCGTCGGGACGGGGGTCGATCGTGTTCGCGCCGCTGAGGTCGGAGTGGGCGTCGACGTTGTTGCCGACGGTCTGGCGGTTGTTGTCGTCGATCCAGCCGTTGGGCGAGAAGGGCCGCATCTGCTCCGGGGTGATGGTGACGAGTTGGCGGACGTCGAAGGGGAACTGGTCGGTGCCGACGGTGGCCAGGCCCGGCGAGCCGGGGGCGGGGCTGTCGGAGGTGAAGATGCGCATCGTGATGGGCTGGGTGGTGTCCCAGACCAGGCGGTTGGTGCGGCAGAGCACTTCGCCGGTCACGGCGTCGACGGTGATGTCGTAGGTGTGGCCGATGCCGGGCACGGGCACGACGACCGTCCACGCGGGGCGCACGTCGGAGACGGTGCGGGGGAACCAGACGCGGCGGGTGATCACGGGCTCGTCGGCGCGGAGTTCCTTGATGCCCTTCCAGGTGGTGGCCTCGTCGGCGGGCGTGAGTTCGGCGTCGTCCGCGCCCTTGGGTTCGGCGACGGGCGTCGAGGCGATGCGGACGCCGACGTTGCGGGCGGCGAGTTCGAGGGCCTTGCGGGCCGGAATGGCGGCCGCGGGGAGTTGACGCTCGGCGAGCCCGGGGATGAAGGTGCTGCCGATGTTGATGATGCTGCCCAGGCGATCGACGTTGGCGATGACCTTGCCGCCGACCACGTCGACGCGATCGACCTGCTGCTGGAAGGTCAGGTGGTGCATGCCCGAGAGGTCGGTGCGGTAGTTGCGGCTGAGTCGCGCCTGGTCGAGGTCGGCGGCGGCGATGCCGAAGGCGTCGGCGAAGTCGTCGATGAAGGCGCGGGCCGCGTTGACGGGGGAGGGAACGGCGACGCCGACGCCCGGCGCGGTGAGCATCTGCGTGAGCGATCGCACGGAGCTGACGGTGCCGGTGTACTGGTCGAGGTCGACGGTGACGTCGGGGTAGAGGGCGCGGAGGCGATCGATGCCCTTGTCGCGAAGGTCGCGGCGTCCGGCGTCGAGGAAGGCCTCGCGGGCGGCGACGACTTCGGGAAGGGCAGGGCCGATCTCGCCGCCGATGCGAACGTCGTAGTTGGGGTACCCGGTGACGCCGTACTTGGAGGCCGAGGCGAGCACCGGCTTGCCATCGGCTCGCAGGGTGACGGGCGAGTGGGCGGGCGCGACGACCTTCGCGGCGGGGCGCGGGGACGTCTCGAGGGCGGGGGCCACGATGCCGTGCGCGACGGAGCAGGTGCCCGCGCAGAGGAACAACGCCAGAAGCATGCGATTCTTCAAGAATGACTCCCGATGGATGCCGCGATGCGGAGGACCGCCGCGGGAACCCCATATGCCAACACGACCGGCCAACGCTCACGACGAACCCAACACGCCAACCGCCGACGACGGCCATGGCGAGGCATCACCCATGGACCGGCTCCATACGCACGAATGCGGATGTGGAGCCACCCAGCACGCACAAACCCACCGGACAGCATACCACACGGCGCAGCCGATGCGGCCCGCGGGGTCGATACCGGCCGCAAAGTGCGCGCGAACGGACCGGGAAGGCCACGAAGACCCTGACAGATCATGAACGCGGCGGTCAGTCTGGCGTGCCCTTGACGACGATGAAGGCGTCGAAGGCGACGAGGCCGGATTCGGCGGGGATCTCGAGCTCCACCATGACGACGGTGTCGGGGGCTTCGCGGGCGAAGAAGCCTCCGGCGCGGAAGGCGTCGCTGAACTCGTCACGGAAGTCGGTGAGGCGTCGCTCGAAGCGATCGCCGACGGCGAGGCCGTCGAAGGGGAGGGCGAAGCGGCGGTTGATCCAGAGGGTGCCCGCGGGGAGGGCGTTGGCGGTGGTGTTGGAGAACTCGAGGGTTCGGGCGTTGCGGAAGACCTGGATGTCGAGGGGCTTGGGGGCGCGAACGAGTTCGACGGGGTATTCGCGGGCCCAGTCGACGGGCGTGGGCGCGCTGCGGCATCCTGCCAGGCAGAGGCACGCGGCGCACGAGCAGACGGCGAGGGGGGCGAGTCTC
This sequence comes from Phycisphaerales bacterium, assembly GCA_040397805.1. Classification (GTDB taxonomy): domain Bacteria; phylum Planctomycetota; class Phycisphaerae; order Phycisphaerales; family UBA1924; genus UBA2402. The sequence continues at coordinate 4,432 of JBBAVG010000048.1, forward strand.
ACGCGGTGAGGATACGCGGGCTTGAAGGGGCCGCGTCAGTCGCGGATGAGCAGGCTGCCTCGCTGGGTGTCGCGAATGACGCTGAAGGAGACGCCGCGGTTGTAGTCGAGGGTGTTGGCGAGGCGGAGGAAGTCGCGGGCGTCGCCGGCGGGGGCATCCTCGACGGCGACGATGATGTCGCCGGGTTCCAAGGGCACGGGGGTGGCGTTGGCGGCGCGGCCGCGGGCATCGACACCGACGACCATGACACCGGCGACGTTGCGGTAGCCCATGGCGCGGGCCTCGGTCTCGGTGAGGGTGCGGACGCTGACGCCGATGGCGTCGACGGTGAATGCGCCGTTCTGCCCGTCTCGATCGGCGAGGGCGACGGTGACCGTGCTGACCTTGCCGTCACGGAGGAGTTCGACCTCGGCCTTGGTGCCGGGGGCGGAGATGCCGATGGCTTGGCGGAGGCGGGCCTCGTTCATGGCCGCGCCCTTGAACTTGAGGATGACGTCGCCGACCTTGAGGCCCGCCTGCTCGGCGGGGCTTTCGCGGCTGACCTCGCGAACGGCGACGCCCTGGCCGAAGCCGGCGACCTCGTCGGGGCGGGCGTCGGCGAGACCGACGCCGAGCCAGCCGCGGACGACGCGCCCGTTGGCGACGATGTTCTCCATCACGGTGCGGGCGGTGTTGGCGGGGATGGCGAAGCCGATGCCGTCGTAGCCGCCGGTGCGGCTGGCGATGGCGGAGTTGATGCCGACGATGGCGCCTTGGAGGTTGAGGAGGGGTCCCCCACTGTTGCCGGGGTTGATGGCGGCGTCGGTCTGGATGAAGTCGAGTTGGGTCTGGCCGGTCTCGCGAGGCGTGACGGAGCGGCCCTTGGCGCTGATGATGCCGGCGGTGACGGTGTTGGAGAGGCCGAAGGGGCTGCCGATGGCGACGACCCACTCGCCGACCTCGAGCTTCTCGGAGTCGGCGAAGGGGACGGGCGGGAAGGAGCCCGTGCCGTCGGGCGTGACGATGCGGAGGACGGCCAGGTCGGTGGGCGCGTCGGCGCCGACCATCTTGGCGGGATACTCCCGGCCATCGAAGAGCTTGACCTTGATTTCGTCGGCGCCTTGGACGACGTGGTTGTTGGTGACGACCAGGCCCTCGGCGGCGACGACGACGCCCGAGCCCAGGCCCGCCGGGACGAGGCGAGGCGTGCCGCGGGCGATGGGGCGGCCGAAGAAGTCGGTGCGGATCTGCTGCTGCCTGACGAGGCAGGTGATGTGCACGACGCTGGGCTCGACCTTGCCGGCGACGGACTTGAAGGCCTTGGAGAGGCGGTTGGCGAAGAGGACGTCCTCGGAGACTGGCGGCTCGGCGTTCGGGGCGGCGGATTGTGCCGCCGCGAGCGGGGCGAAGGCGGCCACGCCGAGAACGATCGCGAGCAACGAGGCCGCAGGGGCGCGATGGAGCGATGTGGTCGACATGATCATGGACATGAGTTCCTGAAGGCGGGGGAATCGGATGCTCGAATCGATCACTCGACGGCGACCGAGGCCTTGGTCGAGAGGGAGAGCATGCGGTCCAACGCGAGCAGGGCCCGCTCGCGGACGGAGGGGTGCACGCTGACCTGGTTGGGCACTCGCTTGCGACCCGGCGCGACCAAGGCGTCGAGCACCCAGAGCAGGTGGGGCTGGTCGATGCGGTACATCGTGGTGCAGAGGCATTGGCAATCGCTCAGGATGCGCACCGACACCCCTCGCGCGGCGGCCCGGCGGGCCAATCGCGAGACGAGGTGGACCTCGGTGCCGACCGCCCAGCGGGTGCCGGGCGGGGCGTTGTCAATCGTCTGGATGATGAACTCGGTGGAACCCGTCAGGTCCGATTGGTCCACCACTTCCTTGCAGCATTCGGGGTGGACGAGGATGCGGGTGGGGTTGGGGTCGCCCTTGTCGGCCTCGCGGACCTGGCGGCAGTGTTCGGGGCGGAAGAGTTTGTGGACCGAGCAGTGGCCGGCCCAGAGGATGACCTTGGCGGCGAGGAGTTGGGCGTCGGTCATGCCGCCCAGGTCGTGACCCTTGCGGGTCAGGACGGGGTCGTAGACCGCGCTGTGGCGGGCGACGTCGATGCCGGCGGCGGCGGCGGTGTTGCGGCCCAGGTGTTGGTCGGGGAGGAAGAGGATGCGGATGTCCTCGCCGGGCTTGGCCTGGTTCATGGCCCACGCGAAGACGGCGGCGGCGTTGGAACTGGTGCAGCAGGCCCCGCCATGCTCGCCGACGAAGGCCTTGATGGCGGCGGAGGAGTTGACGTAGGTGATGGGGATGATGCGGCCGGACCACCCTTGGGCCTTGAGCGAGGCGTGGAGGGCGTTCCAGGCGTCGACGGTGTCGTCGTAGGCGGCCATGTCGGCCATGGAGCAGCCGGCGGAGAGGTCGGGGAGGATGACGGCGACATGGTCGGGCGTGAGCATGTCGGCGGTTTCGGCCATGAAGTGCACGCCGCAGAAGACGACGAACTCGACCTCGCCGGAGGCGGCGACCTGGGCGGCGAGTTGGGAGAGCTTGAGGGAATCGCCGGTGAAGTCGGCGTGGGCGATGACCTCGTCGGTCTGGTAGTGATGGCCGAGGATGACGAGGCGTCGGCCGAGTTCCTGGCGACGGCGCGCGATGGCGTCGGCGAGTTCTGCGGGGGTGAGTTGGCGGTACTTCTCGGGGATGGAAGGTTGCCAGAGCATGGCAAGGGGAGGGTAGGGGAAGGGACGGGGGGAGGGGGCCGGGAGCATCCCTAGAGTGGTGGCATGAGCGACAGCATTCTGAAGGCCTTGGGACTGGAGGGGCATCCGCGGGTGGTGAAGGCGTCGGAGGCGGCGTCGAGGGGGGCGCACCTGGTGCACAACCCGACGACGGGGGCCCCGATCGCGGGCGTGACGCTGGACACGGCGGCGAGCTATGACGCCACGGTGGCGGCGTCGGTGAAGGCCTTTGAGTCGTGGCGGAGCGTGCCTGCGCCGCAGCGGGGGTTGGTGGTGCGGGCCATCGGCGAGGAGTTCCGGCGGCACAAGGAGGCCTTGGGGGCCTTGGTGAGCCTGGAAGTGGGCAAGATCCGCCAAGAGGGGCTGGGCGAGGTGCAGGAGACGATCGACATCGCGGACTTCGCGGTGGGCCTGTCGCGTCAGCTCTACGGCATGACGATGCCCAGCGAACGGCCGAACCACCGGATGTTCGAGCAGTGGCTGCCCTTGGGGCCCGTGGGGGTGATCTCGGCGTTCAACTTCCCCAACGCGGTGTGGGCGTGGAACTCGATGCTGGCGGCGGTGTGCGGCGACACGACGGTGTGGAAGCCGAGCCTGCTCGCGCCGCTGACGGCGATTGCGAGCAACCAGATCGCGGACCAGGTGGCGACGGCGATGGGCCACCCGGGGGTCTTCGGGCTGGTGATGGGGACCGACGCGGAGGTGGGCGAGCGGATGACGGCGGACCCGCGGCTGCCCTTGATCTCGGCGACGGGATCGAGCCGCATGGGCCGGATCGTGGGCCAAGTGGTGGCCAAGCGGTTCGGGCGGTGCCTGCTGGAACTGGGCGGGAACAACGCGGTGATCGTGGACAAGAGCGCGGACCTCTCGCTGGCGATCCCGGCGATCGTCTTCGCGGCGGTGGGCACGGCGGGGCAGCGTTGCACGACGACGCGGCGGCTGATCGTGCACGAGTCGATCGTGGACGACGTGACGGCGCGGCTGAAGCGAGCGTACGAGACGATCCGCATCGGCGACCCTTTGGCGGAGGGGACGCTGGTGGGTCCCTTGATCAACGACCGGGCGGTGGAGGCCTTCGAGCGTGCGGTGAAGGAGGCCAAGGCCCAGGGCGGCACGGTGGTCTGCGGCGGCGAGCGGCACTTCTCGGGCGGGCGGTTCGTGCAGCCGACGATCATCCGGACGCCGGCGAGCAACCGGCTGCCGATCTCCGACGAGGAGACGTTCGCGCCGATCCTGTACGTGTTCACGTTCAAGGAGGTGGCCGAGGCGGTGGCGATGAACAACGCGGTGGCGCAGGGATTGAGTTCGGCGATCTTCACGGACAGCGTGCGGAACGCGGAGCGGTTCCTCGCCCCTGCGGGGAGCGACTGCGGCATCGCGAACGTGAACATCGGCACGAGCGGCGCGGAGATCGGCGGCGCGTTCGGCGGCGAGAAGGAGACGGGCGGCGGCCGCGAGTCGGGCAGCGACTCGTGGAAGGCGTACATGCGTCGCCAGACGTGCACGGTCAACTACGGGGCGCAGCTGACGCTGGCGCAGGGCATCCGGTTCGAGTGACGGGCGGGGAGCGGGGGAAGCGGCATCGAGGAAGCACGACGCATGGGCACCACGAGCAACGGGCAGGACATTCTCGCCGATTCCGTCGTCCGCGACATCCATTCGGGGATGATCGTCGGGCTGGGCACGGGGTTGGTCTCGGACCGCGTGACGCGGGCGCTCGCCAAGCGGGTGGCCATGTCGGGGCTGCGGATCGAGTGCGTGTGCACGAGCGCGATGACGATGACGCTGGCCAAGAGCCTCGGGCTCAACGTGGTGTCCTTCGCGGACGTCGAGGCGATCGACTACCTCTACGACGGCGCGTCGGAGGTGGACACGGAACTGCGGATGCTCAAGGGGCATCACGGCGCGATCACGAGGCAGCGGCTGGTGGCGGAGGTGGCGACGCGGTGCGTGTACCTCACGAGCGAGGACCGCTACACGTCGCGGCTGGGGAGCAAGGCGCTGCTGTCGGTGACGATCATTCCCTTCGGCATCGCGAGCATTCGCGCGCACCTGCGGAACATCGGGCTGTCGGGGGTGATCCGCCGCACGATGGAGGGGCAGATCTTCGAGACCGAGGGCGGTGGCGTGGTGCTCGACATGACCATGCCGGACCGCGCGCCGGCGGAACTGGCCGAGGTGCTCGATCGGGTGTCGGGCATCGTGGACCACGGCATCTTCCTCGACGAGGCCGACGAGGTGCTCGTCGAGTGCAAGACGGGCGAGGTCAAGCGGCTCGTGCGTCAGGAGGATTGATCACCGATTCGCCGCTCGCGTAGAGGGGCTCGACGAAGGCCGCGCCGGCCCACGCGGCGGCCCGCGCGAGCAGCGTCTCCTCGTGCTCGACGCTCGAGATCACGATGCCGTCCGGATGCAGGGCCTTGGCTTGCGAGGGCGCGATCACCGGACGATCGGCCATGCGGCCCGACCGGCCGTCGGCGCGGTCGTCGACGACGGCGATGATCTCGGAGTGGCGAGCGATGACGCGGGCCAGATCTCGGGTGTGCGTGCCCGCGCCGTAGACGACGACGCGGTGGCAGCCGCGGGCGCGGAGTCGGCCCAGCGCGTGCTCGAAGCGGATCGCGGCCGACGTGCGGACCGTCGGGGGGTCGCACGGGAGCGACTCGGGGGCGGACAGGCCGCGTTCGGCGGCCCAGAGGTCGCGGAGCACCCGCACGTGCGGCACGAGCGAGGCGTCGCGGAGATCGCCCGCGGCGGCCCCGACGGCGTGCAGGATGCGCTCCCACCACGCGCTCGCCTGCAAGGGCGACTGGACGCCGTCGGGCGAGGCGAGGGCGGCCTCGAAGGCGGCCGCGAGATCGGGGTGCAGGCGATCCGTGCTCCAGCGTTGACGAGCGGTGGCCTGGGCCTCGCGGCCCATGCGCACCAGCGCGTCGCGTTTGTCGGCGGCGGCGGCGAGGGTGTCGGCCATGGCCGCGATGTCGCCCACGGGGAAGACCCAGCCGTTCCGGCCGTGGTGAATGGCGTCGACCGCGCCGCCGCAACCCTGGGTGATGGCGACGGGGCGTCCGGCGGCCATGCACTCGGCGACGGCGAGGGGCATGCCCTCTCGCTCGCTGAGGAGCACGCCGACATCGTGGGCGCCGTAGAGGGACGCGACGACGGCGGGCGGTTGCGCGCCCCGCATGGTGACTCGACCGGCGGCCAGGTGTGCGGCGAGGGCGGATTCAAGGTCGGATCGGGCGGGACCGTCGCCCACGATGGTGAGGAAGAACCGCACGCCTCGCGAGGCGAGGGCGTCGCACAGGGGCGCAAGGTCGAGCGATCGCTTGGGGCGGCGTTCGAGGCGACCCGAGTAGATGAGCCGCAGCGTGCGCACCCCGGGGACGCGCGGGAGCGGTTCACTCGGGACGTCGACGGGGACCGGGAGTTCGGCGAGGCAAGGCTCGGGCAGACGAGGTTCGACGCGGCGGGCCTGACGGGCGAGGTCCGCGCTGACGGCGACGAAGGCGTGGGCGAGAGAGCCCGCGGCACGGATGGCGTCATCGCCCGCCGGGCCGCTGCTGTGATGCCACAGCAGCGTGCGAACGCCCTTGTGCGTGAGGGTGGCGGCGGCGATGGCGCCAGGCGTGCAATCGTGCGGGAGGACCAGCGTGGCGTTGAGCGTGAGCAGCGCCTCGCGGATGGTGAGCACCTGCTGAACCACGGTGGCGTTGGCCGGCCACGAAGCGATGCAAAGGTCGGGCACGTCGCCCAACGCGCTGTCGTGCACGGCCTGGTCGGAGACGTCCGGGCCGACGACGAGCGGCACGACGCGGCAGGGCAGGTCGTCAAGGGCGGCCAGGCGTGCGCCGGCGACGGTGACGCCGCTGACGCCCAGGGCCTGATGGATGGAGACCGCGATGGGGAGATCGTTCACGGCGTTGCTCCCGCGGGCGGGTTGAGGCCGCTCGCGACGAGGTCGATCACGCGGCCGGCGAGGGTGTCGTGGGTGAAGCGGCGACGAGCGATGTCGCGGACCTCGTCGATGATGCGCTCGCGGCGGGGGTCGTCCCGGGTCAGCGAGAGGATGGAGCGTTCGAGGGACTCGCGATCGGTGAAGACGATCTCGTTGGAGGCCGGGCCCAGGGCCTCGAGTCCGACCTGCAGGCGAAGGATGGGTTCGAGGCGGCGGAGGGAGGCGAGTCGCTCGCGGGAGGTCCAGAGGATGGCGTCGGGCAAGGGCGTGCCGCGGGCTTGCATGGCGGCGTCGAGCGCGGCGACGCGGGGGAAGGCGGCGGCGGAGTGGCCGACCCACCCGCGTTGGTCGTCGACATGATCGGGGGGAACATCGAGCAGTTCGAGCTGCGCGGCGGTCTTGAGACCGGCGAGGGCGTCGCGGTGGTGCAGCACGAGGCAGCAGCCCCCGGAGAGGAAGCACTCGATGACGCGTTGGTGCAGCAACGCGCCGGCGGCGACATGGAGGTGCAGGCGGGCGCAGCGATAGGCGGCGCGGAGGTCCTCGCCGTGCTCGAGTTCGCCCGCGGCCAGGTGCGAGCGATCGGGATGATCGTCCCACCCCTTGCCGTAGAGGCGGAAACTAAGGCCGTGGCGTTCGCAGATGTCGGCGGCCCAGCCGACGACCTGGTGCCGCAGGAGGCGATCGGCCATGGGCATGGCGTAGCCGCGGTAGGCCATGGAACTGGCTCTGGGATCGTCGATGCCGGCGTCCTTGAGGACCTGATCGCAGGCCTTGGCGACGGCGGAGTGGAGGGGCGTGGTCTTCGCTGCGGCGACGGCGGCGACGACGGGGTCGAGCAGCCGTTCAAGCACGTCGGCGAAGGCGGGCGAGTTGGCCCGAGCGGAGGCCACGAGCCGGCGATGGAGCGCGTCTGGGGTTTCGCCGTGGTGACTGACGATGGCGACGTCGCACGTGCGCGACTCGAGTTGTTCGGCGGTGGGCGCGCCGTCGTGGAACTTGATCGAATCGGCGACGACGGGGAAGGGCAAGGCGCGGGCCACGGGGAAGCGGTGGCGATCGAAGAGGTCGTTGAAGAGATGGCCCACGAGGAAGTCGAGGCCGGTGCTCCGCTCGCCGACGCCGGCGTCGAAGAGGTGGGGCATGGCGTCCTGGATCCAGCAGACGTAGGGCACGTTGGCGGGACAGGCGTCGCCCAAGGAAGTGCGCGGGTGGTTGGCGCAGACGACCAAGTCGGGCTCGTGGCGTCGGAAGGCCTCGAGGTGGGCGCACGCGGCGAGGTTGGAGTGGAGATCGGGCTCCATCAGCACCTCGGCGTGATGACCCGCGCGACGAAGGGCGGCGGCGAGGTCGGCTGCGGCGTGGCGCACGTAGGTCGTGAAGCGGCTGGTGATGACCAGCACGTTGAGAGGCCGGCCATGGGCGAGGCGGTCGGCGAAGCGTCGCGACCACCACTCGGGCGAACGATCGTGATAGAGCTCGCGAACGCCGGCGTGCAGGCGCTCGAGGCGTTGGGACTGCGCGGCGTGGGCGACCTCGAGGGCGTGCGCCACGGCTCGCGGCGTGCGGGGGTCGGAGCCTTGCGCGGCGAGCACGCGATCGGGGAGGATGGTGTCGATTCGGGCGGCCAGATCCTCGGCGAGCGATTCGAGAGCCCCTTCGCCCACATGCCATTCAACGCGTTCGCTGGCGATGAGATCGTCGAGTGCGGCGTGACGGGTGGCGGCGAGTTCGGCCAGGCCCTCGCCCAGCCGCACGGCGTCGGGTTCGACGACGTGGACACGGGGCGTGTAGCCCAGGTGGTCGCGATCCGTGGCCTCGAGGGCGAAGGACGCGGTGACGGCGACGCAGCGACCCGCGAGGGCCACCGGACGGGTGTACTCGCGTGACGCGTCGATCAGTCGGGCGCAGGCGTCTCGGAGCGAGGCGTTGGAACGCTCGAAGCCCTCGAGACGGCCCGCGTGCTCGCGGAGGAGCGAGCCGTCGAGGGTGCGGAACCATCGGCCGGCGCGGGCGTGACGCTCGAAGGCGGGGAAGGCGTCGTCGGTCAGGCCCGCGCCCATCCGAATCAACAGGTCGAACGCGCGTCGGACGGCGGGGAGGAAGGTGTCGACGGGAACCAGGTCGTCGGGCAGGCCCGCGGCGGCGCGTTCGAGTTCGCGGCATTGCGCCGCGAGCGGACCGCCGGGGGGGAGCATGGCGAGCGTGTCGGCGGCGAGCGTGCGCAGGCCCATTCGCGCAAGGCGTGCGGCGACGAGGAATCGGAGGAGTTGGTCGTCGGGGTGCGAGGCCAGGGCGGCCTGCCCCGCGCCGAGGGCCACGGCGTGGGAGGGATCATCGCGGACCGCGGCGAGGAGTTGCTCGCGCGTGAGGGCGGCGTGCGCGCCGGGCACGGCGGGAGCGGCGGCATGTCGCGGAGTGCTCATGGGCAGGGAGATCGGCCGGGCGGGTCGAGGGCCCCCAGATCGAGGATGCCATGAACGGGGGAGGCGGGCTGGTGGGGAGGGTCGACCGGGCGGGATCCCCGGTGCGGGTGTGAGCGGTTTTGGGGAGGGGTGCGGGAGGGGGTCCGATGTGAGGGGCGATGTCGTCGCATGCGCTGTCGAAGATCCTGACGCTGCCGCAACTGCTGGAGGTCCGCCGCGCCGCGCGGGCGGGCGGGCAGAAGCTCGTGCAATGCCACGGGTGCTTCGACATCGTGCACCCCGGCCACCTGCGGCACTTGCGTCAGGCTCGCGCGCTGGGCGACCTGTTGCTGGTGAGCATCACGGGCGACGGGGGGATCAGCAAGGGGACGGGGCGGCCGCTCATCCCGGAAGAGTTGCGGGCGGAGAGCCTGGCCGCGCTCGATTGCGTGGATTACGTGTACATCGATCCCTCCCCCACCGCGCTGTCGCTGCTGGAGCGGGTGGAACCGGACGTGTACCTCAAGGGCAAGGAATACGAGGACAACGGGGACCCCAGGTTCCGCGCCGAGCGCGAGGCGGTGGAGCGAGCGGGGGGCCGGGTGGTCTTCTCGTCGGGGGACGTGGTCTTCTCGAGCACCGCGTTGATCGCGGCCTTGGAGCACACGGCGGACCCGTATCACCAGCGGCTGTCGCAACTGGCCAAGCGTCCGGAGCTGGAGGGGGGCGCGCTCTTCTCGCTGATCTCGACGTTCCGGAACAAGCGGGTGGTGGTGGTGGGCGAGAGCATCGTCGACACGTACATCCTGTGTGCGCCGCCGCGGGTGGCGAGCGAGAGTCCGGTGATGACGCTGCGGCCGGTGGAGGCCAGGCAGTACGACGGCGGCGCGGCGATCGTGGCGAGGCACTGCGCGGCGCTGGGCGCACGGCCGGTGCTGGTGACGCCGACGCCGGACGCGGACGGGCCCGAGACGCGGGCGCTGCGAGAGCGGTTGGCGGCCGAGGGAGTGGAGTTGAAGGCGTTGCCGACGGGGACGCCGCTGCCGGAAAAGCAGCGGTTCCTCGTGGGTTCGCAGAAGATGATGAAGCTGGACCTGGTGAAGCCGCTGGTGCTGGACGCGTGGCAGCAGGACTCGCTGCTGGCGTTGGCCAAGGAGGCGGCGGGCGAGGGGTGCGACGCGGCGATCGTGACGGACTTCGGGCTGGGGCTCTTCACGCCCCGGAGCCTGGCGTCGCTGTGTCGCACGCTGAGGCCCTTGGCGAAAACGCTCTCGGGCGACGTGAGCGGCACCAACTCGAACCTCCGCTCGATGCGAGACGTAGACCTCCTGTGCCCGAGCGAGCAGGAGCTTCGGGACGCGATGCAACTGCAGGGCGAGGGGCTGCCCATGGTGGCCGAGCGGATGATGCGCGAGCTGCGGGTGCGGCACGCGGTCGTGACGTTGGGGGCCGACGGACTGATCGGCTTCTCGCCGCTGCCGGGCGTGCAGCAGACGGACGGGGCGGAGGGATCGTGGACGACGCGGCTGGCGGGCGAGCACATTCCCGCGCTCGCGCCGGCGGCGGTCGATGCGTTGGGCTGCGGCGACGCGCTGCTGGCGGCGACGACGCTCGCGCTGTCGAGCGGCGCGGAGATGATCGCGGCCGCCTATCTGGGCGCGGCGGCGGCGGCGGTGCAGGTGCAGCGGCTGGGCAACCAGCCGGTGGGCGCGGCCGACATCCGCCGCCAGATCGCACGGACGCAGTCGTCGCACCTGACGTACACGGGCGGGGGATCGTTCATCGAGGCCAGGGACGGCGGCACGCTGCTGAAGGCCTCGTGACACACGTTCGGGAGAGCCACGCGACATGATTTCCTACGTCATTGCGACCAAGGACCGTCCCGTCGAACTTCGCGACACGCTGGACGCCCTGGGCGCGCTGGGGCCGCACGACGCGGAGGTGATCGTCGTCGACAACGCCTCGATCCCGCCGGCGACCGTGCCGCCGACGTTGACGTCGGGCGTGCCGACGCGACTGGTGCGGTGCGAGACGAACCTGGGCGCGGCGGCGAGGAATCTCGGCGCACGCGAGGCGTCGGGCGATTGGCTGGTGATGCTCGACGACGATTCGAGTCCGACGTCGCTCTCGCACGTGGGGTTGCTGAGGCACGCGGCGGGGGACGTGGCGGCGGTGATGGCCGACATCACGCTGCCGAGCGGACGACGCGAGGCGGGCGGGTTGCCCGAGGTGTTCGTGGGGTGCGGGGTGGCGATTCGCCGCATGGCCTTCCTGAGATGCGGCGGATACGACGCGTCGTTCTCGTATTACGCCGAGGAGTACGACCTTGCGGCCAAGTTCCTGCTGGCGGGGTGGCGGATGGTCTTCGACGGCGGCTTCGCGGTGCTGCACCGCAAGGCGCCGGCGGCGAGGCGGAAGGGCCTGATCATCGAGCGGCTGGTGCGGAACAACGGATGGGTGATGCAGCGGTACGCCCCGGAGGCCGAGCGGCGGACGCAGCTGGGCATGACTTGGCGGCGTTACCGGGCGATCGCGAACCGCGAGAGCGCGATGGGCGGGTATGCGAGCGGGTTGCTCGAACTTCGTCGCACGCTGGCGACTCAGGAGCGGCGGGCGATGGACCGGGCGACCTGGGAGCGGTTCACGGGGATGGCGGCCTGTCGCCAGGCGTTGCAGGACCTGTGGAAGGCATCGCCCTTTCGGCGTGCGGCGTTGGCCGGACGGGGGAAGAACGACTGGGTCGTGGAGCGGGTGCTGGAGGAGTTGGGCTGCAGGGTGGTGCCGCCGGGAGCGAGCGCCGAGGTGCTGGTGGCAGGGACATTGTCGCCGGGGCCGATGCTGGATCTGGTGGAGGGTGCGGCGGGCCCGAGGGTGGCGGCGAGTTGGGTGCCGCGGGGGGTGGACGGGCGGGCGTTCGCCTTCCGATTGGATGGCGTGGCGGCGGGGAGTCGGTGAACGGAACCCCTACCCTCGCGTATGAAGGAGGGGTGACCGGTGATGACGGGCGCATTGACGAGGAAGCAAGCCATGATGAGCAGGTCGATGAAGGCGGGCGTGGCGGGGCTGGTGCTGGCGGCGATCGCGGGCGCGGCGGCGGGACAGACCGCCCTGGGCACGGGTCGCGGGCTGGAGGCGGACCTGTCGACGATCAAGCGGGGGAACGCGCCACGGCCCGACTTCATGGCCGAGGTTCGGATGCGCAACGACCTGGTGACGGGCAACGCGACCGGCGGCCGCTCGTTCCGCGGGGACGTGGGGTATCGCTCGGCGGACGAGTTCCGCGGCGCGCTGGGCGAAGATGACCTCTTCAGCTTCCGTCGCGATTCGGTGGGAGCCGGCGCGGCGGGGATCGGGTTCCGCGGGACCGGTTCGCTGCAGTATCAGTACTCGTACTCGACGGCCAACCAGTTCAACGGCGCGGACAGCCCGACGATGTCGCGGCTGGGGGGCGCGACGGGCGTGTCGAAACTGGAGCCGGCGGGGACGATGTTGCGTCAGCCGCGGCGGGTGTCGACGGATTCGTTCTCGGGGCTGGGCGACGGATGGGAGTTGCTCGCGCCGCGGCTGGGCACGCTCCGATCGACTTCGACCTTCAACTCGCTGGACAGCCTCAACCCGACGATGGTGGGCGAGCGGACCGGGGCTCGGGGCGAGAAGGAGTGGATGACGGCGTCGAGCCTGCTGGGGTTCCGGGTGACGCAGCCGAATCGAACGGTCGAGCCGCCGCCGGGCTCTCTTGCGCGGCCGACGGGTGCACAGCGACTGAACCAGCCGGCACAGGAGATGGACGAGAAGGAACGGCTCAACAAGGAAGTGCGCACGTCGTACGCCGACTTGCTCGAGCGAATGGAGCAGGAGGCGGGCAAGCTGGGCGTCCAGCCGAGCCTTGGAACCCAGCCCGACAGGGAACCGGCGAAGGAGCCGGCGCCCGGCGCGGAGCCCGGGAAGGAGCCGGCGAAGGAGGGCGAGCCCAAGAAGGTCGAGGACCCGGGCTGGCAGGGGAAGATCTCGGAACTTCGCGAACAGCTCCGCGCGCCGCGGACGCTCCGCAAGCCGCTGACGAAGGAGGAGCGGGCGGCGGGCATGGGCGGGCGGACGGACGCGAAGGCGGAAGATCCGTCCAAGCCGCAGTTCGACGCCGCGACGCTGGCGCTGATCCGCAAGGGCGGCGGCGAGGTGGGTTCGTACACGCTCTCGACGGTGGAGAAGGACCTGTACTCGCGGTACATGACCGACGGGGCGGCGGCGCTCGCGCAGGGGCGTTACTTCGACGCCGAGGAGCAGTTCGCGCGGTGCCTGGCGTTGTCCCCGGGCGACCCGATGGCGTCGGCGGCGAGGATCAACTCGCAACTGGGCGCGGCGTTGTTCCTCTCGGCGGCGGTGAATCTGCATGAACTGCTGGAACGCCACCCGGAGATGGCGGGCATTCGCTACACCGGCGAGACGATTCCCCCGAAGTCGCGGCTGACCGACGTGGCGGAGGTGCTGCGGGAGCGGATCGCGAAGGCCAAGGCGGAGAAGGCGACGGTGCCCGAGGAGGCCGGATTCCTGCTGGCCTACGTGGGGTTCCAGTTGGGCGAGCAGGCTGTGGTCGACGAGGGGTTCGCGGCCCTCGATGCATCCGCCGCGGCCACCGGGCCGAACGCCGCGATGCTGGAACTGATCAAGGGCGTCTGGAAGACGCACTGAGCCCCGACGATGCCCAACGACGCCACTCCCCCCGCCGCTCGCCCCGCCACGACCACACGCGATTCCGGATTGCCGGGTGGAGGCCACGCGGCCGGGCCTGTGTCGATCACCGACTTCCTGACCGACGGCTCGTTGGCGGCGCTGTGCGCCGAGTTGAGCGAACTGACGGGCGTGACGGTGGAGTTGCGGGACGCCTCGGGGCGGCGGGTGGTGCGGACGCTCAAGGACGACGGCACGCCGACGTGGACGATCCGCGAGGCGACGCCCGCGGCGGGCGAACTGGCGATTCCGCTGACCTTGGCCGAGAACCCGGGCGTGCCGATCGGCACGTTCGTGGTGGGTGGGCAAGAGCCTGAACTGGCGGACGACGCGAGGCGGCGACTCGAGACGGCGTTGCGGCTGTTGGCGGGCACGGCGGGGGAACTCTGCCAGCACGAGGCGGAGCTGCGGACGCGGATGAAGGAACTGGCCGCGTTGTCGCGGATGAGTTCGCTGCTGGTGCGGGCGGCGGGGCCCGAGCGGGTGCTGGAGGTCGCGCTCGAATCGGCGATCGAGGTGCTGGGCCTTGACGCCGGCGCGGTGTACCTGCTGAAGGAGGACGCCGACGGCGTGCTGAGCGAAAACGAGGAGGACCTGGTGGTTCGGGCGAGTCGGAACCTGAGCCGCGAGTGGCTCGAGTATCCGATGCCCTTGTCGAAGAACCGGGAGTTCGACCGGCTGGCGATGGCGGGGCAGATCGTGGTGAGCGAGGACATCGCCCGCGACGACCGCATCCTGATCGCGGACAAGGCCCAGGGGGAGGGGCTGGGGGCGGCGATTCACGCGGGGCTGGTGTTCAAGAACCGGCCGCTGGGCGTGGTGCGGCTGTATTCGAGGACGCCGCGAACGTTCGACGAGTCGGACCGCCGCATGCTGGCGTCGCTGGTGGCGCAGGCGTCGACCGCGCTCGAGCAGGCGCGGCTGCTGAAGTTCGAGCAGGAGGAGCAGCGGGTGCAGCGGCAGCTGCAGCTGGCGAGCGACGTGCAGCGGCGGATGCTGCCCCGCGGCGTGCCGTCGATTCGTTCGGTGGACGTCTCGGCGCGGTACGTGCCGAGCTTCGAGCTGGGCGGGGACTTCTACGACTTCATGGACCTGTCGGGCCACTTGGGGGTGGTGATCGGCGACGTGGTGGGCAAGGGCATCGCGGCCGCGCTGTTGATGAGTTCGGTGCGGGCGAGCCTGCGGGCGCACTCGCAGCAGGTGTACGACCTGGACGAGGTGGTGTCGCGGGTGAACGTGGCGCTGTGCAAGGACACGCGCGACTTCGAGTTCGCGAGCCTGTGGTACGGGGTGATCGATCCGGCGAAGGGGCGTTTGACGTACTGCTCGGCGGGGCATGAGCCGCCGCTGGTGGTGCGGGTGCCTTCGCACAGGCCCCCCACCGCCGCGGACATGGACGAACTGTCGGTGGGCGGCATGGTGGTGGGCGTGGATCCGTCGCAGCGGTACCAGCGGGCGGTCTTCGACCTTCGGCCCGACGACGTGCTGGTGGCGTACACGGACGGCATCACGGATTCGGTCAACTTCGCCGGCGAGAAGTTCGGGAAAAAGCGGCTTCGCGCGGCGGTGCTGCGGGCGCTGGCGGACAAGCCGGGCTCGACGGCGGCGGAGGTCGTGGAGCGGATCCTGTGGGAAGTGCGGCAGTTCTGCGGCTTGGCGCCGCGTGCCGACGACAGCACGCTGGTGGTGGTTCGCATGCTGCGGCCGGCCGGCGCGTGACGGCGCGGGAGTGAGCGACACCACTTCAAGGCCAAATCACTTCAAGGCCAGCTTACTTCAAGGCCACATCGACGACCTGCGCGAGGTGGCCACCTGCGCCCAGGTCGTGCGTGGCGTAGCGTCGCACGTCGAGCCAATCGGCGACGAAGGCGTGATCGATGGCGATGAGCGGGAGTCGGCGGGGCCAGGTGGTGGCCCAGCCGCGGCCCGCGAGGTCGTAGGCGTGTCGAAGGTCGCCGGTGACGCGGCGGATGCTGACCGACCCCCGGGGCGTGTTGAAGTCGCCGACGATGAGATCGGCGGGCGGGAAGCCCTTGGGGGAGGTGGCGGGGTCGTCCTCGACGTCGAGGCCCATGGGGTTGCGGGTGAAGGAGCGGCCGGTGAAGGTGGAGATGGCGGCGGTCGCGGCGGCGAAGTTGGCGTCGCGGGAGAGTTCGGGATCGGAGGGGAGGTCGAGGATCCAGACGACCAGCGGGCGGCCGAACAGGGCGCGGGTGTCGAGTTCGACGAAGAGGGCCTCGCCCTTGTCCTGGGAGACTTCGCCCCCGCCGTGCCAGAGGGTGGTGCGTTTGCGGGCGCCTTGGATGCCGAGCTTGGTGCCACCCCAGCGGATGATGCGATGGCGGCTGACGAGGGAGAGGTGGGCGAAGCGGGCGATGGAGCGGCTGCCGCCGACTTGGTCCTGGAGGGCGGGCCAATCGGTGCGACCGGGGCGGTTGGCGATGGCGATGAGTTGGGGGTCTTGGGCGGCGACGCGGGCGGCGAAGTCGTCCATGCGGTCGACGGCGGGGTTCCAGACCAGGAGCCGCAGGGCGGGCTGGGTGGGATCGGAGGGGATGGGCTTGAGGAGGAAGCGTTCGAGGTTGCACTCGCCGGCGAAGACGATGGAGACGGCGACGAGGGCGGCGAAGAGGCCGGTTCGTGCGTGGGTGAGGCGTCCCTTGCGGTCGACGAGCGGGGAGAGGGCGGCGACGAAGAGGACGAGCAGGCCCAGGAGCAGGACCATGCCCGGGGTGGGGATCCAGAAGAGGTATTGCGTGGCGTGCCAGCGGTCGTTGGCGAGGCGGCCGATGGTCCAGAGGAGGGTGGCCACGGCGGCGATCGCGTGGGCGGACCAGAGGAGGAATCGGAGCAGCCGCTGGAGCATGGATGCGGCGGGATTGTTCACCGCTGATCGTCTGCGAGGGGCTGGTGGCGGAGAAGCAGGACGCGGGCCAACAGCGGCCGGAGGCGTGCGGGTGCGACGGCGAGCAGGTCGAGGAGATGATCGCGGAGCAGGACGCGGACGAGCGCGAACATGAGGATGCCGCAGAGCGTGCCGTGGAGGATGATGCGGATGAGGTCGGCCAGTCGACTGTCCCAAGGGGCGGGCGTGGGCAGGAACTGCTGCACGAGGGTCTGGGCGAAGGCGTCGAAGCCAAGGTGGCGACTGACGAGGAGGGTGACTCCCAGGGAGACGACGCAGAGCAGCCACGCGGGGAACATGGCCTTGAGGATGGAGGGGGTGGAGGCGCCCATGGGTCGGAAGACGATCAGGGTGGAGACGATGCGGATGGCCATGACCCAGCCGCCGGTCCAGACGGCGATGCCCAATGGCGTGGGCGCGACCTTGCCGGCGGCGAAGGAGACGGCGAACAGTCCGACGCACTCGACGACGCTGAGCCACGTGAGGCGTCTGAACTCGCCCTTGGCGTTGAGGATGCTGGCGGTGACGCCATAGGTGATGCGCCAGGGGTAGAAGAGGCCCAGGACGACCAGCGCCTGCACGGACTCGGTGAACTTCTCGCTCCAGAGGAGGTTCTCGAGGGGGGCGAAGATGCTGGCCAGGCCCATGGTGGCGACGCTGCCGACCATCATGAGCGAGCGGAGGGCCCGGAGGGTGGCCTGAGCCTGGCGTTCGGGATCGGCGCCGAGGCGTTGGAGCACGGGGGTGAGGACCAAGGCGGAGTTGAAGGCGAGGAGCACGCCGATCTGGGCGGTGATCTGGTAGGCGAAGGAGTAGTACCCGATGATGGGGCTGTCGCCGCCGAGCATGCGGCCCAGGACCAGGAACGGCGCGTAGTCCATGCCGAAGTTGGCGAGGGAGGCGAACATGAGCCAGAAGGAGGCGCCGAGCCACTGGCCCCATCGCCCGATGCGAGGGGCTCGCATCCAGACGGCGTCGCGGGTGAGCCACCAGAGGCAAACGGCATCGACGAAGCAGCAGACCATCGCCGACCAGGCGAAACTCATGACGCCCATGCCCGACATGACGAAGGCGATGAGGGAGGCTTGCCTTGCGAGGCTGGAGACGGTGGCGATGGCGCTGACGGCCTTGAAGCGAAGGTCGAGCCGCAGGCGGTTGTAGAGGACGCTGGCGACCGAGTTGGGAAGCAGCGAGGCGGCGAGGATGACGAGCAGCCAGACGAGTTCGTCGGCCTTGTAGAAGGCGGCGATGGGTCCGGCGAGGAGGATCGTGATCAGGAGGATCACGAGGTTGTAGGTGATGCCCATCCAGAAGGCCTGGCCGGCGTTGTCCTCGTAGGCCTCGCGCCCGCGGTGCACGATGATGTGGCCGGTGCCCGCGTCGCGACAGACGGTGAGGAACCCCGAGATGGCGATGGCCGTCGAATAGAGTCCGAACTCTCTGGCGCTGAGCACGAGCCCGACGATCCACTGGGAGACGAAGGTGCTGAATCGCGCGAAGAGCGTGGCGAGCGTGAGCCACGTCATGCCGTCACCGACGCTGGCGGCGACAGCCTCTTGCGGCCGCGGGGTGGTGTCGACGGGATTGTCGTCAGTGTTGGGCTGCATCGAACGGAACCGAACGCTCCCGCCCCGGTGCGGATGATATCGGTTGCGATGGGAGAAGGCGGGCGGTCAGGCCATGGCGTCGGCGAGGGTGCGCCCCTCGACGGCCTGCTGGCGTGCGCGGGCGAGCGTCTCGAGCACGCGAGCGCCGGCGGGCGACTTGACGCGTTCGGCGAGGTTGGCCGCCATGCCGAGGATCTCGCCGAGCTGGATGGAGGCGGGCGGGCGGGCCAAGGCGTAGGAGGAGCCGTCGCCCCCTTCGGCAAGGCGATGGAGGAGCCCCGCGCCGGCGAGTTGGTCGAGCATCTGCGAGGCGGCGGCCTCGTCGAGGCCGGTGGCCTCGGCGACGTGCGCGTGATCGCTGGGTCGACCGGCGGCGAACCGCTCGGCCACGGCCGTCATGACGAGCACGAAGGAGGCCGGGTCGACGTGGGTGGCCTGGCGGCGGGTGCCGTGCTGCTCGACGAGCAGGCCCAGGGCGACGAGCACGGACTGCGTGAGCCCTTGGCGTTTGGCGGTGCCGTAGGCCTGCAGGGCGTGGGTGACGTGGAGCCCGAAGAGCACGACGATCCAGGTGACGTAGATCCAGATGAGGAACATCGGCAGCAGCGCCAACGCCCCGTAGAGGGTCGTGTACCCCTTCGAGGACGTGACGTAGAGGCCAAAGCCCTGCTTGGCGAGTTCCCACAGGCCCGCCGAGAAGAGCGCGCCGACCGCGGCGGGCAGCACGTGCACGCGCGTGTTGGGCACCACGCAAAAGAGCGTCATGAAGAGCGCGACGCTCACCACGATGGAGAACCCCGAGGCGATGATCTTCGCGAGCCAGGTGCGAGTCGGCGCGGACTCGGCCGTGGCGGCGGCGTCGGCCGTGACGGCCGTGACGGCCGTGACCGGGGCCGTGGCCGTGACCGAGGCCGGGGCCGGGGCCGGTGAGGGCTTCACGTCCGCCTCCGGCGGCGTCTGTGCCGGAGGTCGCTGGCCCTCCTCGTCGATGCCCACGGCCTGCTTCGCGTAGGTCATCGCGGTGTTGATCGACTTCTCGAGTTGGCTGGGGATGCTGAAGCTGCCGACCAGGAAGAGGCTGCCCAGCGTCAGCAGCGTCCAGTATTGGGTGATGCGGCGGGTCCATGAGCGACCGCTCGGCGCGTTGCAGATCTGGTTGAACGCCTCCTCGATCTCGACGAGCATGGAGATGGCGGCGTAGATGAGCGTGCCCAGGCCCACGAAGCCGACGATCTCCCACTTGAGGCCGCGGACGTTGCCCACCATGTCGCCGATCCACTGGTCAAGTCGCCCGGCGCCGACGCCCGAGGCGCCGGACGAGGGGACGTAGATCTGGCTGAGACCGGCGAACTGCAGGACCTTCTCGATCCACCCGCGGACCTGCTCTTCCTTGGCGAAGGTGGCGGTGAAGACCAGGCCGACGACCAGCACCGGGATGATGCCGAAGATGGTGCGGTAGGAGAGGGCGGCGGCCATGCGGGTGAGCTGGCTGCGCTTGATGCCGATGAGGCAGAGTTGAGCGGTGTGAACGCACTGGCGAAGGAGGCCGGGCTGGACGACGGAGGGGGCGGGTGATGGAGTGGCCATGGGCGGGCGCTCGATGGCGGGCGTCAGCGGGACCGCGGACCGGGTCCGCGGCGGGACTCGGATCGGCGGGGGGCGGGGCGACCGCCTTGGGAGGCTGGGCCGCCCGCGCGTGCGGAACGGGGCTTGCCGGGGGCGGGCGACGAGCGGGACGCGTTCCGCGAGGTCGTCCGCGGGCCGCCTGCAGGGCGCGGGGCCCGCTCAGACCGCTCGGACCGCTCGGACCGCTCGGACCGCTCGGACCGCTCGGACCGCTCGG
>JBBAVG010000048.1:24699-27494 GCA_040397805.1 Phycisphaerales bacterium
GACCGCTCGGACCGCTCGGACCGCTCGGACCGCTCGGACCGCTCGGACCGCTCGGGATACTCGTACGCCTTGCCGGTGCGGCGTGGCGTGTCTCGGGGGTCGCGGCTGGGGCGAACGGGACGTGGCATGGGCTGCGGAGGCCGCGCCGCCATGGGGGCACGCGCGGGTGCGGGGGCGGCGGGGAGGGGCCGCGGGCGGGGCACGAAGCCGCCCCGGGGGCGACGGAGGAGATGGATCTCGTCGCGGGTGAGCTCCCGCCAGCGGGCGGGGGCGACGCCACTCAGGGTGAGGCCGCCGATGCCGACGCGGACGAGTCGCTTGACGGGCATGCCGAGGAACTCGAGCACATCGCGCAGTTCGCGGTTGCGGGCCTCGAGGAGGGTGACGCGAACGATGGTGTTGGCGCCCTGGAGCTTGACGAACTCGAACTCGGGGATGGGGCCGACGGAGACGGGGCCCTCGGTGCCGTCCTCCCGGGCCTCGCGCTTGCGGAGGCCGCGGAGTTTGACGCGAACGCCGTCGAGCAGGGCCTGATCGACGCGGCCCTTGATGAGGGCCTCGTAGGTCTTGGGGACGTTGAACCTGGGGTGGGTGAGGGCGTTGGCGAGGTCGCCGTCGTTGGTCATGAGGACGAGGCCCGCGGACTCGAAGTCGAGGCGGCCGACGGGGAAGAGCCGGGCCTTGGCGGGGTGATCGACGATCTCGGCGATGGTGGCGCGGTCGAACTCGGGCTCGTCGGCGGTGGTGACGAGCATGCGTTCGGGCTTGTGGACCATCAGGTAGAGCTTGCGTTCGGGGGCCCTCAGGGGTCGCCCGTCGACCATGACGCGATCGGCGTGGGGGTCGACGAAGACGGGCAGACGCCGCACGACTTCGCCGTTGACGGTGACGCGGCCTTGCTCGATGAGGTCCTCGCAGGCACGACGGGCGGCGACGCCGGCGTCGGCCATGACGCGTTGGAGGCGGACGCGGGACTCGTCCTCCTGGGGTGGGCGTGCCTTGTTTCTTGCCATGGTGAGGACGGAGTGTAGTGCCGGGCGGATCGCCTCGGCGGGGGATGCGTCACGCCCGTGCAGGGGATGCCAAGATGGGCGTTGGCGTCGCGAGTGGCCGACATGGGAATGCGTGGAACACCACCCCCACAACGCGACCGGCGGCGACCTTCCGGAGATGCAGACCATCGAGCAGCGGCTCGGACGCGTCTTCGTCTCGCCACGGGTGGTGGACCAGCACGCCTTCGAGCAGTTTTCCTCCACCCTTCGCGACCTGATGCGCGAGGCGGCGACGCACGGACGCACGCTCCTCTCGGCAACCAACGACATTCGCTCGCTGGACGTGCACGTGAAGGAGGCGGGCAAGGAACTGCAGGGGTCGCTCGAGGCGGCGTCCAAGGCGCTGCCGCAGATCGACCAGCGGCTCGCCAAGGCCGAGCAGGTGGCGGCGATCGTCAACAAGGACGTGGCGACGCGGCTGGAACAACTGAAGAACCTCGCCATCGACCAGGAGGCCATCACGGCCTCGGTGCGGCGGCAGATGCAGTCGATCGTCGAACGGGTGACCCGCGAGGAGACCGAGGCCTTCGCCGCGTCGATCACGAAGCTCATGGACGAACGCGTCCTGCACGCCCGCGAAGCGTGCGAGGCGGCGGTCGAGAACGCTCGGGGCCGGCTGGAGCAGATGCTGGCGACGGCCAAGGAGCGGATCGAGTCGCTGGCGTCGGTGCATGTCGAGACGGAACGCCGCATGGACGCGGCGTCGGAGATGATCGACCGCATGGACGACTCGCGCAAGGCCCTCGAAGAGACGGTCATCGCGATCACGACCCGCCTCGAGGCCGGAGCCAACGCCATCGACCAGCGCGTGGCCGAATCGACGCACGAGGCCGAGAAGCTGCTGGACACGACGCGCGAGCAACTCGCGGCGGTGGCCGACCGGGCCATGGAGCTCAAGGAACAGGCCTTCGACATGACCGCGCTGAAGGAGACGCTGGCCGACGCGATGGACGCCATCGCCAGAGGCACGGACGTGGCCCTCGAGTTGCGGGAACTCACGGCGCGGGGCACGCACCAGCACGAATCGCAGATCGCGGCGGTCGGCAAGCTCGACACGCTGCTGGGCGAGGCGACGATCCTGAGCACCAATCTCTCGAGCATGGTGCAGCGGGGCGACGTGATCGGCCGCGGGCTCGACACGCTGCTCCGCGAGGCCGAAAAGCGCAAGTGAACGCGGGGTGAGGCGAGAGCCGGTTCGCCCCCGATGGGAGCGAAGCGCACTCGTTCACCGGTCCATATCACCCGTGGCAACGCTCGTGGGCCCGTTGGGCCCTTCGTGCGGATGTTCTGCGGTCCCGGAGGGACCGACGAGCGTCGCGGCGGGTGAAACGAACCCGCATCGCGGGTGAGTTGAACCCGCCGCAGGACGCGCTCCGCGCATGCCGCCCCTGAAAGGGGCGGACCAAGGGTGAGGCGAGGCCGTCGACCCGACCGGGAACTCCAATGTACCCCGGCGGGCGGTCGTCGGCCCCTCGCGGGGCCTCGCGCGAATCGGCGCTGTCCACGGGTTCACCTCACCCGCAGAGCGGGTTCGGTTCACCCGTGGCAACATTCGTGGGCCCTGCGGGCCCTTGGTGCGGGAGTTCTTTGGTCCCGGAGGGACCGACGACCGTAGCGGCGGGTGAAACGAACCCGCATCGCGGGTGAGTTGAACCCGCCGCAGGACGCGCTCCGCGCATGCCGCCCCTGAAAGGGGCGGACCAAGGGTGAGGCGAGGCCGTCGACCCGACCGGGAACTCCAAT
>JBBAVG010000049.1:0-22605 GCA_040397805.1 Phycisphaerales bacterium
CCCCGATCCCCGGCATGGTCGCATGCCGAGGTCACACGCAAGCCGCCCCCGGTTCACGCGCCGGGGGCGGCTGTTTTTTTCGCCGGGTCGCTTCGCTACGCTCAGAGCGCATGACGCCCCCGCGCGAGACGGCGACGGTTCTGCTCCGCCACGTGTTGCCCGACGGGTCGTGGCACCACGACTGGATGATCGACCCCGGCGACGACCGCCCCCTCATCACGTTCCGCACCATGGTCCTCGTCCCCGAGGTGGATCGGTTCGAGGCCGAGCGGCTCGGCGATCACCGCCGGGTCTATCTGTCGTACGAGGGCCCTGTGTCGGGCGGTCGAGGCGAGGTGACGCGGGTGGCGGAGGGGGCGGCACGGCTGATCGAAGTCTCGTCCCGTTCGCTGGTTGTTGATGTCGCGTTCGCAGGCCGTCAGTGGGTGCGGTGGGAGGGGAACGGTTCGGAGGCGGCCTGGGTGTTTGGCCGCGGCCGATTTCCCTTGGACGACGGACGCCTCGAGGTATGATGGGATCGACGGGCCGAGCACCGCCCGCCTTCGTGCATTCGTC
This sequence comes from Phycisphaerales bacterium, assembly GCA_040397805.1. GTDB lineage: Bacteria > Planctomycetota > Phycisphaerae > Phycisphaerales > UBA1924 > UBA2402. The sequence goes on from JBBAVG010000049.1 coordinate 556, forward strand.
GGATTCGTGCAGGCCGCCCCCGGGGCCGTGCGCACCGGTGGCCTTCCTCGATCAGGAGTCCCGATCCATGCGAAGCTCGATTCCTCTGTCCGCCCCCGACGCGATGTCCCCGGGCGGTTCCCCGTCTACGCCCCGGCCCACGGATCTGCCGCCCGAGCCGCCCCCGCCGAAGATCCGCTCCTTCGAGAGCAAGCTCGGCGGTCGCCGGCACGAGGACCAGTGGAGCCGCACGCCCAACTCGCCCGGCACCGGCGCGATCCACGTGAAGACCTTCCACGCGAAGCTCAACGAGGACAGCATGGGGTACCTCGACCAGCAGATCAACGAGTGGCTCGACGCGCACCCGCAGTACGAGGTGAAGTTCGTCACGACGTCGGTGGGCGCGTGGGCGGGCAAACTCGGCACCGAGCAGCACCTGGTGCTGCAGGTGTGGGTGTGAACTCCCGCCTCCTCCGGGGATGACTCCCCGATCCGTGTTGCTTCGGGCTCGGGTCGGGAGGCCCGCGATCATGTCCGTCGCGGACGGGTTCCGATGATCGGCACGTGTGCGGAATCATCGGAAACGCCGTGGGCGTCGGTCGCAGACCGGCCCTTCCCCTCGAGCACTTCATCGAGTTGCGTGAGGCCATGCGCCGACGCGGCCCCGACGCGGCCGGTCTGACCGACCTTGGCCACGTGCGGCTGGGGCACCGCCGCCTGAGCGTCGTCGCTCCAGGCGACGCCGGCGCGCAGCCGATGACCCGCGAGCACGCGGGCACGCTGGTCTACAACGGCGAGTTGTACAACGACGCCGAACTCAGGCACGCGCTCTCGTCGCGAGGGCACATCTTCGATTCCGCCAGCGACACGCTCACCGTGCTGACCGCGCTCAAGCAGTGGGGGGTGGCCGCCTTCAGCCGCTTGCGAGGCATGTACGCGCTCGCGTGGCTCAACCCCTCGGGGTCGACCCTCACGCTGGCCCGCGATCCGCTGGGCATCAAGCCGCTGCACTACACGTTCCTCGAGCGTGACGGCGGGCTGGAACTCGTCTTCGCGAGCGACGCGGCGGTGGTCGCCGCCGCCAGGCCGAACCTTCGGCCCGATCTGGTCACGGTCAGTTCATACCTCACGACCATCCGCACGACCTTGGGCTCCCGCACGATGTTCGAGGGCGTGCACTGCCTGCAACCCGGCGAGGTGATGGAGTGCGACCTTCGCCACGGCGCCATCGCGGTGCGGCGCATCGTCGTTCCGCTCCCCATCGCCGACGCTCCGAGCGATCCCTCCGACGCCGGCGCGGTCGTGCGAGACTCCGTCCGTCGCCACCTCCGGTCCGACGTCAGGACGTGCTGCCTGCTCAGCGGCGGCCTCGACAGCTCCATCATCGCCTCGCTCGCCTCGGAGGAGGCCCGCGGCGGGCTTCGCACCTATTGCGCCGGCGCGGGCCGCGGCATCGACGCCCAGGGCGACCACGCCCACGCCGCCATCATGGCGTCGTGGCTCGGCAGTCGTCACACGGCCGTCGACGTCACTCGCGAGCTCTTCGCCCAGCGGTGGCCCGACATGGTGATCCGCCACGGGTTGCCCCTCTCGACGCCCAACGAAGTGGCCATCAACGAGGTCGCCCGCACGCTTCGCGCTCAGGGCGACGTGGTGGCGATCAGCGGCGAGGGCGCGGACGAACTCTTCGGCGGCTACCTCGGTCCGATGCTCGCCGCGTGGCGATTCGAGCAGGAGCGGTCAAGCCGCGGCATGCATCCCGGGATCTTCCAACTCGAGGAGACCGCGTGGGTGCCCCTCTCGGCCAAGGAGGCGATCCTTCAGCCGGACGTGCTCGAGGCCATCGAGGGCGACGCGCACTTGACGGCGTGGTACCGCGATGCGTTCGATCGCGTGGCGGAGGAACGCAACGACCGTTCGCCGCTCGAGTCGCACCTTCGCTTCATGCGCCGCGTCAACCTCGCCGGCCTGCTCGGGCGGCTGGACTCGGCCATGATGCTCGAAGGCGTCGAGGGACGCACCCCGTTCGCCGACATCTGCGTGGCGTCGTTCGCCGAGGGGCTGGCGATCGAACACAAGTTCAACCCGCTCGGCGGACGAGCGGGGCCGCTCGAGACCAAGATGTGCCTTCGCAGGGCCTTTGCCTCGAGGGTGCATCCGTCCATCGTCGGACGGCCGAAGGCAAGCTTCCCCCTGCCGTTCCAGGAGTGGGTGTCCGACGCCCGCGACGCGTTGCTGGGCGTCGACTGGATGCGGGAGGTCTTCACGGAGGCCGCCCTGCACGCCGTGGAGGCCCGCGCGGGCGAACTGTGGCGGTTGTCGTGGCCCATGATCAACGTGGGCCTGTGGGCCCAGCGGTGGTGGGGAGACCCTTCCGCCACCCGAACGGAAATTCTGGCCGGTCAGGTCTTGCCCGTCACTTGAGGCCTATGGTTGTCCGTCATGGGAGGCAGCAATCGTGTCTGCCTCCTTGTGTGTGGCCAGCGCTCGATCTCAAGCCCGAGTTTCGGCAGCGTTTCTGGTTTGATTCAGTTTCGGAAGCTCGGGCAGGATAGAACGTTTCATGAAGAAGCTCTACGTCGGTAATCTCCCCTTCAGCACGGATGACAACTCGCTCCGCGGTCTCTTCGAGCCGCACGGCGTCGTCACCTCCGCCTCCATCGTCATGGACCGCGACACCGGCCGCTCCCGCGGCTTCGGCTTCGTGGAGATGGCTGATGACGGCGAGGCGACTCGCGCCGTCGAGCAGATGAACGGCCAGCAGATCGACGGTCGCAGCATCGTCGTCAACGAGGCTCGTCCCAAGGAGCCGCGCTCCTTCGGCGGCGGCGGCGGTGGCGGTGGTCGTGGCGGCTTCGGCGGCGGCGGCGGCGGCGGCGGTGGTCGTGGCGGCTTCGGCGGCGGCCGTGGCGGCGATCGCGGCGGCGACCGTGGCGGTCGCGGCGGCTGGTGATCCCAGCCGGTGACCTCAGGTCCGCTCGACGCGGACTGACATTCATCGATCCAAACGGCGTCCCCCGGAGCCTCGCTCCGGGGGACGTTCTTTTTCGCCGGCGGTCCGCGTACGCTGAATCTCCATGGAAGGCCCTCCCCACGCGTCGCAAGGAACCGCGGCGTCCGCCGAGCGTTCGACCGACGCGGCCGTCACCGGCTCGCTCGCCTCGGCGGTGCGCATCGTGTCCGGCTTGACGCTGTTGTCGAGATTCGCGGGACTCCTGCGCGACGTGGTGATGGTCCGTGTCTTCAGCGATGGCGTGCTCGCGTCGGCCTTCCGGGCGGCGTACATGCTTCCCAACGTCTTTCGTCGCCTCTTCGGCGAGGGGGCCTTGTCGGCGGCGTTCCTGCCCGAGTACGCCCAGTTGCGCCGCGACGACCCGGCCGTCGCCGGCGAGTTGGCGACCCTGACGCTGCGATTGCTGACGCTGGTCACCGGTGGCATCACGCTCCTCATCGAAGTCGTGCTCGTGTTGCTGGTGGTCTTTCTGCCCGAGGATGCCGAGCACGGGTGGCGGGACGTCTCCTTCAAGTTGATGATGCTGATGCTCCCGATGATGCCGATGGTGTGCATCACGGCGATCCTCGGGGGCATGCTTCAGTCGCACGGGCGATTCGGGCCCCCGGCGGCCGCGCCGATCATCCTGAACTTCTTTCAGATCGCCGCGAGCCTCGCGTTCTTCCTGGGGTGGACGAGCGACCGGCTCGTGTCCGCGTACGCGGTCGGTGCCGCCGCCGTCGCCGCGAGCGTCGTGCAGATCCTCTGGTCGCTCCACGCCTTGCGGGGCCGCGTGGCGTGGGGGCGGGCGAGCGAAGCGGCGCATCGGCACGGGCGACGCGTGCTGGGTCGGTTTCTCCCGGCGGTGCTGGGCCTGGGCACGCTGCAACTCAACACGATGATGGACGCCGTGATCGCGATGTGGCCGGTCTGGGTGGGCCCCACGATGTTCGGCATGGCGGTGACGCTCGACGAATCGTCGAACGGCATTCTCGGTTACACGCAGCAGTTGTACCAGTTCCCGTTGGGCGTCTTCGGCCTGGCGGTGGCGACCGCGGTCTTCCCGCTGCTGAGCCGCGCGAGCGACGACCCGGCGGCCTTCGCCTCGGTGCTGCGGCGGGGTCTGCGCCTGAGCTTCTTCATCGGCCTTCCCGCGACGGTGGGGCTCGCGCTGGTGAGGCACGATCTCGTGCATGTCGTCTTCGGCGGCCCGGGCGGGTTTTCCGACGAGGGCGTCGCCCGCGGCGCGGCCGTGCTGCTGGGGTTCGCTCCCGGCGTGTGGGCCTACTCGCTCAACCATGTCCTGACTCGGGCCTTTTACGCCAAGCACAACACCCGCACGCCGATGCGGGTGGCCGTCTCGATGGTCACGCTCAACCTCGGGTTGAACCTGCTGCTCATCTGGCCGCTCAAGGAGGCGGGGTTGGCCTGGTCGACGGCGGTCAGCGCGATGGTCCAGACGGTCGTGCTGCTCTCGCTCTGCGGCACGCGGCTGGGCCTTCGTCCGCTCGATCGCGAGACGCTCGGCGCGTTCGCGAGAATCTCGCTCGCGGCGCTTCTCATGGCGGCGGCCGTGACAGGCGTCATGTTCGCGTGGCCGGGCGACGCGGCGACGTGGACCGGGCGGGCGATCCGCCTCGCGGCGTGCGTCGCCGCAGGCGCGGTCGGATACGCCGTCGCCGCCCGCGTGCTCCGCGCGCCCGAGATGTCATGGATCCTGCAGCGGGCTCCCCGCGGCTCGGGCGGCGAGAGCGTGCCGATGTCGATGGACTGAGGTCGGTGCGTCAGGCGGCGGCGTGAACGCCCGCGTTGACGCGCACCTTCCACTTGACGCATTCGGCGACGAGTTTCTTCGCGTCGATGGGCTTGGTGAGATAGCCGTCGCATCCGGCGTCGATGCACTTCTGCCGATCCTCGGCCATGGCGTGCGCGGTGAGCGCGACCACGGGTCTCGCGTAGCCGGCGTTGCGGAGTTCCCGCACGGCGGTGTAGCCGTCCATGATCGGCATCTGCATGTCCATCAGGATCAGGTCGAAGGGGCTCCCTTCGGCGAGGGCGGCCGTGGCCGCGTCGAAGGCCTTCTGGCCGTTGTCGACCGCCGTCACCGTCATGCCCGCCTTGCGCAGGTGGAACGAGATCAGACGCTGGTTGTCGGGGCCGTCCTCGGCGAGGAGCACCTTGGCCTTGACCTGCGAGCCGCCGCCCGCCGGGGCGACCGCCGCGGCGTCGTGGAAGGCCTCGTCGGGGGGCTTGACCCATTCCTGGCCGCCCAGGGGGCCGGTGAGGATTCGCACGGTGAAGGTGCTGCCCTTGCCCTCCTGGGTCTCGACTTCGATGTCGCCGCCGAGCATGTCGGCGAGGCGCTTGGAGATCGCCAGCCCCAGGCCCGTGCCGCCGAAGCGGCGCGCCATGGAGGTGTCGGCCTGGCTGAAGGGGCAGAAGAGGCGGTCGAGGACCTCGTCGCTCATGCCGATGCCGGTGTCGGCGACCTTCACGGTGAGCGAACTGGCGATGTCGGGGTCGGCCTTGTCCGCGATGACCGTGACGGTGACGCCGCCCGCGGCCGTGAACTTGACGGCGTTGCCGATGAGGTTGAGCAGGATCTGACGGAGGCGGGTGGGGTCGGTGCGGATGAGCGAGGGCATCTCGCCCTCGAAGTGGACCTTGAGCGAGAGGTCCTTGCCCACGGCGACGGACCGCATCAGCGACGCGGCGCTGAGGATCAGTTCGACGGGCGAGCACTCGACCGACTCGACGGTCATCCGGCCCGCCTCGATCTTGGAGACGTCGAGCAGGTCGTTGATGATGTTCAGGAGGTGCTGGGCGTTGCGCCGGATGGTCGCCACGTGATCGTTGCGGGACGCTTCGGTCTCGGAGGGATCGGCGAGCAGGTCCGCGAATCCGAGGATGGCCGTCATGGGCGTGCGAAGCTCGTGGCTCATGTTCGCCAGGAACTGGCTCTTGGCCACGTTGGCGGATTCGGCGGCCATGCGGGCCTCGCGGAGCGAATCCTCGGCGAGGATGCGGTCGGTCACGTCCTCGATCGTGCCGACGAACCCGGTCAGGCCCGAATCGTCGCGCACCGGGGCGGCGTGGAGCGAGATCCACCGCTCGATGCCCTCGAGCCGGAAGCGGCCGCTGAGGGGGTCGCCCGTCCGGCCCGATTCCTCCCACGCCTTCTCGAGCGACGCCCGATCCTCGTCGGTGAGCACCGAGGCGACGTCGCTCATGAGTTGCTCGGTGCGGCTGGAGGCGAAGATCGTCCTCGCCGAGGCGTTGAGGTATCGGCACGTTCGGTCGAGCGAGGCCACGAAGATGCCCAGGGGCGCGCACTCGGACATCGAGCGGAACCGCTGCTCGCGTTCGACCACCTCGTGACGGGCGTGATCGAGCGCCTTGACCGCCTCGTCGATGCCCTTGGCGAGCGCCGCGATCTCGTCGAAGCCCTGGATCCGGATGCTGTTCTCGAGGTCGTCACCCGGCTTGATGCGGCTGAGGTCATCGACCAATGCCCGCACCCGGCGAGTCACCGTGCGCTCGATCACGTCCGCGATCAGCAGCGCGAACAGCAGCATCGTGATGCCCGTGGCGCCCACCACGTAGCTGATGGCCGCCTCCCCCTCCCGCATGAGCGATCGCGGCATCGACAGCTTCAGGCCGATCGGATCGCCCACGGCGTCGAGCAGCGTCGTCGTCGCGATCAGCACGTCCGCCGCCGCCGCGAGGATCCGCGGCGGCTCCGACGGAGGCATGGTCGCCTTGGGCGAGAGCCTGGCCTCCGCCTGCGTGATCTGACGAACCTGCGCCAGGTCGGTGGCGTCGAAGGCGCGGGCCAGCACGACGCCGCCGACGGGTCTGCGGTCGCCCTCTCGCCACGAGCCGGGCTTGGCCGCGATGTGGCAGAAGCGTTCGCCGATGGCGAGCAGGCCGTTGGAGTTCCATCCGTCGTGAAGGCGACCGACCACGCCGCGGATCCGCAGCGTCTCGTCGAGCGCGACCAGCGAGACGCCTTCGGCCCGGTCCGAGACGACGCCCGCGGTCAGGTCGCCCCGGTCCGAGTAGACGAGAATGGCGGTGAGGTTGAGCGAGGAGAGCGACTCGGGGTCCGGCAGTTGGGGAACGCCGGCGGCGGATTCGTTCGAGGTCAGGGCCGCGGCCACGTCGGCCCGCGCGACGTAGTTTGCGGCCATCGTCTCGAGTCGCTCGCCGCCCGTGTTGATGATCGCCTCGGCACGGGCGACGGCATCAAGGGCCTCGGCCCGCTCGGCGGCGGCGAAGCGATCTCCCAGGATCGACCGTGACGTGACCCACACCACCGCCATCATGGCGGCGGCGGCGGTGCAGATGGTCAGGATGGCCTTGTACTTCAGTCGCACGCGGGGTCTCGACGCGACGCTCCCATGCGCGGAGCGACCCCGTGCTATCGGCAGGTTCCGGGCCGAGCGGGGCCCGGGCTCGATCCTCAGGCGAGCCCGGGTCCGGCTGTGACGAATGTGCGGCCTGACGGGATTCACGCCGCTCCCACGTTCCAAGGGCGCGAACGTGTCCGCGGCAGGCTCAGTTCATGCCCATGAGTCCCAACGCCGTGGCGGTCATGGCGATCACCGCCTTGATGAGGGATTCGCCCGCGATGAGGCCCGAGGAGAGCGGCACGGCGTACTTGTCGGCGTGGCGGCGGTTGATCCGCTCCCAGACGAAGATCACCAGGGCGCCCACCATGAAGCCCAACGCGTTGGCGAAGGGCACCACCCACGAGAGGCCCAGGCCCATCGCCGAGGGGAGGTATGGGCGGAGCTTCGAGGGGGCGAATCGGTCGATCAGCGGCAGCAGCACGCCCACGGCCGCGCCGATCAGGATGGCCAGCTTCGCCGAGTCGGGCAGGGTCTCGACACCCTTGGTCAGCACCCGCGCGACGGCCTCCCACTGGCGGGTGGCAGGGGCGGCGAACTTCTCGAGGGCGGCCTTGTCGGGCACCATCAGGAACCAGATGGGCACGATGGCCAGCGTTCCGAAGAAGACGCCGAAGAACTGCGCGAGGAACTGGCGGCGGGGGTTGGCGCCCAGCAGATAGCCGCTCTTGAGGTCGGTCAACAGGTCCGCGCTGGAGCTCGCGCTGTTGGCCGCGATGCCTGCGGATGCGAGGTTCGGCACGATCTGGCCCGGGTGGAAGACGGCGAAGGCCAACTGCATCACCTTGCCCATCGCACCGATGGGCGTGGTGTCGGTCTCGCCCGTGGCGCGAGAGGCCACCAGCGACAGCACGCCCGACATCGCGATGGCGATCAGCCCCGCCCACCACGAGATGTGGAAGGCCACGATCTGGACGAAGAGCATGGCGATGGTGATGGGCAGCATGCCCACGACCATCCATCGGAAGGGCACCTCGATGGCCTTCTGGCCCGCCGAGGTCTCCCCCTCGGCCGAGGCCCCCAGACCCGTGAAGGCCCGGACGATGGTCTTCCACTGCAACGCCACCGCCGTGAGGCTTGAGATCACCATCAGGGCCGTGCCGCCCCAGAGCGACCACGTCGTGATACGGAACATGCCGCCGCCGCTCACCGCCAGGTTGGCGTGCACGTCGGGGTTGATCGTCGTTCGGTCGTAGGTGAACGCGCCCGCCGCATCCTTCACCCAGCCGCTGCCCGCGGTCTCGACGTCCGCGGCCACGAGCGCGGGGACCACCACGAGGTACAGGAGCAGCGAGCCGGCCATCAGCGACAGGCACACCCGCATCCGCGTGATGATGCCCGCGGCGATCAGCAGGCCGCTGGACTCAAAGCCCATCGACTGCATCTTGACGCCGTGGATCTGCATCAGGCCGTCGGCCGGCACCTGCTCGGGCAGGCGGAAGTGCAGGATCTTGTCCAGGAACTTGAGCGTCCCTTCACCAGTGTTGAGCACGCCCACCACCGCGCCCACCACCATGCCGCCCACCAGCGCGTAGGCCTTCTGGATCGCCTCCTGCCCCTTGCTGTACAGGCTCCGGAGCGTCTCGGCGGCGGCGGTGCCCGAGGGGAACCGGAGCTGCTCGTGGTTGATCATCTGCCGCTTGAGCGGAATGGCCAGGAAGACGCCCATCAGCCCCGTGCAGAGCGTGAACATCGCCACGGCCCAGATCGGCGACGAGGGAATCGCCCACGACTTCACGTCCGCGGCCGTCTTGCCCTCGGGGATCGCCTCGAGCAGCAGCAGCGCGCCGAACATCGTCGCGATCGTGCTGCCCGTCGAATAGCCCGCGGCCGACGCCGTCGACTGCATGCAGTTGTTCTCGAGGATCGACATCTGGCTGATGCGACCCCCCGAGAGCGTCCGCAACACGCCCCAGGTCACGAAGCTCATCACGCCCGCCGTGATCGCCACGCCGAAGGCCCAGCCGATCGCCAACGTCGTGTACAGGTTCGCCGCGGCCATCAGCATGCCCAGCACGCCGCCGAAGATCACCGCACGGACCGTCAGCTGCGGGACCTTGTCGCCCTGGTAGACGTGCTTGTACCAGTGCGCGTCCTTCTGCTCCGGCGTCGCGTCCGGCGGCAGCGGGGGCACCCCGGGGCCGAAGGGCGAGGGTTCGTGCTGCGTGTCGGCGGTCGGGGCGGGGCTTCCGGCCATGCGTGGCGTGCTCCTGCAAGGGAAAGGTCGGGGGTCCGAACGAGCCATCACCCTAACACCGGATCAAGGCGCAGGCAAGCAAAATCCATGGGTTCGTGCTCGATTCGGTGCAGCCCAAGGCACCGGGCCCGGCCTCACGCCACGGCCGATTCGATCATCTCCACCCAGATGTGCAGCACCAGCATGTGCAGCTCCTGGATGCGGTCGGAGGTCGCCCCCGGAACGACAATGGCGTGGTCGCAGACCGGCAGCAGGCGGCCACCCCCCTTGCCCAAGAGCCCGATGGTCGTCATGCCCTTGGCCCTCGCGGCCTCGCACGCCTTGACGCAGTTGGCCGAGTTGCCTGAGGTCGAGAGCGCGATCAGCACGTCGCCCGCGGCTCCGAGCGCCTGCACCGATCGCGAGAAGACGTGCTCGAACCCGTAGTCGTTGGCCGTGCACGTCAGGTGGCCGGGTTCGCTCAAGGCGATGGCCGGCAGCGGCGGCCGGTCGGCGCGGAAGCGGCCGGTCAACTCCTCCGCGAAGTGGGCGGCGTCGCACAGCGAACCGCCGTTGCCGCAGATGATCGCCTTGCAGCCGGCGTCATAGCACGCCATGAGCGCGCCGCCCGCCGCTTCCGAGGCTCGCATGGCGGCCTGATCGGCCACGAAGGTCGCCAGCACGGATTGGGCGTCGGAAAGGGCGGAACGGAGAATGTCGCCGGCGGTGGGGGGCATGCTCGAGCATTGTTGCCCCTCGAGCAGGCCCGGGCGGGCTGACTCGGTTCGGCATGTCGGTCAGTTGGTGGGAAGGCCCTTGGCCTCCCAGATCTGGCGGAGCTCCTCGTAGCTCGTGGGCTCCCACACCGAGCCGTCGGGCATGTCGATGCGAACCAACCGCTTGGAGGCGTTGAAGGTGGCCAGCGAGGGCTTGCGTCCCTCGACCATCTCGGTCGAGATCTGCCAGCCCCGCTCGCCCCCGTCGAGGGTCGCCGCGGCCAGCGAGTCCTTGCGGAGGACCACCTTGGTCTCCAGCGAGTTCCACACGTAGAAGCCGTGCGAGACCTCGGTGCCGCTGCGCATGAGGAGGAAGGGGAGCATCATCGCCTCCACCTGGCACAGGTAGCCGTCGCCCTGAAGGATGGGCTTGTGTGACGCCGCGGGCACGCCCTTGCCCTCCGTGCGGACGACCATGCTCTGGCCGTTGCGAGCACCCGTCTCGGTCACCACCTGCGGGCTGGCGCCCGGGGAGGCGCGGTGGGCGTTGGTGACCGTCCAGGTTTCCTCCGTGCGGTCGGGCGACATGAAGTAGACGGAGCACGAGTCGGTCACCGACTTGTCGGCGCCGAGGATGCGGGCGTCCACCTGCACGATGAACCCCTCGGTGCGGTTGCCGCTGGCCTTCACCGTGCCGCCCTGGGTGTCGAGCAGGCTGCGGGGGCCGTACATGTACTTGATGCGGCGATAGGCGACCTCGCGGGCGCTGCGGGTCGAACCGTCGGCGCCTGGCACGTAGCGACGCTCCCAACGGACCGGGAAGGCCTCGACCAAGCCGCGAAGCGAGGTCGAGTCCGCCGACTCGATCAGCTTGACGCCCGCGGCGACCGCCGCGGAACGCTCGGCCTGGATCACCGCCGGGTCCTCGATCGTCGTGGTCGCGATGATCGTGTCGGTGACGCGACGGGCCTTGGCGAACGAGGTTCGGGTCGTGAGCAGTTCGAAGACGACGAACTGGCCGGGGGAGCAACGCACCACCGAGAAGCCGCGGACCTGCGGCTCCTTGCCCTCGAGCGACGGGAGTTCGATGAACCACCGGGCCGCGTCGCGCCCCGCGATGGTCAGCTTCTCGCCCGGCGCGGGTTCGCGGCTGAGCTTGCCCGACGCGGTGGCCTGGGCGGCCGCGCCCGCGTCGATGCCGTAGGCCTCGAAGAGCGCGCTGAGCGTGGTGTCGGCCACGTGCTCGATGGTCGCGTCGACATCCGTGGTCCTGGGCGTTCGCACCTTGAGCGACCAGGTCGTGTCCTTGGGCACCAGCACGATCGCCGAGTCGCGACCCGCCGAGTCGGTCTGCGACAGCACGCCCACCGGGCAACTGATCGACAGGCCCACCGTCGGCAGCTTCAGCGGGACGTCGCCGAACTCGAGCGCGTCGTCCGAGGGGGCGGCGGCGTTCGAGGTCGGCAGCGGGGCGCGGCGTCCCGCGCTCGACTGCGCCGCGGCGTGCGGCGCCAGCAGCGCGAGGGAGGCGAGGAGGGCCGGAGTCAGGGTTCGCTTGGCATCCATGATGCAGAGGTATCGGCGGGGGAAGGGGGGCGGGGATGAGCTTTGCGGGGCGATGGCGGGACGGGTCATCCCCGTCTGCGGGCAGCGTCAGGCGTCGGGGAAATCGTGGGCCGCGGCGTAGCGGCCCGTCTCCAGCCAGCGCAACTGGCGGAGGATGTCGTTGCACAGGGTCGAAGCGCCGAAGCGGAAGTGGTCGGCCGCCAGCCACGCGTCTCCCCCGGGCAGGTGCCCGAGCGTCTCCTTCACCATGACGAGGTAGTGGAGGGCCTGCTTGGAGGTCCGGATGCCCCCCGCGGGCTTCATGCCCACCCGCAGGCCCGTGGCGAGGTACCAGTCGCGGATGGTCTCGAGCATCACCAGCGTGACGGGCATCGTGGCCGCCGGCTGCACCTTGCCGGTGCTGGTCTTGATGAAGTCGACGGGCCGCAGGCCCTCGACCTCCATCAGCGAGGCGCACTCGTCGTCGACGTCGGCCATCGCGCGGATGGCGAGGTCGGAGGCCACGCGCACATTGTCGAGCGTGTCGAGTTCGCCCGTCTCGAGGATCACCTTGAGGTGGGCCGGGTGTCGCCCCTGCCTCAGCGGCTCCATGCAGGCTCGCTTCACCTCGCGGATCTCGTCGGCCACCTCGTCGTGGCGACCCGCGAGGAACGCGCCCCGGTTGATCACCATGTCGATCTCGTCGGCCCCGTCGGCGATGGCCAGACGCACGTCGTCGAGCCGCACGGCGAGCGGATACTGCCCGCTCGGGAAGCCGGTCGCCACCGACGCCACCTTCACGCCGCTGCCCTTCAAGGCCTGCGTGGCCACCGCCACGAGCGACGGGTAGACGCACACCGCGGCCACGTGGGGCAGGTTCGGATGCGACGGATCGGGCGTGACGGCCTTGCGGCACAAGCCGCGGACCTTCTCCACCGAGTCCTTGCCCTCGAGCGTGGTCAGGTCGAGCATCGAGAGGGCCAGCAGCAGGCCGGACTTCTTGGAGGCGCTCTTGATGGAACGCTTGGTGAACGAGGCCGCCCGCTCGGCAGCCATGACGGCGTCAACGGTGGGGCTGGGGGCGTGTGGACGCATGGACGGCAATGGTACGCGAGCGGCGGCGGACCGCCCTTCGGGGCTCGGAACGTCCCGACGAACCCCCTACCCTTCCGCATGGCCTTTTTCTCGCGCAAGCCCAAGCCCGTCGCCCCCGCCGTCACCGTCCCTTCTCGCACGCCGCCGACCGCGAGCCCCGCGTCGGGCAACGAGGCTCGCATCCAAGCCCTGGGCGCCGAGATGCTCGAGCGGGCCCGCGCCCACAAGTCGGGCGTCCTCTCGGCCAAGTTCTACAACGACGCCCTGATGGAATGGTCCATGAAGGACCAGCAGTTCAAGGTGCAGCTCTTCCGTTTCGTCGACTGCTTCCCCATGCTCAAGACGCCCGAGACGGTCTTCGAGCACCTCGAGGACTATCTGTCCCAGCCGGGCGTGACGGTGCCGGGCGTGATCTCGGCCGCCCTCAAGGCCGGTCGTTTGCTCCCGGGGACCGCGGCGAGGACCATTTCGTCGCAGATCGAGGCGATGGCGGGCAAGTTCATCGCGGGCGTCGATGCCGCCAGCGCGTTGCCCGGCCTTCGGACGATGTGGGACCAAGGGGTCGCCTTCAGCGTCGACCTGCTCGGCGAGACATGCGTGAGCGACGCCGAGGCCGACGACTACGCCCGCAAGTACCTCGACCTCATCAACAACCTGCCCGCGAGCGTGGCCTCGTGGAAGCCCGATCCGCGGCTCGAATCGGACCACATGGGCCCGATCCCGCGCGTCAACGTCTCGATCAAGATCTCCGCCCTCTCGGCCCGCTGCGACCCGATCGACACCGAGGGGTCGATGCGCGACCTCATGGGGCGGCTGGTGCCGATCCTCGAGACGGCCAAGGCCAAGGGCGTCTTCGTCAACTTCGACATGGAGCACCACGCCCTCAAGGACTTCACCATCGCCCTCTTCCAGCGGTGCGTCGAGAAGGTGGGGTTCGAGGGCGGACTGGCGATGCAGGCGTACCTCAAGAGCGGCGTCGAGGACGCCCGCACGATGATCGACTGGGCCCGCCGCACGGGCCGCGTCGTCACCGTGCGGCTCGTCAAGGGCGCGTACTGGGACGCCGAGACGATCAAGAGCGAGATGCACGGCTGGCCCTGCCCGGTCTGGAACCGCAAGTGGGAGACCGACGCCTGCTTCGAGCGCATGGTGCACACCTTCCTCGACGCGGCTCCTCGCAAGGGGTCGCAGGGCGGGGGCATCAAGCTCGCGCTCGGGTCGCACAACGTGCGGAGCATCGCCGCCGCGCTGGCGGGGCTCGAGGAACGCGGGCTGCCGCGTGACGCCATCGAACTCCAGATGCTGCACGGCATGGCCGACCAGCTCAAGTTCGCGGCGGGCGAGATGGGGCTTCGCATCCGCGAGTACGTGCCGGTGGGGGACATGATCCCGGGCATGGCCTACCTCGTGCGGCGACTGCTCGAGAACACCAGCAACGAAAGTTGGCTCAAGGCGGGCTTCATGGACAAGGCCGACCCCGCGGCGCTGCTCAAGGCGCCGCAGGCTCCGTTGGGACAGGCGCCCGCCGTCGATCTGGTCGCCGCCGCGCCCGAACGCCACGCCCTGTCGCCGGCCGAGCGGGGCGTGGGCGACGATCGCGCCTTCGTCAACGAGCCCTTCCGCGACTTCTCCGTGGCGTCGCAGCGGGCCGCCTTCGAGGCGGCCGTGGCGAGAGCCACGGTTCCCAAGGTGGCCAACGACCGCACGCCCGAGCAGGCGGCCGCGATGGTCGCCTCGGCGCACGCGGCCTTCAAGTCATGGCGCGACGTTCCTGCCCGTGAGCGGGCCGCGTGCCTGGTGCGGGCCGCCGCGGTCATGCGGGCCCAGCGCGACGGCTTGAGCGGCGTGCTCATCCGCGAGGCGGGCAAGACGTGGCGGGAGGCCGACGCCGACGTCGCCGAGGCCATCGACTTCTGCGAGTTCTACGCGCGGCACGCCGTGCAACTCTTCGAACGCGCTCGCCTCGGCCGCTTCATCGGCGAACTCGACGAGGTGTGGCACCAGCCACGCGGCGTCGCGGTGGTCATCAGCCCGTGGAACTTCCCGCTGGCCATCTGCTGCGGCATGACGGTCGCCGCGCTCGTCACCGGCAACACGGCCATCGTGAAGCCCGCCGAGCAGACCCCCGGCATCGCCAAGATCCTCTGCGACATCCTCTGGGAGGCGGGTGTCCCCCGCGACGTCCTGCACTTCTGCCCGGCCCCCGGCGAGACGACGGGCGCAGCGCTGGTGCGCGACCCTCGCACGGCCCTGATCGCCTTCACCGGGTCGCGGGACGTGGGACTCGACATCCTCACGGCCGCCGCGCCCGGATCGCCCTTCGTCGATCCCGCCGTCCGCGGCAAGGCCACCCACGTCAAGCGCGTCGTCTGCGAGATGGGCGGCAAGAACGCCCTCATCGTCGACACCAGCGCGGACTTCGACGAGTCGGTGCTGGCCGTCCGCCAGAGCGCGTTCGGCTTCCAGGGTCAGAAGTGCTCGGCATGCTCGCGCGTCGTCGTGGTCGACCCGCAGGGCCCGAGCGGGCCGGCCATCGCCGCCTTCACCCGTCGTCTGGTCGAGGCCACGCGAGCGCTCACCGTGGGCGACCCGGTGCGGCCGGGCACCGACATGGGTCCGGTGATCGACGCCGAAGCAGCCGCGAAGATCCGGGGGTACGTCGCCAAGGCGCGCGAGGAGGGAAACCGCCTCGAACTGGCGGTGGAGCCGTCGATGGCCGATCCGGCGGTGGCGGGCGACAGCGCTCGGTTCGTGGGCCCGCACATCTTCTCCGGCGTCAAGCGGGGCGACACCATCGCCCGGGAGGAGATCTTCGGGCCCGTGCTCGCCATCATGCACGCGTCGAGCTTCGAGGAGGCCCTCGAGATCGCCAACGACGGCGTCTACAAGCTCACCGGCGGCGTCATGACCCGCAAGCCCGCCCACATCGAGCAGGCCAAGCGGGAGTTCCGCGTGGGCAACCTCTACATCAACCGCGGCATCACGGGCGCGCTCGTCGGACGCCAACCCTTCGGCGGTTTCGGCATGTCGGGCGTGGGCAGCAAGGCGGGCGGGGCGGACTACCTGCTCCAGTTCGTCGAGCCCCGCGCGTCCGCGGAGAACACGATGCGTCGCGGGTTCGCGCCCGAACTCTGATGCGGCGGCACGGCGAGGATCATGTCATGTCCCCGACCACGGAAATCGACCACGGCGACGTTCTCGAGGCCCTTGCCGCCAAGTTCCCGACGGCCGATCGCGCCGTGAGCGAGGCGGCGGCCCTCCGCGCGAAGCTCACGCTGCCGGCGGGCGTGGTGCACGTCATCAGCGACGTGCACGGCGAGGACGTCAAGCTCCGTCACGTGATCAACAACGCCTCGGGCGCGTTGCGGCAACTCGTGGAGCAGACGCTCCGCGGGCGGCTGAGCCCCGCCGAGCAGTCGCAGTTCCTGGCGGTGCTCTACTACCCGCGCGAGGCGATCAACGCCTTCAGCCGCGACGTGGTGGCCAGCGGCCGCCGGCTCGAGTGGGTGCAGTCGATGCTGACGCTCCAGTTCGAGATCGTCCGTGCGATCCGGCGGACCTTCCGTCGCGATCACTTCGAGCGGCTGCTGCCCGACACCTTCCGGGAGCTCTTCATCGAGCTCGGCAGCGGACAGCGTCCCGAGTACGTCCGCGAGATGATCGCCGGGCTCGCTCGGTTCGATCGCGACTGGGGCGCGGTGCGGGCGGGCGCTCGACTGATCCGCAACCTCAGCTGCGAGGAGCTGCTGGTGGCGGGGGACCTCGGCGACCGCGGCCCCCGCATCGACCGCGTGATCGACACGCTCATGCGTCAGCCCAAGGTCAGCGTGCTCTGGGGCAACCACGACACGATCTGGATCGGCGCGCACCTCGGCCACGAGCCGTGCATGCTCAACGTGCTCCGGTTCAGCGCGAGGTATCGGCGGGCCGCCCAGCTCGAAGAGGGGTACGGCATCCTGACGACCCCGCTGGAGCGACTCGTCCGCGACGTCTACGGCGAGGATCCCGCCGAGCACTTCATGCCCAAGGGCGAGGGCATGCGCGAGGTGCGCACCGTCGCCCGCATGCAGAAGGCGTTGGCCGTCATGCAGTTCAAGGCCGAGGGCCGCATGATCGAACGCCACCCCGAGTGGAACCTCGATCACCGTCGCCTGCTCCACCGGATCGACAAGGCCAAGGGCACGGTCGTGATCGAGGGCGTCGAGCACCCGTTGCTCGACACCTTCCTGCCGACGATCGATCCCGACGATCCGTACGCCTATTCGCCGGAGGAACAGGCCTGCATCGACGTGCTCAAGGAGAGCTTCACGCGGTCGATGCGGCTCCGCGAGCACATGGAGTGGCTCGTCCGCAAGGGCGCCATGTGGGCCCGCCGCGACGACGTGCTCCTCTTTCACGCGTGCGTGCCCGTCGAGGCCGACGGCACGCCCCAGTCCCTCTTGGTCGACGGGGCGATGCGATCGGGTCGCGACCTCATGGACGCGCTGGGCTCGATCGTCCGACGCGCCATGCGCAAACGCTGGTTCGGCGTCGACGCCGACGCCGACTGGCTCTGGTACCTCTGGTGCGGACCGCTGTCGCCCCTCTTCGGCAAGGACAAGATGGCGACCTTCGAGACCGCCCTGCTCGCGGACAAGGCGACGCACAAGGAGCACAAGAACGCCTACTTCGACCTCATGCACGACGCCGACTTCATCCGCCGCATCGGCCGGCAGTTCGGCATGGGCGACGACGTGCTCGTCGTCAACGGGCACGTTCCGGTCAAGATCGAGAAGGGCGAGCAGCCCGTCAAGCGGGGCGGCAACGCCATCACCATCGACGGCGCGTTCAGCCAGGCGTATGGCGACCGCGGGTACACCCTCGTGCTCAAGCCCGGCGCCATCGAACTCGCCGAGCACGCCCCCTTCAAGGGCGTGCAGGCCGCCATCCAGCAGGACGCCGACATCGTGCCCAGGATCACCACCGTGCGTTCCTACCCGGCCCCCCGCACCATCGGCGACACGCGGATGGGCCGAAAGATCCGCCGTTCGATCGACCTGCTCGAGGAACTCGTCAAGGCCTATCAGGAAGGCGTGATCGCCGAGGCCCGCTGAGTCCGGTCGCCCGTCGGGGCTCCCGCTGGGCCTACCTTTGGGCCTCATGGCGACATTCATCGAGGAACTCCGCCGCCGCGGCAGGATCGCACAGGTCACCGACGAGGCCGGGCTCGCGCGACATCTCGGCTCCGGTCGCGCCGACGAACGCCGCGCCTACATCGGCTACGACCCGACCGCCGATTCGCTCACCATCGGCAACATGACCACCATCATGCTGCTCGCCCACTTCCAGCGGGCCGGACACACGCCCGTCGTCGTCGCCGGCGGCGGCACCGGCCTCATCGGCGACCCCAGCGGCAAGAGCTCTGAACGTCAGCTCCTCACCCGCGAGAAGGTCGCCGAGAACGTCCGCAGCCAGATGCGGATCTTCGGCACCATCCTCGACTTCTCCCCCGGGGTCTCCAATCGCGCCGTCATCGTCGACAACGCCGACTGGCTCACGAAGATGAGCTTCCTCGACGCGCTCCGCGACGTGGGCAAGCACTTCCGCGTCAACGAAATGATCCAACGCGACTCGGTCCGCGACCGCCTCGAGAACCGCGAGCAGGGCATCAGCTACACCGAGTTCAGCTACATGATCCTGCAGGCGTACGACTTCCTCCACCTTCACCGCTCCATGGGCGTCACGCTCCAGATGGGCGGCAGCGACCAGTGGGGCAACATCGTCGCCGGCACCGACCTCATCCGCAAGGTGGGTGCCGCCACGCAACAGGTCGATCCCGTCGCCTTCGGTCTCACCACCCCGCTGGTCACCAAGGCCGACGGCACCAAGTTCGGCAAGACCGAGTCGGGTGCGGTGTGGATGACCGCCGACCGCACCTCGCCCTACGCCCTCTACCAGTTCTGGCTCAACGCCGAAGACAGCCTGGTCGTCAACTACCTCAACACCTTCACCTTCCTGCCCGTCGAGCGCATCGCCGAACTGGCCGATTCGCACGCGAGAAACCCCGGCCAACGCGACGCTCACCGCGCCCTGGCCGCCGCCGCCACCGAGTTGCTGCACGGGCCCACCGAACGGGCCAACGCCGAACTCGCCAGCAAGGCCCTCTTCTCGGGCGACGTCTCCGGCCTGCCCGAGAAACTCCTCGACGAGGTCTTCGCCAACGTGCCCGGCAACACCTTCGCCAAGTCCCGACTCGACGGCGCAGGGGTGCCCCTGCTCGACTTCCTCGTCGAGACGGCGCTGGCCTCGAGCAAGCGCGAGGCCAAGGAGTTCCTCGCGGGCGGCTCGGTGCTCGTCAACGGCGAAAAGGCGGCCGCGGATGCCGCGTTGACCGCCAAGCACCTGCTGCACGGCAAGGTCACGGCCATCCGTCGCGGGAAGAAGAACTGGTTCCTCGCGCGGTGGGCCTGATCGCGCGAGAGGCCCGATCGACGGTGGGCCCGATCGGGCCCGTGTCTCACAGCGGCGTGATCACGCCGCCAGCACGTTCATACCGGCGGACCGAAGGGTCAGCCGCGATCGACCACGCGTCGATGCCCCCGGCGATCGACATGGCGCCGGGGAACCCCAACTGACGCAACGCCAGCGAGGCCTTGAGCGATCGCACGCCGTGGTGGCACAGGCACGCGACCATCTGCCCCGGGGCAGGAGCCACTTCATCGGCCCGCCGCTCGATCTCGTCGAGCGGAATGAGGATCGACCCCGGCACGTGAGCGTGCTCCCACTCGGGAACCGTCCGAACGTCGATGATCACGATGGCATCGCCGCCCGCATCGAGCAGTCGCTTGGCCTCGCGGGCCGTGATCTCGTACGCGGCGCGGAACGGATAGCCCCGAGGCAGTCCCTCGGCGTCCAGCGGCGAGCCGCTCACTGCTGGGCTCCGGCCGCCTGCGAGAGATCCTCTTCCACCGGCGGAACAACCCGGAGCGTCTCCGGGGGTGTGCGGACGTAGTTCACCGGAGGACGCACCCGTTCGATCCCCGGGCAGTCGTTCCACCACATGTCCCAGACGATCATCCGCACGCCGTCCTTGACCGCCAGGAACGGGCTCGCGGCCGTTTCTCCGGCCTGGGCCCACGGGCGTGAGGTCTCCAGTTCGAGCGAGGTGGCGATCGTGGGCATCTGCCCGCGCGACCGCGCCGTTTCGTTCACCCACAGATGCGTTCTGGCGTACGTGGGCTTCTGTGCGAGCCCGTCGGTGGGAACCACGACGTACATCGGCGCCCAGTTCGCCCGCGACAGCCCCTCGATCGAGGAACCCGTCGACGCCGGAGGCGGAGCCTCCCCTCGGCCGACGAACTCCGGCAGCGACGCCGCGTTGCCCGCCGACCCGTTGCCCAAAGTCGCCCGTTCGTTGCCGGTGGTGCACGCCCCCAACAGGAGGCACGTCGAGACCGGCAGCATGAGTCGAATCGCGAAGGTCTTCACGCCCGATGATAGTCGATGCCGGTCCGCCCGGGCCTATCGGGGGCCGTCTGCAGGGGGTGGGGGCGTCGCACGCTCCACATACCGTCGGAAGACGCGACGGACCAGATCGGTGTACTGAGCAGGCACCTGCTGGGTCTCGATCGCCCGCTGGGCTCCGCGGGCCGCCTCGTTCAACCCCTCCGCCATCACCGGGCCCCGGGGGGCATTCCCGCCCAGGTCGCCGGGCCGGGGCGGCGAATCCCATTCCGCCACCGTTCGAGACCCCGGGTCGCGATCCTGCATGCGGCGGGCATCGATCCCGTCCACCGGCACGCTCCCCAGATCGCGACGCGGCGTGAACGGCCGAGGCTCCGCCACCGGGCCCGTGCCTCGCCCGGCGTCGCTGCCGCCACGCATCGGCCTCGCTCCGCCCTCGGCCACCGCGCGGCCATCGGGACGCTGCCCGGGCATGAGCTCGGCAGTTCCTTGGCCGCCGCCCTTCCCGCCGCCCTGAGTCGGTCGAGAGGCCTGGGGAGCCTGCTGGCCCTGAGGTTGTCCGTTGCCCTGCTCGGCCGCTTGGCGAGCCATCCGCATGGCGTCCTGACGCTGCTCAGGCGTCATGCGATCGAGCATCTCCCGGGCCTGGCGACGCAGCGACTCGCTTTGCTGGGCCATTCGTTGCGACTGCTCGCCGGATTGCTGCATGCGGCGGAGTTGTTCAGCCATCCGCTCCATCGCCGAAGGAGTTTGCTCTCCGGCGGGCGGCTCCCCGCCTTCAGGCCGACGGCCTGCCTCGGGGCTCGGGCTGGGAGTGGGTTCGCTCGCCGCGACCGGTGGTGATTCCGACCCTTGCTGCGGCGTGGGCACTGTCTGCGGCGACGGCTCGCTCGGTCGGGGCGAGTCCGCGTCGAGCGGCAACTGCTTCACCGGGTCCGACGCTGGCTTGCCAGCAGCCTCTCCCATGGGCTTGGCGACCTGCTGTGGCGTGGCCGACCCGGACGACGACGACGGCACGGGCTTGGACGACGCGGGGGCCTCCGTGCCCTTCTGGCCCGGCTCGGGCGAGGTGGTGCGTTCGCTGATCCGCTCGGGCGTCGGCGTGGTGCCGCCGCCGGTGCCGCCGGATCGCGGCGATGCCGCCGGATCAGCTTGGTTGGGCTGTGCCTTGCCCGATGGCGGCTGCGCTCGAGGCTGAGGCGGCTGCGGCGTCCCGGTGCCCGGAGCCGGCTGCTGATTCGCCCGCCGCTCACCCTGCTGAGCATCCGCTTGCGTGCCTGCGTCATTGCCTCCTTCAGGGCGCTCGGGGGATCCTTCACCCTCCCGCCCTTCGCTGCCCGGCGGCGCGGGCTGAGGGGTGCTCGCCGGTTCCGGCCTCGATGCTCCCTGCGTTTGTGCGGGTGTGGGCGACGGCGGCGTCTGCGACCCAGCGGGGGGCACGGGTTGACGCATCTCCTCGGCCGCCTTCTTCGCCAACTCGCGGAGCGACTCGATCGGGGACTTCGGACGCTCGGATTCGCTCGCCGACGGCGTGGTGGTGTCCGGCCGCGGTGTTGGCTTGGCCGTCGGCTGCGATGTCTGTTCAGCTGCTTGGTTCGCCCGCTCCGACTCGGAGGGGGCGGCATCGGGCTGTGACGACGGTTCGATGTCGGCCGACGTCGGGGGCGAGGTCTCCAAGGCATCCGATCCGGATGG
>JBBAVG010000049.1:22705-24125 GCA_040397805.1 Phycisphaerales bacterium
CGCCTCGGCGAGTTGCTTGAGATCCTCGGCGACGCGCGCCCGCTCTGCCGCGGGGAGCGAGCGGGCCTGGCGTGCCAACTCTTCGGCGGCAGCCGCCGCGCCTGCCAAGTCGCCCGCCCGGAGGGCCGCCTCGAGATCGCTCCGACCTCGCGAGGCCTGCTTCATCCGTTCCTGCAGTTCCCGGCGCACGGCTTCATCGGTGGCGTGCGCCTCCTTGGCCGCCTCGTCGAGTCGGCTCGCCACCTGCTCCGTGAGGCCTGCGGCACGCTCGCTCAACGCTCGATCCGCCGAAGGCGAACGACGCAACTCCTCTTCGAGGGCCCTGAGCGAATCGAGTTCGCCCACCGATGCCTGAGGCAGCGAGGTCGCGGCGGCCGTGGCGGCGGCGGTCATGTCCTGCACCACCTGCGTCTCGATCGACATCGGAGCGGTGGTGCGGAAGTCCTCGGGCGTCAACGCCACCGACGAGCGGGTGAGCGTGGGCATCCACAAACCCGCCGCGGCCGTGGCGAGCAGCAGCAGCGGCAACGCGCGGAGGGCGCGTTTCTTCTTGAGCGGAGCAAAGGGGACCACGGCGGGCGGATGGACCTTGGCGGCCTGAGCTTCCGCTCTCGCCAGGTGCACGGCGGCGAACCCGCGCTGGTCGGGCGCGATGGTGGCCGCCAGCATCAGGTCGATCGCGCCGCCCAGCGCGTCGCGGGTGTCGTGGTGGGAGTCGGCCATCCACGCGGCCTTGCGAAGGGAGGGAGGTCGCATCATCGCCCAGGCGGCACCAAGGACGCCGCCTGCAACGCACGAGGCCGCCAACGGCACGGCCCACGCCGCCCAGTCGCCCGGCAGGGCGAAGCCCAGCGGGAACCAGCCCGAGAGCCGCGCCACGGTCACGCCCGCAAGTGTCAGTCCCGCGCCCGACGCGGCTCCGATCAATGCACACGCGATGGATCGGCGAAGGATCCACCGACGCCGAACGTGCCGCAGCACCGAGACCGTGATGGGAGCCTGACCGAGCACGTCCCAATGGTAACGGCGTTCGGGTTCGGGGATGGGCCGATCGACCGGGTTCTCAGACCGAGGGAACCACGTGGCCCGAGAAGATCACGCCGGCGACGTGATCCGCGTCCAGATCGTGCACGAGCGCCCGCTCGTCGCGGTGATGCAGCAGGATCGCGTCGGCCCTGAGGCCCGGCATCAGGCGGCCCACGTCGTCGAGGCCGAGAACATGGGCCGCGTTGACCGTGCCCGCGACGATGGCCTCCTGAGGGGTCAGCCCGCAGTGCCGCACGGCCATCGCGAGCGCGAGCGGCATCGAGATGGACGGGGCGGACCCGGGGTTGCAGTTCGTGGCGACGGCGCACGCGCCGCCCAGGTCGATCAAGCGACGCAGGGGTGCGAATCGACCATCGGCCATGTGCATGCCGCA
>JBBAVG010000049.1:24225-27037 GCA_040397805.1 Phycisphaerales bacterium
TCAGCCGCGATGGACGACGCCTCGCGGATCGCCGTCAGCATGGCGAGTTCGGCCTCGAGCGTCAGCCCGTAGCCGCTCTTGACCTCGAGCGTCGTGGTGCCTCGGGCGCCGGCTTGCCGGGCCCGTTCGAGGATGCCCTGCACCAGCGTCTGCTTCGAGGCCGCTCGCACGCTGCGAACGGTCGACATGATCCCGCCGCCCTTGGCGAGGATGTCGAGATAGGCAACGCCACGGCGTCGCTGCTCCCATTCGTCGAGCCTGTCCCCGGCCCAGCACGCGTGCGTGTGACAGTCGATGAGCCCCGGCATCACCACTCGCCCCGCCGCGTCGATCGTCGCCTTGGCTTCGGGGATGCCGCCGGTTTCGATCGAGGTCACTCGCCCCGCATCCATCACGAGGTGGCCGCGTTCCACGATGGCCAGGTCGCCCATGGCCGCGCCGCGACGAACCGCGGGGCCGGCGCACGTCACGAGGCGAGCGTTGGCGATCACGAGGTCATGCGTCACCGGGGCGACTCCGGGCGGCTCGCCATGCCGCGGAGGAAGGCCAGCACCATGTGGGCCGCGAGACGGGCCGTGCGGGCGCCCTGATCATGGACGGGGCACAACTCCATCACGTCGAAGCAGGCCACGGATGGGCATGCGCCCGCGGCTTCGATCAGCGGTTGAAGTGATGACGGGGCCAAGCCCGCGGGGTTGATGGCGCTCACGCCCGGGGCATGGGCGGCATCGAGCACGTCAAGGTCGAGACTCACGAAGCACGGCGAGGTCGGCGGCGTCCAGCGGACGTCCCGCTCGATCACGCCGCCACGATCCAGGAACCAAGCCACGTGCTCGCGTGCATTGGCGAACGGGTTGAATCCCGTGATCGTGAGCGACTTCACGTCATGATCCTCGATCAGGCGACGGAAGGGCATCCCCGAGCCCGTGGTGTCGCGGACATCGAGGTGTGCATCGAAGTATCGCCCAGCCAGCGGCGGCACCACACCCTTCTGCCGGGAGGCATCGATCACGCCCGCCACGAACGGGAGCGTCAGGTCGTGCCCGCCGCCCAGCCCGATGGGAAAGAGTCCCGCCGCCACGACATCCCGGACGGTCTCGCGCACGCGACGGTGCGTCTCCAGCAACGCGGCGGCGTCATCTCCCGCGGCGGGCGTGATGTTGCCGGCGTCGAAGACTCGAGGAAAGTCGAACCCGTGCGGCTCGGCAACGCCGTAGCCGCACAAGGCGGCTCGAATCGCGTCGGGCCCGCCCGCCGCACCCGCCCGTCCCGAGTTCAGTCTGACGCCCAGGTCGTCCGCCAAGCCGATGAACGCGACGCGACACCCTCGCGGCGAGTCGGTGGCGATGCGGGACGCCAGTCTCGCGGGCGAGGCCGAACTCCAAGCGGCGGAAGGCGTGCAGTGGGGGAGATGCATGCGGCCGAAGAGGTTAGGGGCGGGAGCGACGAGGCACGACGCCGCACTCTGGACACGGCAGGTCGTAGGTGAGGCCGACCCGCTTGTAGCCGCAGCCGCGACAATGGCTCCAGTGCCACAGGCGGTGTCGAAACAGCGAGAAGCCGGCGAGCAGGATCCCCGCCGGGATGGCTGGCCAGAGCGGATACCACCGGACGGAGCCGTTGGGGAAGGTGGTGGTTTCAGGCACCCAGATGATCCCGACCGAATCCGAGCGGGCGGCCGACCAGGCGTCGATCGACCACGGCGAGGTCGTGGCCGGAGCGGAGGCGTCGGTGCCGCGTCCGATCGATCCGTAGTGAAGGCAGATGTACGACGGCCCCGCCCGGTGGGAGATGATCCACCGCGTGCTCGCCATCATGGCCGCGGCGCATCCGACCGACAGCGCGATGCCAACGGCGGTCAGCAGGATCCAGCGAATCGGCGTCCGGGCCATGCGACGACTTTACGGAGCGTGCGAAGGGGTGCCGGCGGCCATCGCCGGTCCCAGCGTGTCCTCAAGGATCCCGAACGCCCGCGTCAAGGCCGGGTGATCGTCGCGGCGGTGGCGAAGGGCGTCCAGCAGTCGCTGCCCCTTGCGGCGGGTCTTGGCGTGAAGCGAAGGGTCGCCCCGCGGCGGCAGGGAGTCCATGTAGTTGTCGTACGCGTCCGCCAACTTGACCACCAACACCCGCGGCTCGGCGTCGGCCAAGCGACGGTGGTAGTCCTCGATGCGTTCGTCCTTCGGGAGCGACTTGTTGTCGGAGAGGGTGGCCACCGCCTGCGTGACCCAGGGGCCGAAAGTCTCGAGCAGGTCTTCGTAGTCGGTGCGTGTGTCCTCGAGCGTGTCGTGCAGCACCGCTGCCGCGAGCGCCTCGGGGTCGTCGAGCCCGAAGACCGCTTGAACGACCATGGCCACCCGGAAGGGATGACTGATGTAGGGCGTCACGCCGTCCTTGCGGAGTTGGCCTTGGTGTTGGCGTGCCGCGAAGTCCGCGGCGGCGTGCCAGATGGGTTGGGTGGTCATGGGGCGACGTTCCTTCACTCGTTCAAGTGTATCGGCCTGCCCCTTGGCCTTGGTTCACCAAGAGGTGAAGGGCCGTTTCACGAGGTTGGCGTTGAGATATCGAGGATCGTGCGTGACCTCGTCGCCCACCCAGGCAGGGAGTGCCACCTGCTCCTCAGGATGTGTGAGCTCGACCTCGGCGACGACCAGTCCGGCGTTCTCGCCGTCGAAGACATCCACCTCCCACAGCGTGCCCTCGTGCGTCACTCGGTGGCGGATCTTGCTGATGAGCGGACGTTCGCACAGCTCGAGGAGCGCGAGCGTGTCGCCGAGTGGCAGGGGGTATTCGAACTCGCAGCGGGCGATTCCCG
>JBBAVG010000050.1:0-26810 GCA_040397805.1 Phycisphaerales bacterium
TCGGGGTGGTCCATGTCGAGGCAGACCATCTTCGCCGCGCGGCGCGTCGTGCCGCCGCTCTTGATCGCCGACGCCGCACGATCGCCGATCTTCAGCCACGACATCAGGCCCGAGCTGCGGCCGCCGCCCGAAAGCTTCTCGCCCTCGGCGCGGAGGTTCGAGAAGTTCGTGCCCGTGCCGCTGCCGTACTTGAAGAGCCGGGCTTCGCGGACCCACAGGTCCATGATGCCGCCTTCGTTCACTAGGTCGTCGCTCACGCTCTGGATGAAGCAGGCGTGGGGCTGCGGGTGCGTGTACGCGTCGGAGGCGAGCGAGGGCTCGCCGGTCTTGGGATCGACGATCCAGTGCCCCTGCGCCGGGCCCGTGATGCCGTACGCGAAGTTCAGGCCCGTGTTGAACCACTGCGGGCTGTTGGGGGCGCACATCTGGTGCACCATCATGTGCGCCAGTTCGTCGTAGAAGGCCTGCGCGTCCTCCTTGGTGTCGAAGTACCCGTGCTTCTCGCCCCAGTGACGCCAGCAGCCCGCCAGGCGGTGGATCACCTGCTTGGCCGACTTCTCCGGGCCGGTCGTGCCGTCGGGCTGGGGGATGCCCGCCTTGCGGAAGTACTTGCTCACCATGATGTCCGTGGCGAGCTGCGACCAGCTCTCGGGCACCTCGGCGTCGTCCATCTGGAAGACCACCGACCCGTCAGGGTTCGTGATCTTCGATTGACGCTTCACCCAAGTGACGGAAGCAAAGGGGTCGCGTCCTGCGGCGGTGAACTTGCGTGCGATTCTCATGGGCATCCTGCGTACGGGCGTGAATGGGACGGAGAGAGGGGAACGATGAAACGGATTCTGCCGGAGACGCGACTCGAAGGTGCCGCGGCACGTCGCTCACACATGCGAGCGTGCCTGTTGTCGATCTCGCGTGCCGCCAAAAACCGCGAAAGGCCGAAACTGCTGGAACGAAACGAGGACCCGCAACATGAACGGAGATGAATGGACGAACGGGGTGGAGGAGGCCAAGCGTCAGTCGACCCGGGGGAGCGTCAGGCCCGATTGGTCCTGATACTTGCCCCCCTTGTCCGCGTAACTCACGTCGCAGACCCGGTCGGCCTTCAGGAAAATCAGCTGCGCCACGCCCTCGTTCGCGTACACCCTGGCCGGCAGCGGGGTGGTGTTGCTGATCTCCAACGTCACCTTGCCTCGCCACTCGGGTTCCAAGGGTGTCACGTTGACGATCAGCCCGCACCGGGCATATGTGCTCTTGCCCACGCAGATCGCCAACACATCCCGAGGGATCTCGAGATACTCGACGGTCTCGCAGAGGGCGAAGGAGTTGGGCGGAATGATGACGTACTGCTTGTCCGCCGGACGGGAGGCCACGTCGACCTCGACCATCATGTCATCGCTGAAGGCCTTGGGATCCACCACGGCCGCGTCGCCGCTGCGGGTGGCCGCCGTGAAGACCTTGAACCGCGTCCCCACGCGCACGTCGTAGCCGTAGCTCGACACCCCGAAGCTGATGCGGCCAGGCCGCTTCACCACCCG
Organism: Phycisphaerales bacterium; assembly: GCA_040397805.1. Taxonomy (GTDB): domain Bacteria; phylum Planctomycetota; class Phycisphaerae; order Phycisphaerales; family UBA1924; genus UBA2402. Next base: position 1,536 of record JBBAVG010000050.1, read on the forward strand.
CTCGAAGGGTTCGATCTTGACGTGATCTCGAATTTGTCCATCGCTGAGAACGCCCACGAAGCCACCTCTTCAGCCGTTCAACCCGCCCACCGTTCCCGCCCATCGCGGCGTCACGTGCCGACACGTGCCAACACGTGCCAACCCCTTCGCCGCGATCCGCCCGTCACGCCACCCGCTCCCCTTGGCCTGGCCGCACGCAGACTTCCAGCAATTCCGGACTCCCGCCGTCCCATGCTCGAACCCGAACACGACACGGCCAGAATCCTGACGCCGGCGACGCTGCGCCAGTGTTCCACGGAGAGAAGCCTCACCTCCCGACCATCCCCTTCAACCGTGAACTCACACCCTCACGATTGGGTCGGGCACGCTGAGCGGGTACAGCATACCACAACCCATGGGGGCTTCAAGATGGACTTACACAAAATGATGGGGGTTTTTTGTGTGTGGCCTGTCAGTTGTGGCTAAGTGACCATTTGCCAACCTCTTGCCATGAGATCGGGAGGATTCCTCATCCTGGGGGCAGGGTGGGAATCCGCCGTGGTGTGCCTGTCGGTTAGGTGCCGGCGGCGGCTGCGGTGCCCGCGGGATGCACCCTGCGTCGTGGGGCCCCCGTACATTCCATCCCGGGTTCGTCCATTGACGACCCTGTCTCTTGCGGAGCAACCGCCGAATGAACGCTGTCAGCCCAGCATCCCGCCTTGGTTTCCTGCTCGCGTTGGTCGCCGCCGCGGCGTTGTCGGGGTGCTCCTCGACGCCCCGGCCGACGCCCGTGGCCGTCCAGCCCGCCCGGGATGTTCCGTCGCTGCTCCGCGGCACGATCGGCGCCGAAGTGACGTTCCTGGGCGTCGAGCCCACCTTGGTCTCGGGGTACGGTCTGGTGGTCGGGCTCAACGGCACCGGCGGCGACGTGCTCCCCGAGACCATCCGCGCCACGATGGAACGGCAGATGGGGCTCATGGGGATCGGCAAGTCCAACGACTTCAAGGGCACCGCCATCGAAGGCCTCACGCCCAGCCAGATGCTGCGCGACAAGAACGTGGCGGTCGTGCTGGTGCAGGCCGCCATTCCGCCCGGAGCGCCCCTCAACGCCACGTTCGACGTGTACGTGCGGGCGATCAACGCCAGCAGTCTCGACGGAGGCGCGCTGTGGACGACGGACCTTCGCATCGGTGATGTCGGGACGTTCGGCGAGGTGCAGGCCAGAACGATCGCCAGGTGCCGCGGACCGATCTTCATCAATCCCTTCGCCGACCCGGGCAAGGAGGACTCGGGCGTGACTCGCACCGCGGGTCGCGTGCTTGACGGGGGCATCGTCACCAATCCGCTCCAGATCGAGATGGTGGTCAACACGCCGAGTTTCCAACTCGTGCGTTCGATCACGTCGGCGATCAACGGTCGCTTCCCCGAGGGGCCCGGCGACGACGGGCCCACGGCCCGCGGTCGCAGCGGCCCCAGCGAGCAGACGGGGATCGGGGGCAGCATCGCTCTCCGAGTGCCTGTCCGCTTCCGAAAGACCCCTGACGAGTTCCTCGAACTGGTGCGGCACCTGCGCATCGACCAGAACGTGCCCGAGCAGTACGCCCGGCGTTACGTCGAGGGCGTCAAGGCCGAGCCGATCATGGCGAACAACATGGCATGGGCGCTCGAGGCGCTCGGCCAGAAGGCCCTGCCGTTCATCCGCGAGTTGTACGACTTCCCGGAGTTGGCCCCTCAGATGGCCGGACTCCGGGCCGGCGCTCGACTCGGAGACGCGAGGGCGGCCGAACCGCTCAAGACCCTCGCCCTGAAGACCCAAGGCCCGGTCCGCACGCGGGCCATTGAACTGCTCGGCCGCATCGACGCGGGCCCGACCGTCGACGGCGTGCTCAAGGACCTGCTCCGGGAGAAGGATCTCGTGACCCGCGTGGCGGCGTACGAAGCCTTGGCTCGGCGGGCCGAACGCGTGCAGTTCAACCGTCTCTCGACGCTCCAGCGGGCCGATCGCGACCGCGGCGAACCTCGCTATTCGCCCACGCAACTCGAGATCCTCTCCGAGATGGCCTTCCCGCCCAGCGCGTTGGCCGGGGTGGAGCGTCGGCTCATCGAGGACAAGTTCCTCGTCGACCTGGTGCCCATCGGCGAGCCGCTGATCTATATCGCCCAGCAGGGACGCCCGCGCGTCGTGCTCTTCGGGTCCGATCTCGCGGTGAGGCGGCCCAGCGTCGTGACCGCGTGGGGTGATCGCCTCATGATGAGCGCCGAGGAGGGTGACAACACCGTCCGCGTCTATTACAAGCCGTTCAACTCCGATCGTCCGCTCGTCCAGCAGTCGAGAGAGACGCTGCCGGACATGATCGCCTTCTTCGCCAAGCGACGCGCCGCGGGCGACCCTCGGCCGGGTCTCGACATGTCCTACTCCGAAGTGGTGGGGGCCCTGCACGCCATGTTCAAGGCCGGCGCCACCTCGGCGGCCTTCGCCACCGAGACGGACAAGCTCAAGAGCCAGTTGCTCGCCGCGGCGTCGTCCCTTTCCGTCCGCGAACGCCCCGAAACGCCCGACGACAAGGACGTGATCGTGCTCGATCAGCCCGCGTCCATCGAGCCCGCCACCACCCCGCAAGGCCAGGAGGGCGAGAAGCCCCAGGTCGTCCCGATCGTGAAGCCGACGCCGAAGTGATTCCCGAGCACACCCGACGAACGCCGCCGTGTTCGCGGTTCGTTCGCGCCGTCAAGTGATCGGGAAGTCGTGTGGAGCAGTTGTCGGTTGCGCCGCCGAGCGTCGCTGGTGTTGGGCGGGCGGCGGCGACCACCATATCTTGTGGTCTTCACCCGCCTGCGGCGACGGATCGCCGCGTTCACCACGCAAGGAGGCCCCGCGATGCGGCTCGCCAAACTCACCGTCAGCGGCTTCAAGAGCTTCGCAGATCGCACCGAGTTCTCCTTCGACCATCCCATCACGGGCGTGGTGGGTCCCAACGGTTGCGGCAAGTCGAACATCGTCGACGCCATCAAGTGGGTCCTGGGCGAGCGATCGAGCAAGAGCCTTCGCGGCACCGAGATGCTCGACGTGATCTTCGCCGGTTCCGCCGGCCGCAAGCCCGGCGGCATGGCGAGCGTCTCGCTCACGTTCGAGAACCCCGTCGTCGAACGACCCGTCGACGATCTCGCCCAGCCGGTCTCCATCGTCGTGCCCGGCGGCGACGCCGAAGCCGTCGCGTCGCCGGCGCCCGTCGCCGAATCGGTCGCGACCGCCTCCGCCGACGAGGCCGCCCCCGCCTCGCCCTCGAACGACTCGTCCGCCACGGGCGAGGAGTCGGTCGTCGACGCGTCGGTGCGTCGTCGGCGGCTGCTTCCCATCGACGCCGACGTCGTGGAGGTGGAGCGTCGCCTCTATCGCGACGGCGAGAGCGCCTATCTGATCAACGGCCGCAAGGCCCGACTCAAGGACATCCGCGAACTCTTCCTCGACACCGGCGTCGGCGCGGACGCGTATTCGATCATCGAGCAGGGCAAGGTCGACGCCATGCTCCTCGCCAGCCCGCAGGAACGCCGCGTGATCTTCGAGGAGGCGGCGGGCATCGCCAAGTACAAGCAGCGTCGCATCGAGGCGCAGCGCAAGCTCGATCGGGCCCAGGACAATCTCACGACGGCGAGGGAAGAGCTCGATTCGACCGAGCGTCGCTTGCGCCTCGTGCGAGGGCAGGCGGCCAAGGCCCGGAAGTTCAAGGAACTCGACGCCGAGTTCAAGGCGTGGCGTCTTGCGCTCGCCTTCGACCAGTACGACGAACTCGAGCAGCGGATCGTCTCCATCGCCTCGCGGCACAACGAACTCGGCGGCGTTCGCGAGGCCGCGGGCGTCAAGCTGGCCGACCTCGAGGCCGGCCGGCAGGGCGCGGAACTGGCGAGGCAGGAGGCGGCCTCGAGTCACCGAGCCCTCGAGCAGGAGCGACTCTCGGCGGTTCACGCCGAGCAGCAGGCGACGCAGCGTCGCACCATGCTCGAGCGTGCCATCGGCGAGTCGACGCGGCAGGCCGCGCTCGATCGCGATCGGTTCGTCGCCGTCGAGCAGCGGCGGCAGGAGACCGAACGCTCCATCGAGCAGTACGAGAAGTCCACCGCCGAGATGGCCGCCCAGGTCGCCGGCGCGGAGGGACGCTTGGCGCAGGCGGGCGAGCAGCGGGCCGCCGTGCTCGAGGAGCTCAACGAGAAGCGTCAGGCCGCCCACGCCCGGGGCGCGGCTGCCGCTCGCATCGACCGCGAACGCATCGGCCTGCTCGCCTCGATCGCGTCCGATGCCAAGCGGGCCGACGCGGTGCGGGAGCAGATCGCCCAGTTGGCCGACAAGGCCGGCCGCGTGACCAAGGATCAGGAGTCGCTCCAGTCGCAGGTGGCGCAGACGCGCACGGCAGCCGCGGCCGCCTCCGAGCGGGTCGCCTCGCTCGAGGCGAGCCTCAAGCAGGTCGAGTCGCGGTTCGGCACGCTGAGCTCCGATCGCCGCGAGTTGGCTGACAAGGTGGCGAAACTTGATCAGGAGATGGTCCGCAACGACAGCCGCCGCGCCACGCTGCAGGAGATGGTCGAAAGCCGGGCGGGGTTCGCGCAGGCGGTGCGACAGGTGCTCGCCGTGCGCGACGCCGGGAAGGGCTTTGCGGGCGTGGTCGCGCCGCTGGCCGACCTCATCGAGACCCGTGCCGACGTGGATGCCGACGCCGCCGCGGCGGTCGAGGCCGCCCTTGGCGCCGACCTCCAGGCGTTGGTGATCGAGTCGATGGCGGCCTTGCCGCCCCGCGAGGACTTCGCGCAGGTCAAGGGCCGCGTCGCGTTCCTGCCCAAGTCGGGCGTGGCTCGATCGGAGCGAGAGGCGTTCGGCGAGGCCTTGGCGGGATTGCCGGGCGACGGTTCGCCCTCGCCGCGGGTGCTGTCGCTCCGCAGCGTGGTGCGGCCGCGGACCGGCCACATGGACGACGCGGGCCTGCACGACCTGCTCGACCGGCTGCTGGGTCGCACGTTCCTCGTCGACGACGTGGACGCGGCGATGCTGCTGGCGGCCGGCCCCCTCGCCGGTCGGCGGTGTCGCTTCATCACCCGGCAGGGCGGCAGCCTCATCGACGCCGATGGGCGGGTGCACGCGGGCAGCGCGGGCGCGGCCGACGAGTCCACCGGCATCCTGCGCCGTCGCATCGAACTCGAGACGCTCCAGCGGGTGGTCGCGGACCTGGCCGCCCAGCTCCACGCGCAGCGCGAGCAGCTTCGCGCGCTCGACGCCGAGGCGGGCGCGGCATCGGCGGAGGCCGGTCGCACCCGCAACGAGCTTGCGCAGGCACAGCGATTGGCGCTGACGGAGCAGAACCGCGCCGAGCGGCTCGAGGCCGATGCCGCCCGCGTCGGCCGCGAGCGCCAGTCGCTCGAGCAGGAGTCCGCCCAGCTCGGCGAGCGTCTCGCCAAGCTCGAGGAGGATCGCGCCAAGCTCAAGGACCGCGCCGACAGCCTCGGGCGGCTGCAGGAGGAGGAACAGACCGCGGCGACCGCCTTGGAGGCCGAGGTCAAGACCATCCAGATCCGCGCCGACGCGGCGGTGGAGCAGGCCACGGCGGCCAAGGTCGAGGTGAGCCGGTTCACCGAGCAGCTCAGCGCCGCGCGTCGGGAACTCTCGCGGCTTCAGATCTCCCGCGACGAACTCGCTCGGCAAGCCCGCGAACTCGACACCCAGGTGCAGCGGCTCGACGCCAGGATCGCCGAGCATCGCCAGACCATCGACGAAGCGGTGGAGCAGATCGCCGTCGCGCAGGCCCGCGTCATCCAACTCACGGCCGAGGTGCAGGCCGCCCACGAGGCGATCGTGAAGGCCGAGCAGCAGGTGCAGGAGATCGGCCTCCAGGTGAACTCGGCCAGGAATGAGTTCAGCGCGGTGGAGCGGGAGTGGCACTCCCTCGAACTCCAGAAGCGCGAGCTCGAGGTCAAGCGGGAGAACCTGCAGGAACGCTCGCACGACGACCTGCAACTCGACCTGCAGGCCGAGCATCCGGAGTATCAGCAGATGATGGCCGGCGGCGACGTCGCGAGGATCGACACCGCCGAGGCCGCCCTGCGGATCGACGCCGCCCGCGACGCCATCAAGAAGCTCGGCAGCGTGAACCTCGAGTCGATCGAGGAGGAATCGACCCTGGCCCAGCAGAACGACGACCTGGTGAGGCAGGTGGCCGACATCGACGCCGCGTGCCGCCAACTCAGTGAACTCATCGAACGCCTCAACGAGGTCAGCCGGACGCTCTTCGGCGAGGTCTTCGGCCGCATCCAATCCAACTTCGGCGGCGATTCGGGCATGTTCCGCAAGCTCTTCAACGGCGGCAAGGCCGAGGTTCGCCTCATGCCGCTCATGAAGGAGGTCGAGGACGCCGACGGCACCGTGCGGAAGGTGGAGACCGACCAGACCGACCTGCTCGAGAGCGGCATCGAGGTCATCGCCAAGCCGCCGGGCAAGGAGCCCCGCAGCATCAGCCAGCTCTCGGGCGGCGAGAAGACGCTGACGGCCGTCGCGCTGCTCATGAGCATCTTCCGCAGCAAGCCCAGCTGCTTCTGCGTGCTCGACGAGGTGGACGCCGCCCTCGACGAGGGCAACGTCGGCCGCTTCAACAGCGTCGTCCGCGAGTACACCGATCGCTCGAGCTTCATCGTCATCACGCACAACAAGCGGACGATGCAGTCGGCGGACAGGCTCTACGGCGTGACGATGCAGGAGCGGGGCGTCAGCACCCGCGTGTCGGTCCGCTTCGACCAGGTGGGCAAGAACGGCGAGATCCAGGCCTCCGGAGGGACCCGCGAGGGCACCGCCCCGCCCCGCCTCGAAGGCGCTGGCGGCGAGAACATCCTCAACACCGGCCTGACCGCCGCCCCGGTGGTCATCGTGCCCGCGGCAACGCCCGAACCCGTGGCCGCCGGCGAGGGCGTCAAGCCCGCGAAAAAGGGCGGGGTCGTGCTCAGGCCCGTCAAGGCCGAGCCCGCGACCCTGCGCCAGGCGCTGGCCGCCATGCGGGAACTCGCCTCGGCTCCCGAGGAGCCGCCGTCGGGCTCCTGAGCAAGCGACGTCCGCGCAGGTTCAGGCGGCGCGACTCATCGCACGTAGTCGCCGTCGTCCCAGTTGGTCACGGTCAGCACGTACTGGCGAGCGACCGTCGCGGCATGGCCGTCGAACCACAGGCAGTTGGAGCCCTTGGTGTGCCGCTCGGGCGCGGTCCGCTGCGACGTGGTCGGATCGGACGACGAGGCCCGATTGACATTGCCCTCGTTCCACATGTCGTAGTAGATCGCGATGGTCGCCTCGGTGTTGGAGCCGTACCACGCGCCGAACCTCGCGCCGCCGGGGTCGTCGGTGAAGCACGTGAGGTACAGGATCGCCGAGGCCGGCCGCGTGTAGCGGTGGAGGGGCGAGGGCGGCTTGCCCTGCGAGAGGCAGAGCGGGGTCGTCGTCGGACCCCGGTACCGGAAGGTCAGGCCGTTGTTCACGTAGTGAATGTTGTGCGGGTCCTTCGGGCGAGACGGATCGCGGTAGTACTTGGCATTGGCGTACTGATCGCGAAGGCCGCCGTCGGGCGTGGTCCACTGGGCCAGGGGATCAAGGAAAGGACGCAGCGAGAACGCCCACGCGAGGTTGTACCCGGATCCCGGGTGCATCGGCGCAACGGGTCTGCCGGTCTCGCTGCTGCCCGATTCGCGAGGGATCCACTCCTTGTACGTCGAGGCGTACATCGAGAGGGCGATGCCGATCTGCCGCTGGTTGGAGAGGCAGATGGTCGCACGACCGGCCTCGCGGGCCCGCGAGAGCGCGGGCAAGGCCAGGCCCACCAGCAACGCGATCACGGCGATCACCACCAGCAGTTCGATCAGGGTGAAGGCGCGACGACCGGACGACATGGGTCGAGCATACCCGGGAACGCCCTCCGCACGACGCCAGTTCATGAAAAAACGCCGCGGAGGCCGCGGCGTCGCGACGATCGGATGGGTTCCGCGATCACTTGTCGGCGACGTTCAGCGAACGGCCGACGCGACGCTTGCGGTTCATCATCTTGCGTCCGGTCGTGGACTTCATCCGGGCGCGGAAGCCGATGGCTCGCTTGCGCTTGATGCGGCTGATGCGGTGAGGATAATGCATGGACAGGTCTCCTGACGAAAAGTCGCCCCGAGGCGACGGTGAAACGTGCTGACGAAGCCAACGGCCCCGACGGACGGAACCATGCCCGGCCGCGGCTCGCCCGGGAGCCTGGGTCTGGGCCTTGATGATAGCCGCGAGTGTTCACGCCCGCCACCCCGATCGCCGCCGCGTCCGCCTTCGACTCCGTCCAGTCGGTACGTAGGACGTTCGGGTGCGCGGAGGGGCAGGTCATGGGTGGGGACGAGGGCGGGGGATGTCCGATAGAACATGGACGGGGCGGGGGCGGCATCGACGGTCCATGAGTGAGCGAGCACCGACATCTCTCGAACAGCGCATCGGGTACCGGTTCAAGGATCCGGCCCTGATGGAACTCGCGCTGACCCATGCCAGCACGGCCGAGAGCCGCATCGACAGCAACGAGCGGCTCGAGTACCTCGGCGATGCCGTGCTCGGCCTCGTGACGGTGGAGTTGACCTTCCGGCGATTCCCCCTGCTGCTCGAAGGGGATCTGACCAAGATCAAGAGTCACGTGGTCTCCCGGGAGTCGTGCGCGATCATCGCCGCGAGACTGGACCTCGAGGAGCACCTGGTCCTCGGCAAGGGCATGCAGAACGCCGGGCCGCTGCCCGCGAGCCTGGCCTCCTCGGCGCTCGAGGCGGTGATCGGGGCCGTCTACATCGACGGGGGCTTCGAGGCGGCCGCCGCGTTCATCAGGCCGTTCCTGGCCGAACTGATCGATCGCACCGCCCAGGGCGGTCACCAGCAGAACTTCAAGAGCGTCCTCCAGCAGCACGCCCAGCAGACGTTCGGTCATTCGCCGTCGTATCGGATCCTCGACGAGAAGGGGCCCGATCACGCCAAGTGCTTCAAGATCTGCGTCGAGATCGGCGGCCGCCGCTTCGAGGCGGCGTGGGGGCAGACCAAGAAGAAGGCCGAGCAGGACGCCGCCCTCATCGCGCTGCGGGAACTGGGCGTGGTGCGACAGGTCGCCGAAGGCGAGTTCATCGTGGACGGAGCGTGAGACCTCCGGCGTCGCGAACGACGCACGTCGGCGCGGCGGGCGTCAGAGCAGGGGGTTCTTCGAGCCGATGGTGTAGTCCGCGATCGGACTGAGGTTCTTCATCGGGTTGAGGTAGACGTCGCTGTACAGCTCGGCGGCGACGTCGGGCACGGGGCTGTTCTCGGCGAACTCGAGGGCCCGCTGCACCGCGGCCTTCACCTGCGACTGAATGTCCATGAAGGCCTGCTCGGTCATCACGGGGCGGCCCCCGTTGGCCTTGGCGCGGTCGGTGCTGGTGTCCATGAGCTGCGACGCCAGGCGATCGATCGAGTCCTTGGCCTTGTACTGATCGACTTCTTCCTTCGTCCGGTACTTCTGCGGATCGGACATGGAGTGGCCGAGGTAGCGGTAGGTCTTGAGATCGACGAAGGCCGGACGCTGCTCCTGGCGGCACCAGTCCGCCAACGGCTTGAACTGGTTGTACAGATCGACGACGTCCAGACCGTCGATGATCTCGCCCCGCATGCCGTAGGCCTCGGCCTTCTTGCGAAGGTCGCTGGCCATCGTGGTGCCGCGCTCGATCGCGGTGCCCATCGAATAGCCGTTGTTCTCGACGATGTAGATGACGGGAATCGACCACAGGCCGGCGAGGTTCATCGACTCGTGCAGCACGCCCTGGTTGAGCGCGCCGTCACCCATGTACGTGAGCGCGACCTTCCGCTTGGCCTCTCCGCCCTCGACCGACTGGCCGAGCACTTCCCACTCGTAGCGGGCGGCGAAGGCCAGACCGGTGCCCAGCGCGTTCTGCGCGCTCACGATGCCGTGGCCGCCGAAGAGCCAGTTGGGACGGTCGAACATGTGCATCGAGCCGCCCTTGCCCTTGGCGCAGCCGGTGCTCTTGCCGAACATCTCGGCCATGCACGCCTCGGGCGACATGCCGCGGGCCAGCGCGTGGCCGTGGTCGCGGTAGGCCGTCACGATCGGGTCGTCGTGGTTCACCGCCGCGATGGTGCCCACGGCGAGCGCCTCCTGGCCGGTGTAGAGGTGGCAGAAGCCGCCGATCTTGGCCTGCTGGTACGCCTGCGCGGTCCGGTTCTCGAACTCGCGGATCAGGAGCATGTCCTTGAGCCAGCCGATGAGGGTGGCGTCGGGCAGGTGGTCGGAGGGCCGCTTGGCGGTCTTGGCGGCGGAGGCGTGGTCGGGGGCGGTCGCGGTGGCCATAGGGGCGGATGATAGGTGGCCGGAGGCCGATGGCCCGGGTTCGGAGGTCATGCCGAGTGATTCGCACCTGCGGGAGAGCGGATGCTCGGACCGGGTCCGGTCGTGCTTTGTTTGGTGGTTGTTCCTCGCGGGCGACGCCGCGTGCTCGCGGGCGGCGGGTATCCTCCGGGTCCATGCCGCTGATCGCCGCGACCAACATCGCCCACCGTTTCGGGACCGACATCATTCTCGACGGCGTCTCGCTGACCATCGAGGCCGGCGATCGCATCGGCATGGTCGGCCGCAACGGCTGCGGCAAGTCCACGCTCATGAAGATCCTCTGCGGCATGATTCCCGCCGATCAGGGCCAGGTCGTCGTGCAGCGAGGCTGTCGCGTGGGCTACCTGCGGCAGGATCCGGACCTCGATCCCAACGAGACGCTCAAGGACTCGGCCGAGCGAGCCTTCGCGGCGCTCCACGCCCTGCACGCCGAGCTCCATCAGGTCTTCGAGGAGATGGCCACCGCCAAGGGCGACGACCTCGACAAGCTGCTGCGTCAGCAGGAGAAGCTCGAGACGCAGATCGAGGCGGCCGGCGGATACGCCGTCGAGCACCGCATCGCCGAGGTGCTCCACGGCTTGGGCTTCACCGACGCGCAGTTCTCGCTTCCCGTCGGCAAGCTCAGCGGCGGGCAGCGCGGACGGCTCGCGCTGGCCACGCTGCTGCTCGAAAGCCCGGACATCCTGCTGCTCGACGAGCCCACCAACCACCTCGACATCGAGGGGCGGCTCTGGCTCGAGGACTTCCTCACGCGGGAGTTCCGCGGCGCGGTGCTCATGGTGAGCCACGACCGCTACCTCCTCGACGCCGTGGTCGGCCGGATCATCGAGGTCGAGCAGGGCCGCATCATCGACTATCCCGGCAACTACGAGAAGTTCCGCGAGCTGCGCGCCGAGCGACGGATGGTCATGCTCCGCGCCTACGAGTCGCAGCAGGACAAGATCAAGAAGGAAGAGGCCTACATCCGCCGCTACAAGGCCGGCCAAAGGGCCCGCCAGGCCAAGGGACGCGAGACGCGGCTCGAGCGGGAGAAGGCCAACAACATGCTCGAGAAGCCCATGGAGATGGGCACCTTCGAGCTGCAGCTTCCCAAGGCCGAACGCACGGGCGACATCGTCGTGTCGACGCGCGAACTCTCCAAGCAGTACCGCGACGACGAGGGCCGCATGAAGGTGCTCTTCCGCGACCTCGAGGTGAAGGTCGAGCGAGGCGAGCGGTGGGGCATCATCGGTCCCAACGGCGCGGGCAAGACCACGCTCGTCCGGACGATGCTGGGTGAAGTGCAGCCCGACGCCGGCACCGTCAGAATCGGCAGCAACGTCAAGGTCGGCTACTACCGCCAGACCCACGACGGGCTCGACCTCGATCAGGCCGTCTACCGCTACCTGCAGGGCGTCATCCTCAAGGAAGCCCCCGCCCAGGCCATGAGCGAGCAACAGGCCCGCGACCTCGCCGGCGCGTTCCTCTTCAGCGGCAGCGAGCAGGAGAAGATGCTCCGAAGTCTCTCGGGCGGCGAGCGAAGCCGTGCCGTGCTCGCGGGCCTGCTCGCCAGCTCGAAGAACCTCATCGTGCTCGACGAACCCACCAACCACCTCGACATCCCCAGCGCCGAACGCCTCGAGGACGCACTGGGCATGGAAGGGGGCTACGAGGGCACCATGATCCTCATCAGCCACGATCGTGCGCTGATCGACAACACTTGCGATCACCTGCTCGTCCTCGACGGCAAGGGAGGCGCGGAGATCTTCGCCGGCACCTACACCGAATGGCACCAGAAGGACGTCGCCCGCCGCAAGGCCGCCGCGAGGGTCGAAGAGGAAGCCAAGGCCCGCGTCGAGGAGGCCGAACGTCAGCGTCGCCTCGCCGAGGAACGCAAGCGCCAAGCCCAGACCCAAGCCCAGACCCAAGCCCGCCCCGCTCAGGCGCCCAAGGCCGGCGCGAGCAAGCTCGAACGCATGACCACCGAGCAGCTCGAGCAGAAGATCGAGCAGATGCAGACGAGAATTCGGCAGATCGACCAAGACATGGCCGGCGGCGACATCTGGCGCGATCCTCGCAAGTGCGATCAGCTCGGTGCCGAGCGCCAGAAGCTCGTCGCCGATCTCGAGCCCTTCGAGTTCGAGTGGATGCGACGCGCCGAGTCCTGAGCCCGGCGATCACCCCTCGCCGTGGCGGATCCACTCGAGCCGCAGCCCCGTCGGCGGCAGGGTCGGACCGGCCCGTTCGCGACGGCCCGACGCGATGATCTCCGGCACCGACTCGGGCGTCCTGCGGCCGCGGCCGATCTCCACCAGCGTGCCGGCGAGGATCCGCACCATGTTCCACAGGAAGCCGTTGCCGCTCACGTCGATCCGAAGGCGATCGGGCGACACGGGGGTCACGTCGCACGAGAAGATCGTCCGCACCGTGCTCTGGCGGCCGTGACCCGCCGCGGCGAAGGCCGCGAAGTCGTGCGTGCCCGTCAGCAGCGAGGCCGCCCGCCGCATCGCGTCGAGGTCGAGTTCGTCGTGCACCTGATGCACGAACCGGCGATCCCAAAGCGGACGCTCGCGCCCCACGTGCAGCGTGTAGCTGTAGGCCTTGGAGGTCGCGTCGCGGATCGGGTTGAACTCGGCGTGCACCGCTTCGACGGACGTCACGACCACGTCCTCGGGCAGTCGCCCGTTGAGCGCGCGGCGGAGTCGCTCGGTGCCGCGGGAGAGGGGCCACCCGCAACCCCGTGGCGCGTCGGGTCCTTCGTCGTCCCCCGAGCACGTGAAGGCGGCCACCTGTCCGAGGGCGTGCACGCCCGAGTCGGTGCGGCTCGCGCCGTGCAGCACGACCCGTTCACGCACGATCTGCACCACCGCTCGCTCCACCACGTGTTGCACCGTCCGGAGTTGGAGGCGGTCCGCGCCCTCCTCTGCGTCGTGGAGCGTGCCCGCGATCATCGCCGCGGGAATGGCGGGGAGCGGCGAGTCGGCGGGCGGCGCGAGGGGTTCCTGCTTCTGCCAGCCGCAGAAGTCGGTGCCGTCGTAGGCGATGGTGAGCTTGTATCGGGGCACGGTGGGAGGAGGACGGTTAGCGGGGCGCAAGGGCGGCGACATCGCCGAGCGACTCGCCGGTGAGTCGGAAGACCGTCCATTCGCTCATGGGGACCGCGCCCAGGCGCTTGTAGAAGCCGATGGCGGGTTCGTTCCAGTCGAGCACGGACCACTCGACGCGGCCGCACCCTTCGTCGACGGCGATCTTGGCCAAGCTCGCGAGGAGGGCCTTCCCCAAGCCGCTGCCCCGGGCATGGGGGCGAACGAAGAGGTCCTCGAGGTAGATCCCGGGCTTGGCGAGGAAGGTCGAGAAGTTGGTGAAGTACAGGGCGAAGCCCTCGGGCACGCCTGACAACTCCCCGACGAGGGCCTTGGCCGAAGGGCGTGGTCCGAAAAGGGCGGCGTGCAGGCCCTCGGGTGAGACGCGACACTCGTGTTCGAGCTTCTCGTAGACCGCCAGGTCGCGAATCAGTTCGCACAGCAGGGGAACATCCTGCGGCATGACGGGTCGAATGCGGACGGACATCTGGTTGGCTCCGAACGGGGATGGCGGTGCCGGGAAAGATAGGGGCGGACCCGGGACGATCCCGACCGTACCATCCCCGACCGCAGGACGCCCGGACGTCTCGATTCAGGGACCACGCAACTTCAGGAGTGATGACATGGCAGCAGTTCGACGCTTCGCGACCGTTCTTCCCATCGCCCTCGTCGCCGCGGCCGCTTCCGCCGCGGACGTCGTCAACATGGCGCCCGTCACGTCGGGCGCCGCGGGGGCGCTTGGCGGTTACCGGCCCGTTCAGGTCAAGCTCTCGACGGAGCAGCCCGCGTCGGCCACCAAGTTGCCCGAGGGGCTCTCCGGTCTGCTCTTCGGCGTGATGCCGTTCAAGACCGCGACCGGCCAGGCCGTGGGCGTGGCGATCTTCGAGCCCGAAGAGGGCGAGCCGAAGATGTTCATCGATTCGAACGGCAACGGCGACTACACCGATGACGCGGCGGCGGGCTGGAAGAGCGAGATGCGTCCCTCCGCGCAGGGCGACAAGCAGAAGATCTACAACGGCATGGCGTCCCTGAAGATCGGGGAAGGGGACAAGGCCTTCAACGGCGACCTGCGAACCTACCGCTTCGACCCCAAGGATCCCGGTCGCGCCAGTTCCAAGGATGTCCTCTTCGTCTACCGCGACTACGCGCGGCAGGGCGAGGCGAAGCTTGGCGACAAGACGTACAAGGTCATGCTCTCCGACGACGGGTGCACCGGCGACTTCCGCGGCGTCGAGTTGACCGCCGACGAGAAGTCCTCGTCGGGCATCACGTTCATGATCGACGTGAACGGCAACGGCTCGTTCGATCGTCGCGGCGAGCAGTACGACGTCCGCAAGCCCTTCAAGATCGCCGGCGTGGCGTACGAGATCAAGGACATGGCCGCCGACGGCTCCTCCTTCAGCGTGGCCAAGTCCGACAAGGACGTCGAGGAGGTGCTGCCTCCGCCCGATCACCGCGTCGGCAAGCCCATCACGGCCTTCGAGGCCCAGACGATGGACGGCAAGACCCTCAAGTTCCCCGAAGACTACAAGGGCAAGGTCGTCCTGCTCGACTTCTGGGCCACCTGGTGCGGCCCCTGCATGGTCGAGATGCCCAACGTCGTCGCGGCGCACAAGAAGTTCCGCGAGCAGGGCTTCGAGGTGCTCGGCATCAGCCTCGATCGCCCCGAATCCGAGGCCAAGATCAAGTCGGTCTCCGAGAAGCAGGAGATGGCGTGGCCGCAGGTCTATGACGGCGGCTACTGGAAGGCCCGCATCGCCCAGCTCTACGGCATCAGCTCGATCCCCGCGACGTTCCTCGTCGACGGCGACACCGGCACCGTGATCGGCTCCAACCTCCGCGGCGAGAAGCTCGCCGAGGCGGTCGAGAAGGCCTTGGCCGACAAGAAGAAGTGATCGACAGGTCGCGTGATCATCGCGTGATCATGCGTGATCATGCGTGATCATCGCACGATTCGACTCGACAGGCCCGGCATCGCCGGGCCTGTCGTCATTTGCACGACGACGATCACGGGATGATCGACGGTCACTCGGGTACGGGCGGCATCGCCCATGGCGAGTCGTCGAGGGTGGTGTCGGGAGGGAGCAGTCGCCCGGAGATGGCGTCGGCGAGGCGAGCGGCCGAAGGCTCGGGATCAAGGTGCGTGCGTTCGAGTCGGACTGCCGCGTCGTTCGTGCCAGGGTGCAGGTCCGCGCGGGTCTGCACGTCGAGGCCCGGAGCCGACGCCAGGTCGGCGGGCAGGCGGCAGGCCGATGCCATGTCGCCCACCCGAATCACCAGATCCGCCGCGCGGGCCACGCCCAAGGCGACCTCGATGGCGCGTGCCTCGATGGGGTCCGCGCCGTGGTCGCGAAGGCCGGGCGCGTCGACATACCGGACGACCAAGCCATTGAGGTCGATGAGGGCGCCGACGTGGTCGCGGGTGGTGCCCGGTTGGTCCGCGACGATCGAGACTCGCCGCCGCGCCAAGGCGTTGAGCAGCGTCGACTTCCCGACGTTGGGCGGCCCCAAGGCCACGACCAGCGGCGGGTCGATCAGCCGGTCGAGGAGGCGGTCCCGCTCGTCGCGAGGCCGTGGCGGGGGCTTGTGGGCGTCCCAGCCGGCCAACCGCCACCGGCGGGGTTGGTCGAGCAGCACATCGACGGCGTTGGGGCTGGCGGCCCGGGCTAGCAACGCGAGCACATGGGCCTCCAGCGGGGTTCGGGCCTCGGGAAAGGTCACCTCGGGCGGGACCTTGCGAGCGCGACGGATGCCGGCCGATTCCATCGCGGCCTCGACCGCGCGGGTGATGGCCACGCCTCCGTGAGGCATCACGTGGGCCATGGTGGAGGATGGCCGGGTGATCAACGCGTGGTCGATGTGGCCCAGGCGGCGAAGTCGAACGTCGCCGGGGGCGACCGGGGCCATGCCAAGGCGGCGAAAGCCCTCGTCGACGTCGCCGAGCAGTTCAAGGCACGCCACCGCGCCGGCGGAGGTCGAGGGCGAGACCAGACGCCACGACACGCCTGCGTCGGGTGGGGCCGGGGGACTCATGGCCGAGGGAATCGCTCAGGGAGCCCAGACGTTGGCGACGGTCCGGTGGTCACGCACCTGCACGCTGTTTTGCTGATCCTTGCCGATGGCGATCTTGCCGCTGGCGATGCCGGGGAAGTGCTCGCCCTGCCAACTGGCGGGGTACTTGGCGTCGTCGAGCGCGAGGGCCGCCTTGGTGGGGAAGAGGGGACGGAAGGTGTCGCACATCACGGCCAACTCGGCGGTGTAGGTCGCCGTCAGCGAGGCCTCGACGGTGCCGGGGTGCGGGCCGTGGGGGATGCCCTGCGGGTGCGCGGTGAGCGACCCCACCTCGATGCCCTTGCGGCTGCCGAAGTTGCCCTCGACGTAGTAGAGGACCTCGTCGCTGTCGAGGTTGCTGTGGTTGTACGGCACCTTGATCGCGTGCGGGTGGTAGTCGAGCATGCGAGGGCAGAACGAGCAGATGACGAAGTTGTGCGCCTCGAAGGTCTGGTGGATCGGCGGGGGCATGTGGAGTTGCCCGGTGATGGGCGAGAAGTCCCGCACGTTGAAGATGAAGGGGTAGTAGCAGCCGTCCCAGCCGACGATGTCGAGCGGGTGGTAGTGGTACACGTACTCGTGGATGCAGTCGCGGGCCTTGATGCGAACCGGGAAGTCCCCCTTCTGGTCGAAGGTCATGGGCATCTCGGGCAGGCGGATGTCACGCTCGCAGTACGGGGCGTGCTCGAGGAACTGACCGTTGGCCTTGCTCACGTAGCGGGGCGGCGGGCCGATGTGGCTGCCGTTCACCGTCTCGATGAGCAGGTAGCGTCCGAAGGGCGTGTTCTCGGTCGAGGGGCCGCCGTCGACGGGCTTGCCGTCGGGGCCGTTGCGTCGTTCATCCCAGATGATCGTGTAGATGACGCCCTTGGGGATGACCAGGTAGTCGAGGGGGCCGAACTTGAGCGTGCCAAGCATCGTGTGGCAGGTGCCGCTGCCGAAGTGGATGAAGATGCACTCGTCGCCTTGCCCGTTCTTGAAGTGGTACTTCATCTGCTCGGCCGGGTTGCACACGGCCATCTCGCAGTCGGAGTTGCCGAAGAGCACCACGCGGCCGGTGATGAAGTCCCCCTTGGGGTCCATGCGCTGGCCGCCGGTCATGACGTGGCGCATCCGCATGATCTCGGTCTCGACGTACTCGACCTTGGTCGAGGCGATGGGCTTCCAGCCGGCGACCTGGGTCGGCGGGTGGATGTGGTACATCGTCGTGGTGGGGCCGACGAAACCCTCGGTGCCGAACACCTCCTCCGAGTAGAGCGCACCGTCGGGGCGGCGGAACTGGACGTGACGCTTGTGGGGGAGCAGTCCGAGCTTGGTGTAGTACGGCATGAGGAATCATACGGGCGGGCCGCGAAGGGGGGCGGCCCGGAGGCCGATGGGCAACGCCGCCCACGCCCCTCGTCGGCATGGCCGCCGACGTCCCGTATCATCGGATTCATGGTCACCTTCCGGCCTCCCATCACCCTCGCCCAAGAGGTCGCGGCACATGCGGCCCCGGCCGATCCTCGACTCGCGGCGGTGGGATGGTGGGCGCTGTGGATGCTCGTGCTCGTCATCATCCTCCTGCTGGGCATCATCGCGATGCTCAGCGTGATCCTCCGCCGCCGGAGGCTCGAACGTTTCCGCCGTCCTCGCCAGGTGCCGGTCGACGCCCCGGTCGATGCGTGGGCCGAGTCGGCCAAGCGGCTCGACACGCCGCCGGCGGAGGGAGCGAGGGTGGAAGCCGCCACGGTCGACGCGATCTCCGGTTCGCGGCCCGTGGCGTTGGTCACCGGCGGCGCGAGGCGGGTCGGCCGTGCCACGTGCCTCGCGCTGGCCAAGGGCGGTTGCGACATCGTCCTGACGTACCACGCAAGCCGCGATGAGGCGATGACGCTCGCCGATGAGCTCCGCGCCATCGGCGCGTCGACCGTGACGCACGAGGTGAATCTTCTCGATCTGGCCGCCGTCGAGTTGTTCGCGACGTTTCTCGCCGATTCGCTGCCGCGGCTCGACGTGCTCGTTCACAACGCTTCGGTCTACGCCCCCACGCCGCTGCACGACCTGTCCGTGCAGGAAGTGCTCCAGCAGGTGAGCATCAACGCCGTGGCCCCGCTGATCCTCACCTCGCGGCTTGCGCCGCTGCTGCGGGAGAGCGAGCGGCCCGGCGGCGGGGCGGTGGTGGCGATGGCGGACATTCTCGCCATGGGCAAGCCGCGGCGCGACTTCATCGCCTACTCGATGTCCAAGGCCGCCCTGGTCGAGATGGTGCGGTCGGCCGCACGCGAGTTGGCCCCGCATGTGCGGGTGAACGGGGTGGCTCCGGGCGTGGTGGCGTGGCCCGAGACCGGCGACGAGGCATCGCCCGAAGCCCAGGAACGCTATCTGCGTCGAGTGCCGCTCGGCCGGCCCGGCACGCCCGAGGAGGCCGCCGAGGCGGTGCGATGGCTCGCGCTCGATGCCACCTACGTCACGGGCGAGATCATCCGCGTCGACGGGGGACGCTGGATCACCTGACGTCGATCCCGACCGGCGGCGAACTCAGCGGCCCACGTCGCGGGCCGCCTTGCCGAGCACGGGCAACGCGTCGAAGGAACCCTCGAGGATCTTGCCCGCGTCGGCCTTGAGCCAGCCGCCGAGGATGCCCGCGTAGAGCGAGCGGAAGTCGATCCGGTACTTGAGGTCGCCGTCGTCGAGGTCCTTGAGCGAGGGGTGATCGCCGATGACGCCCTTGCGGACCATGGGCCCTGCGAGGAACACGGGCGCGGCCGTGCCGTGGTCGGTGCCGCCGCTGGCGTTCTGGCCCACGCGACGGCCGAACTCCGAGAAGGCCATGGTCATGACGCGATCGTCGTTGCGCTGCTGGCGAAGGTCGGCGTAGAAGGCCTTCATGGCGGCGGCGAACTGGTTGAGGAGCTGCCCGTGCCGCCCCTGTGCCCCGCCCTGGCCCGAGTGCGTGTCGAAGGAGCCGTGTGTCACGTAGAAGACGCGGGTGCGGAGCCCGGCGCGGATCATGAGCGCCACCATCGAGAGTTGCCTCGCCAGTTCGCTGGCGGGGTAGCTGACGAGCGGTCGCTGGCCGACCGCCTTGCGGATGGCGTCGCTCGAGACCTGCGCGTCGAGGGCCGTGCGGAGCAGGAAGTCGGAGTTGCGGTCGCCCTTGGCCCGCGCATCCGCGCCGCGGCGGTTGAGGTCTTCATAGCCCGACCGGAGCGACTGGTGCATCTCCGCGGCGGACCACTTGAAGAGTTCGGCCGACTCGAACGAGACCGGCTTGATCGCGCGGCCCTGCATCGAAAGCGGCGCGGCCCGGCCGATGGCGATGCCCGGGGGCGAGGGGTTCGAGGGCGCGGTGCCGCTCTCGCCCTTGCCGAACCCGCAGCACTCGGCGTCGAAGTATCGCCCCAGCCAGCCGTCGCCGGTGGCGGAGGTGTCGGCGGTGTGCCAGATGTCCATCGACTTGAAGTGCGAGCGATTGGGGTTGGGGTAGCCCACTCCCTGCACGATGCCCAGCAGGCCGTCGTCGTACAGGTCCTTCATCGGGCCCATCTGCGGGTGCAGGCCGATGCCGTCGACGCCCGAGAGTTTCAGGGCCTCGTTCTCCTTGATGCTGATGCCCGGCCGCACCCTGTGGTAGATCGGGTCGGCGAAGGGCACGACGGTGTTCAGGCCGTCGTTGCCGCCGCCGAGTTGCACCACCACCAGCACGTGATCCTCCGGCACGCCCGGCACGCTCGACAGCCCCGCGGCTTGCGCGTGCATGGCCAAGGCCGAGCGGTTGAGGAAGGCGGGAATGCTCGCCGCGGCGGAGGCCAGCAAGAGGCCGCTCGAGAGGAACTCGCGGCGGGAGAATGGATCGGGTCGCGTGGCGTCGGTCATGGGTGTGCTCCCGTGCAGGGACTGGTGATGTGCGTCGGTGGCGAGGGCGATCAGCAGAGTTGGTGTTCGGGCATGGCGGTCACGAGCAGGAGCATGCCCTGCGCGGTCGAACGGTCGATGCGGTCGCCGTTGGACTTGAGATACTCGCGGAGCGCACCGATGGCCGTCTCGGGCCGCTGCCCCAGCGTGACGTCGAGCACGCGAGCGATGGCGGTCGCCGGCGACGAGGCCTGCGAACCGATGACCGCCAGCGCGTCGAAGGGTTGGGTGTCGGCGGTGGCGTCGTACCCCTGGGGCTTCTTGCCGCTGATCAGGAACGCCAACACGTTCTGGCGGACGAAGTAGGTCGAGGTGTTGATCCACGACCGCCCGCCCTCCCAGCCCTTGACGCTGGGCGGGAAGAAGAGGCGTTGCCCCATGAGATCGGTGGCGTCGTTGAGGATCGAGAGGTCGCGGGCCGGCGTGTTGAGCGAGCGGATCGCGCCGACGATGAGCTCGACGGGGCTCTTGATCCGCTGCAGGCGGAACGTGGGCTCGTAGAAGTGCGCGCTCATGAAGAGACGACGCAGCACGGGCTTGAGCTCGTAGCTGCTCGTGGCCAGTTGCGAGGCCATGAGACGCAGCACCGACCGCTGCGCCGGCGCAAGGTCGGCGTCGCCCCCGCGTTCATCGGGGGGCACGTCCCCCACGAAGTGGTGGTAGAGCCGCCGGGCGATGTAGCGGGCGCACGCGGGCTGCGCGAGAATCGCGTCCACGAACCCCTCGCCGTTCATCGGGCCGGTGCGGCCCAGGATCGTCTTGACTCCCGTGTCGTGATTGCGAGCCTGGAAGACGAAGCCGTCGTCCTCGAAGGTGTAGCCCGTCAATGCCCTCGCGCCTTCCTTGATGTCGCGCTCGGTGTAGTTGCCCACGCCCAGCGAGAAGAGTTCCATGATCTCGCGGGCGAGGTTCTCGTTGGGCTTGCCCTTCCTGCTGTCGTTGTTGTCGAGGTACGCCAGCATCGCGGGGTCGCGGATGATGCCCTTGAGCAACGCGGCGTAGCTTCCCACGGCCTGGCTCCGGAAGAGCTGGTTCTGCAGGAACATGTGGTAGCTGTTCTCGATCGTCCGGTAGTTGGTCGCGAACAGCCCGTGCCAGAAGAGCGTCATCTTCTCCTCGAGCGGCCGTGGCGTCTCGATCATCCGCTTGAGCCACCATCGCTGCATGCCGCCGACCTGCACCCGGTCGGCCTGCTCGCGGCGCTGCCGGGCCTCGCGAAGCTGCGCGAGCTTGTCCTCGTCGCGCGATCGCTGGGCCATGCGGTACATCTCCCGCTCGTCGGGAGTCGGCGGCCGCATGATGTCCTTGTCGAAGTCCCCGGCCTGCACCTCTTCGCCGGGCACCTTCTCGAAGTCGAGAATGTGATCGACCGACTTCTCGAGGCCCCATTCCGCGAGCAGGGCCACCTGCTCCGCGCTGCCCCCGAAGCCGGTACGCCACAGGAGGTGGCGGGCGTGGGCCTCGGTGAACGCGCCCTTGGCCAAGGGCTTGAGGGAGGACGCAAGGCGACCGTCGCCCGCCGCGTCCGAGGTCCCGGGCTGGCCGCCGGTGGCGATTCCTGCGGCGGGTCCTGCGGGCTGCTTGGGCTGGTTGAGCATGGCGACGTTCCTTCGGACTCCCGACCCGCGGCACGACACCCATGGTCGTGCAACGCCTCGAGTCACTTGGCCCAACGCCCGCCGTGGCGGGCGATTGCGGCCTTCCGCGTCCTTCCCTAGTCTATCGGTTCGACCGCTCCGCCGACCGGGTATTTTCCCCGGCCGGCCGCTCGCTCCACCCGTCCGGCCCGGGTACGCTCCCGCATGGCCGCCCGGGCGATCCCCGCCTGCCGCAGCGAGGCCTGACCTTCGTCACCCAAGGAGCGTGGTCATGCGGATCTTTCAGGACGGGCGAACCGGTTCGATCAGGATCATCGCCCGCGACGAGGCCGAGCACGCCCGCTCGCTCGCCGATGACGACGCTGGAGACGGCGCGGATGGTCCGCAGGTTCACACACGGGGTGGACGGCCGGTCGTCACCCTCGCGATGCCGTCGGGATCGCCGTCGAGTCGAGCGAGCGAGGAGTCCGGAACTGGCCGCGTGTTCCCGGACGTTTCCGGTCGCGACTGATGCGCCGAAGCGTCGAGTCGGTTCAAACTGGGACTCGCCCCCTTCCGGATGCGTGTCAATGGGCGGAACCTTGCGACGGTGCAGTCGAGGGCCCGACTCCCGAACGCGAATCGCGTCAGGTTCAATCGGAGGAAGCGGACATGAGCATCGGTGGCGTCCTGTTGGTCATGAAGCAGTCTCGCATCGTCGAGGCCTTTCGAGACGGTCGCGCGACGGGCCATCAGACGGCGGTCACCCCCGCCTCGATCGGTGTCGCCGAACGTTGGGCCTTCCACGGGCTTTGTCGTCGTGCCGTGCTTCGCTCCGCCGGTTCCGGCGCATACTACCTCGATGAACCGAGTTGGGAAGCCCTGCGATCCTCCCGCCGCCGGACCGCGGTGCTCCTGATCATGGCCTTCGCCTTCGGCCTTGTCGTTCGGTCCCTCATCTGAGGCCGATCGCCTCCCCACGTTCCGCGACCGCGTTCAGTGGATGCCCTCGGCCGCCAGCCACCGCTCGCAGTCGAGCGCGGCCTGGCACCCCATCCCCGCGGCGGTCACCGCCTGGCGATACTCGGCGTCGGCGACGTCGCCCGCCGCGAAGACGCCTGGGATGTTCGTGCGGCTGCCGCGGCTCTTGAGGTGGATGTACCCCGCCTCGTTGAACTCGAGCCCCGTCTCCTTGAGGAACTTGGTGGTGGGGGTGTGGCCGATGGCGATGAAGAGGCCCTTGACGTCGAGCCGCGACCGCTCCTTGGTCACGGTGTCCTCGAGGAGCACGCCCTCGATCTTCTCGCCGCCGAGCACGTCGATGACCACCTTGTTGAAGAGCACCTTGGCGTTGGGGCGGTCGAGGAACCGCTTCTGCATGATCTTGCTCGCCCGCAGCGATTCGCGGCGGTGGATCACGTAGACGGTGCTGGCGAACTTGGTGAGGTACGAGGCCTCCTCCATGGCCGTGTCGCCGCCGCCGACGACGGCGAGGGGCTGGTTGCGGAAGACGGGCAATGCGCCGTCGCACACGGCGCAGGCCGAGACGCCGCCGCCGGAGGTGGCCAGCCGCATCTCGTTCTCGAGCCCCAGCCAGTTGGCGGTGGCGCCGGTGGCGATGATCACCGAATGGGCCTTCACGATGCCGCCGTCGGTGTGCAGTTCGAAGGGCCGCTTGGAGAAGTCGCAGCGGTTGACATCCTCCTCGATGACCTTGGTGCCGAAGCGTTCGGCCTGGGCACGGAACTTGCCCATCATCTCCGGTCCCATCACGCCGTGCTCGAAGCCTGGATAGTTCTCGACCTCGGTGGTCAGCATGAGCTGGCCGCCCGGCAGGATGGGCCCGGGGTCCTGCTTGGGGACCCCGGTGTAGACGACCGGGTCGAGCTGGGCCCTGGCGGCATAGATGGCGGCCGTCCAGCCCGCGGGGCCGGAGCCGATGATGACGGTCTTGAGCACGGAGCTGGATGAAGCCATGGAGTGGTCGCCACGAAGGGGTCTGGACCCGCCGAGCGTCGCCGGACCGCCGGGACGCCGCGGGGTTCCAACGGTAGGTGAGGCGTGGGGGGCGTGAACTCGGTTCGCGTTTGCCGTTGCCAGCCCGGAGGGCGTCCCCCTTTGATTAGCCGGAGGCGCGGCCCGGCTCTGCGGGCCAAGCCCCCGGCGTCGGGCGCGGCGATGGCGCGTCGAATGTCAATGCCACCGTCATGATCCCGCCGTTGCCGTGGGCTTGACCCGCAAAGCCGGGTCGGTGAACGCGGCAACACGAAGGGACGCCCTGCCGGGCCGACCACTCGCACAGCCACCACGCCACGCCCTCTCACCCGCCTTGGTTCAGCACCCATCCTCCCACCGCATGAAGAACGCCTCGATGTCGCCGAAGTCGACGCCGCCGTCGGCGTTGAAGTCGGCGGGGCAGGCGATGGTGAAGTTGACGGTGGCGGTGTAGTGGATGGACGACGTCGCGAACTCGCAGCCGCAGCCGCCGGTGATCTTGCAACGGAAGCCCGTCGCGAGGCCCGGTGCGGGGCGGAGGAGGACGAGGGTGGGGTCGGTCGATCCGACGACGCCGCCGCCGTCGCGGAGCGTGATCCACGCGTTGGGGGCGTTGGCGTCGGACACGAGCGGGTCGCGTCGCTGCCACTGGAAGCTCAGGGCTCCGTTGCAGGGGCTGGCCGCATCGGTCTCGACGACGAAGACGACCGGTTGATCGACGTTCACCGCCTGATCCGTCGGCGGGGTGAGGATCTGGCGAGCTGGCACCGACAGCGTGGCCATCGCGGTGGTCGCGCTGCCGCAGGCGTTGGTGGCGATGCAGTCGTACGTCCCGGCGTCGGCGGCGGTCGGTGAGGCGATGGTGAGCGTGGCGGCGGTGGCTCCGGCGATGGGCTCGCCGTTGCGACGCCACTGAAGCGCCGCGGGCGTGCCCGAGAAGGCGGCTTCGAGCGTGACCGGGGTCCCCGGGCAGACCGTTGTCGACGCGGGCTGAAGCGTGACGGCCGGGCAGATCGGGCCGACCGTCACCCACGTCGCGCCGCCGTTGACTTGGCCGTTGAGACCGTTGCCGGTTCGATCGAGGACGGTGGTGCCGCTGCCTTCGTCGAAGGTGTAGTAGGCGACGAGGCCGGGCGAGTCGGGGGGGACGGAGGTGTTGAATGAGGCGGCGATCTCGGCGGGGGTGCGGACGGTGTTCCAGATGCGGACTTCGTCCATGAGGCCGTCAAACAGCCAGTAGGAACCCCAGTTGGGATCACCACCCAGCGTCATGCGTTGCGAGCTGTTCCGCAGGCGTGCACCCGC
>JBBAVG010000051.1:0-26549 GCA_040397805.1 Phycisphaerales bacterium
CGGCGCTGCCCGGCTCTGCGGGCGAGCCCACGGCCGAGCGCCGTTCCGCGCGGGTTGCGCGACGACGCGCTCGTTTGACCGTGGCCCCAACACGAATCGGCGCTCGGCGTCGGTTCGTCAATGGCGACCCACCATCGCCCCACACCCTCTTCGCCCGCTTCGGGCGCACCAGTCGTAGCCGTGCGGCGCTGCCCGGCTCTGCGGGCGAGCCCACGGCCGAGCGCCGTTCCGCGCGGGTTGCGCGACGACGCGCTCGTTTGACCGTGGCCCCAACACGAATCGGCGCTCGGCGTCGGTTCGTCAATGGCGACCCACCATCGCCCCACACCCTCTTCGCCCGCTTCGGGCGCACCAGTCGTAGCCGTGCGGCGCTGCCCGGCTCTGCGGGCGAGCCCACGGCCGAGCGCCGTTCCGCGCGGGTCGTTTGCAACGTGACGGACGCGTCATGCGTGCCCGTCGCGTCAATCACGTCATGTGTCACCGCAACAACGCGCCCATCGCGCCATGACGCGAATCATCATCGGCCTTGCAGGCGATGTGATCCGCACGCCACCATGGTGGTCATGCATCATCGCGTGATGCATGACGTGATGATGCAACAAACGACCCCATGAGGGCACGCGTGAATGACGTGACGCTGGATGACGCGAATCGGCTCCGCACCCGCTCACTTCTTCTCGCCCTCCGCCGCGGGCATCTTGGCCCGCCACTCCTGCGCCTTGGCGTCGTACCCCTGGCCCGGCTCGGCTTTGTCCCACGCGACGTACAGGTCAACCAGCGCCTGCACGCACGCCAGCGTGTCCTTGTGCGTCGGGCCGCGGTCCTTGGCGGCAAGGTAGATCGGGTGGGCCTCGAGAAGGTTCGATTCGGCGAACTTGAAGCCATCGGCGTCAAAGCCCACGCCCACGCGGGCGCGGCCAAAGCCTGTCACAAAGTCGGCCAGCCGACGCGCGTTGCCGCCGGTGAAGGCCTTGCGAGCCGTGGGTCCGCGGGGTGACCGCAGCGAGGAGTCTCCCCGCCTGCTTTCCTTGAAGGACGTCCGATCGCGGCGGTGTGCTTCGCAGATTTTGAACGCGGTCGCAGTTTGTGCAGATTGACGCCGCCCGCCATGCACGCCCGCCCCGCTTCGGAGGGGCGTGGCTCGCGCCGGCGGGCGAGCGGTGCTTCCATTCACGCGGCTGGTCGCGGCGCAAACCAGGGCATGGCATCGACGGCAACGATTGGTGCGTTCACCTCGCACATCGGCGCCCGTGTACCCGGGGCTTGCCCGCAAAGCGGGCTCGGAGGGCCGTGGCAATGATCCGCGAAGTCAGCCCGCTTCAAACGGACTGGCACGTGCGAATCAACTCCGCCCGAGCTGGATCCATGAGCAAAGGCGGTTACTGCCCCGTCAGCAGCCGCTGGCGGATGTTGGGCCGCCTCGAGCCGAACTCGTCGTAGACGTAGCTGGGCGCCCGCTGGTCGCGGATGGCGTCGAAGCGGTCGTACTGGCTGCGGGGTTCGTCCGGGACGAGCACGGGCGTTTCGCAACCCGACGCCGCGGCGAGGGCGGCGATCAGCGCAAGGGCCCGGATGGCAGGGACGCGACGCTTCATCCGTGGAGTGTAGACCCGGCCCGCGGCACGATCAGTCCTTGGAAATGGGCAGCACGTCGTCGGCCTTGCCGGTGGCCCAGTCCCGCACCCGGGGCCAGAAGACCTCCTTCAGGAGGATCTTGATGCACGCCGCGATGGGAATCGCCAGCAGCAATCCATAGAAGCTGGCCAACGACCCGCCCGCGATCGAGGCGAAGAGGATCGTGGGCGTGTCCATGTTGGTGGCCTTGCCCTGGATTCGGGGCGTCAGCACGTAGTCGTCCAGCACCTGCGACACGCCCAGCACGGCCAGGGGCGAGCCGATGATCCACCACCACGAGGCCTGCCACCCTTCACCGGGCTCGAGCCACATCAGCAGCATGATCACCGGCGCGGCCACGCCCGCGGCGTACGGCACCAGCGTCAGGGCCCCCACCACGAGCCCGGCGATCCACGCGGCGGGCGCGCTGATCAGGACGTAGCCGACGGTGTACACCCCGATCATCGTGGCGCAGATGATCAGCCGCCCGCGGATGAACCCCGAGATCACGGCGTCCATCTTGGAGACAAGGTCCAGCACGCTGCCCTTCTTGTGCTCGGGCAGCAGGCTCTCCCAGAAGGCGAGCACCTGCCCGTACCCGGTGGAGAAGAAGAAGAAAAAGAACGCCGTCAGGGCGATGATGGTGACGAACTTGACGCCGGAGGAGACGAGCGAGAACACGGCCCCCACCGCGCCGCCGCCGGCCTGGAGCAGGTTGCGGCCCAGTTCGGTCGAGTGCTGCTGCAGGAACTCGCGGGTGAACTCGAGCAGCCGGAAGAGGTCCGAAGGCTCCTCGACCGATTCGAGCGCCATGGCCTGCGCGAGGGCGTCCGAGGGCTTGGGCGATTCCGACTCGATCGTGGCGGCCCGCTTGCGGGCATCCTCGGCCACCGCCGCTTTGGCCCGCTCCTCGACGATGTAGTCCCGAATCATCAACCAGGCGTTGGACCTGATCTGCACCTGCAGGCGAAGGTCCTCGCGGTCAGGCGCCCTGACCGACTGGCTCACGACGTCGATGCTGCGGATCACGCCCTGCACGTACCGAACGCCCTGCATCACCGAATAGGTCATGCCGATGGCCAGCGGCACCAGCACGAGGATGCCCGACAACAGCAGGATGCTCGCGGCGACCCTGGCCCGGCCGATGCGGCCTCCATCGGTCATGCGGCGGACGAGGGGCTCGAAGAGGTACGCCAGCGCGAGCGCCAGCAGGATCGGCACCGTCACGATGCTCAACACGTAGCCGAGGTAGACGATGCCCACCACCGCCGCGAGCACGAGCAGGTCGCGGAGCGGCTGGATCTGCCACAGGTGCAGGTGAGGCCAAGCGTCGCGCGGGGCCTTCTGGTCGTCATGGCTCATGGCGCCAGTGTAGGTGAATCGCCGCACGACCCGAGCGTGCGTCGTCAGACCCGAGGGCGGTCCTTGATGCGACGGGCCGGGGTGCCGACGTACACGCCCCATGGTTCGAGGTCGCGGAAGGCGGAGGAGCGGGCGCCGAGCAACGCGCCTTCGCGCATGGTCACGCCCGGTCCGACGAAGGCGTCGGCCATGAGCCACGCGTCGTTCTCGAGGACGATGGGCGGCCTGAGCAGGGGCAACGAGGGGTGGTTCATGTCGTGGGCGCCGGCGCAGAGGTGCGAGTACTGCCCGACGCTCACGCGGTCGCCCAGGGTGATCGGTCCCAGGGCGTAGACGATCGCGTGCTCGCCCAGCGCGCACGACTCGCCGCAGGTGAAGTTCCACGGACACTCGAAGTGGACGGTCCGCTTGATTCCGGTGCGGGCGCCGACCTTGGCGCCAAAGAGCCGGAGGAGCGAGTTGCGAAAGCCGTACCAGGTCGTGAACGAGTAGCGGAAGATCGTCATCTCCACCAGACCCCACAGCAGCCGGCGGATCTTCTCCTTCGTCGTGTACGGCGATCGGTAGCGACCGTCCGGATGCTGCAACTGCCCCGGATCGGCCAGGAAGGGATTGGCCTCGAGGTCCGCCCGGGATTGGTCCTTGCCCTGCTGGTTCATCGCCGTCGCTCTCGCATGCACCGCCCGTCTCTCGCCGCCGTGCTCACACCACCCGGTTCGCCCGTTCCTTCTCCTGCTGCGTCATCTCCTTGGCCTTGGCGATCGAGACGAACTCGTACCACGCCAGCAGGCGGCACATCACCAACCCCGCATACCCGTCCATCCACCCCTTCTGGAAGACGTACGAGTAGATGAACCGAAGCGTGGGACGCAGGGGCAGCTTGCGGCCGAACCGCTTGATCCACCGCCGCCGCTCGATCGGGCCGCCGAACAGCGATGCGTTCACCGCGCCCACGTCGCCGGCCTTGGCCGCGTGGGCCTCCCACGTCGTGTACCGGTTGTGCTTCTCGATCCACGCCGAAAGGTCGGGATACGCGTAGTGCAGGAACTCGTGCGCGAGGTACCCGGCGTCGCCCGTCGACATGACGATGTGCTCGTGCACCTCGTTGTCGCCGCTGCCCGTGTCGCCAAGGTTGCCGATGCGCTCGTAGCGACCCAGCTTGTGCTTGAGCAGACGCACGTTCCACGAGGGGTAGTAGCCGCACCCCTTGAGCCAACGCCCCAGGAACATGAACCGCCGGTTCACCCAGAAGCCGTCGCCGCAGCCCGCCCGCGCGCCGTGCGCGGGCTTCCACTCGCCCGTCACCACCTGGCGAATCTCCTCGGCGAGCTCCTCGGTCATGTACTCGTCGGCGTCGAGGATCATCACCCACTCGTTCTTCCAGGGGATGCACTCGAGGGCCCAGTTCTTCTTCTTGGGCCAGCCCGTCTTGCGGTCGTAGTTGAACTGGTAGACGTCGGCCCCCATCGCCTGCGACAGGGCGATCGTGCCGTCGGTCGAGCGACTGTCCACCACCACCACCTCCGTCGCCCAGTTGCAGCGACGCAGACACTCGACGATGTTCCGCTCCTCGTTCTTCACCGGCACCAGGATCGACACCGGCACCGAGCGGTACGCGGGCCAACGGCCCGGGATGTTCACGTGCGGCTTGAGTTGCTCCACCAGATCGCCCACCTCCGGACGCATCGGCTCGGGGGCCGACGGCTCGCCGGGCGGCGGCAGCGGCACGCCCATCGACGACGGAGGCTTGGCTTCGACCGTCGGCGTCCCCATCGACGGCGGAACCGCCGCGGTCGCCATGGGCGTGGCCACCACGGGCTTCGTCGCGGGCTCCAGCGTCGCGCCGGGACCGGCGACCACCTCGGGCGTGTTGGCCACCTCGCCCTCGGGCACCGCCAGGCCCTTCGAGGGCTCCTCGGCCAGCCGCTTGGCGTCCTCGTCGATGCGAAGCGTGCGGATCTCCGCGAGCTTCAGGGAGATGAGCAGGTCGTACGTGGCCAGCAACAGGCAGAAACGAAGCCCGGCGACCCCGTCGAGAAAGCCCAGCCGCACCACGTACATGTAGAAGAACCGCCAGACGCCCGACAAGGGCAGACGCGGCAGCACGTTGCGCTTGAGCCACCGACGCATCGCGATGCCGCGTTCGAGCGGGCCCGCATCCTCCCGCCGCCGGAGCAGCCGCTCGCGGGTGAGCTCGCGGGCTTCGAGGGTCGAGTAGCGGTTGTGCTTGGCGATGAGGTGTTCGAGGCCGCGGCGGTCCTCGTGGTTCATGAGGTGGACCAGGCGGCTGGTGGGCCCGTCCACGATCATGTGCTCGTGCACCTCTCGCTCCTCGTAGCGGGCCTTGCCGCGCTTGAAGAAGCGGAGGTTGTAGCTGGGGAAGTAGCCGCAATGCCGGATGGGGCTGCCCAGGAAGTAGGTCAGGCGGTTGACGTAATACCCCGACTCCTGCACCGCCTCCACCGGCTTGGCGGCCACCGCCAGCAGTTCGTCCCGCAACTCGGGCGTGATCGACTCGTCGGCGTCGAGAATGAAGACCCAATCGGACCGCAGGGGCAGGTGCTCGAGGGCCCAGTTCTTCTGCTTGGCGTACCCCAGCCACGGCTGGATCACGCAGTGAACGCCGAACTTCGCGGCGATCTCCCGCGTGGCGTCGGTGCTCCGCGAATCCACCACGTGCACCACGTCGGCCCACGCGATCACGCTGCGGATCGCCTCGGTGAGGTTCAACTCCTCGTTGAAGGCGGGAATGACCACCTCGATGTTGCTCCGCCTCTCGAGGGTTCGAAAGGGCGAAGGTCGCACCGACGAGGCGTCGCTGCTGGTCGAACGACCGGCTGGATGTGGCGAGGAATCCGTCACGGCTGGGGCCTTCAGGGGCTGTCGTCCTCCCGGAACGGCCCGGGTGGCAGTATATCGGCGATCCACCCGCCCGCCCCCCTGTGCTCGACCGCCACCCATGGCCGCCCGAGAAGGGGAGAAGGCGTCGCCCCCTCGGGCACGCCGCATGGCCCTCGGGCCTTGCCTGCGCGTGGCGCAAGCAAGCCCGGCGGGCCGATATGCTCTGCGTCACCCGACCCATGCCCTCGCTTGCCCTGAACCTCCTTCGACTCGCGCGCCCCACGCAGTGGGCCAAGAGTCTCTTCGTCGTGCTGGGCCCCCTCTACGGCCTTCGCGACCACCCCTACTCCCCCGAACTCGCCAAGGCCGCCCTCGTCGCCGCCGCGGCCTTCGCGCTCGCCAGCAGCGCGTGCTACTGCATCAACGACATCCTCGACGCCCCCAAGGACCGTCACCACCCCCGCAAGCGGAACCGGCCCGTGGCCTCCGGGGCGGTCTCCCACGCCGCGGCCTGGGCGCTGGCCCTCGTCCTGGCGGCCGCCGCCGCGGCGCTGACGCTCATGCTTCCCACGGCCGTCCGGTGGCCGCTGCTGGCCGTCATCGGCCTCTACGTCCTCAACGTGACCGCCTATTCGGCCTTCATGAAGCACGTCGCGGTGCTCGACGTGCTCTCGCTCTCCTCGGGGTTCGTGCTGCGGGTGGTGGGAGGGTGCGTGGCGGCGGCGATCGCCCCCAGCACGTGGCTCCTCAACGTCACCTTCTTCCTCTCGATGTTCCTGGCCTTCGGCAAGCGGCTCGGCGAGCGGCGACTGCTGGGCGACAACGCCTCGAACGCCCGCGGCGTGCAGACGGTGTACACCGACGACACGCTCCGCATGTTCGTCGTGGTCACGGCCGTCGCCACGCTGATCACGTACTCCTTCTACGTGCAGTCGAGGGACGCCGCGGGACGCATCGTGCTCGCGGGCTTCCCCGAGGGCGTCAACATCCTGTGGCTGACGCTGCTCCCGGCCACCTACGCCCTCGCGAGGTCCATCATCCTGCTCGACAAGGGCGAGTTCGACGATCCCACCGAGATCGCCGCCAAGGACCCGCCGATGCAACTCGCCGCGTTGGTGTTCGGCGTGATCACCGTGCTGGCGTTCGTGCCGCACGTGACCCACGTGACCCACATGACGCACCTGCGTGGCTGAGGTCCGCAAGGACGCATGATCTTGACGCCGGCCTGACGCGTTGCCTGACGCGCGCGGCGATCGCTCACCGCACCCGTCGCCACGCGCCGATGGTGGGCGCAAAGCGCGTGTCGCCCGCGTGGCTCACTCTGACGCCCGCGGGACCGGCCTCGACCAACGAGGTGCACATGGCCCCTCGCTCATGCTCGTGGCCGTCGCCCGCGTCCGAATGAAGGACGCACGACGCGCGATCCGCCTGAAGGTGACACACCAGCTCCAGCACCGGCGCGTCCACCGGTTCGCTCGTCCACTGCCGCGCCGGCCCCAGCGCCAACGCCGCCCCAGGCCGCAGGAACAGCCGCGGCAGGTCGTCATCCGTCGCGCTCGCCACCTCCACCGGCGCCCACCCCGGCAGCAGCGACGCCACCTCGCCCGTCCGCTTCCCCGGCCGCACGTGGCACATCACCAGCAGGTCCGGCCCCAGCAGGAAGGCGTCGTCGACCGTCCGCAAGGCGGCCCGCGACGGGTCGGCGAAGAAGACCGGCCGCACCACCGGGTCGCCCCGACGGGCCGCCTCGTGGAAGAGCGTGTACAGGTACGGCATGAGCCGGTAGCGACGCTCAAGCGCAAGGCGGCACGTCCGCTCGCAGGCCTCGCCGAAGGCCCAGGGTTCGTGGGGCTTGGTCGTCTTCTCGCTGTGCGCCCTGGCGAACGGGAGCAGCGCGCCGATGCCCATCCACCGCGCGAAGAGCTCGCCGTCGGCCTCGCCGATGAAGCCGCCGATGTCGGGTCCCACGAAGGGCTGCCCGCTCAGCGTCATGTTGAGCGCCATCGAGATGGACCACCGCAGGTGGTTCCAGTCGCTGCGGTTGTCGCCCGTCCACGTCGCCGCGTAGCGCTGCCCGCCCAGGAAGTTGCTCCGCGTGAGCACGAAGGGCCTGGCCTTGGGCTTGGCCTTGGCGATGCCCTCGCGCGTGGCCCGCACCATCTGCATGCCGTAGAGGTTGTGATACTTCGCGTGCGAATCGGGGCCCCCGAGGGCGGCGTCGGCCTCGTGGCGGTTCGAGACCGGCATCGTCTTCTCGACGCCCCCGAAGACCGCCGGCTCGTTCATGTCGTTCCACACGCCGTCGAGGCCCGTGGCGACGAAGTCCTTGTACAGCCCGGCCCACCACCTTCGCGTCGCCTCGCGCGTGAAGTCGGGGAAGGCGCACGGGCCCGGCCACACCTCGCCGTGGTACTCGCGGCCCGACGCGTCCTTGATGAAGTGACCCCCGTCACGCC
The DNA here is from genome assembly GCA_040397805.1 of Phycisphaerales bacterium. Lineage (GTDB taxonomy): Bacteria > Planctomycetota > Phycisphaerae > Phycisphaerales > UBA1924 > UBA2402. The sequence goes on from JBBAVG010000051.1 coordinate 8,274, forward strand.
CCTGGCGGTACGTGCCGTACGCCGGGTCCGCCTTGATCCCGCAGTCGATCATGTAGATCGTCCGGAACCCCTGCCGGTTCAGGTCGCGGTTGAGCCGCTTGGGGTCGGGAAACTTCACGCCGTCGAACGTGAAGCACCGGAACCCGTCCATGTAGTCGATGTCGAGCCACAGGCAGTCGCACGGAATCCGCCGCCTGCGGAACTCCGCCGCGATCTCCCGGACCTTCGACTCGGGCTCGTAGCTCCAGCGGCACTGGTGATACCCCAGCGCCCACAACGGGGGCATCGGAATCCGTCCCGTCAACTCGTGCAGCGTCCGCACCACCTCGAGTGCGCTCGACCGCTCGATCACCGTCACCGCGGGCGACGGGCCGTGCACCTCGACCCGCACCCCGTGACGCAGGTCGATGTCGCACCGACGCGTGGTCTCGAAGATCACGCCGACCGCCGAGCCGTCGGCTCGCACCGCCAGCACGAAGGGGTGCGACTGGTAGAGGTTTCGGCTCTTGGCCGTGTAGTCGAAGTGGTCGTTGTTCCACAGCGTCTTGCGGGTGCCGTTGCGGATCAGCCCCCCCGCCTGCTCGCCCGTGCCGTAGAAGTCGCACCGCTCGAGGCCGGCGACCTCCACCACCGAAAGCCGGCCGTGCGCCCGGAACCGGGGCCGCACCGCCACCCCCGTGCCGACCGCCGCTCCGCGATCCTCCAGCGGGGCCGCATACGCCGGGAAGGGCTCTTCGGGCAGCGCGGCCCGTACCGGGTCGCGGAACCTCGCGGCGGGCTGCACCATCCCTGCCACCGCCACCAGTCGGGGCGTGCGGTCGAGGCGCCAAGGCTGCTGATCGTGGGTCGTTGAGGTGTTCACGGGGGGTCGATCGTCCGAGTCGAGTGGAGCCGCAAGAGTACACGGGCGCACGGCCGACCGCGATGCCTCGGCCCCGCCGCGGCGTACCCTTTCGTCGATGAAACCCCGGGCCTTGATCCCCTGGCTCGCCGCCGCACTCGTGCCTCTGGCCGGGTGCACATGGTCGGAGACGCCCGACGCCCCGCCCCCCACGGCCGGCGAAACCGCCACGCTGCTCGCGAACGCCGAACCCAACCCGTTCACGCCCGCCTCGCTCCGCATCCACCCCCTGACCCACGTCGACTCGCTCCCCGGCCGGCCGGGGAGCGAGTGCGTCATCGTGCTGCACTTCGAGCTCAAGGATCGCTACGGCGACTCGGTCAAGGCCCCGGGCCTGGTCCGGGTCGAACTCGCCAAGCCCGCGCAGGGCGCGCTCGCCGGCATGGAGAGCCGCGAACTGACGTGGGAGATGCCCGAGTTCATCAACGCCGACGAGAACTTCAAGCGGTTCGACTCCCCCACCCGCACCTACCGAGTCACCTTGGGCGCGCCCTCATGGGTCTGCCAGGAGGCTGGCGCCAAGGGCACGCAGTGGCTCAAGATCCGCGCCGCCATCGAGCTCCCCGGCGGGGGCCCGGTGCTCCGCGACGAATACGTCATTCAGTGACGCGTCGCCACGGCCCGACGCTCCACCCATCGCCCCTTCCGCGGCGTGTGCGCGTGTCGCGCGTCACGGCGGGTTCAACTCTCCCGCGTTGCGCGTTCGTTTCACCCGCCGCCACGCTCGTCGGTCCCTCCGGGACCAAGGCACACCCACACCAAGGGCCCGCCAGGGCCCACGAGCGTTGCCACGAGTGACCGAACCCGCGCAGCGGGTGAGGGAACTCGTGGAAGAACGCCGACTCGCGCCAGGCCCCGCAGGGGCCGACGACCACACCCCCACCCCTCGTCCGCCCCTCACGGGGCGGGGAACCACGCCACGCCCCACGGCGGGTTCAACTCACCCGCGTTGCGGGTTCGTTTCACCCGCCGCTACGTTCGTCGGTCCCTCCGGGACCAAGGCACACCCACACCAAGGGCCCGCAAGGGCCCACGACCGTTGCCACGAGTGACCGAACCCGCGCAGCGGGTGAGGGAACTCGTGGAAGAGCCCGCGACTCAACCCTGCGTCTCGATGCCCGGCCCCAGCGGAATCGACTCCTCCCGCCGCACGCCCAGATCGTGCGCCACGGCCCGCGCGGCCGTCACGCCGCTCATCAACACCATCGGCACGCCCGGTCCCGGATTGGCCGAGCCGCCCGCGAGGTACAGACGATCGAGCACGCGGCTGCGGTTCTTGGGCTTGAACCCGCCCTTGAGCCGCCCGTGGCTCGCCAGCCCGTAGATCGCGCCACCCTCGGCGTTGTACAGCCGCTCGATGCCCGCGGGCGTGAGGAACCGGTCGACCACCACGTGCTGGTCGATGTCGGGCATGCCGAATCGGCGCAGCTTCTCCATGATGACCGGCTTGTACTGCTCGAAGAGACCGCCGGGCCCCTCCCACGTCTGGTGGTTGCGGCGATAGGGCGTGTGCACCAGCACGTAGAAGGCCTCGCACCCCGCCGGCGCCTGCGTCGGATCCGTGCGGCTGGGCACCGCCAGATACAGCGTGGGGTCGCGGGCCGGGATGCCCTTGCGGTAGATGTCGTCGAACTCCTGCTCGCTGTCGCCGCTGAAGAGGAAGTTGTGGTGCGCCAGGTGCGAGTACTGGCGACTGAGCCCCAGGTAGAGCACCACGCCGCTGCACGCGGGGGTGTAGTCCGACGCGATGCCCCGCTGCTCCGAGAGCGCGGTCGGGCTGCCGATGAGGTCGCGGTACGTCCGCTGCACGTCGCAGTTGCTCACGACGGCGTCGCCCAGGATCACGCGGCCATCCTCGAGGTCGACGCCCACGGCCTTGCCGCCCTGCTCGCGAATCGCCCGCACGCCCGTACCGGTGATGTACCGCACGCCCTGCTCGCGGCCGATCCGCTCGAGCGTCCGGGCCACGCAGCGGGTGCCGCCGCTCTTGCCGTCGGGCGCCATCGAGTACCAGCACCCGTGATCGACCTGCGCCGAGGCGATGAGCGAGAGGATCGCCGGCGCCAGGAAGGGCGACGACCCGACATACTGCAGGAAGTGCTCGCACATCTGACGCACGTGCGGCTCGGGGATGTCGCGGTGCACCGTGGCCCCCACCGTGCTGTGCATGCGCATGGCCATCACGTCCGACATGAGCCCCGGCTCCTTCGGGGGCTTGCGCATCATGTCGAGCACGCCGCCCACGTCCTTGTAGAAGAAGACCTTCTCCGACAGCCGCATCATCCGCCGCGAGAACTCGACGAAGTCGCGGTATCCCGCGCCCGGCTTGGCCTGCGGGAACTGCGCATCGAGCGACGAGGTCATGGCCTCAAGGTCGCCCAGAAGGTCGATGACCGTCTTGTCCTCGTAGTGGCATCGCCACTGCGGCACCAGGTTGATCAGGTTGACATAGTCCTCCACCCGACGCCCGCTGCGACGGATGATCCCCCGCAGCACCTGCGGCAACGTGAGGATCGTCGGCCCCATGTCGAAGGTGTACCCCCGCTCCTCCAGCACGTTCATCTTCCCGCCCAGGTGCGCGTTGCGCTCCACCAGGGTGACGCGAAGGCCCAAGGAGGAGAGTTCGACCGAAGCCGCGAGGCCCGCGAGCCCGCCGCCGACGATGATGACGTTGCCTGACATGCGTGGATCATTCTTGACCGCCCGCCACGCCCACGCGAGCCGCCCACGCGATTTGCGGCTCGCTCGGCCCCGTCAGCCCAGCTCGACCGACCAATAGGCGTTGTCGAGGAAGGTCTTCCACGACTGATACTTGTCGCTCCCCAGCCGCAGGGCGATCACCGGGTTGCGACTGGGCCGCACCGGCTTGCGCACCAGCTTCATGCTGGCCTGCTCGGGCGTGCGACCCCCCTTGCGGGCGTTGCAGCGGATGCAGGCGCACACCAGGTTCTCCCACGAGTCGCCGCCGCCCGCCATGCGGGGCTTCACGTGGTCGATCGACAGGTCGGCGGTGGGGAAGGTCCGCCCGCAGTACTGGCACTGGTTGCGGTCGCGGGCGAAGAGGTTGCGGCGATTGAGCTTCACCTGCTGCTCGGGCAGGCGGTCATAGCCGAGCAGGCGGATGATCCGCGGGACGGCGATCTCGAACCGCACCGTCCGCACCCAGTCGTGACGCTCCCGCTCGAACTCCCGCTGCAAGACCGAGACCTCGATCCAACTCTCGAGGTCATAGCTGAGGAACTGGCTTCGCCCCGCGTCGCCCGGCGAATCGACGTGGATGATCTCGGCGATGGACCGCGAGAGCAGACAGAAGGCCCGGCGAGCGGTGATGACCCGCATCGCCGCATACCCGCGGTTGAGCACCAGCACCTTGCTGTCGAGCCCCTCGCTGACGTCGAAGCCCAAGGAGCCGCCCGAGGCGACGAACTCGTCGATGGACATGCCCTCGGCGGCAAGGTCGTGATCGACATCGCCGTCGCGGCCCTGGGCGGGCCGCGCCGCTGCGTCACGGTGATGTGCTCGCGAAGGCCTTGGGGGCATGGGCACGCTCCGTACGGACGGAATCATTGGCCGCCTCCCGCCGCGGGGAGCGGGACATTCGTGCTTTCCGCAAGGCGCGGCGACTATGTTTCCTCCATGGCACCGACGATTCCCGGACTCTTGGCCCAGGCCGCGCCCGCCGACGGGGGACTCTGGTCCCTCTTCATGCAGTCCTTCGACGTCTTCACCATCCTCCTCCTGGTGGGCTCGGTCGTCGGCATCGCCCTGGTCTTCCTCTGCCTCTTCGAGATCCGCGAGCGGAACATCGTCCCCCGCGACGAGGCCGGCCGCCTGCAGGATCTGGCCCGCAGCGGCCGCTGGGAAGACCTTCACCACTCGGCCCGGACGAGCGACACCGTGCTGGGCCGGATCGTCGCCGCCGCCATGGATCGCTCGTATCGCCTGGGTGGTTCCACCCAGCCCAAGGACGCCGCCGCGGCGATCCGCGACGCCGCCGAACTGGCCGCCAGCGAGGAATCAGCCCGCTGGTTCCGCAAGATCGACCTGCTGAACATCATCGGCAACCTGGGCCCCCTCGTCGGCCTGGCCGGCACGGTCTGGGGCATGATCCTGGCCTTCACGTCGCTGGGCGCCTCGGGCGGCCAGGCGGGGCCGGCCGACCTCTCGCTGGGCATCAGCAAGGCCCTCTTCCACACGCTGCTGGGGCTGGTCTTGGCCATTCCCTGCCTCCTGGCCTACGGCGTCTACCGGGGGCTGGTGGACCGCCTGTGCACCCGGGCCGTCGTGATCGGCGGCGACATCGTCGAGGACATCATCGCCCGCATGGGCCGCGACAAGGCCGCATGAAGTTCCGATCGCTCCAGCACCACGCGCCCACGGGCAAGATCAACGTCACCCCGCTCATCGACGTGGTGATGGTGCTGATCGTCTTCTACCTCATCGTCGGCCAACTCGCCGCCGACCGCCGGGCGCGTGTCGATCTTCCCGCCAGCGTCATCGGCGTGCAGGAGGACGCCACCCCGTCGCGCCGACCCATCGTCATCACGCTGGCGGCACAGGGCGCGGCGACGGCCATCGACGTCGACGGCGCCCCGGTGGCCAACCCCGCCGCATTGGCGACGCTGCTCAAAGGCCTCGACGCCACGAACCGACCGGTGCAGGTGCGGGCCGATCGCGGGCTCGAGTACGGGTCGGTCGCGCCACTGCTGGATGCATGCCGCGAGGCGGGCGTGGCGAGCGTGAAGCTCGCGACCCGCCGTGCGGCCGGGGAGGGCCGCTGACCATGGGCACCACCCGCCACGGCTTTCGCAACCGCAGCGCCCGGGCGACGCACGAGAGCCACTACGGCCCCAACATGACCCCGATGGTCGACGTGGTCATGGTCATCCTCATCTTCTTCATGGCCTCCGCGGCGATCCTGGGCCCCGAGTGGTTCATCAAGTCGAACCTGCCGGTCATGGCCGCCGCCCCCGCCTCCGATCAGGCCCCTCCGACCCGACTCACCATCGAGGTGGACGTCACCGGCTACGCCCTGCGAATCGACCAGCAACCCCCGCAACCCGTGACCGAGGCCGACCTCGTGAAGGCCCTGTCCGCCGCCCGCGCCGCCGCCAAGGGCGAGTGCATCGCGCTCGTGAAGCCGACGGACAAGGCCCCGTACGAGAAGGTGATCCTCGCCCAGGAAGCCTGCCTCCGTGCCGGCCTGCCCAAGAGCGGCCTGGCGTTGCCCGGGATGTGAGTCGCGGGGGCCATGCGTACGAAGGCCAGCCCGCTTCACCCCTTCCACCACATGATCGCCCCCAGCGACGCCGTCGCCAGCGTCACCCACGTCGCCGTCGCCTGCACGAGCACGCGCCATCCGACGCTCCGCACCGCCGCCACCGACAACCCCGCGCCGATCAGGAAGATCGCGCCGCTGAACCCTCCCGTCGCCAACGTCTTGATGATCGCCTCGTACCCCGCCACCGCCGGCACCAACGTCCGCGTGAGGCTCGCCAGCAGGAAGCCGACCAGGAAGGGCTGCACCGCACGCGTCCACGCACCCCCCACGCCGCCCGAGGGCGACTTCGTCATCCACGCCGCGAACACCGTGCACGGCAGGATCCACACCACCCGCGACAACTTCACCACCATCGCCGTGTCGAGGGCCGCGCTGCTCCCGTACGCCGCACCCGCACCGGCCACCGACGCCATGTCGTGCACCGCCACGCCCACCCACGTGCCGTATTGCGTGTCGGTCAGCCCCAAGCCACGCCCCACCAGCGGAAACACCGCCAACGCCACCGCATTGAGGATGAAGATCGCCCCCGTCGCCACCGCCATCGACGTCGACGACGCCCTGATGGCCGATCCCACCGCCGCGATCGCCGACCCCCCGCAGATCGCCGTTCCTGAACTCACCAGGAGCGTCTGCTCCCGCCCCACCCCCAGCAACCGCCCCAGCCCGAAGCCCACCACGAACGCCCCCATGATCGTCGCCGCGGCAAAGGCGAACCCGCTCGACGCCTCCCGCCACAACTCCCCCAGATCGATCCGCAATCCCAGCAGCACGATGCATGTCTGCATCACCAGCCGCGACACCCGCCTCGACGCCTCCGGGAACCGCGACAGGCCCGCCAACGCCGTCACGACGCCGACGGCCAACGCCATGGGCGGAGGCACGAACGTCGACATGCACGCCGCCAGCAGCAGGAGATGGAACGCGCCCGAGACCGTCACCCCGCCAGCATAGCGAAACTCCGCTCGCCGGCATGAGCACCCAACCCCCCGGCTCGTGCGAATCGACTCGCGGCATGTCCGTGGCCGCCCCCCCCGACCATGCCGATAGAGTTGGTCCATTCCCATGCTGATCGTCGCCAGCCCATACCACCTGACAACCCGCGAACCGGCCGCCATGGCCGCGTTGCTGCTGGCCCGGCAGGTGGTCACGCTGCTGCCCACGCCCCTCGAGGGGGCAGGCAGCAGCCGCGAGGCCATGGCGGCGGCCCGGCGCGTTCCCACCTACCGCGCCCTGGTCGAGAGCTGGTCGTGGACGCAGCCCCTCTGGGAGGCCCAAGTGCTCACCTCCCACATCGAGGGTGAGTCGCCCGCACAGGACATGTTCGAGGTGGGCCAGAAGATCGCGGCGGAAGCCGCCCTGGGCCCCCTTCGCCAGTTCACCAACGACCAGTTCTTCGACGACGACCGCGAATACCTGGGCGCGCTGGCGGCCGACCTGCTCAAGGGCGGGCCCGACCCCGGCATCAGCGTGCCGTTGGCAGCCGGGCTCGACCGCTTCGCGGCACGCCACAACCTGTCGATCGCCCGCTCGGCCCCGCAGAGCCTCGCGCAGCGTGCCGAGGCGACCTTGGCGACCGACGTGCAGACGGTGGTCGTGCCGATCCTCCTGCAGGCCTCCGCGCCGCGACTGCTGCATGCCCGCGAGGTGATGGCGGACATGCTCGAGCGGCTCTGGGAGGGCGACACGGTGCCCGGGCTTCGCGGGTTCGCCGCGGCCTTCGAGGAGCGACGCGAGGAGCTGCTGGAGGGGTGTCGCGACGACGAGGTGCGCCTGATCGAAGGCGCGGCGAGCATCTCGATCATGACGCTGCCGGGCGACGCGGTGCTCCGATCGAGCCTGACGGCGTTGGCGGCCATGGGCCCCAGGCGTCACCACGAGGTGCGCAACGCCGAGAACCTGCCCGCGCTCTTCGACGCGCTCGACCGGACGCCGATCGTCTCGATGGTCGTCAAGCCGCTGGGCGTGTCCTCACGACGGTGACGTGCCGCCCGAAGTCTGGGCTTGGGCCTTGGCGAGCTGCTGGGCGGCCCAGCGCTTCTTCATGCCGTTGAGTCGCCAGTTGATGAAGGCGAAGATCGCGACGATGAGGACGATGCTGCCGATCATCGTGACGGGGCTGTCGGACTTGAAGTAGGGGCTCTTCTTGATGGTGGCGGCGAAGGCGTAGACGGTGAAGGTGCTGATGACGCTCCCCACGACGACGCCGCTGAGGGTCGCCCACCGGGTGAGGCCGAGCAATCGTCCGAGGATGGAGCCGCCGACCGAACCGGTGGCGGCGAAGGGGAAGGTGACGAAGGCGACGAGCCCGACCCACGCGAAGCGGCGCATCCACGGGTGCTGCGAGAGGAAGAAGTGGCCGTCCTCCTGCAGGGCGAGCATCGCCGGGCCCACCTTGGGGATGCGGTAGATGAACGAGGCGTGGAAGACCATGATGAAGCCGGTGAGGGTGTCCATCCAGAGGATGAGCACCAGCAGCTCCTCGGTGGTGAGGCTCGCGAGGAACTGCTGCCACTGGGGCATGTCGGCGATGGCCTGGGCCTTGTCGCGACCGAGCAGGAGCACCGCGCGGCCCAGGCCGAAGAAGATCATGCCCGCGGAGACCGCGAGGTTGATCATGAAGTCCATGCCGCGGGCGATCCCGGCGACGCCGAGCATGATGGCGGTGGTGCCCAACGGGCCGACCAGGGTGGACCACCAGACGAGCGGGTATCGCCGCTTGAGGTCCGCGCCGTAGCGGGCCTCCTCGCCGGCAAGGTTGATCTCGGCGAGCGGGGAGGCGGACGGGGTTGTCCCTTGGGTCGGTGCGGTCACGGCCAAGGGTAGCTGGAGTGTGTCGGCGAACCGGCCCCGGAAAGCCATGGTATTTGACCCTGCGGCGGGCCGTGCGGACGTACGCTTGGCCACGTCCATGGCCGGCATCGTCCTGTACTTCCAGTTGCACCAGCCGCACCGGCTCCGCCGGTACAGCGTCTTCGACACCGACCACCGGTACTTCGACGACCAGGCCAACGCGGAGATCTGCCGCAAGGTCGCCGACAAGTGCTACCGCCCGGCGACGCAGATGCTGCTCGACCTGGCCCGCCAGTGGAACGGTCGCTTCAAGGTGGCGTTGTCGATCACGGGCGTGCTGCTCGAGCAGCTCGAGCGTCACGCCCCGGACGTCATCGTGCTGCTGCAGGAGCTGGTGCGTTCGGGGGCGTGCGAACTGCTGGGGGAGACGTACCACCATTCGCTGGCGTCGCTCTACTGGCCCGAGGAGTTCGCGCAGCAAGTGGACCAGCACGGCGAGAAGGTGCGGGCCCTCTTCGGCGTCGAGCCGCGGGTCTTCCGCAACACCGAACTCATCCATTCGGACGACGTCGCCGCGCTGGTGGCCTCGATGCGACGCCCGGACGGCACCGCACGGTTTCACGGACTCTTCACCGAGTCGGCCACGCCCGACCTGGCCGCGCCCGGCGCGAGCGGCAGGCTCTACTCGCCCGCGGGCGCCCCCTCGCTGCGGCTGCTGGTCCGCCACCCGACGCTCAGCGACGACGTGGCCTTCCGCTTCAACGCCAGGAACTGGGAACACTGGCCCTTGACGGCGGAGAAGTACGCCTCGTGGCTCGTCGACGCCTCCCGCGACGGCCTCGCGACCGTCTGCATGGACTTCGAGACCTTCGGCGAGCATCAATGGGCCGAGACGGGCATCTTCCGCTTCATGCACGACCTGCCGGGGGAGGTCTTCCGTCAGGACGCGAAGGCGACGTTCCTGACGCCCACGCAGGCCATCGAGACGCACCCCGTGGCGGCCGTGGCGTCGGTGCCGCGGGCCATCTCCTGGGCCGACGTCTCCCGCGACCTCTCGGCGTGGCGCGGCAACGCGATGCAGGCGCACGCGTTGGAGGAGACGTACCGCCTAGGCCGCCGCCTGCACGCGATGCTGGCGACCGAACCCCGCGAGAGCACGCGCGCCGAGACGCTGCGAGGCCTGATGCGCACGTGGCGTTGGCTGACGACCTCCGACCACTTCTACTACATGAGCACCAAGGGCGACGCCGATGGCGCGGTGCACGCCTACTTCCGCGCCTTCGAGTCCCCCTATGACGCGTGCATCGCCTCCATGAACGTGCTCAAGGACCTCGAGAAGCAGCTCGAATCGGCGTGAGCCGCGAGGCCCGTCACGCCCCCGTCACGCCCCCGTCACGCCCCCGTCACGCCCCCGTCACGCCCCGTCACGCCCCGTCACGCCCCGTCACGCCCCGTCACGCCCCGTCACGCCGCACGCTCGCTCCACCAGATCGCACTGGCCCTCGAGCGTCATCGTCGACGCGTCGATCCACGCCGAGCCGCTCGTCGCGCGCAGCCGCCTGGCCCACGTTCGCTGGTTCTTCGCGAAGCGCCGCGTCTCGATCTTGATCGCTTCCGCCGCCTCCTCGAGCGTGCATCGACCCTCGAGGTGCGCCAGCAGTTGCTTGTACCCCAGCGCCTCGCGGGCCTGCGGGCCCAGGAGGCCGCCATCGCGCAGCGATCGAACCTCCTCGACCAACCCCCTCGCGAACATCTCCTTCACCCGCGCGTTGATCCGCCGGTTGATCGCCTCCACCGGCCACTCGAGCCCCACCAGCGTGAACTCGCTCGGCCCGCGTGCGGCGTCCCACTGCTTCTGGTGCTCGCTCATCGGCACGCCCGTCAACTCCAGCACCTCCAGCGCCCGCACCGTTCGCCGCAGGTCGTTGGGATGCAGCCTCGCCGCCGCCGCCGGATCCCTGGCCTCCAGCATCGCGCGAAGCTCGGCGGGCGACATCGCCGTCAACCTCGCCCGCAGCGCCTCGTCCGCGCCGGGACCCTCGAACAGCCCGTCGAGCAGCGCCTTCACGTACAGGTGCGTCCCCCCCACCACGATCGGCCACGCGCCCCGCGACCTGATCTCCGCGATCGCCCGCTCCGCCAGCGTCAGCCACTGCTTCACCGAGAACGACTCGGTCGGCTCGACCACGTCGATGAGGTGATGCGCCACGTCGCGGCGTTCCTCGCGCGTCGGCTTGGCCGTGCCGACGTCCAACCCGCGATACACCAGCATCGAGTCGGCCGAGACGATCTCGGCCTCGCCGCCGCGAGCGCGACGACGCAGCGCAAGTTCCACCGCCAACGCGGTCTTCCCGCCCGCGGTGGGCCCCACGATGATCGGCGAGGTTCGCATGGCTCCGGGCTTCACGTCCGCAGCGTCGCGCCCAGGCCCGACTTCATCGACTCGATGAGCTGCTGCACCGGACCGTCGATCTCCTCGTGACGCAGCGTCCGCGACGGCTCGCGATAGGACAGCCGCACCGTCACGCTCTTCTTCCCCGCGCCGATCTGCCTGCCCCGGAACGTGCCCACGAACGACGCCCGCTCGAGCATCGGCGAACGCGACGACTCGACGTGGTCGCGGATCCGCTCCCACGTCACCTGCTCGTCGACGATGAACGACACGTCCCGCTCGATGCCGGGAAACTCAGGGGGCAGCGAAATGATCGCCCGAGGCGGGTACGCCGCCAGCAACGCCGCCAGGTCCAGCTCAGCCACCGCCACCGGCGCGGCCAGTTCGTACGCCGCCAGTTGCGACGCGCTCGCGAACCCGGCCATGCCGATCTCGCGCCCGTCGAGGGCCACGCTCGCGAACCCCGACGCGTCGAGCCCCGCGCACCGGGGCGAGGCGTCCTTGAGCGAAAGCGTCGCGCCCGCGCCGGCCAGGGCTCGCACGATCGACTCCATCGCGCCGCGGAGCAGTCGCAGCCCCGTCTGCCGGTCCTCGACGCTCGCGCTCTTGCCCGTCACCGGCACGTCCACGAGCAGCGCCAGGCACGTCCGCTCGCTCGCCGCCCCGGTGGCGTCCTGCGCGAAGGTCGAGGCGATCTCGAACAGCCGCACGCCCCCCGCCACCCGCACGCCCCCGTGCTGGTTGGCCCGCCGACACGCCAGCAGCCCCGGAATCACGCTCGGGCGACACGCGGGCTCGGCCTTCCGCCGCTCCTCGCTCACCTCCACCAGCCTCATCCCCTCGGGCAGGAACGCGCCCGCCGCCTCGCGCGTCACGAAACTGAACGTCACCGTCTCGGTGAACCCCATGCCCGTCAACACGGCGCCGAGCTCCCGCCGCGCCGACTCGCTCGCCTGCGGCGGCTTCACCGCCACCGCGATGCTCGTCCGCACCTCGATGGCGTCGAGCCCCCGCACGCGGGCCACCTCCTCCACCAGGTCGACCTCGCGCGTCAGGTCGCGCCGATTGGCCGGAATCGTGCACAGCAGCGTGCCCTGCCCGTCGAGCGACACGCCGATGCCAAGCCGCCGCAGGATCGTCGCCATCTCCTCGCGCGACATCGCCGAGCCCAGCACCGCGTTGCACCGATTCGCCCGCAGCGACACCACCCGCGGCGCATCGAGGGGCGCACCCACGTCGACCGAGCCCGCGCACACACGCCCGCCCGCCACCTGCACGATCATCGCCGCCGCACGCTCGGCCGCCGCCCTGATCGTCCTCGCGTCGACCACGCGCTCGAAGCGGTGGCTCGCCTCCGTCCGCACCGCGTGACGACGCGACGCGCGGCGCACGGCCACCGGGTCCCACGTCGCCATCTCCAGCACCACGTCGACCGTCGATTCGGTCACCTGCGAGTCCGCGCCGCCGATCACGCCCGCCAGGCTCTGCGCCTTCGAGGCGTCGGCCACCACCACCTCGTCGCCCGCCAGCGTCCGCGTCTTGCCGTCGAGCGTCGTCAGCTTCTCGCCCGCACGGGCCGCGCGAACCACCAACCTCCCGCCCTCGAGCTTCGCGAGGTCGAAGACGTGGCAGGGGTTGCCCAGTTCCATCGCGATGAAGTTGGAGACGTCCACCACGTTGCTGATCGACCGCTGGCCGCACGATTCAAGGGCCTCGCGGAGCCACTGCGGGCTCGGGCCCACCTTCACGCCGCGAATCACGCGGGCCGTGAAAAGGGGACACGCGACGTGATCGCCGTTCTCGACGGCGATGGCGTTCGAGGCGGGCTCGCCGTCAGGCGTCGGCGTGGCGACCTCGGGCAGCCGCACCACGCGGCCCGATGCCGCGGCGATCTCGGAGGCCATCCCCGCGTGGCAGAGCACGTCGCCCCGGTTGCTCGTCACCTCGACGTCGAGGCAGGTGTCGCCCGAGGGAAGCTCGGTTCGGCTTTCGCTCGGGAAACCCAGACTCATCAGGGCGTGCTCGGCCTCGTCGGCGGTGAGGGTGGCCGGTTGGAGGCAGCGGTTGAGCCATGAAACGCTGATGTGCATAGGAACCGGGAGGGTAGGGACGCGAAGCGGAAGATGCCGCCGGGGAGGGATGGAGCGATCGTGCGGATCCGTCGACCGTCCGGTCGGCCCGAGCGGCGATGGGAGCGTGCCCCGCCGGACGACAGAGAGATCGGAGGTTCGACGGTGCGACGGGCTGATGACCTCGGTGGGCGGGTGGTGCTGCGCCACGGCGCGGCGGTGTTCGCCTGCGCGGCCGCCGCCAACGCCCAGCCGGTCAACGACCGCTGCGAGCAGGCGAGGATCATCGACTGGGCCTCCCTGCCGCTGACGACGCCCTTGGCGTCGCTGTCGAGCGCGGCCCGCGCGCCCGAGGCCGCCAACCCATGCGTCGCCACGGGCTTCACGGTCTGGTACCGCTTCGACGCGCCGACGGCCGCTCGCGTGCGGATCGAGACGTGCGCGGGGCCAAGCCCGACGACCACCGCGTCCGACACCACGCTGGCCCTCTACGAGTCGGAGTCGGGCGACTGCGCCTCGCTCAGCGCGGTGTGGTGCAACGACGACGCGTGCGCCTTCCGGTCGCGGATGATCTTCGACGTTCGGCCCGGCGTTCGCTATTACGTGCAGGCGGGCATGTTCGCCGCCGACGCCTCCACGCCCGCGCCGGCCCCGCCCGACGACCTCCTCGCCGTGCGCGTGTCGATCGAGCCGCCCCCGCCGCCGGACCACTGGGTCGAACGCGACGACGCGGGATCGCTCCCCGACTCGTCGCAACGCGTGTCGATCGACCGACCCGCCGCGATCGAGGGCCGCCTGGCCTTCGAGGGCGACATCGACCTCTTCGCCCTCGACGCCTGCGACGACGGACCCGTCGAGATCTCGACGGTGGGCCTCACGACCGTCGACACGCAGCTCTTCCTCTTCGACGCCTCGGGCGCGGGCGTGGCGATGAACGACGACGATCCCGGCTCGACCTCCGTGCAGAGCCGCCTGAGCTTCCCGGCGGGCCGGCTCGCAGGGCGGTATCACCTGGCCATCACGAGCTACAACCTCGATCCCCTCGGCGCGGGAGGCACGCCCCTCTGGAACGACGCGCCCTTCCGGTCCCAGCGCGCACCCGACGGGCCCGAAGCGTCGTCGGCCGTCAGCGGCTGGCTCGCTTCCGGCGGCTTCGCGGGCGAGTACATCGCCTCCCTTTCGGGCCTCCGACGCGCCGGCGCATGCACGCCCGACTGCCCCCCCTGCACCGCCGACTTCAACGGCGACGGCGGCGTCGACGGCGCGGACGTGCAGGCCTTCTTCGAGACGTGGGAATCAGGCTCGGCCTGCGGCGACGCCAACGGCGACGGCGGCGTCGACGGGAGCGACGTCGAGCGTTTCATGCTCGCGTGGGAAGCCGGCGGCTGCTGATGATGACGGCCGACGCTCAGGCGCGAATCGGCGCGGGATAGTCGTCCTCGGGCGTCTCCGCGGGCTCCTCGAGCGCCATCGCCGCCTCGTCCTGCACGATGGCGACCATCGACGACGCCATGCACGCGAAGATCACGAAGAAGCACAGCTGCGGCGAGATTCGCGCCACGCCGAACCCCTCGAACATGTTGCCCGCCCAGTACATGGCGAAGAAGGCCAGCGTCAGGTCGATCAGCCGCTTGCCGATCGGGTTGGGCGTGTCGAAGCGGGTCTTGATCAAGCGGAGGCACAGCCCCAGCGTGGCGAGCATGAGGATGGCGAGGATGATCGGCACGCCGATGCCGAAGGCCGCGAAGCCGTACAGGAAGCCGTTCTCGCTGCCGCCGGCCTCCTCGAGACCCACACCGATGACCGGGTTGGCCATCCCGTTCTCGAGCAGCGTCATCCACTTGTGCGACCGTGTGTCGTCGGTGCTCACCAGCCGCTCGAAACCGAACTGCACGCCCAGGGCCTCGGCCAGCGTCAGCAGTCCGTAGCCCACCGCCACCGCCACCGGGGCGAGGAAGACCGCGCGGCCCAGCCGCGAATAGAGCACGCCCGCGAAGCCCATCACCGACATCGCCAACCCCGTGCGGCTCGCCGTCCAGAGCACGAACACGACGTGCGACGCGGCGCAGAGCACGGCGAAGAATCGCCATCGCTTCGAGGTGTCGTTGAGGTAGACCCAGAAACCCACGGTCGCCATCACGGCCGCGAAGCCCGCCGCGTGCTGCGGGTTGCCCGTCAGGCCGACGAACCGGCGGCTGCTGAAACCCGTGGTGAGCATCGTCTGGTCGATCATGAACTGGACGGTGCAGGCCAGCGTCCAAAGGCATCCGACCATGACGAAGACCCGAAGCACCGTCATGATCTCGTCCCACGATCGCATCTGGGACGCGAGGAAGACCAGCATGGTGCCCACCGAGAAGACCGAGAGGGCCACCGCCAGCAATCCGGCCGACGCGCCGACGTGGAAGATCGTGATCAAACCCATGTAGACGCCCAGCAGCATCATGCCGATGCCCAGACCCGGGACCGTCCGCGTGCTGATCCGCGAGGCGTGGATCGCCACCCCCAGCATCACCATCGCCGCACAGAGCATGTAGACGAGCTGCCGGTTGACCTGGAAGACGTGCAGCCACGTGCGGTACTCGGCCCCGCGATTCGCGTCCTCCGTCAGGCCCAGCGTCGAGATGAAGATCATCGCCCCGATGAAGACCATCGGGAACCGCGCGCTCCGCAGCGTCTGGATGAACGCCGCCACCCCCAGGATGCCGAGCACCCCGAGTTTCCAGATCTCCCGTGCGCTGAAGATGTCGTCCATGGCGTGTTCGATCCATCCCGCCCGTTCCGGGCAACCCACGGCCCCCTCGGGGCGAATGAAGGTTCGGGGCCGGCACGCCGGCGGGTCCAACCTTATCGGCGGTCCGCCGCCGAAGCGTTCGGTTTCCGCCTCCCTTGCCGATAACCGCGGCGTCTACCGGCACGCCGCCGCTAAAATGGCGTTCAATCCCCGTCAAGGGGAGGCCACGACGCTCCCCGAGCGAGGCTGTCACGGAGTTCACCCATGCCCCAGTCCCTTCCCCGCATGTCCGCCGGTCGCCTCGCCCTCCTCGCCGGCGCGGCCTTCGCGACCGCCGCCGCCCCGGCCTTCGCGCAGCGAACCGTCCCCGCTGAACTCCTCCTCGCCGAGGGCCAGCCTCTCCCCGGCGTCGGCGGCGTCATCCTCGAACTCGACACCCCCGTCGTCGACGCCGACGGCAAGGTCGGCCTCAACGGCAAGGCCACCGTCGGCGGCATCGACCGCACCTTCGTCTTCGTCGAGTCCAGCCCCATCTTCTTCGAGAACGAGGCCCCCGCCGGCTACACCCTCTCCGGCCGCGAGATCTCCATGGGCGTCAGCCCCGGCGGCCAGTTCATCTACTCGCCGAGCATCAACGGCAACGACGGCCTCTGGTCCAGCGCGGGCTACGTCATCGCCAACCGCGACCCCGCCCCCGGCGTCAGCGGCAAGTTCATCAAGTTCGCCAGCGGCCCCCGCATGGCCGCCGACGGTCGCTTCACCTTCATGGCCGGCTTCTCCAACGCCCCCGGCTCCACCACCACCGACCGCGCCGTCTATCAAGGCCGCGTCGGCGTCCCCGGCCTCACCCTGCTCTACAAGACCGGCGACACCATCGACGGCCAACTCATCCGCTTCACCACGCCCAACCTTTCCTTCCGCTACGACGTCTCCAGCGACGCCCAGCACATCATCCACATCTCCGGCGTCGGCGCCGGCAGCGGCTCCACTTGGGTCCTCAAGGACGGCACCTGGATCGCCCAGCCCGCCACGCAACTCCCGGGATCCATCTACGAGAACGAAGCCTGGAACACCTTCAACGGCGTGGGCGTCAACAACGCCGGCGATTGGATCATCCACGGCTTCTCCAGCAACTACGACGACCCCACCAGCAACGACTTCGTCGCCTTCAACGGCGTCGACACCCTCCACGAGAACCAGACCGTCGACGGCCTCACCCTCGCCACACCCGCCTCCGTCCGTGCCGCCGCGCTCAACAACCTCGGTCGCATCGCCATGATCTGGCAGTACGGTTCCTCCGTCGCCCCCACCCCCAAGGCGCTCATCGTCGGTGAAGGCGGCACCCTCGACCAATCCATCGTCGTCGTCGCCTCCGGCGACCTGCTCGACGTCGATGGCGACGGCTCCCCCGACTGGCGCGTCGTCGACCTCACCGAGAACAACTCCGTCGGCATCGGCCTCGACCTCGCCGACGACGGCCGCGTCACCACCACCTGCTCCCTCGAACCCCTCGCCGGCGGCGCACGCTTCGACGCCACCATCCGCTTCTGCTACGCCGAATGCTCCGCCTGCCCCCCCTGCGCCGGCGACTTCAACCAAGACGGCGGCATCGACGGCGGCGACATCGAATCCTTCTTCGCCGCATGGGAAGCCTCCAACCCCTGCGGCGACGTCAACCAGGACGGCGGCGTGACCGGCGACGACGTCGGATCCTTCTTCTCCACCTGGGAAGCCGGCGGCTGCTGACGCGATCACGCGCCGGTATCGTCCAACACCATGACCTGCACCTCTCCCCACCCCTCGCCCGGCAGGGCGCACCAGTCGTAGCCGTCGTGCGCCGCCCGGCTCTACGGGCAAGCCCACGGCCGCACGCCGATCCGCGACATCTGTCCAATCGCGCCCAACGCCCTCGCGCGGGCCGTCGCGTTGATCCGCACCGTGCGCGGACCGGCCGCCTCGTCCGTGGGCTTGCTCGAAGACTCGCCGCGCACCACGGCGACGTCTGGTGCGCCCCAAGGCGGGCGGGCCATCCATGCCGATGTCGTCACCACCCCTCGCCCGACAGGGCGCACCAGTCGTAGCCGTGGTGCGCCGCCCGGCTCTGCGGGC
>JBBAVG010000052.1:0-7775 GCA_040397805.1 Phycisphaerales bacterium
CGTTCGCACTCACTGGCAGGGCTGGCGGCGCGTTCGGTGCATGCAGCGTCCATGTCCTCTTGGCGGAGTTTCCAACCCGCCGAATCATCCCGGAGCACCGGGTGATCCCCTCCCTGCCGACAATCCGGAAGCTCGACCGAGCGACGTCACGGGGTGCCTTGATGACCATCCCCGCGTGACGGCGGACGATCGAGCGAGTTCGGGCGGCACGCCTTGCGTCTTCGGGCCTGTCGCCGGCAGCAGTTCATGTCGCGTCACGAGCGACCACGGGTCTCGCGGCCCGATCATCCCGCCTGAGTGCGAGCGGGACGATCGGATCGGGCGGCGAACCTTGGGCGTCTCGCGGCGGGAATCGGGTCGTCACCTCACCGGGTCTCGTTCGTCCATGTCGGCGAACGCGGCCCACCCGGACGCGAATGTCGCGCCCGGTCGTTCCAAAGGAGATTCCACATGAGGAATCGCAAGGGCTTCACGCTCATCGAACTGCTCGTCGTCATCGCCATCATCGCGCTGCTCATCGGCATCCTGCTCCCCGCTCTCGGCAAGGCCCGCGCTTCGGCCCGCCAGATCAAGGACAGCACCCAGATCCGCGGCATCCACCAGGGCATGGTGCTCTTCGCCCAGAACAACGGCGAGGTCTACCCCATCCCCAGCCAGCTCGACAAGGGCAACATCATGATCGCGGCGAACGGCGCCAAGGACCTGCCCCGCCACGTCATGTCCGTCCTCATCTTCAACGGCTTCTTCTCGCCCGAGCTCGCCGTCAGCCCCGCTGAGGCCAACGGCTCCATCAAGGCCTACGACAAGTACAAGTACAGCGAGCCCGACGGCATGGCCGTCGCCGCCGACAAGAAGCTCGCCCAGTGGGACCCCGGCTTCAAGGCCACCCCCAAGGACACCAACATCGGCACCAACGCCGATGCCATCGGCAACGTCTCCTACGGCATCATGCCCTTCTTCGGCAACCGCCGCGTCCGCTGGAGCAACACCTTCTCGGCCACCGAGGCCGTGATCGGCAACCGCGGTCCCGCCTATGACCTCGGCACCGCCGGCACGCCCCCGGCGTGGACCCTCGTCGCCACCCCCCCCAACGCCGACGGCACCGCCCGCGCCGGCGTCGGCAGCAACACCCTCCTCATCCACGGTGGCCGCACCACCTGGGAGGGCAACGTCGCCTACAACGACAACCACGTCAACTTCGAGACCCGTCCCGACCCCGAGACGCTCCCCTTCACCTTCACCAGCCTCGCGGCCAACATCCGCACCCAGTTCGACAACCTCTTCGTCAACGAGAACGACGCCACCCGCGCCGTCGACAGCGACGGCCTCTCGGGTGTCGGCCTCAACAACACCAACAACTTCCTCCGCACCTGGTACAGCACCACCCAGACCGGCACCACCGTCCAGACCATCCTTCCCTACTTCGATTGATGCGTCGCGGTGACCGTTCGAATCATTCCTGATTCAAACCCCAAGGCCCCGGGCGACTCGCCCGGGGCCTTGTCGTTGGTGCCCCCCCCTCCTCGTCCCGATCCCGCCCCGCGCCAATGATTTCCTCGAGGCGTCCCATGCACCGAGGCACCACCCACCCACCCCAACCCCTCGCCAAGACCGTTCGCGATCTCTTCCGCGATCACCGCCTCCGTCACACCCGCCAACGCGATCTCGTCTACTCGACCCTCGTCTCGCTCCACTCGCATCCCACGGCCGAGGAACTCCACGCGCTGGTCAACGACCACGACCAAAGCGTCAGCCTCGCCACCGTCTACAACACCCTCGACGCGCTGGCACGCTGCGGCCTGCTCCGGCGCATCCCCTCGCAGGTCGGAGGCGGCGCCTGCCGCTTCGACGCCGACCTCTCCAGGCACGTCCACGTCGTCCACCCGGAAGGAACCATCCTCGACGTGCCCGCCGACCTCGGTGATCCGCTCCTCACCAGCATCGACCAGGACGCCATCGCCGAGGTCGAACGCCGCATGGGCGTCAAGGTCGTCGGCGTCGCCGTGCACCTGGTCACCGCCAAGGCCGATTGACCCCCGCGCCCTCGGACGCGCAACCTCACCGCATCAGTCGCCTCGCCCCGTCGATCACGCGGTCCCACTGCATGGCGGGCCCCGGATCCTGCTTGTTGGCCTGAATGTGGTAGTGGCCGATCACGCCCTTGAACGACGCCAAACGGTCGTCCGGCAACTTGCTCGTCACCAGCCGCCCCGCTTCGTCCCGCGGGTAGTCGCACCGGATCTGCGGCAGCACCGTGCACAGGGCCGCCGTCAGCCTCGTCAGCGAGTCGTACTGCTCGGGCGTCAGGTCGTACATCCGCAGCGTCTGCCCCTGCACCTCCCCCACCACCGGCTCGGGTCGGATCGGACGACCGACGAAGCCGGGCGTCCGCACGCCGCCGTCGCCCAAGGCCGGCGGAATGGTGATCCGCGTGGCGCTGCCCGCCTCGTCGAGTTCGTACCAGGCGGCGAAGGGGTTCTTGGCGTCGGGCGGGTACGCGCCCATGTTGGCGATCTCGATGCCCACCGAGCGGTCGTTGGAGATCGTCGCGTGCCACGCCCGCTCCTTGAGGTCGAGCGTCTGGTAGATCGTCCCGTCGATGTCGAGCAGGAAGTGCACCGACAGGCCCCGGAAGTCGTGGAGCACCTTGAAGCACTGGCGGCTGGTGCCGCAGACGTCGTAGTGGAGCACGAACTGGTCGACCGTCCGCTGCAGGAGGGACAGGTCCCATCCACCGCCGCGAACCCGCTCGCGTTCCTCGTCCGAGAGGCCCGAGGCCCGCAACCCGTATCGATTCGGCGTGTCGAGCGCCTTGCCGGCCTTCACGAGAGCGGGCCACGACGCCTCGGCCCACGGCGTGAACCGCTTCTCGACCCGGTACGCGTCATAGCCGCCGGGATCGGTGAAGAGCACGACCGGCGCGCCGACGTGGAAGAGCTGCCCGGCGACCATGATCTCCTGGCCCCGCCGGGAGCCCGCGACATCGCCGGGCCGAAGCCGCGACGAGCAGCCACTCGGCACGACGCCCAGCAGGAGAGCCGCCAGCATCGCCACGAGCACGACGGGACGGATACGCTGGCGGGACGCCGCATCGACGGCGGCGAACGGAATCGATCGGACGGCACTGGCGATTCTCATCATGGCTGACACCACACGGCTCGGGAACGCGGATTGGATCGTCCTGGGCGGCTACTTCGCCCTGCTCATCGGCTCAGGCATCTGGTTTTCACGAAGGAAGGTCGCCGACACCCGCGACTACTTCCTCGCCAACCGCTCCATGCCCGCCTGGGCCGTGGCGATCTCCATCCTCGCCACCGCCCAGTCGGCCGCCACCTTCGTCGGCGCGCCCCAGTCCTCCTACGCGGGCAACCTCGCCTACTTGGCCGCGAACATCGGCGGCATCATCGCCGCCGTCATCCTCGCGACCGTCTTCATCCCCGCCTACTACCGCCTCAACGTCACGACCCCGTACGCCCTCCTCGAGCGCAGGTTCGGCCCGGGCGCCCGCACCGCCGCCTCGTGGGCCTATCTCGTCGGCCGCGTCTTCGCCAGCGGCGCACGCGTCTTCGTCGGCGCGTTGCCCGCCTCGCTCGCCATCTTCGGCGACGTGGCGCCCGTCCACATGTGCATCACCATCTGGGCCTTCATCGCCTTCGGCGTGGCCTACACCTTCGTCGGCGGCGTGAGCAGCGCGATCTGGACGGACGTCCTGCAGGTCTCGGTCTACATCGGGGCGGCCTTGGTCACCATCGCCGTCCTCCTGCACCGCATCCCCGTCGGCCCCTCCGAACTGATCGACGCCCTGGCCAACCCGCCCCAGGGGGCCTCCAAGCTCACCGTCATCCAGACGGGCCTCGACTTCTCCAAGCCCTGGTGGGGCTTCGACCCCGGCGCGGAGTTCACGCTCCTCACCGTCACCACGGGGTTCGTGCTCCTCACCCTGGCCTCCCACGGCATGGACCAGGACCTCGTGCAGCGCATGCTCACCTGCCGCAACGCCGCCGCCGGGGCCCGCTCGGTCATCGGGGGCGTGCTCGTGGGCATCCCCGCCGTCTGCATCTTCCTGGTCGTCGGCCTCCTGCTCTACGTCTTCTACCAACGCCCCGACATCATGGGCGCGGCGGCTCCCCCCGAGGCCGCCCCCAGCGACAAGGCCTTCCAGACCTTCGCCTACACGCAGATGGGCGGCGGGCTCGCGGGCCTCTTCCTCGCCGGCCTCTTCGCCGCCGGACCCGCGGGCATCAACTCGGGCCTCAACTCGATGGCGAGCACCTTCGTCGAGGACGTCTATCGGCGGGTTCGCCCCGGTCGCGACGAACGCCACTACCTCAAGGCCGGACGCGCCGCGGTGGTGGCGGCCGGCGCAATGCTGGGCCTCTTCGCGTGCGCGTGCATCGTGCTCTACGACTCGGCCCGCAACAGCCTGCTGGGGTTCGTCCTGGGCGTGATGAGCTTCGCCTATGCGGGCCTGCTCGGGATGTTCTTCACCGCCCTCTTCACCCGGCGAGGCTCGACCGCAAGCGTGATCGGCGGCTGGTTCGCCGGCTTCGCCGTGGTCGCCCTCCTCGAACCGGTCGCGTGGGCGTGGTGGACGTCCTTCCTGCCCGACTCCCTCGACGCGCTCAAGCGGCTCACCATCGCCTTCCCCTGGCGACTGGTCATCGCCACGGCCGTCTCGTTCGCCGTCTGCCTCCTGGGCGACACGCCCGCCAAGCGAGCCGCTGCCGACGCTCCCGCGGCGTGACGCTCACCCGCCCTGTCGGTGCGACAAGGCCGCGAGCGTGAAGGGGAAGCTCCCCGCCGCCGCGAGCCGCTCGAAGTCCTCGAGCGTCATGCCCCAGCGGACGTGGTCCTCCCACTGGTAGTTGATGCGGATGTACCGCCGGGCCAACCCCTCCTCGCGAAAGCCGAGCCGCTGCACCAGCAGCGTCGAAGGCACGTTGCGGGGCATGATGTTGGCCTCGACGCGGTGCAGGCGAATGTCGCGGAAGACGTGCCGCACCATCAACGCCACCGCCTCGGTCATCAACCCCTGTCCCACGCCGTCGACGCCCGCCCAGTACCCCAGCGTGCAGCTCTCGAAGGCGCCCCGGGCGATGTTGGAGACGCTCACGCACCCGATGACCGTCCGCGTGTCCTTGTGGCAGACGAGGAACCGCTCGCACACCGGGATGTTCGCGCTCTCGAGCAGCCGCTCGAACGTCGCGCAGGGGTCGAACCCCTCCCCGTCGTAGCCTCGCGCCGTCGACCACCAGGGAATCAGGTGATCGCGACTGCGGTTCAGCAGGGCCACCACCTCGTCGCGATCCCTCGCGAGCGGGTGACGCAGCGTCACCCGCGGCACGGGTCCGGGCGCCTTCGACCGCGCTGGGGGAACGGCCGGATCCATCGCTCGCTCACTCCCATTCGATCGTCGCCGGCGGCTTGCTCGAGATGTCGTACACCACGCGGTTCACCCCGCGCACCTCGTTGATGATGCGGCTGCTCACCCTCGCCAGCACGTCGTAGGGCAGGCGGCACCAGTCGGCCGACATGAAGTCCTGCGTCTCGACCGCGCGGATCGCCACGCAGTGCTCGTACGTGCGGCCGTCGCCCATCACGCCCACGCTCTGGACCGGCAGCAGCACGGCAAAGACCTGGCTCGTCGAGCGGTACAGGTTGGCCGCCACGATCTCCTCGAGCAGGATCGTGTCGCACGCCCGAAGCAGGTCGAGCCGCGGCTTGGTCACCTCGCCCAACACCCGCACCGCCAGGCCCGGGCCCGGGAAGGGGTGACGCCACACCAACTGCTCGGTGAGCCCCAGCACCTCGCCCAGCCGCCGCACCTCGTCCTTGAACAACTCCCGCAGCGGCTCCACCAGCTTGAAGCCCAGTTGCTCGGGCAGCCCGCCCACGTTGTGGTGCAACTTGATGCCCGCGCTCGTGCCGGCGTGGCCGTGCCCCGACTCGATGACGTCGGGATAGAGCGTGCCCTGCGCCAGGAACGCGGCATCGGGAATGTCGCGGGCCGCCTGCTTGAAGACCTCGATGAAGCGATGCCCGATGCGACGCCGCTTCTCCTGCGGATCGCTGATCCCCGCGAGGTCCGAGAGGAAGTCCCGCTCGGCGTCGACCACGCGAAGGTCGATGCGGAAGTGGTCGCGGAAGGTCGTCTCGACCAGCTCCCGCTCGCCCGCCCGAAGCAGGCCCGTGTCGACGAAGACGCAGTGCAGCTGCCGGCCGATGGCCTTGTGGAGCAGCGCGGCCACCACCGAGGAGTCGACGCCCCCGGAGAGCCCGCAGATCACCTGCGACGAGCCGACGCGCTCCCGCACCTGCTCGGCCGCCGTCTCGGCGAAGGAACTCATCCGCCACGTGCCCTGCACCTTGCAGATCTCGTAGAGGAAGTTGCGGAGCAGGTCGGTGCCGTGGGGCGTGTGCGTCAGCTCAGGGTGGAACTGCACGCCGTAGAACTCGCGGCCCCTCATCTTGACCGCCGCGAAGGGGCACGTGGGCGTCGAGGCGATGGGCTCGAAGAGCCCGCCGTGCTCGGTCACCTGGTCGCCGTGCGACATCCACACCACCGTCTTGTCGGGGATGCCCGCGAAGAGCGGACTGCGACCGCCGATCGACAGGTTCGCGCGGCCGAACTCGCGGTGGTTCGCCCCCTGCACCTTGCCGCCCAGCAGGTGGGCGGCCAGTTGCATGCCGTAGCAGATGCCCAAGACCGGCACGCCCAGGTCGAAGATCGCCGGATCGCACGTGGGCGCGCCCGACTCGTAGACGCTCGATGGGCCCCCCGAGAGGATGATGCCCGCCGGATTCATCGCCCTGAGCTCGGCCGCGGAGATCCGCGGCGACACCAGGAGCGAGAAGACGCCGGCGTCGCGGACGCGGCGAGCGATGAGCTGCGCCGTCTGCGAGCCGAAGTCGAGGATCGGAATGGTTTCGCGTGTGCTGGTCATGCGGGTCGGGAATGTCGTGGGGTGGAACGGTCAGCGCTTCGGACGATCCTGCCCGAAGTGACGCTCGGTCTGCTTCTGCTTCTCCTGGGCGTATCGCTCGAGGGCCGAGAGCAGCCCGCCCTGGCCCGACGTCGCCTTGCCCTTGGCCGCCGCCCGGGCCTGACGCTCGGCCTTCATCTTGTCGACGTTGAGCATGTCGTGCCGCTCCATGTACGAGCGGATCCACTTGCTCTCGAAGATCGCCAGCGTCGTGTTCACCGCGAAGTACAGCGACAGGCCCGCCGGGGCGTTGTACATGAGCAGCGGGAAGAGGAAGATCGTCATGTACTTCATGATCTTCATCTGCATCTCCTGCTCGGGCGTCGTCGGCGCCGTGGTCGGCGGCGTGAAGTACGTCTGCTGCAGGTAGTACATCACTCCCAGGATCAGCGGGAGCAGGTTGATCGACGAGAAGGGCCCGATCAGCGGGATGTTGAACAGCTCACGCCCGAAGTAGATCAGCCGGTCGGGCTCGGCCATGTCGCCCAGGAAGTGCCAGAACATCGACCCCGACGGGAAGACCGACTGGAAGACGCCGTAGAAGGCGTTCTGGTGACGCAACTCGACCGCGAAGAAGAGCACGCCCGAGAGCGCGATCCACACCGGCGTCTGCGCGAAGGCCGGAAGGCAGCCCAGGAACCCGGCGGGGCTGATTCCCTCCTCCCTCCACAGCTTGGTCGTCTCGGCCTGCAGCTTGGCGGGGTCGGACCCGTACTTCTCCTGCAGGATCTTCTGCTTGGGCTGCATCGCCTGCATCTGCTTGCCGAAGCGGGCCATCTTGATCTGCGTCCA
>JBBAVG010000052.1:7875-26028 GCA_040397805.1 Phycisphaerales bacterium
CCGTCGAGCACCACGCGGTCCACCTGCCCCACCCACGCCAGCGGCGCGGACCCGCCCTTGGTGGCGACGGGGTCGAAGAGCGGATGCACCGCCACGCCGAAGTAGCGGTTGTTGAACGCCAGCCACGACAACTCCAGGCCGCCCTGCTCCGACTCGGGCGTCGGCCACTGCGTGAAGTCGCGATAGCCGTAGGTCGTCACCCCCGCCTCGTCCGTGACGCCGAACCGCTGCGACAACAGCGTCGAGTGCGCCTTGTCGAACGCCCCCATCGTCACCGGAATCCGCTGCGGGTCCCGCGCCACCGGCAGCAGGTGGCCGATCCGCAGGTGCCGGCGGTCGCCGCCGTATGCCGCCGCGTCCGCCTCGAGATCCACCGGACCGGTCTGGAACCACCGCACGGTCAGCGGCGAGCCCGAGGCGTTCATCATCGCCTGCTCGACCTTGATCTGGCTCGAATCCTCCGAGACGCTGAACCGACGCGTGAGGACCAGCACGTCGCGGCCCTGCTCGTCCTCGATCACCGCCTCGAACGCGCCCGCGGCGGTCTGCCGCCACACGTTGGCCGCCGCGTCGCCGAACAGCGAGACGAACTGAGGTTTGCCCCCCTCGGGCGTGACTTCGACGGCCAACGCCGCGAAGGGCACCAGCGACTCGACCTGCCCGCCGCGGGCGATGTCGTGCTGACGTTGGACCTGCACGTGCTCCTGCTCTTCGATGGTCTGGAAGTGGTGCGCCAGCCGCAACGCCTTCACGCCCGCGCCCGAACTGGCGAACTCAAGGCCCAGCCGCACCTTGCCCTTCGAATCGATCGAGCCGATCGACGCCGCCGGCCCGGCCGCGGCCTCCACCCGCACACGCAACCCACCGCCCGAGGTCGGCGACGTGGCCGCCTTCGCGGCGACCTGCGCGGGAGCCTGCGTGGCAACCTGCTCCCCCGCCGCGGTCGCCGCGACGGGAGCGTCGGGCGTCGAGGCCGCCACCGGCGCGGCCGGGGTCACCGGCGTCTCGGCGCCGATCGGCGTCGTCGACGGCGGTGGCACGACCGGCTGCGGCGTGCCCGAGGGGGTGCTGCCGCGAAGCGTCGTGTAGACGATCAGCCCACCCACCGCCAGGGCGATGAGCGTGACGAGGATTCGGCGGCCCGTGTTCGTTGGCTTTGGCATGGGAACGGGTGAAATCAGGACCGTCCTGAGAGCAGCGACGGAGGGTGGCAAGGGCGCGAAGTTCCCGGACGTCGGCGACCGATCGGGTCGGCCGTCCGAAGGGGGGACCGGAAGGGGGAAAGGATAGCCCCACCGGCCGAATCACCCACCCGCGCCGAGCGGGCCATGAGACGCGTGGGAACCCCGTCGGCATCTGTTCGGGCCCGATCCCGCCCGTTCGTGCCGACGCCCTCGTCGCCTATTCTTGACGCAGCATGACGACCTTTTCATCCGGGGAATACAACCAGTACTCCCAACAGCCCGTGCTCACCGAGCCTCGGACGAGCATCATGGCCATCCTCTCCCTGGTGCTCGGCCTCCTGGGCCTGTGCATCCCGGGCTTTGGGCTCTTGGGGCTTCTGTTCGGTATCGTGTCGCTCATCCTCATCGGATCCTCGAACGGCGCGTTGGCCGGACGAGGCCTCTCCGCCGCCGGCATCGTGCTGGGCCTGCTCTTCAGCGTCATCTGGGGCGCGCTCATCTTCGGCGCCCTCAGCTTCGCCTCGCTCTTCAACCAGAGCATCGTCGCCCCCACCACCAGGACGATGCAGGCCATCGAGGCCCGCGACTGGACCGCGGCACGAAGTTCGCTTCAGGGCTCCACCGCCGAGAAGGTGACCGATGCCGACTTCGAGGCCTTCCGTGAGGCCTACCAGAAGGAGCTCGGCGCCTTCAAGTCGACGCCGGCGGGCGTGTGGGAGTTCATGATCCAGTTGGGAGAGATGGGCGAGACGATGTCCCGCTTCCAGAACAACCCCAACAACCTGATCCCCATCCCCGTCACCTTCGAGAAGGGCAAGGCGGTCGTGGCGATGCAGGTCGATCCGCAACAGCCCGCCTCCACGGGCCCGTCGGGCTCCATGCCCGAACTTCCCATCGCGAACCTGCAGATCATGTTCCGCGACGGCACCATCGTGACCCTCTACGACCCCGAGAATCGCCCCTTGCCCCCCGGCGACGCCGCCACGCCCCAGCCTACCGACCGGCCCACCGACCGGCCCACCGACCGGCCGGCGGACAAGCCCGCCGACAGTGGCGAGCAGCCCGCCCCGCCGCCCGCGCCGAAGTTCTGACCCCGCGGCGGGCCGAGCCCTCGGCCGACGCGCCCGCATGGGAGATCGACCGTGTCCGCCCCGACCGGATCCCCGCACTCCCCCACGGCCTCCGACGCCGTGATCTCGCTGCGCGACGTCCGCAAGTCCTTCGACGGCCGCGCCGTGCTCGAGGGCGTCAACCTCGACGTCCGCCGCGGCGAAACCATGGTCATCATGGGCGGCAGCGGCTCGGGCAAGTCCACGCTCCTGCGGCTCGTCATCGGCAGCCTCCGCCCCGACTCGGGCAGCATCCGCCTCCTGGGCGAGGAGACCACGTCGCTCGCCCGCCCTCGCTTCGACGAACTCCGCAAGCGGTTCGGCATCCTCTTCCAGAGCGGCGCGCTCTTCAACTCCATGACGCTCGCCGAGAACGTGGCCCTGCCCATCCAGGAGCACACCACCCTCGACCGCGCCATCATCGACATCCAGGTCAAGATCAAGCTCGAGCTCGTCGGCCTCCTCGAGCACGCCGACAAGTACCCCTCGCAGATCTCCGGCGGCATGAAGAAGCGAGCCGGCCTCGCCCGCGCCCTCGCCCTCGACCCCGACATCCTCTTCTACGACGAGCCCAGCGCGGGCCTCGACCCCGTCACCAGCTCCCAGATCGACCGGCTCATCTCCGACCTCACCCGCAAGCTCGGCGTCACCAGCGTCGTCGTCACCCACGAGATGGACTCGGCCTTCGCCATCGCCGATCGCATGGCCATGTTCGATCGCGGCCGCATGCTCGCCGTCCGCGACCGCGACTGGTTCCACTCGCTCCGCTCGGCCGACGACCAGGCCGCCCAGTCGCTCGGCGACGACGAACGCCTCATCCGCCAGTTCCTCCGGGGCGACCCCGAAGGGCCCCTCACCCAGCGGCGGCAGACCGGCGGCCTCGAGCGCGCCCTCTTCGGCGACAACCCGCTGCTCCACACGCCCAGCATCATCCCCACCCGCGCCACCTGAACTCGGCGCACGCTCAGGGCTCGTAGACGCGGTGCACCCGCACGCCCCGACGCCTCGCCTCGGCGCTGGCCTCCCAGATCGCCCGCTCGTGCGCATCGCTCGAGATCAGCACCTCGTCGCCCGCCTTCAGGTCGCGCGGATGCCCGACGGCATGCCCATGGCGCACCTGCCCGCTCATCGCGTCGTCGACGATGCCCTTGACCTCCAGCCCCAGACGCTTCACCGCGTCCATGGCCATGGCCGTGTGCACGCCCGCGCCCCACAGGTGCACCGCCCCCACCCCTTGGGCCAGCAACGCTCGCGCCGCCGCCTCGACGGCCCGGCATCGGTCGCGAACCGGCGCCGCTCGCTCGGCCGCGTGGCGGCATGCCATCCATGCCAGCAGCGACTCGCACGTCACGCCGCGTTCGGTCATCAGCGTCTCGAGTCTCGCCATCGACTCGCCCGCCGTGCGGTTCGTGCCCAGCGCTCCGGCGAGCAACGGCGAGATCTCGGCGATGTCCCCCCGCGGCAGCCGCGACCACGCCGCGGCCATGACCTCCGCTGCGAAGCACGCCTGCGCCTCGCTCGAGGAGTATCCCTCGCCCGCGTGCGCCGCGTATCGGTAGAGCGTCTCGGGCACGGCCGCGACGCGACCGGCCAAACGCAACCACAAGTCGTAGTCCTGCGCGCGATCGAGCCTTTCGTCGTATCCGCCCGCATCGATCACGGCCGCCCGCCGCAGCAGCATCGAGCCGTGCGCGAACGGGTTGCCCACGTGCAGCCGCCATGCGGCCTCTCGCTCGTCGACGGGAGGCCGCTCGACGGCCAGCAGGTCCCCCGAGGACGCGACGACCTCGAACGCGCAGCCCAGGGCGACCATGTCCGGCCGCCGCTCCATGGCGGCCGCCTGCGTCGCGAGTCGTTCGGGCGGGCAGCGATCGTCGGCGTCCATGCGGGCCGCCAGCGGCGCGAGCGCGACGCGCAGGCCGTGGTTGAGGGCGGCGGCGAGTCCCGGCCGCTCCAGCCTCACCAGGCGGATGCGGCGATCCTCGGCCGCGAGCCTCGACAGGTCGATGAACGCGCCGTCGTCGACGCCGTTGGCCAGCACGATGATCTCGATGTCCGTCAGCGTCTGCGCACGCATGCACGCGATCGCCTCGCGGGGCGACACGGCGGCGTGCACGGGCAGCAGGACGCTCACGACGGGCATGCGTCGAGTATCGGCACGCCCCGCGCCGAGCGATCAGGCCCCCGAAGCGGGGATCGACGGCAACGCCTCGAAAAACGACCGACCCGGGCAGTGGATACCCGGGCCGACCGACAGTGGAGAAGGTACTTCGAGAAGACCGACCGTCCGCTCAGCGGCGACGACGGCGGCACATGATGACGGTTCCGGCCCCGAGCAGCGCCAGGCTCCCGTGCGCCGGCACGGTCACGGCCTCGACGCTCACGTTGTCGAGCCCCCAACTCTCGTCGGAGAGTTGCTGCAGTCCTGACCCGGCGAACCACACCTCGAGTCCGTCCGTCGGCGCGAGGAACTCGAAGGAGAACCGCCACGTGGCGTCCAGGACGCGGTGAAGCCATGGATAGCCGAGCGAGTCGTTGGCGATGGCGCCCCAGCGGCTGTGATTGGACGTGCCGCTGACCGCCGCCCCGTAGCTCATCCGCTGGCGCGAGTCGATGTCGCCCACCGAGAAGGTCTCGGAGAGGAGGGTCGGCCCACCGCCAACGCCGACGGAAAACCGGTCGGGGCCGGGCCCTGCGCCGCCATTGCCGTCCCAGGTGCGGATGGCGCAGAAGTCGAAGTCGAGTCGAACGAGGTCTCCCTCGCGAATCTCGGGAATGCTGAGTCGAACCGTCTGGTTGCCGAACTGGCCCAGGATCCGCTGGCCGTGGAGCGGCGCGAGATCGACGGTTCGGTCGGACCATTCGGGGCCCGCGCCGAGCTGGAAGTCGGTTCGATACGTGATGTCCGCGAGGCATGTCCCCGCCGCGAGCGCGATCAACGTCGCCCCCGCCCCTGCCCTCGATAGCATGGCTCTCTCCCTCCCTCTCTGGGCCCGGCGACGTCTCGCGTCGCGGGCATGTCATGGCTGCGACGACAGCATGACACGCGAAAGGGATGGCCGCCAGCGGATTGTTCGAGGAGGACGAGGATCGCGCGTCGACCGCGCGGACTGCGCGGGACGTGACGAGGGCGCGGGCGCACCGTCGGCGCAGGCCGCACTCGCTTCAGTCGCGGAGGGGACGCGACCCGGGATTCACATGGTCATGCGGAGCGACGGCACCGCCGCCGTGGCGTGGTGCAGGGCGTACTGGTGGGCCTCGATCTCCTTGGGCAGCGTCGCCGCCAAACCCAGCGAGGCGTGAACCACCCGCGCCGCGCCCGAGCCGAGCACGTCGCGCCAGTCGGGGTCCGCGATCATCTCGGTGATCGCCCGCGAGAAGGCCTCGGGGTCGAGCGGGATCCGCAGGCCCGTCGCGCCGTGCATCACCACGTCGCCCAGGCCCGGCGAGTTGGCCACCACGCACGGCGCGCCCATCGCCATCGCCTCGAGCACCGTCTTGGGGTGCCCCTCGAGCTCCGAGGCCTGCACGTAGATCGAGCATTCGTTCATCCGCTGCGCGAGCTCCTCGTGGGGCAGCCGCCCGCGGAACGTGACCGGCACGCCCAGCGTCTGCGCCTGCGAGCTGAGCGTCTCGAGCTCCGGTCCGTCGCCGATGATCTCCAGCATCACCTTCGCCCGCGACTCCGGCTCCATCTGCGCCACCGCGTCGATCAGCACGTCCACCCGCTTGCGCTTCACGAGTTGGCCCGCATAGAGAATCAGCCCCGGCGTGCGGTCGCACGCCGACTTGGGCTCCAGCTCGGGCTCGACCACGTAGTTGGGAATCAGCCGCGTCCGCGACGGATCGATCATGTACCGCCACGCCAGGTCGTCGACCATGCTCTGCGTCGTGCCCACCACCACGTTCGCCGCCGAGCACAACTCCTTCTCGATCGCCGCCGCGTCGGTCGCCTGCTTCGACGCCGTGCCGTGCTCGTACGCCGTCATCCGCGACCACAGGTAGCCGCCCCGGGCCACCAGGCCCACCTTCATCCCGAAGCTCCGCAGGTACGGCGTGATGCGCGCGGCCACGTGCCCGCCCGCCATCTGGTTGGTCTTGATCACCACCCGCTCGGCGTTCGGCAACGCCGCCTTCACCAGCGACGGCGCGCTCGACGAGTAGAGCGACGTGTCCTGCCGGCTCGCGTTGCAGATCAGCACGAACTTGTCGCGAAGGTCCGGCGAGATCGCCTTGTTCAGGATCTCCTCGTCCCCCGGCCCGCCGTACGTGAACAGCACGATCTTGTCGTACTTGGGCGCCAAGGCGCAGTACAGGGCCAACTCGCGGCTGATCCCTCCCGTGTCCTGCCACGTGCGCAGCGACACCCCGTATGTGAAGACGACGACGAGCGCATCAGCGATGGTCTGCGGCATGGCGTTCCCTTTCCGCGATGATCGGTCGATTCTGGCCCCCAATGACGCAAACTCCACCCCGTTGAAACCCCGAATCATCCCGGGGGCGGCTTTTTCGGTGCACAAGCCGCCCGCGCCGGGGAGGCCCGCTCCCCTGGTGAGGCGGGCCGCGCGAGGTCAGTCCGTCGACTCGAGGTCGAACACCTCGGTCATCGAGGCCCACCACTCACCCTCCCGTCCGCCCGGCACGCGGCGTTGGAACGCCCGCATCAACTCGTCCCACGCGCGGCATCTCGCGTCCGCCGCGTACGCCTGGTAATCCCGCCCCGGATCGAACGTGTCCGGCGCCTCGAAGTACATGAACAGCCGCGTGCCCAGCAGGAAGATCTTCATCCTCGTGATGCCGATGCCACGCAACGCCGCCACCACCTCCGGATACACCCGCCGGTGGTGCGCCACGTACGCCTCGATCAACGCCGGATCGTCCTTGAGGTCCAGGGCCTGCGCGAAGCTCTTCATGCTCCCAGCATACCCCACGCCCCCCGTGCATGTCCGGAAACCCTCGCGCCCGCGGTCCCCGCACGGTCATAATTGCCCATGCGACGCCCGCTCCTCGCCGCCCTCCTCCCGCTCGTGGCCTCCCTCCTCGCCGCCTGCGGCGAATCCAAGCCCGCCGCCACGCCGCAGACGACCACCTCAGCCGCCAAGCGCGTCGCCGTGGTCCCCAAGGGCACCACCCACGAGTTCTGGAAGTCGGTCCAGGCCGGCGCGATGCTCGGCCAGGACGACGCCGCCGGCGCCATCGTCGTCACCTACCGCGGCCCCGAAAAGGAGGACGACCGCGAACAACAAGTCTCGTTGGTGCAGAACCTCGTGAGCGCCCGCTACGACGCCATCGTGCTCGCACCCCTCGACTCCAAGGCCCTGCTCGCCCCCGTTCGCCAGGCCCGTCAGGCCGGCATCGAGGTCGTCATCATGGACTCGGCCCTCGAGGGCGAACCCGGCGCCGACTTCGCCAGCTTCGTCGCCACCGACAGCGAAGCGGGCGGCCGCCTCGCCGGCGAACGCATGGCCACGCTGCTCCCCGACGGAGGCAAGGTGCTCCTGCTCCGCTACCTCGAAGGGTCCGCCAGCACCGCGGCCCGCGAGAAGGGCTTCGTCGACGCCATCGCCAAGGCACCGGGCCTCTCGCTCGTCGATCCCCGCCGCTACGCGGGCGCGACCCGCGCCACGGCGCAGGACGCCGCCGAGAACCTCCTGGCCGCCAACGGCGACATCGCCGGCGTCTTCTGCCCCAACGAGTCCTCCACCTTCGGCATGATGCTCGCCCTCCGCAGCCGCGGCATGATCGGCAAGGTCGCCTTCGTCGGCTTCGACTCCAGCCCCGAACTCGTCGACGCGCTCCGTGCCGGCGAGATCGCGGCATTGGTGGTGCAGGATCCGATCAAGATGGGACGCCTGGCCGTGAAGGCCGCGGCAGACGCGCTGGCGGGCCGACCCGTCGAACGCCGCATCGACACGGGCGTCGCCGTCGTGACCAAGGACAACCTCGCCGAGCCCGACATCGCCCGCCTCGTGAACCCCAAGGGTCGATGAACCTTCGACCGAGGCCTCACGCTACCATCGATCCGCGATGAGCGTTCATGCTCCGTCATCATGCCGCGTGGCGGTCGTCGGCGCGGGCGCGGCGGGGCTCTTCGCGTCCATCTTCGCCGCCCGCAAGGCCAAGGGCGTCGTCGCCCTCGACGGCGCGAAGACCATCGGCGCCAAGATCCTCGTCGCCGGCGGCGGCCGCTGCAACGTGACGCACGACGTGGTGGACGAGTTGCAGTACGCGGGCTCCACCCGGCCCGCCATCCGCAACGTGCTGCGGCGGTTCGACGTGCCGCAGACCGTGGCCTTCTTCGCCTCGCGTGGCGTGCAGCTCAAGCGCGAGGAGACGGGCAAGCTCTTCCCCGTCACCGACGAGGCCCGCACCGTGCTCGACGCCCTCACCGGCGCGCTGCGGGAGGCGGGCGGCCTCTTGATCCACCCGTGGCGAGTCGCCTCCGTCCGCCGCGTCGACGAGGGCTTCATCATCGAACGCGATCACGCCCGCGACGGCGGCACGCCCGGCGCCATCACGGCGTCCAAGCTCATCCTCGCCACCGGCGGCATGGCCCTCCCCCGCACCGGCTCCGACGGCGCGGGCTACGACATCGCCCGTTCCCTGGGCCACACCACGACGCCCCGGATCGTCCCGGCCCTCGCGCCGCTGGTGGTCGAGCAGGGCCACTGGATCACGTCGCTGTCGGGGCTCACGCTCCCCACCTCGCTCGAGGTGCGGCTCTCGAGCGGCAAGCGCGTGGCGCGGTACGAGAACTCGACGCTGCTGACCCACTTCGGGCTTTCGGGGCCCGCGGCCCTCGACATCAGCCGCCATCTCACGCACGCTCGTCACGCCGACTCGGGCGCGTCCCTCTTCGTGCAGTGGCTGCCCGGCTCGACGCGCGAGAGCGTCGATGCGGCCCTGCTCGCCGCGCCCCGCGCGGGGGTCGCCCGCACGCTCACGACCATGGGATTGCCCGAACGACTCGCCCGCGCGATGTGCGAATCGTGCGCCATCGACCCCGCCGCCCCCGGCGCGTCGCTCCAACGCACGCCCCGCCTCGCCTTGGTCGATGCCGTCATCCAGACGCGACTCCCCGTCACCGGCGACCGCGGCTTCACCTTCGCCGAAGCCACCGCCGGCGGCGTGCCCCTTTCCGAGGTCAACCTCGCCACGATGGAAAGCCGCCTCTGCCCCGGCCTGCACCTCTGCGGCGAGATCCTCGACGTCGACGGCCGCGTGGGCGGGTACAACTTCCAATGGGCCTGGTCCAGCGGCTGGATCGCCGGCACGAGCGCGTGAGACGCCCGCCGAGTCCACCCATCGATCCCTCCGAAATCTCCGCACGCCCACACCAAGGGCCCGCAAGGGCCCACGAGCGTTGCCACGAGTGACCGAACCCGCAACGCGGGTGAGGGAACTCGTGGAAGAGCGCCGAGTCGCGCCTCACGCATTCATGCCCCGCAGCGACCTCGCAATCGCCGTCTCGTGCAGCCGCACGCTCAGGCGGTCGAGCGAGTCCTTCGCGCGGCTCATCGCCCCCGCGTCCACACTCTTCCAATCCGCCTTCGCCGCCCGCACCATCGCCGTCAGGGCGTCCATCGCGCCCTGCAGTTCGGCCTTGTACGCGGGCTCGAGGTCGTCCCCCACCCGCCGAAGGCCGTCGGCGATCCACTTGATGTCCAGCGAGCAGTTGGCGATCAGGTCCACCACGCGGTGACGCAGCATGTCCTCCTTGGCGTGCAGGAAGCTCTCGCGCTCGATGCGTTCGACCTCCTGCATCGTCAGGCCGTGGTTGGGCACCACCTGCAATGCCGCACGCTTGCCGCTGCGACGCTCCGCCGCGTGCACCGCCAACACCCCGTTCGCGTCGACGAGGAACTGCACCTCGACCTGCGGCACCCCCGCCGGCATCGGCGGCAACCCCGACAGCGTCAACTCCGCCAACTTGCGACAGTCCGCCGCCATCTCCCGCTCGCCCTGGTACACCGACAGCCGAATCGCCGTCTGCCCGTCGACGCTCGTCGAGAACATCTCGACCGCCTTCGCCGGCACCATCGTGTTGCGCGCGACGAGCTTGGCCACCGCGCCCCCCACCGTCTCGATGCCCAAGGAAAGCGGAATCACGTCGAGCAGCAGCATGCCCTTCGACGCGCCCGACAGCACCGAGGCCTGCACCGCCGCGCCCATCGCCACCACCTGGTCCGGGTCGAGCGCGGTGTAGGGCTCGAGCTTGAAGAACTCGCCCACCCGCCGCCGCACCAGCGGCGTCCGCGTCGCCCCGCCCACGAGGATCACCGCGTCCACCGCGGCCGGTCCCTGCGCGTTGCGGAAGGCGTCCCGCATCGCGGCGTCGCACGCCGCCAGCGTCCGGTCCACCAGCGGTCCCATCAGCGTCTCGAGTCGCTCTCGCGTCACCTCGCACTCGAGCACTCGCCCGGCCGCCAACTCGGCCCGCACCGTCGTCACCGGCCGGTCCGACAACTCGATCTTCGCCCGCTCCGAGGCGTGCAGCAGCGTGCGCCGCGCCGTCGCGTCGAGTTCGGCCCCGTCCAGCACGCCCCGCTCCCGCGCCACGCCGACGAGATGATCAAAGAGCAGGTGATCGACATCGTCCCCCCCAAGATGCGTGTCGCCGCTGGTGGCGAGCACCTGGAAGAAGAAGGGCTCGGTCTCGGACGTCGAGGGCGTGAGCCGCAGGATCGAGACGTCAAAGGTGCCGCCGCCGAGGTCGTAGACGGCGACGGTCGAGGGGGCGACGTTGCGTTCCGACGCACGACCGAGCCCGATGCCGTACGCGAGCGCGGCGGCGGTGGGCTCGGGCACGATGCGAACTACGTCCAGCCCCGCCAATCGCCCCGCCACCCGCGTGGCCTGGCGCTGCGCATCATCGAAGTAGGCGGGCACGGTGATGACGGCCTTGGAAACCGGGTGCCCGAGCCGCGACTCGGCGATGCGCCTGAGTTCGAGCAGCACGTGCGCCGAGACTTCCTCGGGCGAGAGCGTCAAGAGCTCGCCGCCTTCGCGCGGAATGCTCACGCGGGCGTTGCCCCGCTCGCCGGCCACGACGGCGTACGAGAGGTACTTGAGGTCTTCCGTCGCGTCGGCGAGCGAGCGGCCCATGAGCCGCTTCACGCTGCCGACGGTACGCCGCGGATGGAACATCGCCTCGGCCTTGGCCACGCGCCCCACCACGCGCTCGCCCGAGGCCTGCTCGGGGTAGCGGACGACGCTGGGCACCATCGCGTGCCCCTCGCCGTCGGTCAGCACGCGCGGGCCGTGCGCGTCGGCGACGGCCACGAGACTGTTCGTGGTGCCCAGATCAATGCCGATGATGACCTCGGGGGTGGCCATGGCTCGTTCAGGCGCGGCGAACCTCGACCTTGCCGCCGGGCATGTCCTTGATCGCGTAGCCCATCTGCGCCAAGCGATCGCGGATCTGGTCGGAGGCCTTGAAGTCCTTCGCGGCCCGTGCATCGCGACGCTCGCGGAGCAACTGCTCGACGGTGGCGTCGGGCGTCACGCCGGGGGCATAGACGCCGATCTCGCTGGTCACCTGCTCGGCCACCTTGAGTTCCAGCACGCCCAGCACGCCATCGAGCCGCCGCATGGCCTCCGCATCGGCCTGCGAGGGAGCGGACGTCGCGCCCGCCCACGTGTTGACCGCCGCCACCCCGCCGGCGATGTTGAGGTCCTCATCCATCGCCTGCGTGAAGTCGCGGAGGCACCGCTCGCGGGCCTCGGCCCCGCCGGGCGCGTCGGGGCCGGTGCCGCCCAGCAGCTTCCGCCAGCGGTCGACCATGCGGGCCGAGTCGGCCAGCCCCTGCATCGTGAAGTTGGCGTTGGTGCGATAGTGCGTGCGAATGAGTTCGAGCCGCAGTGCGCCGGGCTGCACGCCCTTGGCGAAGAGGTCTCGCGCGGTGAAGAAGTTTCCCTTGCTCTTGCTCATCTTCGTCCCCTCCACCATGAGGTGGCGGAGGTGGAACCATGAGCGCGCGAAGGTGCCCTGCTGGGGCGAGGCGGCAAAGGCGCAGCACGACTGGGCGATCTCGCACTCGTGGTGCGGGAAGATGTTGTCCTCGCCGCCGCTGTGCAGGTCGATGATCGCGCCCGGACCGTCGGCCGCGCCCAGTAGCTTCTCGAACCGCTCGACGCCCAGCAGTCGCGAGGCCGACATCACGGTGCACTCGATGTGCCACCCCGGGTACCCCGGCCCCCACGGGCTCTCCCACTTCATGATGTGCGACGGGTCTTCCTTCCACAGGAGAAAGTCGGCCGGATGCTCCTTGGTCGCCTGGTTGCTCGCGCTGATGCGCCCACCCTCGCCCTCGCGGAGCGCGTCGAGCGTGTTGCCCGACAGCCGCCCGTAGGGCGCAAAACTCTTCACGCGGAAGTACACCACCCGCGAACCCGCCGACCCCACCACGTACGCGTGCCCGCGGGCGATCAGCCGCTCGATCACCTTGATCATCCCCGGCACGTGCGCCGTCGCCCGCGGCATCAACGTCGGATCCGCCCGCTGCTCCTGGGCCACCTTCAGGCCCAGCGCGGAAGCATCCTCGATGAACCGCGAGGCATAGAACGCCGCGATCGCGTAGGGGTCGCGCGCGTCGACCTCGACGCCCGCGGGCAGCTTGCCCGCCTTCTTGGCCTCGGCCAGCCGCCGCCCGGCCACCGCCATGCGATCCTCGCCGCTCTCGCCACCCTCGGCGTCGTCGGTCATGTGACCCACGTCCGTGATGTTCATCACGTGCACGACCTGCCGCGGCTCGCCCGCCGCCCGTCCGGCGAAGGCGCACAGCGGGCTCTCGATCCAGCGGCGGAGCAGGTCCGCCGCCAGGAAGGCGCGGAGGTTGCCGATGTGCACGTCGTCGTACACCGTGGGCCCGCAGGAGTAAAACGTGACCCGGGCGGGGTCCGCGGGCGCGAAGGGTTCGACCGACCGGCTGATCGTGTTGTACAGGCGAAGCGCCATGGGAGCCAAGGGTAGGGGGTTCGCAAGGCCGCCCCGTCATGGGGCGCTTGGCACCCTCACGGAGCCGGGGCGGGCGTGATCGTGAGGTCCACCATCTTCCGGGCGCGGATCTGCTCGTTGCCGAGCTGGCCGCA
The DNA here is from genome assembly GCA_040397805.1 of Phycisphaerales bacterium. GTDB lineage: Bacteria > Planctomycetota > Phycisphaerae > Phycisphaerales > UBA1924 > UBA2402. The sequence continues at coordinate 21,260 of JBBAVG010000052.1, forward strand.
CGCGCCCATCATCTGCCGCCCCTTCGTGCGGCGTCGCTTCACGAAGACCCGCTCCTCGATCAGCCAGCCGATGAAGGCGTTGACCTGCTCCTCGGTGGGCGCGGGCCACGGGCTGCTCCGCCGCGGGTTGTACGGGATCACGTTCACCACCGCCCGTTCACGGGTGTCGGCGGCTTCGTCCCCGCTCGCGCCCTCGCGGACGAGCGACTTCAGGGGTCGCACGAAGTTCGCGACCTGTGCCGCGTGCTCGCGGGAATCGTTCACGCCGGGGATCAGCACGTACTCGATGCAGAGCTTGTTGCCGCCGAACCGCGGCCAGTCGATCAGTTCCTGCTGCAGCTCCTCCATCTTCCAGCGACGGTTGATGGGCATGAGCACGTCGCGCACCAGGTCGTTGGGCGCGTTGAGCGAGAGGGCCAGGTTGAGCCGGTGCCACGTGGGCTGCTTGATCTGCTCTCGCATCTTGCGGAGGCCGTCGATGCGGCCCACCGTCGAGATGGTGACGTGGCTGATGGGCACCGACGCGCCGTTGTGGTCCTTGAGCACGGCGACGGCCTGCATCACCTGCTCGTAGTTGTCCATGGGCTCGCCCATGCCCATGAAGACGATGTTCTTCGGGCGAACGCCCACGAGGTGCGTGGCGGCGTACCACTGCCCCACGATCTCCGCCGCCGTCAGCGACCGGATCAACCCCATCTGCGCCGTCTCGCAGAAGCCGCACCCCATCGCGCAGCCCACCTGGCTCGAGACGCACAGCGTGTACGTCAAGCCCCGCACCGACCCCACCATCGGGATCAGCACCGACTCGGTCTCGAGCGGCTTGCCCGCCAGCGACTCGTGCCCCTTCGACGGGTCACGCCCCTTCACCCGCACCAGGAACTTGATCACCTCGCCCTCGGGCGACGCTTCCCGCAGCGTCCGCACCACCTCGGGCGCGGTGAACGCGAAGACCTCCGGCGGCGCCTTGCCTTCGCGAAGGAGCGCCTTGTACGCCTCCATCGCCGTCACCCGGGGCATGCCCAGCGCGTGCGCCGCCTCGACGGCCTCTTCGCTGGTCAGCCCCAGCGGGTCCAGCACGCGGCCGAGCTCTGCAGGCGGAATGACGTTCCGGGCGGTCATGGAGGGCAGACGACGCGCCGTCGCACCGGGCCGACGGCTGAAACTCTTTCAGGACAACGAGTTAGACCGAATGGTAGCCGGGCAAGAGCGAAGGACCTGCTGCGGAATGTTCACCCCGCCCCGCCTCCCGCCCCACCTCCCGACTTGGCCCACGCGTCCTTGAGCGTCACCGTGCGGTTGAGCACCAAGGCCCCCGGGCGGCTGTCGGTGTCGATGCAGAAGTAGCCCAGACGCTCGAACTGGAAGGTCGAGCCCGGGGCCGCGTTCGCCACCGCAGGGTCGAGCATCGCCTCGATGCGCTCCAGCGAGTTCGGGTTGAGGTCGTCGAGCTGGTTGCCCGTCCGCTTGCCCGGCTCCTCCACGTTGAAGAGGCGGTCGAAGAGCCGCACCTCGCCCTTCACCGCGTGCTGCGCGCTGATCCAGTGGAGCGTGCCCTTGACCTTCCGCAGGGGCTGGCCGTCGGGGCCGTGCGGGGCGTCGCCGCCGCGGGTCTCGGGGTCGTACGTCGCCCGCACCTCGATGATCTCGCCGGCAGCGTCCTTCACCACGCCCGTGCAGCGAATGAAGTAGGCCCAGCGGAGTCGCACCTCCTGGCCGGGGGCGAGGCGGAAGAACTTCTTGGCGGGGACCTCCATGAAGTCCTCGCGCTCGATGTAGATCTCGCGGGTGAAGGTCACCTTGCGGGTGCCCGCGCTCGGGTCCTCGGGGTTGATGACGAAGTCGAGCTCGTCGACCTTTCCCTCTGGCCAGTTCTCGATGACCACCTTCAGCGGCCGCAGCACGCTCATCACGCGCGGGGCCGTCTTGTTGAGGTCGTCGCGAACGGCGTTCTCGAGCCGCCCCACGTCGATCACGCTCTCCTGCGTCGTCACGCCGATGTCGTCGCAGAAGGCGCGGATGGACGCCGAGGTGTACCCGCGGCGGCGCAAGCCGCAGATCGTCGGCATCCGCGGATCGTCCCACCCCGAGACGCGGGCCTCCTTCACCAGCGACAGCAGGAACCGCTTGCTCATCACGGTGTACGTGAGGTTGAGCCGCGCGAACTCGATCTGCTGCGGGTGGTGGATGGGCATGCCCCAGCGACTGCCGGGCCCGCGATCCTTGTTGATCGAGTCGATGAACCAGTCGTAGAGGGGCCGGTTGTTGCGGAACTCGAGCGTGCAGATGGAGTGGGAGATCCCCTCGAGACTGTCCTCGAGGCAGTGGGCCCAGTCGTACATGGGGTAGAGGCACCACGCGTCGCCGGTGTGGTGGTGCTTCTCGTGGATGATGCGGTACATCACCGGGTCGCGCATCGTGAAGTTGGGGCTCGCGAGGTCGATCTTCGCGCGAAGCGTGCCAGCGCCGTTGGGGAACTTGCCCGCTCGCATGTCGCGGAAGAGGGCGAGGCTCTCGGCCGGGTCGCGGTCGCGGAAGGGGCTCGTCGCGGGCACGCCGATGCTGCCGCGGCGCTTGCCGACCTCCTCGGCCGACAAATCGCAGACGTACGCCAAACCCTTCTGGATGAGCTCCTCGGCCCACGCGTACATCTGCTCGAAGTACGAACTGGCCCAGAAGATGCCGCCGAAGCGGTAGCCGGCGTGGCCACCGGTGAGCCACTCGACGTCCTTGATGATGGCGTCGACGTACTCCTGCTCTTCCTTGGCGGGGTTGGTGTCGTCGAACCGCAGGTTGAAGGTGCCCGCGTACGACCTGGCCAGCCCCGAGTTGAGGCAGATGCTCTTGGCGTGGCCGATGTGCAGGTAGCCGTTGGGTTCGGGAGGGAATCGGGTGTGGACCTTGGGGTGGCCCCGGTCGTCCTGCCCCCACTTGCCCGAGGCGTTGTCCGCCTCCACGATCTGCTCGAGGAAGTTGAGGTGGCGAGGCTTTTCGCCGTCAGGGTGGCGTGCGGTGTCCGACATGCACCGATGGTAGGTGAACCGCGGGCCGCGCCCGCCCGCCCCCAACAATCCCGCCCATGGTTCCCCACGCCCCCGGCACCCCCAGTACCCCCATCCGCGACTACGACGGCCTGCTCGAACGCCACGGCCTGGCGACCGCCCGGCCACCCTTCGTCACCGGCCCCGCCCGTCACGTCGTGATGCGGCGGTGCATCGACCTGCTCTGGGGCGGCGTGGGCTCCGCCGGCATCTCGTGGATCGGGTTCTACGAACGCGAGGGTGCCGACGCCATGACGCTCGTCTGCCGCGAACCCAAACCCGCCTGCAGCCCCATCGGCCTCCACGGCATGTGCGGCAGGGGCATGCTCGACCGTCGCCCCCTGGTCATCGCCGACGTGCGAACGCTGGGCCCCAACTACATCGCCTGCGACCCCAAGGACCAGTCCGAACTGGTCATCCCCCTGCTGGCCCAGGACGGCTCGTGCGACGCCGTGCTCGACGTCGACAGCTGGGACCTCGCCAGCTTCGACGACCGCGACGCGGCGGGCATGACGCGGGTGCTGCTGGCCCTGGGCCTCACCAGTCCCGCGGCGGTCGACCTTCGGAGCCTGCACCTGTGAGCGAGACGGTTCCCAGCGTGCCCATGTCGCGAGCGGTCGACGCCATCCTCGCGATGCTGCCCCGAGGGCCGCACCCGCACGTCGTGGTGGGCATCACCGGCCCCGTGGGCTCGGGCAAGAGCCACCTGGCCTCCCTCCTCACGCCGTGCGTCCTGAGTTCCGATGATTATCTTCCGGATTACGAGCACATCCCCGAAGCGCACCGCGACCTGCCGGAGTTGGCCGACTACCGCTCGCTGGGCGAGGACCTCGCGCACCTCCGAAGGGGCGTGCCGCGTGACGTCCCGGTGTGGAGCTTCCAGACGCACCGGCGCGAATCGTCCCGCCGCGTCGATCCCCACCCGCTCATCGTGTGCGAGGGGATCCACGCGCTGCACGACCTCGTGTCGCCCAGCGTCGACCTGCGGATCTTCGTCGAGGCCCCGGCGACGGTGCGATGGTCGCGGTGGGAACACCTCGAGCGAACGGGCGTGCGCGGCTGGGGTGTCGAGAAGGCGAGGAACTTCTTCCACGCCGTGGCCGATCCGACCTTCGATCGCTATGCGGCACGGTACCGGGCCATGGCGCACCTCGTCGTCGTGAACGACGCGTGGCGACCGGCAAGCGACCTCACGGGGCGGGCCTGAAGCACGAGCGGCACCGGGGCTCGTAGGCCTCGGGTCCGCCGACCACGATGTGGGCGTCGGAGTCGACCAATCGCTGTGAATGGCACGCCGCCTCGCCGCAGCGGGCGCACGTCGCGTGGAGCTTGTCGACGCGATCGGCCTCGCAGAGCAGCGCGGGAAAGGGCGCGAAGGGCCGCCCGCGATGATCGCGATCGACGCCCGCGACGATGACGACGCGGCCCGATTGCACCAGTCGCATGCACGGCTCGACGATGGCGTCGCCGAAGAAGTGCACCTCGTCGACGAGCACGGCCGGCGCGTCGGCCGCCAGCACCTCCGCGGCATCGACGACGGGCCTGGCCTCGAGCCGCCGACCGTCGTGCGTCACGATGTGGCGAGCGCCGTCGTAGCGGTCGTCGCGAGCGGGCTTGAAGGCCTGCACGGCGAGGCCGGCGGCCGCGAGCTCCGCGCACCGCGCAAGCAACCGCGTGCTCTTGCCGGCGAACATCGGACCGCACACGACCTCGAGCCGCCCCTGCTTCATG
>JBBAVG010000053.1:0-26004 GCA_040397805.1 Phycisphaerales bacterium
CCTCACGCTGGGCCGTTACGCGCCCTGAATCCCAATCCCGGAGCGATTCCCGAACCTAGCCGCGGGTTGCGGCGTTTCGCCGCCACCCCCGGTGACGACGCACGCGAGCGCATCAACCCCGAAGGGGTTTCCGAAGGCGCGTCCATCGCGCACAACAACGCGACGACGTTGCATCCGATTGCGTCGCGTTCATCCATCGCAAACCCCTCCGGGGTTGCCAGCCATGCGCGTCGTTTCTCCCCTATCGCGAAGCGATTCCCGAACGTAGCCGGGGGTTGCGGCGCCTCGCCGCTACCCCCGGTGACAACGCACGCGAGCGCATGAACCCCGAAGGGGTTTCCGAAGGTGCGCCCATCGCACGACGACGTTGCACGCGATCGCGTCGCGTTCATCCATCGGAAACCCCGCCGGGGTTGCGCGCCGTGCGCGCCATGTCCGGGGGTGTCGGCGAAACGCCTCCACCCCCGGCTACTTCCGGGAACGCCTTCGGCGTTGATGCATCACGCGAATCAACGTCCTCTCCCTATCGCGTAGCGATTCCCGAACGTAGCCGGGGGTTGCGGCGCCTCGCCGCTACCCCCGGTCTCGCGACAACACGCGCATCAACCCCGAAGGGGTTTCCGAAGGTGCGGCCATCACGTGCGACAACGCCACGACGTTGCATCCGATCGCGTCGCATTCATCCATCGGAAACCCCGCCGGGGTTGCGCGCCGTGCGCGTCATGTCCGGGGGTGTCGGCGAAACATCTCCATCCCCGCCTACTTCCGGGAACGCCTTCGGCGTTGATGCATCACGCGACACAACGCGCCAGCCCCACCCACATCACCCCACGTCCCCCAACCCCAAGTGCTCCCCATACGCCTTGAGCATCCGCCGCTTGAGCAACGCCTCTTCCGGCAACGCCAGGCGGGGCGAGGCCTTCACCCATGCCGCCGCGTCGCGCCTCGCCACCAGCAGCAACTGCCGATCCTTCATCAGGTCCGCCACCTTGAACGGCGGCAACCCGCTCTGGCGCATCCCGAACATCTCGCCGGGCCCGCGCAACTCAAGGTCCTTCTCCGACAACGCGAACCCGTCCGCCACCTCCTCCATCACCGTCAATCGCTCCTGCCCCACCTCCGTCGTCGGGTCCGCGATCAGGTAGCACGCCGATGCCTCCGACCCGCGTCCCACGCGACCTCGCAGCTGGTGCAACTGCGCCAGCCCGAACCGATCCGCCTGCTCCACCACCATCACCGTCGCGTTGGGCACGTCCACGCCCACCTCGATCACCGTCGTCGCCACCAGCACGTCGATCTCTCGCCGCCGGAACCGCTCCATCACCTCCTCGCGCGTCGCCCTCGCCAACTGCCCGTGCAGCACCGCCACCTTCGCCCCCGGCAGATACGTCGTCTCGAGCTCCTTCGCCACCGTCCGAACGTCCCGCAGCGGCTTGACGCTCGCCTTCTCGCCGCTCGCCTCGCCGTCACCCAGCGGCAACTCCTCCTGCGAGCCTGCGTCGATCGCCGGCGCCACCACGTACGCCTGCTGCCCCTTCGCCAAACGCCGCGACACCTCCTCGTACACCGTCGCGCGACCCGCCGACGCCACCACCCGCGTCGTCACCGGTTGCCTCCCCGGCGGCAACCCCTTGATCGACGACACGTCCAGATCCCCGAAGAGCGTGATCGCCATCGTCCGCGGGATCGGCGTCGCCGTCATCACCAGCACGTGCGGCGTGCTCGACTCGTCGCTCGCCTTCTCACGCAGCCCCGCCCGCTGCACCACGCCGAACCGGTGCTGCTCGTCGATGATCGCCACCGCCAGGTCCTTGAACTTCACCCGCTCGGTGAGCAGCGCGTGCGTGCCCACCAGGAGATCAATCTCCCCCGCCGCCAGCCGTTCGAGCAGCGAAGCCTTGGCCTCCTGCGACGCGGGCGTCGCGCCCGTCAACAACTCCACCCGCACCCGCGACCCCTGCAACATCCGCGAGATCGACAGGAAGTGCTGCTCGGCCAAGATCTCCGTCGGCGCCATCAAGCTCGCCTGCGCGCCCGAGGCCACCGCCATCAACATCGCGTACAGCGCCACGACCGTCTTGCCCGACCCCACGTCGCCCTGGATCAACCGGTTCGCCGGCACCGCGCGCGACAGGTCCTTGGCGATCTCCTTCACCACCTCCTCCTGCGAAGGCGTGAGCGCGAAGGGAAACCGCTCCCGAATGTGCGCGTCGATCCCCGCGTTCCACTTGAGCTTGGGCGCACGCAGCCGCTCTCGCAGGTGCGCCCGCTTGAGGTGCACGCCCAGTTGCAGCAGCAGGAACTCGTCGTACGCCAGTCGCCGCCGCGACGACTTCAACTCCGACTCGTCCGCCGGCATGTGCTGCATGCGGTACGCCTCGCGCAGCGACGGCAACCCACGCTCCACGCGAAACGCCTCCGGCAGGTGATCCTCGATCAGGGGCAGCCCCAAGGGCACCGCCAGCCGCATCACCCGCTCCACCGCCCACGACTTGAACCCCTCCGTCGCCGGATACACCGGCCGCATCCGCGCCTCGTGCTCGGGCGGCTCCTCCTCCCCCGCCAACACCTCGATCTTCGGGTTCACCATCTGGATCCCCGGCCCGCGCTGCTTCACCTTCCCCTGCACCCGCAGCCGCACGCCCGGCATCACGATGTTCCGCACGAACATCTGGTTGAACCACACCAGGTCCAGCCGCGCCGTGCCGTCGTGCAGCACCGCCTCCACCCGCGGCATCCTCCCCGCCCGAACCACCCGCGTCGCCGTCACCTCCCCCCTCGCGCACGCCGTGCTCTCGGGCTCCAGTTGATCGATCGTCGCCTCCGCCTCGATCCGCTCGTGCCGCAGCGGCAGGTGCGCCATCAGCCACCCCAGGTTCGAGATCCCCAGCGCGCGCAACCCCTGCGCCTGACGCTGCGTGACGCCAGGAATCGCCTCCACCGGGCTCGACAGTTGCAACGCCTCGGCCATGCCGCCGTGACGATACGCGACCCTGACGGCCCCATGCCAATCCGCCGGGCCGCCCCCCGTTCGCCCCCATACCCTCCCCTCATGGCCAAGAAGGCGAGCACCAAGACGACGCCGGTGGACGGGGGCGGCAAGCCCCTGGGCCCCGAATGTCGCATCGTGCTCCTCGTCGGCAAGGACCTCTTCGTCCGCGCCGAGAGCACCAAGTTGCTCCGCCAAGCCCTCGAGAAGGCTCACGGCGAAGTCGACACCATGAACTTCGACGGCGCGGCCGCGACGCCCGCCGAGATCCTCGATGAATGCCGCAGCTTCGGCCTCATCGCCCGCCACAAACTGCTCATCGTCGACGACGCCGAACGCGTGGTGAAGGAACACTCGCGCGACCTCTTCGAACGCTACGCCAAGGAACCAAGCGACGGCGCGACGCTCGTCCTCCGCTCCGACAAACTCGTCCCCGGCAACTTCGGCAAGCTCGTCGAACAGGTCGGCGCCGTCATCTCCTGCGAGCCCCCCACCCGCGATGTCGCCATCAAGTGGGTCCTCAAGGAGTGCAAGAAGCGCCACGACATCGACATCGATCCCGCCGCCGCCACCCTCCTCGTCGATCAGGTCGGCCCCACCCAGGCCCACCTCGACACCGAACTCGCCAAACTCGCCGTCGCCGCCTGCGGCAACCCCGCCATCACCACCGACCTCGTCTCCCAGTTCGTCGGCAAGACCCGCGACGAGGACATCTGGCAGGTCCAACGCACCGTGATCCAGGCCTCCAACGCCGGACGCATCGAGTCCATCCGCTACGCCATCAACGTCCTCCGCCAACCCCCCACCCTCGTCCTCTTCGCCCTCACCGACCTGGCCCGCAAGCTCCACGTCATCTCCCGGGGCACCAAGTCCGGCGCACGCCCCGACATCATCCGCAAGGCCGCCAAGCTCTGGGGCCCCGGCGGCGATGAACTCTTCTCCCTCGGCGCCTCCATCGACTGGCGCCGCGCCACCGCCATCTACCGCGGCTGCGTCGACGCCGACCGCCGCGCCAAGTCGGGCCTCGGCGACGCCGCCCGCAGCGCCGAACTCGCCGCGTTGCGATTCCCCCGCGCCGGCCGCTGAACGCCCATGCCCCGACCCCGCAGGGGCCGATGACTGTCGCCAGTGGTGAACCGACCCCGCGCCGCGGGTGAGGTGAAGTCGTGGTCACGCCCGACGCGCAACCCGACCGCGGAGGGGTCCGCTCGAACCCCTTCCCCGCTCAACACCCCCCCGCCTCCCACGCCGCGACGAACGCCTCGACATCGCTCCCGTCCACGCCGCCATCGACGTTGACGTCGGCCTCGATGTCCCCCGACTCGTAGACGATGAAGAACGCCTCGATGTCGGCGCCATCCACCCCGCCGTCGCCGTTGAAGTCGGCGGGGCACCTCGGCGGCGGCATGATCATCGCCGTGGTCATGGCGCACAGGTGGAACGTCCCGGCCGACCCGGGCGCCTCCGCGAAACGCATCCGATACACGCCGCTGTCATCGGCGACGAAGGTGTGCATGAACCGGATGCCCTGTCCCTCCCCGTACGTGTCCTGGTCGATGACGCACGACACCCCCGCGGCATCCATCACCACGTGGCGGCCGCTGGGCTCCCATCCGAAGCTGAACAGCGTCGTCTCGTAGGTCGCCCGCGGCGTCAAGTTGGTCAGCGTCACGGTCCGCTCCGCCGCCCCCCAGATGAAGCTCGACCCCAGCGTCGCGCTCGCACCCGTGATGTTCGGCGCCGCATTGTCCAGGAGCGAGACGTCGCCACCCACCGAGAAGTTCGGCCCCGACATCGTCGACGCCTCGAACCGCACCCCGTTCACCGTCACCGCCGGCCCCGCGAAGTTCACCGACGCCACGTGCGGCACCCCGTTCGAGATGCCCGCGGTCGCGTCATTCGTCCAGCGGGCATGCCTGAAGGGCGCGGGCTCTCGCGAGACGATCACCGAGAAGACCTTCGGCGCAACGTCCGCCGGATTGCCCGACCTCACCACGTACGCCACCGGCCTCGAGACGCTCAGCCGCGGCGTCGGCAGCCCGCCGTTGGGCTGGTTGCACGTCGCGCCCTGGTCGAGCGTGTACGTCGTCCGAATCGCGGCGATCTGCGCGTCGGTCGTCTGCGGCGGCACGTGCAGCGTGACCACGCCATCGACGCAGCCGCCCCCCGTCACCGCGCCGATGCTGCCGGGAAGGTTGCCGCGGAACGTGGTGATCTCCTTGCCCGTGCCGTACCGGAGACGGAACGACATCGCGGTCGTCGACGCCAGCGGCACCGTCCCGCCGCCCACGCCGATCCAATCCATGATGTTCGCCCGAACCACCCACACCGCCTGCGTCGTCCCGTCGCGAAGCACGTCGACGACGGGTGCGACGGCCAGCCCCAGCCGAATGTCGCCCCACACCCACGAGCGAACCGTCGGCCACACCTCGATGTCCTCGACGCTCCGCACCGGCTTGGGCGTCGTGCAACGCACCATGTAGAAGGAATCAACGTCCGAGTTGTACAGGCCCGCCTTGATCCCCCAGTACTTCGGGGAGCTCAGGCCCCAGTGATCGCACATGCCAGGGTCCATCTGCGGCGTCAGCAGCGTCTGCGGCACGCTCACCCGCACCACGCCTCCGCAGTCGTCGCCCTCGAGCGAATGAGACGTTGGCGCCACCGCGGGCGCCGACGGCACGTGCATGCGCAGCGCCGGATCGCCGAAGTACATCGACATCCGCATCGGGTCGGCGCTGGCGGGGTGGAGCGCGAACACCGACACGCCGTCCATCCAGCTTTGCCCCAGCGGCTTGCCGGCCAGGGACGAGTTGAGCATGTTGGACACCACCATGACGCCGCCGCCGGTGTCGGAACGCGTCGAAGCCAGGATGCCGACGGCGCCGAGCTTGAACAGGTCGTTGATGACGATCGCCGGCGTGCCGCGATAGCTGGCCCGCGTGCCATCGTGGCCGAGCATCTCGAAGTCGATGGCCGCGACCGCGCATCCCGACGAATAGACCATCGCGGGCGCGAGGATGTTGGTCGATCCGACCGAGAGCGACCCGCCGAGCGTGACGGCCGCGCTGTGGAAGTTGTTGTTGATGATCCCCGCCTCGATGGGCTCGTCGCTGCCGCCGATGTCGACACCAGTCAGGTCAACGTGCGAGAATCCGTAGTTGGAGGCCTGGGCCGCCTGGGCCGAAGCGTCCCAGTCCGCGCCGACGCCCGCCAGGGTCCGATCCCACGTGCCGTCGAGCAGCCGCTCGTACGTCGAGATGCGGCTGGCCAGCAGCGTCGCGTGGTGGACGGTGTACGCCATGATCCGCCCCACCGCGATGTCGGCGAAGGGGTCGGCATCGGCGTTGGCGTAATCGAAGTCCGTCGGCGGGCCGTAGAACTGGCCGTCGCTCTCGTTGGGAATGCTGTAGCTCATCGGCATGCTGCGGGCGTTGCCCACCAGCGCGAGGAACGTCGGGTAGCGGCCCACGCTCGCGTACAGCTGGTTCAGCTCCGCGCTGATCGCCGGATATCCCGAGTACGGGAAGAGCTCCACGGCGGCGGTCGGCGGCTGATAGTTGGCGATCGGAACCACGATGCCGCCGCGACGTGCCGCCAGGTGGGCCGACGTCAGCGACAGCTTCGCGCCCGTGTCCACCGCGAGGTCCTTGGGGTTGGTGGCGGCGAAGTACTCCACCGCGATGTTCCGGCCCGCGAGATAGCTCGTGACCGACGCCGGACCCGTCACCACCCGCGTCGCCATGGTCGGCCGCGTGCCCGCCGCGTTGACGTGCACCACCTCGGTGGCGCCAAGGGCCGTGATCGCGCCGCGCACCAACGCCTCCTTCGCGGGGTCGGGGTTGTGGAAGAGCAGCGGCGCGCCGATGGCCGACGCCAACGCCGACGCCTGCAGCACGTTCGGATAGTTCGTGCCGTCGACCGCGTCGCTCACCAGCACCACCGTGCCCGCCGCCGACCAGTGGGCGCGGGCCATCGCCACCGACAGCTCGAGCGGCCCGGCCGAGTTGATTCGCGATGTCGGATGCAGCAGGTCGGCGCCCGAGAAGTTCAGGGTGCTCACCATCGACGGCCGCAGACGACGCAGGAAGTCGCGGAAGTAGACGTTGCCCGAATACTCGGCCTCATCGTCGATCGTCACCACCGCGGGCAGGCCGTTGTTGATCCGGGCCGACGCCGGCACCAACGCGAGGTACGAATAGTCCTCCGCCGTCAGTCCCGTCTTCGTCGTCTTCACGACGAAGACCTGCGTCGGCGGATCGGCGGGCGGCGGCGGCGGCGGGGCCACGACCGCCGTCACCGCATAGACGCGAGTCGTGCTCCCCTCGGTGATCGTGTACGTCACCGGCCCGGCGTCGAACCCCGGCACGGGACGCGTGCCCGAGGCGGGGTGCACGACCCCCGACGACACCTCGCACGTCGGCGCAAGCGTCGAGAGGTCCGTGCCGTAGGGCAGCGTCCACTCGATCGGCGTCCGGCCGCCCTCGGCCTCGCCGATCGTCGCGCGACTGTTCTCGACGTTGGTCCCGAACGAGAGCATGCTCGTCGGAGCGATGAACCTGATCTCCGCGATGCCCGCGTAGGGATCGGATTCGGGGAAGTTGGACGTGACGTACAACTGGATGTACCGCGTCGTGATCGGACCGTCGAAGAGCCGCGTCTGACCCGACTGCCTCGCAAGCCCCGAGGCGCGATCGAACGTCATCTCCTTGACCAGCGTCCCCCATCGCGGCCCCGCCAGCTCGTACGGCGTGCCCGCGGGCAGCATCGTCGACCCCTTGTACACGCCGCACGTGCGAATGCCGCGGTACGAGGCGTTGCCTTCGTTGTAGTTCCAGAGCCGCAACCCCGCCACCGTCCGCACCTCGCCCAGGTCGAACGTGATCCACGTGCTCGCCGTGCCGCTGCTCATCCACATCGACGGGCTCGGCGACGCGCCGCAGGTCGACGTCATCGTCACCGCCGTGCCGCCCAACATGCCGCTGCCGTCGATCGCGTGAATCGCGCGGCGATCGTCCATCAACTCGTAGTAATACTCGCTCTGCGCCGTGGCCGCCACCGGACGAATCAGGTCCGAGGCCGAAGCCACCCCAGCCGCCGCACACAACGCCCCGCAGGAAAGGACCCGCAGACTCGCGACCAAACCACCCAAACGCATACGCATGCCTCGTTCCTTTCCATAGCAACGCCGACCGTCCGCGAAAGACGATCGACCACCAAGGCCATGCCCCATGAGCAACGCTCCTCATACGACACCCCCCAAGGCGCGGTTGCACTTGATTCCCACACACCCGCCCCGGCCCCGCGGGGCCGACGACCGTTGCCACGGGTGAACAAACCCGCGAAGCGCGCCGTGAACCCGTGGTCACGCCCCGCACGCGTCCCAACCTTCAACAATCCCCCCATGCTCCCCGCCCTCGTCGCCGCCTGCCTCATCGCCCAACCCGGCGCGTCCCTCCCCTCCATGAAGCCCCGCACGGGCGCGGAGCTCGCCGACTTCAAGGCCACCTCCACCAACGCCCAGGTCGAGGCCTTCTGCGACGCCATGCCCGTCGCCGCCGCTCTCGTCCGTCGCCTCTCGCTCGGCAAGACCCACCAAGGCCGCGACATCCCCATGCTCGTCGTCGCCGATCCGCCCGTCGCCTCCCTCGACGACGCCCTCGCGCGTGCCGCCATGCCCGACGTCCTCACCGTCGTCGCCATCGGCAACATCCACGCCGGCGAGGTCGACGGCAAGGAAGCCCTCATGATGCTCACCCGCGACCTCGCCATGTCGCGCGATCCCATCCTCCAGCGGCTTGTCCTCGTCGTCGTCCCCAACTTCAACGTCGACGGCAACGAACCCTTCCGCACCGACAACCGTCCCGGCCAGGACGGCCCAGCGCAGGGCCAGGGTTCTCGCGCCAACGCCCAGGGCCTCGACCTCAACCGCGACTTCATCAAGCTTGACGCCCCCGAAACCCGCGCGCTCGTCGACCTCCTCCACCGCTGGAAGGCCCACGCCTTCATCGACGCCCACACCACCGACGGCTCCTTCCACCGCTTCATCATGACCTTCTGCGGCCCCAAGCACCCCGCGGGCGACGCTTCCGTCATCACCCACGTCCGCGACACGCTCCTCCCCTCCATCGCCGACCGCTTCCGCACCGCCAACCACTCCCGCGGCTGGGATTCCTTCTTCTACGGCAACTTCCCCCACGAACTCGCCCCCGATCGCGCCGCCGGCGCCGACCCCGCGCCCCACGACCGCTGGGAAACCTTCCCCGCCGAGCCCCGCTACGCCACCACCTACGTCGGCCTTCGCTCCCGCCTCTCCATCCTCACCGAGGCCTACTCCTACGCCCCCTTCAAGGACCGCGTTGACGCCCAACGCTCCTTCCTCCGCGCCACGCTCCAGCAACTCGCCGACGACGCCACCAACCTCCGCACGCTCCTCGACCGCGCCGACGCCCGCGCACTCGCCTGCGTCGACGAACCCGTCCCCGTCCGCACCGAGATGATCGCCGCGCCCGAGCGCGTCCACATCAAGGGCTGGGTCGAACGCATCGAGAACGGCCGCCGCGTGCCCACCGCCGAAACCGTCGAGCACGACGTCCAGCACTTCGACCGCTTCAAGGGCGTCGCCTTCGTGCGCCGCCCGCTCGGCTGGGTGCTCGCGCCCGACTGCCCACCCGAGGTCATCGAGCGCCTGCAGTGGCACGGCATCCGCTTCGAACGCCTCGACGCTCCGCGCGATCTCAAGCTGTCAACCTACGCCATCAAGGGCGCCAAACCCGCCAGCCGCGTCTTCCAGAACCGCATCCTCGTCCGCATCGACGCCGAGCCCGGCGAGCCCGCCATGACGCAGGCCCCTGCGGGCAGCATCCTCGTCCCCGCCACGCAGGAACTCGGCCACCTCGCGCTCATGATGCTCGAGCCGACCAGCGAGGACGGCCTCGCGACCTGGGGCTTCCTCGACGCCTTCCTTCGCGAGGGATCACCGGCCTTCCCCGTGCGGCGTTGGGAACGGTGAACCCGTTCAGCGCCCGCCCTGGGTCCACAGCGTGAGGAACGATTCGATGTCGAGCCCGTCCACGCCACCGTCGCCGTTGACGTCGGTGGTCATCTCGCCGGCCTCCCACTCCACGAGGAAGAACTCGAGGTCCGCGCCGTCGACGCCGCCGTCGGCGTTGTAGTCGGCGATGTTGTGCCGCAGCTCGAGCGTCGTCGCCGTGGCCACCAGCGAGAGCGCGCCGCGCGACGCCGGCAGCGTGAGCACGCTCGAGAACGCGCCCGTGAACGACGAGGCGCGGAAGAGCGTGGCCGTGAAGAAGTACGCGCCCTCAAGCGACGGATCGAACCCCGAACTCGAGAGAGCGCGGAGCGTGCCGCCCATCGTCACCGCGCCCGCCACCTCGATGCTGCCGATCCGCTCGCCCGACCCCACGTCAATCGACACCGTCGACCCCGCCCGCTGCACGTACGAGCCCGCCAGGGAGAGCCGGTGCACGCCCGTCGACAACTGCCCCGACAGGTCGATGCTCCCCAGCGACACCGGTTCGGCGAGGGTCACCGTCGCGTTGCGGCCGATGTTCAGGTTGACCCCCGAGCCCGCGGCGAACATCGGTCGCAGTTGCAGCGAACCCGTCGTGAGTTGCAGCGTGCCCGTGCCCGAGAAGGTCGTGCCCGGCAGGTACGTCGAGAAGCCTGTCGTCGAGAAGTTGGAACTCGGCCCGAGCGCGAACCGTCCGGTGTGCGTTCCCTGCACCGGCAAGCTCAGCGACGTGCTCGCCTCGAGCGTGATGAGCCCGTTGTTCGAGACGCCGAAGTACCGCGTCCACTGCATGCCCGTGCCCAGCGTGATCGACCCGTTGTTCACGCGGAGCTGCTCGGTCATGTTCGCGAACGTCGCGCCCGCGCCCATCAGCATCACGTCCGCGTTGTTGGTCGCCACCGGGCGGCTGTTGTCGAGGATCAGCGAGCTCGACGCGTCGGCCCGCCACGTGCCCCCCGTCAGCGTGCCGAAGGCCGCGTCGCCGTAGTTGGCGATGCCCGCCGCCGCCACGCGAAGGATGCCCCCGCCCGTGGCCCGCACCGTCCCCTGGTTGTCGAAGGTCGACGGATACGCGCCCACCGCCGCGAGCACCAGGAACTGCGACGAGGCGTCCGCGACGATCGTGCCCCGGTTCACCAACGTCGTCGTCAGCCCCTCGCTGAAGAGCGCGTTGCCCACGTTGCCGCGGCCGCGCACCGTCGCGCCCGGACCAATCGTCATCGTCCTCGCCGTCGCCCCTTCGGCCGCCAGCCCCAGCCGCCCGTTCACCAGCGTGAACGTGCCCGAGTCGAGCGTGATGTCCGACGCGAAGTCCATCGCGCCCGACGACACCGTCGCCGTGCCCGCAAGGTCGAAGTCGCCCGCCACCCGCAGCGTCGAACTCACCACGCTCACTGAACCCGTGAACAGCATCGGCCCGACGAGCCGCGACGTTCGCGACCCCGACACCGTCATCCCCCCGCTCGCGAACTCCCACGACGGACCGGCCAGCATGCCACCCGCCAGCGACACCGGCGCCCACGCCCTCGCGCCGTTCGTCACCGTCAGCTGTCCGCCCGTCACGCTCAGCGACTCGCGAAGCTCCAGCGATCGCACCTGTCGCACGCCCGCCTCCGACGTGAACCTGATCTGCGGGTCCGACGCGGCCGCGTCGATCCGCACGTCGTCGTTCGGGCCGGGCACCACGTTCGCCGACCAGTTCGCAGGGTTCGACCACAGCAAGTCGCCACCCAGCCCCGTCCATGACGTCAGGGCCATCATCGTCCGCGCCTCGAGCGGCTCCGCGGCCGCGTCGACACGCCGCGCGGTGTTGTGCGGGCGATCGCTCACGTTGCTCCGGAAACCATTGTAACGGAACGCCTCTCACGTCCCATGCACAATCCGGCCCGATAACCCCCACGGGACCTCTGGCCTCAAGGCAGCCGCCGGAACGCGCACTCGTACGCCAGCGACCGCTCCCGCCCGCGGTCCGTCCGTTCCGCCGGCTCGAACCACGTGAGCGACATCCCCTCCCACCGCCGCCCGAAGTGGTCCACCAGCGTGCCCGGCACTGGCGGATGCGCCAGCTGCGCCGCGATCGCGTCCCGCAGCCGCCACAACACCGGCTCCGACACCGCCACCAGCCGCCCCTCTACCCGCACCTCGACGTCCACCAACCCCAGCGGCACGCCCCCCGCGCTCGATCCGCCCAGGGCAAGCCCCGTCACCACGAGCTCCCCCTCCCGCATGCTCCTGAAGCGGTGCGGCCCCGATCCGAACAGGTCCAACCCCTTGAAACTCGATGGCATCTCGCTCCCCCTTCCCTCATTCCAGCGTCGTGATCGTCACCGGGTCCCGCACGCCGTCGGTCGACACCGCCACCAACTCCACCCGCCTCGTGGCCCCCTTGCCCGTCACCTCGTGCGTCACCCGCAGCACCACGCACCTTGCCGTCATCGCCAACTCCGCCGCCGACGAATGACCGCGCGACCACTGCACCCCCAGCGTCTGCATCTCTCCCGGCTTCGGGCTGTCCATCTCCGACGGCGATGCCACCAGCCGCTCTACCTCCACCCGCACCCGCTGCCGCACCACGTCGGCGAACGCCACGTGCGGCCCCGCGTCCGTCCACTCCACCACCTCCTCCGCCGCCTCCCGATCGATCACGACGCTCGTCACGTCGCCCCACGCCTGCACCCCGAACGTCACGCCCGTCGGCTTGATGATCACCATGACCGCCCCTCCCCCTCCATTCACGCCCTGTACATCGGCCCGCCGCTCACGCGCCGCGTCTGCTCCGCCACGCCGTCGCCATCAAGGTCCAGCCGCAGCACCAACCGCTCGCACTCGATCTCGAACCGCCGCTGGTACTGCGAGCCCCTGGCCGAGGGCGCAGGCTCGTTCGCGAAATGAACCAACGCCAACGCCCCGAGCGCCTCCGCATACGCCGCCGCACCTGCGTCCACCACCCGCTTCTCCTCCTCGATCTCCGCCCATCGCATCAGCCGCCGATGCACCACGTCGATCTGCGGCATGAACGTCGCGATCCGCACCGCCCCCGAGTACTTCCCCACGTCAATCACCTCGCCCCCCGCCACCCGCGGCCTCGACAAGAGCAACCGCCGCTCGTCGATCCGCTTCACCACCTCTGCCGGCGTCTCCCCCAGCATCACCACGTGCCCGGCCTCCACGCCCAGCATCGCCAGGTCCGCGTTCTTGTCGGCGATCGCCAACTCGCTTTCCTCCACCGTCCCTTGGCCTCGCCACAACGTCTGCGACGGCCACACGATGTCCCGGAACAACGTCGGCTCGATCACGATCAGGTCGATGTCTCGTGCAAACATGCATGGTCCTCCAGAAACCCCCGCCGCCGCCTTCGCGGCCGGCGGGAGTCGCGTGCAGTCGTCGTCTCGTCAGGCCGACAGGCCCCTGATCAGCGCATGAGCGTTCTCGTTGCGCATCTCCATGGTGTATTCACCGACGATCTGCCCGCTCACCGCGTCGCCGGTCGACGCCAGCGGCCGGTACTGGAAACTCCGCCCCGTCAGCGGCATCACCGCGATCCGGCTGCTGTCGAGCAGCAGCAGCGTGTCCGACGGCACCCACCGCGACAGCACGATGTTGCACACGCCGAAATCGCTCTCGTACACGCTCACCAGCTCCGAGAGCCGCCGGTCGTCCGGCGCGTAATGACGCGACGTCGAGCCCACGAACTGGTTGATCCGCCGCTTCTGCGCGCCGTTCACCACGATCGTGTCGATCCGCCCCGACGACTGCTCCCACACCTGCCGCAACGCCGCGTTCACCAACTGCTCCGTCAGCTCGCCCCCGGCCCCGCCGCCCGTCGGAAATCCGTTCTGCCCCGGCGCGAACTGGTTCGTCGCGATCGTCCTGATGATCCCGTTCATCGTCCGACGCGACGTCGCCGAGCCCTGCGGCACCGTCGACGACGACGTCCCGTTGATCACCACGTTCTCGAGGTCCCGCAGCAGCTCGCGCATCCGCTCGCTCTTCTGGTACTCGAGCTCGTCCGCCACGCCGTGCGCCTTCACCGCGCGCATCGTGCCCGTCACCTCCACGGTGGCCGCGAAGATCTGCGTGTAGTTCTGCCGCCGCACGCGGCTCGTGAACCTCGCCGCCGTCGCGTCGGCCCCCTCGAGCGCGGCGTTGCCCAGGATGTTGAGCCGCAGCCCGTTCGCCAGCGCACTCGCCGGCGTGCCCCCGTACCGCCGCGTCACGGTGATGACGTTGGCGTTGACCGCCGTCACGAGCATCACCTCGGGCGCGTTCCCGGGCCGCACGAGGTCGCCGGCGAGGAATCTCGCGCCGTTGGCCACAGTGATGGCCGTGGCCTCCTGCGCGCTGGGCGTGAAGGTCGTCTGGTTGATCGTGTCGGCGTTGGGCAGGAGCGAATCCACACTGCTTACCCGTCTGAAGGCCAGGCGATTTTCATGGGGACCAGTTGGCGTACAGTCCGCGTAGTGGTTGACCGGCGGGCCCCCGTTCGCTTCCAAATCGACAGCCACCGACTTGAGCCCGTTGTTCGGGTATAGTATGGGTACGTCGACTCGGAGGAATCCGCCCACATGCCGCCAACGCTCGCACCAACCCTATTTGAAGCCCAGCCGCTCAACGGCCTAGATGGCACCTTCGCGCCCAACAAGAGCGAGCCGGTGCACTCTTGGTTTCCGTACCTCGAGGGATACGCGCCAGCCTTCGTCGAAAGCCTCCGACAACGGTTCATGCCGACGGCGAGGCGAATCATCGACCCATTTGCAGGAACGGGGACAACGCCACTCGCGCTGTCGGAGCTCGGGGTGACCTGCGGGTATTGCGAAGTGAACCCTGCGATGCGTTTCGTCATTCGGGTCAAGACCGCAGCCGTGAGCGCCGCACCGGCGCGACGATCAAGACTCGCTGAACGCCTAACAGCAATTGCCTCCACGCTTCGCATGGCCGTTGATGCCAGCGAGTGCGATGCGGTGCTAAAGCAGTCATACAACGCGTGCTTTGAAGGCAGCGAGTTCTTTGACGTATTGACCTTTGGCGATGTGCTTCGACTGCGAACGTTCTGTGATTCGCTAGGCGAGGAAGACCCCCAACTTGCAGACCTCGTGTCCATCGCGGTGATGGCCAATCTGGTCACTTGTTCATTGCTCAAACGAGCGGGCGATGTCCGCTACAAGACACCAGCCGAGCTTGCGAGAGGTGTTCCCCCGCTCGTCGATACCGCTGCGGATCAGCTGCTTCGAATGGCCAAGCACCTGATTTCCGCACCTGCTGCAAAGGGCGAGACGACGCTGCTCGCGTGCGATGCCAAGGAACTCCTCGGTGCACCATCCTTCGGTGCCGAGGGTGTCATTACGAGTCCGCCCTATTTGAATGGCACGAACTACATCCGGAATACAAAACTTGAACTGTGGTTCTTGCGTCTCATCACGACGTCGACGGATCTTCGTGTTCTTCGTGACGGAGTGGTCACATCCGGAATCAATGATGTGACGACAGCAACAACCCAGGACGGTGTGATTCCGGCGGTAGACAGGGTCGTGCGACAGATCGAGGCGGCTGCATATGACCAGCGGATTCATCGAATGATCGCTGGGTATTTCCATGACATGCACCGCGTGCTTCAGGGCCTTTGGATGCACACCGTTCCCGGGGCCGTTCTCTGCGTGGACATCGGCGATAGCCGGTATGCTGGCATCGATGTGCCCACTCCAGACCTGCTGGTCGAGGTGGCCGAGCACATTGGCTTCAGTTTGCGAGAGCGAGTGCCATTGAGGACGCGCACGTCAAAGGACCGCAGCCCCCTCACGCAGGATGTGCTCGTATTGGAAAGAGGCCCGGACCGCCCGCACGTGCCCTCCGCGAACGGTGCCGACCGGCGGCAGCGATGGAAGTGGTTCCGCGAGATGGTGCCGCACCAGAAGGCTCCGTTCACGAAACGCAACTGGGGTCATCCGCTCCATTCGGCATGCTCATACAACGGCAAAATGAAGCCGTCGCTGGCGCACTTCTTGGTGCACTGCTTCACACGGCCGGGCGATCGTGTTCTCGATCCGTTTTCTGGTGCTGGAACAATCCCGTTCGAAGCAGCCCTTCAAGGACGACATCCGTTCGGCTTCGACATTGGCGTCATGGCAACGGCTATCACGAACGCCAAGATCAATCCCCCAAGTCGTGAACGGCTGGATGCCATTCTCGACGAATTGGCCAAGTTCATTTCCGTACATCACTCAAGTGAAGCGGAGCAGCAAGGCGCGGCAGAGATTCGCTTCAACCGATCGATACCGGAGTACTTCCACGAGCGGACGCTGGACGAGATTCTCGTCGCCAGGCGGTTCTTCTTGACGCACAACGATCACTCGCCCGAATGGTGCTACGCCATGACCGCCATGCTGCACGTGCTGCACGGCAATCGCCCTTATGCCCTGAGCCGTCGAAGCCATCCAGTTACACCGTTTGCGCCGACTGGCCCCACCGAATATCGCAGCGTGATGCAGAAGTTGCGGGACAAGGTGGATCGAGGCATGGAGACCCCACTTCCTCCAGAATTCCTACGTGGAAACTGCTTCCAAACGGATATCTGCGGGGATTGGCCCAATGAATGCCGCGCTGTCGACGCGATCATCACCTCGCCGCCGTTTTTTGATTCGACGCGATTCTACATGACGAACTGGATGAGGTATTGGTTCTGTGGCTGGGAGCGCCGGGATTTCGATACGGAGCCCGCTCGCTTTGTCGAATCGCTTCAGCGACAGTCGCTCAGCGTATACAGCACGATATTCGCACGCTTCCGCGAGCATCTCGTGCCAGGAGGCGTAGCGGTCTTGCACCTCGGCCAGAGCAAGAAGTGCGACATGGGACTGGAGCTTTCCAGAATCGCCTCGGAGTTCCTCGCCGTCGAGGAGTTGTTCACCGAAGACGTTACTCATTGCGAGAAGCATGGTCTGAGCGACAAAGGTACCGTCACGGCACATCAGTACCTCGTGCTATCGAAGCGATGACATTCAGCGGGCACGCCGCCGACGGTTGAAATCCGCCACGAGATCCGCGGGAGCTCCGCCGCGGCAGCGCTCCAGAACTTTCTGGAGCGCTTTCACGACCAATTCGCCTGCAATCTTGCCGTCGTGCTCGCGTGTCATGTCGGCGGTCGTCAGGAACTTGTCGAAAAACCAATCGAGTCGCTTCAACAGAGCATCGATCACAGTCATGTTGGGCTGCGGGTTGCGGAGCTCCGACAGCGGAATGCCTGTCATTTTGGCAAGCTCCCCGAGTCGATCCTCCGCGTAGAAGTCCACGGGCGCGCGATCACGTTTCTCTGAGTTGCAGTCACCACACAGCGCCGTGGCGGTTCCGTCCAATGGCCAGAGCAGCGCGAGCGGGCGGGTGTGATCGAGATGCCATCCCCGTCCCTTTTCGAAGGGCTTCTTGCAGTTGAAACATCGCCCCTTCGATCTCGCGAGCACATCGTCCGCCAGCTCCCGACCGGTCTCGTGCCGGTATCGTAGTTGGGGCGTACCCCCGCTCAATGCCTCGATCAGCAGTTCGAACCCACGCCTGCGGGCGGCGTCCTCCTTCATCTGCGCCGTTGTTCGCTTGGGGTTGTGCGCCGCGTTCACCTCAAACTTCTTGCAGAACCGGCACTCCAGCTGGAAGCCGTAGTCGAGCTCCAGCTGCTCATCCGTGGCGACGTTTCGGAGCACACCGAAGCCGTTGTGCCGGCATGGTCTCCGATGGTCCGCCACACAGTGATTGCTGAAACTCAGGTGGTTGCGCTCATGGGGGATGTTGACCGGCAAGAACCGAGCACATCGGTTGCAGGACTTGACAATCAACTCGACGACCCACTTTCCGTCGGAAGTAGCAGCGCGCCCGCCCGCAGTGTGTGAGACCTTGCCAGGGGTGGAGAAGAAGTGAGCCTCAGGCGAGAACTGGTACATGTTCCTGAGAAGCACATCACGGGCATCGTCGAGATGTCGGTGATTCACGATGCCACATGCGAACTCATGTAGGGCGATGCGACCTGTGCGAGCGGCGGTGAAGGTCACGCGGACAGCTTTGTGGGGATCATCGCCCGCGCACCACATACTCCCGACCTTGTTCCAACTCGGCCAAGGATACGTTGTCAGGGTTTGCGATGATGGGCCATCATCTACGATCACCTGAACCGGCACATCGCAAGCGAACCACCCTCCGAATGCCAACAGCGATTCCACGGAATGGCTCGGGAGCTGAAATGAAACAACGACTGGCGCGCCAGGCCCAATCGGCAAGGTGGGAATCTTGAGGACGTTGAATTCCCCGCCCGACGTGTCCTCGTGCGCCTTGAAGCCTGAGCGACGCGTCGTTGGCCGACGTCGACCGGACCACTCTGCCTTGCCTGGTAGCTTGCCCCCACCATCTTGTTTCGGCATTCGGCTGCTCCCGGCGACCAGAAGGGCGTCCACCGCCTGTTCACCGGAACGGGCGAGAGCGCTGACAGGGGTGATCATATCTCGTGGCGGATGTGAACAGTGTTGGCTCGCCAGGCGGCAATGCCGGGCCCGCCCGAAATTCTCCATCTGGCGCTACGAATCGTGCCGCTTACCGGAAACAAGTGGTAGAGGGGCGCATGATCCTGTCGACCCCCAGCAAGGAGATCACCGTGACCAGAATCGGACTGACCTTGGACGAGTACTTCGACCTACGCCTGAGGCCCCGGGCGAGCGCAGATCCCGCGTTTCAGCAGGTGGCCGAGATCGAGCGCGACGGCCTGTTCCCGATGGCGACGGCCACAGCAGCGCATCACCTGCGTTCCCGGGGCTACGACTGCCGCCCGGTGATGCTGGATGCTCTGGTCGAGCAGGGGGTGGTCAAACCGTCCCATCCGGACGCTTGGACGCGGGCCGACGTGGACGCCGCCGCCGAGCACTTCGAGGAGTGCGAGATCTTCGTGCCGTACTCGGCGATGTGCCTGGCCCTCGGGTGCCGGTACGCGGACTTCCTGCGCTCCCTGCGAGATGCCGCGGAGCGCGAGTCGGCCAAGTACGGGCGGCCCGTGCCGGACGACGACCAGTACTTCGTCATGCACCGCGTGCCGCCTCGCGACACCACCCCGGCCGTGATCTCCTTCACGCTGTGCGACGACATCCGCGAGAGGCTTGAGCGTGGCGAGGAGATCTGAATGCCCGACTCTTCGCCAAGCGAACTCGAACTCACGCCCGACCTGCTCGATTACGCCCGGCGCGTGGCGCTGCAGGTGGCGGCAAAGCACTGCGGCCCGCGCGTCAGTTTCGACGACGCGGCGCAGGTAGCCTTGCTGCACCTGATGGCGAGCCCGCCGAAGTACGACCCTGCGAGGGGCGCGAGCCCGAAGACGCTCGTCTACACGATTGTGCAGCGGGCGGTCATCAAGTTCGCCGCCCGCGAAGCGATCAAGGTCGGTCGCTTCAAGGCTCTGCCCCAATCCACCGACGCGGACGACAAGGTTGAGGCAGGCGTGTACGCCGATGACCGTCGGCCGGATCCTGCGAGCAACCGTTCCGTGGATCTCACGAAGTCACGTTGGACGATGGACGACATGCTTGAGTTCATCGACAACGACAGCAGCCGGGCGCTGTGCCGGTTGGTCATCGAATGCGACGGCAACGTCAGCGAGGTCGGAAGACGCCTGAGACTGACCGAGGGTGCCGTCCGCAACCGGCTGAGGATGCTTGCCCCCAAACTGCGAGCGGCCGGGTTCGACCCCCATGTCACTGGAGGAATCTGATGAACACCCCGATGGTCACGGAAGACCTGTTGTTAACGGCCGCCGAGGTCGAGATCGAGGCCGCGGGCAAGGACGCCCGCCCCAAGATCAGCGTCGTCGCCTACACCGGCCGCATCATGCGCGTGCCCGGCTGGGGTGACATCGCCATCGACCTGGCGGGCCTCGAAGCAGGCGGCCAGGTGCCCCTGCTGGCCGATCACAACGCCAGTGTCGGCAGCGTCGTCGGCCACGGCGAACCTGCCGTCGTCAACGGGCGGCTCGTCGTCGCGGGCGTTGTCAGTGGCGCGGGCGAACCCGCGCGGCACGTCGTCGAGATGGCTAAGGGCGGCTTCCAGTTCCAGGCGTCGGTCGGCGTAGCGCCCACCGAGCACGAGCGGGTGAAGCCCAATCAGTCAGTCGAGATCAACGGGCGGTCGCTGTCTTCGCCGAGCGGTTTCACGCTCGTGCGGCGCGGTCGGCTGCGGGAAGTCAGCATCACGCCCGTTGGAGCCGACGCGGAAACGTCGGTGGCCATCGCGGCATCACGCCAAGGACGGTCAAACATGCCAAGCAGCACTGTGGACGAGAACCAGATCCGCGCCGACGAGCGCGATCGCCTCAAGCAGATCGAGATCACCTGCACGCCCTGCACGGGCTCCGATTGGGGCACCGCGCAGAAGCGAGTCGATGACATGAAGGCCAAGGCCATCTCGGGCGAGATGACGGTCGATGAGCTGCGGGCCAACGTGCTCGAAGTGCTCCGGGCCTCGCGGCCCAAGTACTCTGGCGCGTTCGGCAGCGAGAGCGGCAGCATCCCGCGGTCGCGCATCCTCGAGGCCGCCATCCTGAAGCGAGCGGGCTTCGCGGTCCTCGCCGAGAAGGCCCTCGGCCCGGCGTGCATGGAGGCCGCCGACGGCCTGCGGGTGGCCCACACGCTGGATCTCTGCCGAGCGGCCCTGCACTACGAGGGCATCGAAGCCCCGACCGACCGCGAAGGAATGGTGCGCGCGTCGCTCACGACACACACGCTCGCCGAGGCGCTCGGCGGCGCGGTGAACAAGGTGCTGCTCGATGGGTACCAGGAGAGCCCGGCGACCTGGCGCTCCTTCGCGGGCGTCCGGTCGGTGCCGGACTTCAAGACAGCGACCGCCATCCGCCCATCGTTCACCGGCTCGCTTCAGCAGGTCGCTCCCGGTGGCGAACTGAAGCACGGCGGCGCTGAGGAGGCGACGACCCAGTACAAGGTGGACACGTTCGGCAAGATCTTTTCGATCGACCGCCGTGACCTGATCAACGACGACCTGAGTCTGTTCGACTCGGTCGCTCGCGCGATGGGCCAGGCGGCGATGCGAAAACTCTCCGACCTCGTGTACGACACGCTGCTCACAAACGCCGGCGCATTCTTCGCGGCGGGCAACGGCAACTACATCACCGGGGCCGACACGAACCTGAGCACCGACGGCCTGAGCAAGGCGATCACCGCCATGCTCACGCAGCGGGACGCCGAAGGCAACGACCTGGACCTGCGGCCCACCCGACTGGTCGTGCCGCCGGAACTCCAGACGGTGGCCCGCGCCGTGCTCGAGAGCGAGTACATCGCGGCCCAGACGAACCTGCCGACCGGCAACAGCCTGCGGAACGCGGTGGGCCTTGAGGTTGAGCCGCGCCTGAGCAACACCAAGAAGTACGGCACCAAGGCTTCGACGAAGCACTGGTACCTGTTCGCGGCTCCGGCGGCGAGCCCGATCATCGTCGGCTTCCTCAACGGCCAGCAGACGCCGACGGTCGAGTTCTTCGGGCTCGACCAGACGGTGAACAAGTTGGCGGTGTCGTGGCGCGTCTACTTCGACTTCGGCGCGGCCCTGTGCGACCCGCGGGCGGCGGTGCGGAGCAAGGGCGAGGCATAAACGGACGGCGCTGGTGCGGCCGGGGGCGGTTGCGGGCTGCCCCCGGCCTTTCTCTCACACGAACCACGAATGACGCACGCCGCGCCGATCGCGGCGGCGCGATGGGTGCGCTCATGGACGAGCAGCAGGACATCCCGCCGTCCCAGATCCAGATCGGGGACATCGCCTTCGGCATCGAGTTCATCGATGTGCCGGATGCGGCCGCGCGGTGGGCTGCGGCGCTGGAGCACCTCAGCGCGTGGCTCCTGGCTGAATGGGAACGCGAGCAGATGGAAAGCGAGACGAAGTGACCGTGGCCAGAAACGACGAGTTCGGCATCATCGTAGTGGCGGGCCAGAGGTTCGCCCGCTGGTACGACGATGGGCCATCGCCAAGGCGGTTCGATGGCAGCGATCAAGTTGATGTTGAGCGGGCGTTCCGCCGTGGCTTCATGGAAGCGGCACGCGAGGTCGCAGCTTGGAGCGAGCCCGATGACGACGCTTGCGAAGCGGCATGGGCCGTTCGCCGCAGCACATACGCAGCGGCCCTCGTGCGCGTCCCGTCCGCCGACTACTTCGCCATCGCGGAGTCCGATAGGGGAACGTATCCGGACAGCGACCAGATCGTCTATCGCCTTGGGCACGCTGCAGCCGCCGCGCAAGCCCGCGGCCGCGACCAAGCGACGGCGATGACGCGTGACGCTTGGTTGCGCTTCCGCAAGCACGGCGCGTCGGATGACAGCATCAAGCAACTGCTGCCGATCTGGCTCGCCGAGGCTGAAGAGTGGGCCAGCAGCGACATCGATCCCGCGCGGAGCACTTGCCCGCCGTTTCTGGGCGACTACGTGCCGCCTGAGGAGGCAGAACCAAGCCTCCCAGAGGCCGTGCCAACTCCGCTTCTCTATGTCAGCGCACGCCAGCTCATGGCGGCATGCCCGGCCCTGCGGCCGCCCGTGATCGAGAGCCTGCTGCGTGAAGGCGAGACGATGAACGTGATTGCCTCGCCCAAGACCGGCAAGTCGTGGCTCGTGCTCGACCTGGCCATCGCGGTCGCCACGGGCCGACCTTGGCTCGGTCGCTTCGCCACGGTCGCCGGCGATGTTCTGATCATCGACAACGAACTGCACGGCGAGACGTCGGCCAACCGCATCCCAAAGGTCGCCAAAGCGCGCGGCATCGGCACCGACGAGTTCGCCGACAGTGTGTTCATCCGCAACCTGCGAGGCGGGCTCCAGGACATCGTCTCGCTCGGCTCGTTCTTCCGCGACATCGAGCCGGGCCGCTTCCGCCTGATCGTGCTCGACGCCTTCTACCGCTTCCTGCCCGCGGGCACGGACGAGAACGCCAACGCCGACATGGCGTCGCTCTACAACCACATCGACCGCTACGCCGCCGACCTCGGCTGCGCGTTCGTGCTGATCCACCACTCGAGCAAGGGCAATCAGTCGAGCAAGTCGGTGACGGATGTCGGCGCGGGCGCTGGCAGTCAAAGCCGCGCCACCGATGCACACCTCGTCCTGCGGCCGCACGAGGAATCCGACGTCGTCGTGCTGGAGGCAGCCGTGCGGTCATGGCCGCCGCTCGATCCGGTGTGCCTCCGGTGGGCGTTCCCTGTCTGGGACATGGCCGACGACCTCGACGCCAAGCGGCTCAAGGTCGAATCGTCGCGACGTCGGCAGCGCAGCGAGCGCCCGCCGCCACCCCAGGACTGGACGCCCGAGCGCTTCGTCGGCGCGTTCGTGTCGGGTGGCCCGGCGCTCCGCGATGAGATCCTGCTGGCCGCCACGAAGGACCTCTCCCATGCCCAAGCGACCCGCCTTCTCAAACTCGCGGAGGCCCGGGGGCTCGTGCAGCGCTCCCAGTCCGGCCCGTCCGAACGCGTCCGTTTCGTCGTGGCGCGTAAACCCGAGACTGGCCCGTGAGGGGGGGAGGGGGGTTGCGCGCAAACGTGTGCGCGCGTACGCCCCCCCAGGGGGCGTACGCGCCTGGGGGGTGTGGGGGGAGAACGTGACCCCCCTCCCCCCCTTGGTTCCTTCCTGGCCGACCCGGCGAACCGACGCCCGCGGGAACAGCCGCGGGGATAGACAGACTTTGTTTCGCGTGTCCGGGGGCGGGTTGCCCCCACATGGCCCACTTTGCCGGAATGTGCCCGATTCGACTTGAACTTCGCCACCCATGACGCCCTCCTGTGTCCGCGCCGGGCGGCAATTCCGCCGCCCCACGATTGGAGACCTGAACATGGCCAAGAAGAACACCACCCGCAAGATGTCCAAGAGCGCCGCCCGTGCCGAGGGCGCTGCCCGCACCAAGCGGAACCTGGCAAGCGCGAAAGCGACCGCCGGTCCGAAGCACGCCGCCGCGAAGCATCTCAGCGCCATCAGCGCTGCCGCGAAGGTGCTGGCCGACTCGGGCAAGCCGATGCGGGCCAAGGAAATGATCGAGGCGGCGAGCGCGAAGGGCCTGTGGTCGAGCCCCAAGGGCAAGACCCCCGAAGCAACGCTTTACGCCGCGATCATCCGTGAGATCGCCGCCAAGGGGAAGACGGCACGCTTCAGCAAAGTCGAGCGCGGCCTGTTCGCCGCGACGGAGGTGGCATGATCGCCAACGACATCCGCTTTGCGGTTGGCTATGCCCGGCGCTCGACCGACATGCAGGAGCGGTCGCTTCCGGACCAGAAAGCAGCGGTCGAGCGCTGGGCGAGGGATCACGGCTTCCGCATCCTGCGGTGGTTCGTGGATGACGCCATCAGCGGAACCAGCGCCCGGGGTCGCGACCAGTTCACACGCCTCATCCATGAGGCGGAGAACGGGCGCGACTTCGATGCTGTGCTCTGCTACGACATGTCCCGGTTCTCGCGCGGCGGAACCAACGAGACCGGCTTCTACCTGCACCGGCTCCGTCTGGCGGGCGTCGAGACACATTTCACCGCCGAGGGCATCCCCGAAGGCGACGAGGGCGAACTGCTCCAAGGCGTGAAGTCGTGGCAGGCCCGCCAGTACTCGGTGAAACTATCGCGCGACAGCATTCGCGGCCAGCACTCGACGGTGACGGTCAAGCACAGCGCCATGGGCGGGCGCTCCCCCTACGGCTACGACCGCCAGTACGTGTCGGCCAACGGGCAGGTGCTCAAGACCGTCCGGACGCTTCCCGATGGCCGACGCCAGGAGTTCGGCCCCGACGGTCGGCACCTGCGCTTCATCGACCCGAAGGAGAAACTCCCCAAGAAGATGAAGTCCGACATCGTGCGGCTCATCCCTGGCGATCCGAAGCACATCGCCGTCGTGCGCGACATCTTCGAGATGTGCGCCAAGGGGCTGGGCTTCCGGTCGATCCTCATCGCGCTCAACGCCAAGGGCATCTCGGGCCCGATGCACGCCCGCTGGAACCAGATGGCAGTGAAGTCGATCCTCCAGAACCCGTGCTATCGCGGCGCGCTCGCATGGAATCGGCGCACGTTCGGCAAGATCCATGAGGTGGCGTCCGACGGGTCGGCCATCCCGAAGAAGGTGGCGAAGACCACGCGCAACCCGAAGGACCGCTGGATCGTCATCGAAAAGGTCCACGAGGCGATCGTGCCGCCGGACCTGTTCTGGAAAGCGCACGAGCAGATGGCCAAGCGCCGCAACGCCGGTGGCCTGGCCCGCCCGACGCAGCGGTACCTGCTCTCCGGGCTCGTGCGGTGCAAGCATTGCGGCCACAACTTCTGGGGCTGCGTGCTGAAGAACAGCGCGGGGGAGATCCGGTACTACGCCGACGGTGGGTACCGGGCCCAGGGCGCTGGCGTCTGCAAGGCGACGCACATCCAGGCCGCCGCGCTTGATGGTTGGGTGCTGGACCAACTGCGGGCCACCTACCTGGCCGACAAGGCGGGCGTCGCGCGGGCCATCGAGGAGTTCGTGAAGACCTGCTGCGGCCGCGTCGCAGCCTCAAAGGCCCAGCCGGATCGCACCCGAGAACTGGCCGACCTGAACAAGCGGATCAAGACGACGGTCGCCCTGCTTTCCGACAGCGACCTCGCCGACGTTGGCGAACTGCGGACCGCGCTCGTTGACCTCAAGCGGCGACGAGAGACCCTCGAAGCCGATGTGGCGAACAAACCAGCGTCCCCAAAGTCGATCGACCCCGAGCGCCTCCGCGCCTGGGCACGCGAGCAGGTCGCGGGGCTCTCGCAGGCCCTCAAGCCCGGCACGCCGATGATGGAGGCGCGCGCGGCCGTCCACGCGTTCATCCCGAAGATCGAGATCGACCCGAACCGAAAGGTGGGTACGCTCTACCTGCCGCGCGACACGTGCAGCGCCCTTCAATCAGCGTTTGTCAGACGGGATACGAGCGCATCCTCGATCCACTCGTGCACCGTGTTGGTCGCCACGTTCCTCGCATCGCCCATG
>JBBAVG010000054.1:0-1946 GCA_040397805.1 Phycisphaerales bacterium
CGGTCTCCCCACTTCGGGGAATGACGTCGGCTCGCAACGGCCCCCGACTGGGGTTCGCGCCTTCGGGCGGTCGATGCTCCACCATCATGATGGCCTTTTCCTCCATGCATCGTTCGCTCCTCCTCTGCGACGGCGGCATCGAGTCGCTCCTTGCCTGCGCGTGGCTCCGCGAGCGACTCACCGTCGAGGGAGCCAACGGGTCCGGCGGGGTCAACCCCATCGCGATGCCCTTCACCGATCAACTCACCCAGCCCAAGGTCGACGCCATCCTCGCCATGACGTCGTCCTTTGGCCTCAAGCTCGTCGAGAGCCCCGTCGAGGTCCCATCCCAGTTGGCCTCGCCCGGCGTTCGAGAACGCTCGCACCGCCTCCTCGCGGCCGTCTACCAAGCCGCCTCGCTGGGCTGCTCCGAGGTCGTCTGGCCTGTCTGCGCCGGTCGCGGCGAAGAGGTGGACATCGAACGTGCCGCCTTCTTCGACGACACGGCGTGGCTCGTCTCACGCCTGGCCGCCCTCGACGCGGCCAACCACGGGGTGCCTTCCATCCGCGTGACGCTCCCCTTCGTGCAGTTCTCCGCGGTGCAACTCGCCGAACTGGTCGCCGACATGGACCTCGATCCCTCCGCCTGCTGGTGGTGGAACGCCACCGACCCGGCCGCCAAGGCCGAACGCGAGCGGTGGGGGCCAGTCCTCGAGACCGCCTCCGCCCTGCCCCCGGCCGCGCGATGAGCGTCGGGGCCCCGCGCCCCTACACTCGCCCGCCGATGCACGACCTGCTCCAGCGGATCCAGTCCAACATCTCGTCCGTCCTCTACGGCCATGACGAGGGCATCCGCCGGGTGCTCTGCTGCCTCTTGGCCCGCGGCCATGTGCTCATCGAGGACGTCCCCGGCGTCGGCAAGACGCTCCTGGCCACCGCCCTGGCCCGCAGCATCGACTGCTCCTTCTCCCGCATCCAACTCACGCCCGACCTGCTCCCCGGCGACATCCTGGGCGTCAGCCACTACAACAAGGCCACCGGCGAGTTCGCCTTCAAGAAGGGCCCCATCTTCGCCAACGTCGTCCTCGCCGACGAGATCAACCGCACCCCGCCCCGCACGCAGGCCGCCCTGCTCGAGGCCATGAGCGAGGCCACCGTTTCGGTCGACGGCACCACCACGCCCCTCGACCAGCCCTTCATGGTCGTCGCCACGCAGAATCCCTTCGAGTTCGAGGGCACCTACCCCCTCCCCGAAAACCAACTCGATCGCTTCCTCATGTGCATCGACCTGGGCTACCCCGACCCCGCCGCCGAAGCCAGGATCCTCGAGCAGCGGCCCTCGAGCCGCCTGCTCGCCTCCCTGACGCCCGTGCTTCGCCGCGACGAGCTCCTCGCCCTCCAGCGACGGGTCGACGAAGTCCGCATCGAACGCTCCCTCATCGACTACATCGTCCTGCTCGCCAACGCCACGCGACGCCACGCGAGACTCGCGCACGGCCTTTCGCCTCGTGGCACCCTCGCGCTCTCGCAGGCGTGCCGCTCGTGGGCGCTCATCTCCGGACGCGACTACGTCATCCCCGACGACATCGCCGACCTCTGGATCGACGTCTGCGCCCACCGCATCGTCCTCAAGCAGGCCGGCGCGACCCGCGACGAGGCGTCTTCCATCCTCCGCGAAGCGATGGAATCGGTCCCCAACCCGGCCTGAGGGCCGTTTGTTCAAGGAGCTCGCTCATGGCCCGAATGGTCCGACTCGATGCCGCCGGCCCCGTCAAGATCGACGCCGCCACCTGGCCCCGCGATGAACACGGCAACCCCAAGACCCTCTGGGTGTGCGCCTGCGGCCTCTCCGCCAAGTTCCCCTTCTGCGACGGCACCCACAAGTGCTGTCGCGAGGAACAGCCGGGCAGCATCTACCGCTACGACCCGGCCACCAAGGCCGTCGTGTCGTGCGAGCCCGAGAAGCC
>JBBAVG010000054.1:2046-7296 GCA_040397805.1 Phycisphaerales bacterium
ACGGCCTTGCACACCTTCGCCGCCGCGTCGGTCAGGTCGGTGGCCGCCTGCATGGTCGGGATCTTCGATCGGGCCTCGTCGAGCAGCTTGCGGCCCGCGTCGACGTTCGTGCCCTCGAGACGCACCACCAGCGGCACCTTGAAGCCGATCGAGCCGTCGGGGTTCTTGAACTTCGTGGCGGCGTTGATGATGCCCTGCGCAATCACGTCGCACCGCATGATGCCGCCGAAGATGTTGACCAGCACGCCCTTGACCTTGGGGTCCGACAGGATGATCCCGAAGGCCTCGGTCACGGCCTCCTCGGTCGCGCCGCCGCCCACGTCGAGGAAGTTCGCCGGGTCGCCGCCGTGCAGCTTGATGATGTCCATCGTGGCCATCGCCAGGCCCGCGCCGTTCACCAGGCACCCGATGTTTCCGTCGAGCGCGATGTACGTCAGGCCGAACTTCTGGGCCCGCACCTCGTAGGGGTTCTCTTCCTTCGCGTCGGCCAGCGACGTGATGTCCTTGTGACGGAAGAGCCCGTTGTCGTCGAAGCTGAACTTGGCGTCGATGGCCACCACGCGGTCGTCGGGGGCCGATGTGATCACCAGCGGGTTGATCTCCGCCAGCGTGCAGTCCTTCTCGATGTACAGCCGCGACAGCTTCACCATGATGTCCGCCGCCTGGCCGATGTGCTTGCCCTTGAGGCCCAGCTTCGCCGCCACGTTGCGGGCCTGGAAGGGCTGCAGCCCCACGATCGGGTGCAGCGGCTCCTTGATGATCGCCTCGGGCCGGTCGTGCGCCACCTGCTCGATCTCCACGCCGCCCTCGCGGCTGGCGATCAGGATGTTCCGCCGGCTCTTGCGGTCCGTCGTGATCGCCAGGTAGAACTCTTCCTTGCCCCCGCCCGCCCGGTCGGCGATGTCCACCGCGCTCGCCATGAGCAGCTTGGTGACCTCCAGCCCCTCCGGGGGCGTCTGCGGGCTCTTCATCCGGTTGGTGAGCATGAAGCGTGCCGCCGCCTCGGCCTCCGCGGGCGAGTTCACGAGCTTCACGAAGCCCGCCTTGCCGCGGCCGCCCGCGTGCACCTGGGCCTTGACCACCGCCAGCGGCTTGGCCTGCCCGGTCGTGGCCGCCTTGAAGGCCCCGGGAGCGGCGTCGATCGCGTCGATCACCTGCCCCGAAGGAACCGGGATGCCGTAGGAGGCCAGAAGGTCGCGACCCTGATGTTCATAGATCTTCATGCGACAGGAGCGTACGGTGCCCGGAACGCCCCGTAAAGCCCCCCGGAGGCCCTTCCCGTGCTGACCTCGCTTGCCGCCGCCTGTCTGCTCGCCTTGGCCGCTCCGGAACCCGTGGACGTCTTCGAGTCCCGCGGCTGCGACCCTGCCTCCGCCTACGACAACTTCCGTATCCCGGCGGTCGCCGTGGCCCGCAGCGGCGCGATCCTCGCCTTCGCCGAGGGCCGCCACGCCGATGCGGACCAGAGCGGCAACGACCTGGTCCTGCGTCGGAGTCTCGATGGCGGCCGGACGTGGGAACCTCTCCGCGTCATCGCCCACGCCGATGCCGCCACGCTGAACAACCCGCAGGTGATCGTCCTTCAACCGCCGCACCACGCGGGTCGCCTGCTGCTCATGCACCAGCGGTACGAAGCGGGCGTCGGCGAGTTTTCGAAGGTCGAGGGCATGGCGTTGCCCCTCACCAAGAGCTTCGTCATGATCAGCGACGACGAGGGGCTCACGTGGACGCCGTCCGTCGACGTGACCGAGGCGGTGACCCCGGCCGGGTCGGTCACCGTCGCCTCCGGGCCCGGCCACGCGATTCAGCTCCAACGCGGACCCCGCGCGGGTCGAATCCTCCAGCCCATGAACCGACGCGAAGAGAAGGCCTGGAGCGTCTACGCCGCGTTCAGCGACGACGGTGGTTCCACGTGGAACCACGGCGGACTCGCCCCCGCCGAGACCGACGGCTTTCCCAACGAAGTGCAGATGGTCGAACTCGTCGACGGCGCGGTGATGCTCAACTGTCGGCTGCAGGGAGGCAAGGCCCGCAGCCGCGGCGTGGCGGTCAGTCGCGACGGCGGCGCGACGTGGTCGCCCGTGCAGGCCGACCCGAGACTGGTCGATCCTGTCTGCATGGGGTCGATCATCCGCCTCCGCGAGCCAGGCCCCGCCGACTGCGGCGTGCTGGCCTTCTCCAACCCCGCGAAGCGAGACGCACGCGCCGGAGGCATGATCCGCTTCAGCCTCGACGACGGCCGCACGTGGTGCCGCGAGATCCGCATCGGCGCCGAGCAGGACTTCTTCGCGTACAGCGCGCTCGTGCGGCTCGACGACCGTCGCGTCGGCTGCCTGTACGAGGCCAAGGGCGAGTGTGCGGTCATCCGCTTCGGCGTGATCGACGTGGCCTGGTGAGGCCGGTGACGATCAGCGATTCGCACCGCCGGTCCAGGCACGGCTGCGCGACGCGGCGGCGAGCAGTCCCCACGCCGTGGCGAGGTACGCGGTCGCGTAGACTCCCAGCACGGTTGCATAGGTCGGCCAGGAGATGTCGTTCAGGCCGGACAGGTTGACCACCTCCCGATCGCGCATGCCCGCGTCGGTGGTGGCGAACATGTGCATGACGGGGTTGACGAGCAGGATGGGACTCAGTACCTCCCGGTCCGTGAGGAACGGACGGAACAACTGGCTCAGGATGGCGGCGAGGATCGGCAGGCCGAGCCACAGGGCGACGCCCAGGCAGAGGTTGACGGTCGTGGCGGTCGACGTCTTGCGGATCAAGCCGCTCATGAGGATGCCGCTCGCGCACAAGGCGGCCATCGGCGGCACGAGGATCAGCGGATACGCCAGCAGCGGCCACGCGGAGCGGGCCGTCGACATGATGCCGGCCTGCACCACGATGGCCATCACGACATAGTGTCCGATGATGACGGTCGGCCAGAACCACATGTGACGCATCGCGCCGAGGAACTTGCCCTTCACGATGTCGGCGGGCGTCAGCGGCGTGGCGAGCAGCGAGTCGAGCGTGCGGGACTCGCGTTCGGTCGAGATCGCGCCCGCCGTCGAGGTCGCGGCGAGGATCAGGCACAGAAGGATGCCGACAAAGGCGACGGGATAGAACGCGTCGTCGGAGTCAACGCCGCTCCCCAGATACCAGAGCGAAGCGATGAGGGTGATGGCCACGGGCCATCGGAGCATTCGCCACCAGCGCCGGCCGCGGCGCACCTGCACCTCCCGCCACAGCACCGGCTGATCGCCCACCTCGCGGGAGCGGGGCGTCTTGACGCCCTTGCCGCCGCCCGGCACGACGGGCGTGGCGCCCGAGGCCTCGCGAGCGAGCGTTCGTCGCAGCAGCACGGTGGCGACCATGAGCACCACGCCGCTGGCCGCCAGTGACGCCAGACCCGCCACGTACCAAGGCACCGAGGCGGTGACGCCGAAGGACTGCCCGAAGATGAGTTCGGTGGTCACCCGGCCCAGCACGTACGGCGGCACGAAGTCGAACCACAGCGCAACGAACCGACTGCTCCACGATCGATCGACGAGCAACAGCAACAGCGGGGGCAGCAGCCACAGGGCGACCGTGGCGCCAAGTCCCGTGAGCATCGCCGCCGACGCGTGTCTGGCCCCGATCGACGCGAGGACGGTGAACGACGCGGTGAGGATGATCGAAGGGATCATCACCCCGAACGAGGCGAAGACCGTCTCGGCCGACAGGCCGCCGAAGACGCGGACGGCCAGCAGCAGGGGCATGCTCGCCAAGCCCAGCAGCAGCAGTTCGGCCAACCCCGCGAGGAGCTTGCCCATGATGATCTCCCACGCCGCCAAGGGCGTCGTGAGCAGCGAGGCGAGCGATCCCTTGCGACGCTCGTCGCAGATCGCCCCGCCGCACTGCGACGCGGCGGCCAGCGAGAGCGTGACGAAGAGGAACCACACCAGCGAGGCGGTGGCCGTCGGAGCCAACCCCTGCAACGCCTGCACCTGGGCCAGGCCCGTGGTGCTCGCGCGAAGCGCTGGGATGTGGGAGACGAAGATCAGCCCCATGATGCCCGCCAGCCCCATCACGAAGAGGCCCCGCGTGACGTACGTCCACGTGCGGCGTCCCGCGGCGTTGATCTCCCGCATGAAGACGGGGCCCGGGATCGTCGCGGCGAGGCGGGCGAGGAAGCCCGGACGAGCGCTGGCCGCCGACGTGGCGTCGTGGTCGGTCACTGGAGCGCCCCCGTGGTGAGTTTCAGGAAGGCGTCCTCGAGCTTGATCTCCTCGATGCCGAAGGACGCGATGCGACCGCCGGCGGCGGCGATGCGCTCGATGATGAAGTGTCGGGACGTGCCGGGCGCGGCCAAGTGGACGCGGAGCGTGCGATCGGCGTCGGAGGCCTTCACCGCCGCGATGCGTTCATCACCGGCGAGCGCCCCCTCGAGGGTCGAGGCCGGGGGCGACTCGGCCTCGAGCGTGACGACCACGCACTCGCCCTGCGAGCCGCCCATGGCACGGGTGCGCTGAAAGGCATCCTCGATCGAGCCGCTGTAGAGCAGGCGGCCGCGCTCGATGATGCCGATCGAGGTGCACATCTCGGCGAGCTCGCTGAGGATGTGCGAGGAGACCATGAGCGCCTTGCCCATGCGGCCGAGTTCCAGGAGCAGACTCCGCATCTCGATGCGGGCCCGCGGGTCGAGGCCGCTGGCGGGCTCGTCGAGCAGGAGCACCTTGGGGTCGTGGACGAGCACGCGGGCGACGCCCAGGCGTTGCTGCATGCCGCGGGAGAGACTGTCGACCAGCGCGTGACGCTTTTCGACCAGGTCCGTGAGTTCAAGGACCGAGCCGATGATGGTGGCCCGCTGCTTGCGGGGGATCTTGAACGCCGCGGCGAAGAACTGCAGGTATTCGTCGACCGTGAGGTCGTCGTAGACGCCCAGGAAGTCGGGCATGTAGCCGACGCTGCGTCGGATGGCTCCGGCATCGCCCTGGATGTCGTGCCCGCAGACCGACGCCGTGCCCGAGTCGGGCGTGATGAGGCACGACAGGAGCTTCATCGTCGTGCTCTTGCCCGCGCCGTTGGGGCCGATGAAGCCGAAGACCTCGCCGGGCCCGATCTCGAGCGTCAGGTCGTCGAGGGCCTTGAGCGGCCCGAAGGACTTGGACAACCCCTTGATGCTGATCATGGCGACTCCTGCGGCGGCGTTGACGGGCTTGACTTGATGGCGGTCAGCGACTGGATGAACCGCTCGTCGACGGGAAGGGTGATGCGGACCCGCTTGACGTGGTG
>JBBAVG010000054.1:7396-25842 GCA_040397805.1 Phycisphaerales bacterium
GCGAGGGATCGTCGATGAGCACATCGATCGACTCCGACGAGTTGATCGTGGTGCGGCCCGATCGCATGACGAGCGGCAGGGCCACCGCGAGCACGGTCGCCCCGGCAATCCATCCCATGGCCGTGATCCACGTCGTCGCCCCGCGGCGGCTGCGGCGACGCACGAGAAAGGCGTCGACCGGCCCGACGAGCAGCCCGAGCGTCGCGGCGATGCCGATGATCCCGACCAGGCTCCACGGACTGACCGGCGGGATGTTCGCCGCATCGGCGTTCAGGATCGCCGTCACCGCCGGTTGGCTCGACTCGAAGGCCGATTGCGCGAACGGGTTGAACATCGCCGCCTGTCCGGTGGCACCGGACCAGCGAAGATCCTTGATTCGCCGGGCCGGCAGAAGTTCGCCCACCGCGTGTCGGTACACCGTCTTGGCGGCGTCGATGCTCAACGTCGGCGCGAGGCGTTGCGGTTCCGTGGCCACGAGGCCGAGGCGCCCTGCCCCGAAAGGGCCTGTGGCGAGCAGGCCTCGTTCGCCCTCGAGCGGCATGTGCAGCGTCCAGCCGAGGGCCTTGCCGCGGTCCGTGAGCGAGAGGGTGCGGGCCCGGACCGTGAAGGTCTCCGGGGCGTTCTCGTTCACCGTGACGGGCGGCTCGAAGCTCCACGGTCGCAGCCTGGTCACGAGCGTGCCCGGGCACGTCACCGTCGTCGCCTCGTGCACGTCGAGCGGAAGATCGTCGCGTCCGTTCCATGGCGTGCGCCAGAGCGAGCCCGCATCTTCGGCCACGAGCAGGAGACTGCCCCCGGCCTCGACCCAGTCGAACAGGGCCTGCTTGGCTCGAGGATCGGCCTTGGAGAGCGAGTCCGTCGTGGCGATCACCGCATCGACGCAGTCGTACGTCAACCAAGTCAGGAAGAGTTCGTCGGGTCGCGTGGGGCTGATCGTCACGCTCCGCCACGGCGAACCAGGTTCGGCCTTCTCGGAGGCCGGCGGCTGCGGATCGGGCTGCGAGAGGGTGGCGGCGGCGAAGGGCACGTCGCCGACCAGCATGAGGTTGAGCGCGTCGTTGGTGGGCGGCGGCAACGAGTCGTCAACGCCCGAGATGCGACCAAGTGAGCGACGGATCGGCCGCTCGTCGCTCTCGATGGTCACGTCAACACGTTCGGCCCTGGCGTTGATGCTCACCGGCACTTCATGCGGGGTGACGACTCCGGGCGTCGTCGACACGTTCAGGCGGACGACCGCCTCCTGCGTCGAATCCTGCACGGTGCGAACGGAGATCACCGCGTTGTGCGACCGCACGCGACTCGTGAGCCACACGCGGACGGGCAGGAACCCGGTCCTGAATCCGTTGTCGCCCGGACCCACGTCGATCCGGACGAGCCGCAGATCACGGGGCGAATCGTCGGGCGGGGGCATCGCCGGGATCGGCCGAGGCGAGGGGACCGACTGCCGGCCCACGGCAGGCCGGGCGATCATCGCCGCCAGCAACGCGGTCACCAGCAGGACCAAGGAATGTCGAAAGGCCACTGGCTTCACAGGTACACCTTGCGGTTGTAGATGAACCACTCGACCATGGCGATGCCCAAGGCCAGCAGCAGCAGGTACGGCCAGAGCCGCTGGTCGGCGTTCATCGCCCCACGCGTCATGGCCTTGGCGTCGGTGGCGGCGAGCGGCACCTCGTCG
The DNA here is from genome assembly GCA_040397805.1 of Phycisphaerales bacterium. GTDB lineage: Bacteria > Planctomycetota > Phycisphaerae > Phycisphaerales > UBA1924 > UBA2402. Next base: position 9,075 of record JBBAVG010000054.1, read on the forward strand.
CGGGCGCCAAGGTCGGATTCCGAGCCGTCGGCGAGGTTCGCCGCGTAGCCGCGGACCGCGCCCTCGCCGTCGCGGCGATCAGTCGGGCCGGCCGGTCCCTTCCACGACACCTCGTACACGCCCGACGCGGCGAGGGGGCCGAAGGTGATGCGGCCGTCCGCGGCGGGGGTGAGCGATTGCGTCTCGCCCGAGGGCGTGCGGAGCACGATGTCCGCCGCCCCCGTCGGCAGCCGATCGGTGATCACCGAGCCGGGTTGCACGTCGCCGATGGAGCTTCCCGCGCCGACATCCTCGCCCAAGTACCTCACCGCCGCCCCGACGAAGACGACGAAACTCGGCGACAACGCCCACCGCGTGTCGTCGATGCGGAAGGGGAGCATCAGGGCGTGAACGCCGTTCATGCTCGATTCGATCATCGCCGGCCCCTCGTCGGAGGTCACGAGCGTCTGGGCGCCCGAGCCCGGCAGGAGTTCCACCCGCAGCATCTCGGCGATGCGGAGTTGGGAGAGCGAGATGTTCCGCAGGGACGGATGGTCCGCCGACCAGTCGACGATGCCCGCGGGAGGGGTCTTTCCTGTCGCCCGCAGCCCCAGCGAAGGGCCGATGCCGCCGACGACGAGATAGCTGCCCGGCGGCAGTGGCGGGGTCTCGCCGGAGGGGCCGGGTGGCGGCGTCCAGTTCTCGAGCACGATCACGTCGTACTCGCCGAGCTTGCCTTCCTGCGTCCACTGCGCGAACTGGCCGGGATTGATCTTCGTGAGCCGCGAGAGCGGCAAGCCCGCGAGGGCGTTGTCGAGCCACGAATCGCTCTCGGGCGAAACGGTGAGCACCGCCAGTTGCTTGGCCGGGGGCACGACGAGCGAGGCCTGGTCGTCGAGTTCCAGCACGTCGTCGCGCGGCGGTTCGGCCTGCGAGGGTTCGCGGAGGCGTACGCGGATGGTCGCGGCGGAGGCAAGGTCCAGCGTGAAGACCAAGCCGCTGCGGCCGGGTTTGAGCGCCGGCGCCGCTGGCGCCGGGGCGGGGGTCTCCTCGCCCGGTGGGCCGGGCGTCGCGGCGACCGGATTGCCCTCGGTGATCGCGCCGGGCACGGTGGCGGCCTTGATGCGGGAGCTGAGGCCATCGACGAGCAACTCGACATCGACTCGACGGGCCTCGGGCCGGTTGTTCTCGATCGACACGTAGATCGAGAGACGGCTGGGGTTGTCGTATTCGCGAGCCGCCCGGAGGCCCACGACGGCGAGGTTCGGGCTCTCGCCCGAGCCCACGCGGTGGTACCGCACGGTATCGTTGGGGTCCGACTTGGCTTTGAGCGCATCGGGGATGCGGCCGTCGGAGTAGAGGTGAATCGTCATCGGCGGGCCGCTCTGGAGGCCCACGTCCTCGATGAGCCGTCGCGGCTTGTGCGCTTGGGCGAGACGGAAGGCCTCCTCGGCGAGGGTGGGGGCCTCGGTGGGCGTCAATGCCTCGACGGCTGCCCGCAACGCCCGCTTGTCGGTCGTGAACTGCTGGCGGACGTCGGCGGCTACGTCGAAGGCGATCACCATCGCCTCGTCGGCCGAATCGCGGCCTGTCAGCACGCCCCCTTCGCTCAGCGAGTCGATCAAGGCCAGCGCGTGGCGCTTGGCGGCATCGAACCGGCTGACCGGTTGCCCTCGCCCGTCCTTCTCGTCCGTGGCCTGCATGCTCGCCGAGCGGTCGATCAGGATGACGTGGCGGTTGCCCTCGATCACTTGTCCGGAGATGACGGGCTGGGCGAGCCCGATGCACAAGCCCGCGAGCACCAGCAGTTGCAGGAAGAGGAGCAGGTTGCGCCGCAGCCGCTGGAAGGGCGCGTTGGCCTGCAGGTCCTGAATGGCCTTCTTCCACAGGAAGGTCGACGACACTTCGACGTCGCGGCGACGCAACTTCAGGAAGTAGAGCAGCACCAGCAGCGGCACCGCGATGGCGGCCGCCCAGAGGCCCAGTTGAGGCGTGATCCAGTTCACTTCACCACCCCCCGTTGACGGAAGTAGTCGAGCAGGAGCACATCGATGGGCGTGTCGCTGCGGACGGTCATGAACGAGATGGCACGCTGGGCGCAGAAGCCCTGCAGGTGGGCGCAGTACGCGTCGAGGTTGGCCTTGTACCGCTTGAGGAGCGGGGCGGAGACGGTGATCTCGGCGAGGTCGGCGTCTTCCACGTCCTTGAGGCGAAGGTCGCCGGTGAGGGGCGGGTCGATCTCCTGCGGGCTGAGGACCTGCACGGCCAGCACGTCGTAGCCCCGGCCCACGAGCAGGCGCAGGCCCGACTCGAAGCCGTCCTTGAAGAAGAAGTCGGAGAAGATCACCATCACGCCCTTGCCGCGGCGGGTGTGGAGGATGCGTTCGGCGGCTTGGCGGAAGGAGAACGCGCCGGCGGGTTGCATGCCGCAGAGCCACGTGGCGAGTTCGCGGGTGCGTCGCCTGCCTCGGAGATCGCGGATGGAGGCGGCGATGCCGCCCTCGCCCTCGCCCATCGCGGTGACGGCCACGCGGTTGAGGTTCACGAGACCGACGTAGCCCATGGCCATGGCGGCCCGCTGCATGAAGACGAACTTGTTGTGGTCGCCGCCCGTGTCGGAGGACGCGCTGGCATCGATCACGAGGTGTAGGGAGAGATCCTCCTCCTCGAGGAAGAGCTTCATGAAGAGCGAATCGAGCCGGGCGAAGATGTTCCAGTCGATGTGGCGGAGGTCGTCGCCCGAGACGTACGCGCGGTGGTCGGCGAACTCGACGCTTTCGCCTCGCTTGCGGCTGCGGCGTTCGCCCTTGAGCTTGCCGAAGAAGACCTTGCGGCTGGCGACGTCGAGCGGGCCGATGCGTGCCGCCAGATCGGGCGGGAGGATCGTCTCGGGGGTCGGGCGGGTGATGTGCTCGGACTTGAGCATGGGGGTTCAGCGGAGCGAGACGGGGGCGGCGGAGGGGTCGACGGGGCGGGTGACCCAGTCATAGGTGGGGAGGACGCGGCCATCGGAGAAGCGAACGCCCCGGTCGCTCACGAGCGAGCCGTCGGGACAGGACCCCGTGGCACGGACGGCGAGATCGACGATGCCGCGGCTGCGGAGCGAGACGACCTCGCCGCGGTCGCAGACGCCGTCGGCGTCGCCGTCGAACCAGAGGGCAAGGCCGTCGAGTTCGCGGCCCTTGAGCCGCCCGTTGCGGTCGTCGTCGAGGGCGTCGAGCGCTCGATAGCCGTCCTCGAAGAACGTCCACCACGTGGCCGAGCCGAGGAGCTGGCGACCGGAGGTGATGCGGCCATTTCCCGAGGGGTCCCAGACGAGGATGCCGGTGGTGGGCTTCACCCACGACCACGTCAGGCCGCGGCCGGTGCCATCGAGGTCGAACGTCACGTGGACGTCGCGGGCGAGCACGGACTCGATGCCCGCGTCGCCCGGGCTGGTCATGGGGATGATGATGGGCGTGATGGCGCCGCACGGGGGCAAGGTCTTGAAGGCGGCGACGGCGGCCTCGACGACCGTGGTGCGCACCGGCGGCCGGTGCTCGGCGGGCACGAAGCGCAGGTAGTCGTTCGCGGCCTGGAATGACAGGAAGTCCGACAGGCCGCTGAGGCCCTGCTGCGTGTGGCGGCTGTCGGCGATGAAGCCGAGGGAGTAAGCCGCGAAGTACTGTTCGCCGATCTCGGCCCGCCAGGCCGCCGCGAACGCGAGGTCAAGGGCCTCGCGACGCGGGCCCGTCGCCTGCTTGCGGGCGCGAACGACCGTCCACGTGAACGCCCGGAGCGAGGCGGGGTCGGTGCGATCGCCGAAGGTGGCGGGGATTCGCGTCGCGATGGCGATGGTCCGGTCGGCCTCGGGGCCCGGAGCCTGCAGCGAGTCGACGATGCGGGCGGCCTGTTCGGCCGCTGAGGCGTCGACCTTGTCGACGTCGAGCATCGGGGCCGTTCGCAGCGAAGGCGTCAGCGGCAGGGCGGCCTCGGCGACGCACGCGAGCGCGTAGCGGTACGAGGCCTGCGCGGGGCGAAGACGGATGGCCCGGTTGAAGGCGTCGATGGCCGCCGCGGCGTGTTCGGCGGCCTTCTCGAAGCCCGCCGCCGCCACGGGCCGGGGGCCGAGGGGGTCGAAGAGCTTCGTGGGCTCGTCGGTCGATTGCACGGGCACCTTCGACCCGCCGTGCGTGACGAGGTACGCGTGCACCCGGCCGAGGTTGTACCACGCTTCGGCGTCGTCCTGGGACTTGGCGAGGCGGGCCTTGATGTTGTTGATGACCCGTGCGGCGGGGACGTCCATGGGCACCATGAAGTTGCCCTCGCACGGCAACGGCGAAGCGACCGCCGCGAGCAGGGCCGCGGCGGCGATCAGCGAGTTTGTTCGGATCGATGCTGCCATGGGGGATCTCCCGAAAGGGTTTACGCGCCAACCTTGACGGGATCGGTGGGGGTGAGGTCCAGGATCTGCTTCACGAGGCCGTCGACATCCACGCGATCGGCTTCGGCCTCGAAGTTGAGCAGCACGCGGTGGCGGAGGCACATGGCCGCGGCGGCCTTGATGTCGGCGTAGCTCACGTGGAAGCGGCCCTCGATCAGGGCGCGGACCTTGCCCGCGAGCATGAGGGCCTGCGCGCCGCGGGGCGATGCGCCGCAGCGGACATACTTGTTGGTGGGCCCAGCGGTCCCGCCCGCGGCGGTGTTGGTGCCCGGGTGCGTCGCCAGCACGAGGCGGGCGACGTACTCCTTGACGTGCGGCGCGACGACGACGTTGCGGACGAGGTCCTGCATCTCGAGGATGCGAGGGCCGTCGAGCACCGTCGAGGCCTCGGGCTGCAAGGCCGCCGTCGTGCGGTCGAGGATCGTCATGAGGTCGTCGAGGCGGCTGTAGCCCACGACGATCTTGAAGATGAAGCGGTCGAGTTGCGCTTCGGGCAGCGGGTAGGTGCCTTCCTGCTCGATGGGGTTTTGCGTGGCGAGCACGAGGAAGGGTTTCTCGAGCTTGTACGTCACGCCCGCGACGGTGACGCTGCGTTCCTGCATGGCCTCCAGCAGGGCCGACTGCGTCTTGGGCGTGGCGCGGTTGATCTCGTCGGCGAGCACCACCTGCGCGAAGATGGGGCCTTTCTGGAACTCGAAGCGGCGGCGGCCCGACTCTGGGTCCTCCATCACGATGTTGGTGCCGATGACGTCGGCGGGCATGAGGTCGGGGGTGAACTGGATGCGGCTGAAGGGCAGGCTGAGCGTGCGGGCGAGCGTCCGCACCAAGAGCGTCTTGCCCAGGCCCGGCACGCCCTCGAGGAGCACATTGCCCCCGGCGAAGAGGGCCATGAGCACGGCGTCGACGACGTCTTGGTGGCCCACGACGACCTTGCCGATCTCGGCGCGGAGCGAGGTGAACGTCGTTCGGAATCGCTCACACCGTTCCTTCACTTCGGCGGGCGTGGCGGGGTCGGCGGCGTTGGGGGCTGAAGCCATGGCGTGGTCCTCTGCTGGGGGCGTACTGGAGTGCGGTGGGTTGGGTTTCGCTGGTGGTCGAGGCCGGGGTCAGTCCTTCATGTCGTCCTGTGCCTTGCGCTTGGCCTTGAGCAGTCGCGACATGCCCTCGCCCCCGGGCGGCGGTCGCTGCGGGGGTTGATCGACGGGGCGGGGCGCGGGGGCGGTGGGCTTCACCGTGGCGTCGCTGCCACCAAGGATCACTCCCGAACTGCGGTCCTTGCCGAGTTGCTCGGGGGAGGCTTCGAACTTGGCCTTGGCGGTCTGCTGGGCGTCTCGCACGGCGGCCTTGGCCTGCGCCTCGAGTTGGCCGGGGGTCAGGGTCGTGTCGCCGGCGCGGGCGGCGATCTTGGCCTTGGCGGCGTCTCGCGCGGCCTTGAGCCCGCCGAGGCGGCCGGCCTGCGCCTGCGTGCCGCGACCGAAGAGGCCCAGCGTCCAGCGGACGATGGCCGCGACATCGATGCGGACGCGGCGGATGCCCACGTCGACGAGGAAGAGACCGACGCCGATGATCGCGAGCAGTTGCCAGATGGGGCGAAGCGACACGGGCATGGTGAGCCCGTCGCGGAGCCACGGGTTCTCCTGCTCGGGCTTCCACGCCAGCACGCGACCGCCGGTGAGTTCGGCGACCTGCGTGAGCAGCGGGGCGTTGTCTTCGAGCATGCGGTACTCGTCGGCGAAGGGGCGGGTGACGGCCGCCTGCACGCTGCCTTCGATGATGCCGCCGGTCGCGTTCTCGTCCGGGGCGGCATACCGCAGGCTCATCACGTAGCTGCCCGGGCGATCGGTCGCGACCGATCCTTGATAGCGACCCGGTCCGACCTGCTTGAGGTCCACGTCGAGGCCGTTGCCGTCCGGCAGCGCGAGGCGGCCCTTGAAGTTGGCGAAGTTGAGGCGTTCACCCCTGGAGTCGAGCGCCTCGACGGTGACGACGGTGCGGTCGCCCCTGTTCTCGGTGAGCACGCGGACGTTGGCCGAGCCGCCGGGACGCATCACCCAGCGGAGGTTCTGCTCCCAGAAGGCCTTGTACCCGGGCCAGGCGACCCACGAGGAGTTCCACCTGGCGGCGGCGTCGCTGGTGAAGGCGACGACCTTGCCCAGGCCGTACTGCCACTGTGCGTGGATGGGGTCCCCTTCCTTGCCCTTCATGCTGACCAAGGCGAGGCCCTCGCGCTCGGCGGTGACGACATACCCCGAGATCGGCGGCACGGAGGTGATGCCCCGCAGCGAGTCGGAGAGTCCGGGCACGACGGCGGGGGAGAAGGGCGAGCCCTCCCACAGGAGCGAGCGCCGCACGGTCTGCGCCTCCTTCATGAAGATGCGGGGGATGCTGGCGAGTTCGCCCTGCGTGTTGATCTCGTAATGGCGGCCCTTGGTGTACTCGGAGATCGACTTCATGCGGGCGGTGTCGCTGCCCACGTGCGGGAAGACGCCGACCGTGCTGATGGTGATCTTGGCGTCGAGGTACTTGTCGAGCAGGGAGGTGGGGGGGATCTGCGGGTCCCCGTCGGAGATCATGATGACGTGCTTCTGTCCGGCGTCGGCCTTGCGGAGGCCCTCGTACGCCAACTCGAGGCTTGGCGTGAAGTCGGGCATGTCGCCGAACATCAGGCGGTTGATGCTCTGCTTGATGCGGGAACCGTCGCCCACGGGCGACATGGGGTGCACCCATTCCGTGTTGCCCGACCACGAGTACTCGACGATGCCCGCGAGATCGAGGCGGGAGAGGGACTCGACGGCCGCCTGGCAGACCTTCTTGCCGTAGAAGACGCCCTCGGGCATCTCGCAGGAGTGGATGACCAAGGCGAGCGCGCCCTTGGGCATTTGGCGCTTGGAGGGGATGTCGAGGTTGACGGGCAGGGCGTCCTCGAGGGGGGAGCCGATCCAGCCGCCCGCGCCGAAGGCGTCGGGACCGCCGATCATGACGAGGCCGCCACCGACGTCGTGCACGTACTGGCGGAGTTCCTCCTGCTGCTTCTGGGTGTACGCGTAGGCCGACTGGTTCACCATGACGACCGCGTCGAAGGCGGTGAGTTCGGTGAGGGTGGCGGGGGCCTCCGCGGCGGGGCGTGTCTCGACGACGATGCGGGAGGCGACCAGCGAGTCGACGAGGGGACGCGAGGCGGCCGGGTCGTCGCTGATGACCAGCACCTTGCCTTGGCCACTCACGAAGGTGACGCCCATGGCCTTGTTGTTCTCGAGGATGGAGTCGCCGACGACGCGGCCGCCGGGGGCGTCGGGTTCGAAGACGGCCTCGAACTCCTGCGGGCCGGACCGCAGCGAGGCGACCGGCATCTGAAGCACGTTGAGCCCTTCCTTGAGGGCGATGGCGGTGCTGGTGGCGTCGGAGGTCGCGTCGAGGTCGAGGGCTTCGCCGTTCTGGAGGATGGTGAGCCGACCCGTGGCCGGCCCCATGCTGCGAAGCACGACATGCACGTTGGTGTTCTCGCCCTCGCGTGCGCTGGCCGGCACGCTGAGGCGATCGACGAGCACCTCGCTCGAGTACTTGTACCGCAGCGGCAGCACGTCGATGGGCACGCCAAGGGCCTTGGCCACTTCCGCCGCCTGCAGCAGGTTGCCGACCGTCTCGTTGCCGTCGGTGGCGAGCAGGATGCGGTTGGCGGCGTCCTTGGGCATGCCGGCCATCGCCATGCGGACCGCGCCGGCGAGGTTGGTGGCGTCGATGGCGCCGACGGATTGGCGGACGAGTTCGGTCGTGAGGCGGGTGGGCAGGGCCTGCACGATGGCTTCCTTGGCGGCGGTGACGACGCCAAGGCGATCGTCCTTGCGTTCGTGCGAGTCGATGGCCGCACGCACGTAGCGATCGACCTCCGCCTGCTTGGCGGTGGGCACCGACTCGCTGGTGTCGAGCACGACCGTCACGGCCACGTCGCTCGAGACGCGACGCCACGAGGGTTCGGCGAGGGCGGCCACGAGCAGGAGGATCACCACCAACCGCACGCCCAGCGAGACGAGCCGCGTGGTGGAGGCCATGCCCGACAGGCTCCTTCGGGCGCTCCAGATCGCGAACGCCGCGCACGCGGGCAGCAGCCACAGCCACGCGGGCGTGTCGAACTGCAGGGGGCCGATGACGAGCGCGGCGAGGGTGGGCGTCACTGGGCCCCCCCCTTGCGGTCGCGGCCGGCCCGCCGCGACCCCGACGGGGCCGCAAAGCCCATCACGCGGTTGTTGCCCGAGTCGAGCACGTACGCGGCGTCGCCGACCAGCGCGACGCCCCACGGCACGGCCAGCTCGCCCGGACCGCGGCCGGTGCGGCCGTATGTGGCCAGTCCTTGCCCGGTCTCGAGGTCGATGTGCTGGACTCGGTTGTTCCCGTACTCGACCACCAGGGCGGTTCGGCCCGGCAGCAGCGCGAGGCCATAGGGATACTTGAGTCGACCGAGGTCCTGGCCCGCCTCGTCGGGCGAGCCGATCCACTTCACCAGGGTTCCGTCGAGCGTGAAACGACCGAGGCGGTGGTTGCAGGCGTCGGCGACGATCAGTTCGCGGGCCTCGAGGTCGATGGCGATCGATTGGGGGCGGCTGAACTCGACCTGCTTGGGGTCCGATCCCGAGCCGAATCTTCCGAAGGTTCCGACGCAGGCGAACGCGCCCGACGCGTCGCGCTGGAAGATGCTGATGCGGTCGGTGCCGCCGTACTCGCTCACGTAGAGCCGGTCGATGTCGCGGCCGTCGGCGGTGGGGAGGACGGCGATGTCGGTGGGGTAGGTGAAGTGGCCGGGCGCCGAGCCGTAGGAGCCGAACTGCCCGACGAGTTTCACGCGATCGCCCCAGGCCGTGCCGTCGTTGCCCGCGTCCTTCGCTCCGCCCGACGCTTCGCCGAGGGCGTAGATCATGATGCGGTGGTAGTGGGTGTCGGCGAGGAAGATCAACGCGTCGCCGTCGCGACCGCCCGCGGGTCGCCACACCGTGATGCCCGTGGGCCTGCCATTGCTCCACTGGGGCATGCGCCAGCCGCCAAGCGACCGACCGGTCGCCGGATCGATCCGCTGCACCCGCGCGGCCTTGTCGACGATCCACAGCGAGGAGCCGTCGGCGTCGATGCCTCTCGGGTACGAAAACTGCCCGGGCGACATGCCCACTTCCCCGAAGCACACGGCGTGGTCGATGGGTTCGCCGTCGCGATGACGTTCGCAGCCGGCGATGGCGATCAGCAGTCCAAGCGACGCGGCGGCGCGAACCCCGGCGTGCGTCGTGCGCGGCGTCGGGGGCGTGAGGGAGTCGAGACGTCGTCGCATGCGCCGAGGGCCTTGCGCGTGCGGTTCGGGACAACGCTCCCGATCCCCGCGGCGGCAGTTCCGTCCCAGAGTGTACCGCCCGCGGCGGTCGCGTTCACCGGCTGGTACCGGCCCCGGGCCGAGCGGGTTGCATGACGCCCGCCGCGCCCCGCATGAGCCAGGCGGCCGTTCCCGCGGCGACGAGCGAGGCGGCCATGAGGATGAGCGATCCCGCCGAAAGTTCCTCGGTTCGCCAGAAGTGGAGATAGCCCAGCAGGTGCTGCGCGAGCATGGTGTCGCCGGGCGGCTGCACGAGGATCGACGTGTCGATGTCGTGCAGGCTCAGCGAGGCCGTCAGGAGCATGCAGGCGACCAGGGGCCCCGCGCCCACGCGCAGGCGGGTGGCCGCGAAGCCGCGGAGGGTGTCCGCGCCGTCGAGCCGCAGGGAGTCGGCGGCGGCGCGGCTTTCAGCGCGGAGCATGAGCATCGCCGCGAGGATGCACGGCGAGGCGTAGCGGACCACGTGCGCGGCCACGGGCACGGCGATCGAGTCGGCCAACGCGTCGAAGGGGGCAAGGCGAGCCAGATGCGCGAAGCCCGCGCCCAGCATGACGCCGGGGGCCAGCGTCGCGGCGCACCATGCCGCCACGGCGACGGCGACGGCGCGGCGGCTCCATGCGTCCGTCCGCCATGCCCTGGGCGCAATCCACCAGAAGGAGCAGGCGATGAAGCCCGACGCCAAGCCCGTCGCCCCGGCGATCAGCAGGCTGCCCTCGAGCGCGTCGCGGTGGATGCGGAGGAAGCGGGGGATCGACGCCCAGTCGTGGAGATGCCACGCCAAGAGCGCGATGGGGGCGAGGGTCGAGAGGGTCCACAGCAGGCCCGCGGCGGCGGCGATGCGGGTGGAAGGGCGGGCCCGGGCGATCGACGGGGCCTCACCTCCGTCGGCGACCGGGCCGAGTCGCATCGCCATCCACATGCCGGCGACGAGGGCGGGCACGAGCAGCGGCCAACCGGCCAGCCAGTGGCGAGGGTTGGCGGGGTCTTGCACGAGGCCGATCCACACGGCCATGGAGGCGGTGGGCACCTGCGCGACGTGCAAGGGGACGGGCGAGCCGAGCACGACCAAGCCGACGAGCGTCGCCGCGAGCCATGGCGCCGCGCCCAGCAGCGACACCCGTGCGAGCATCCGTTGAACCGGGCCGGGGGCGTCGACCTCGACTTGGTCGAGCAGGTCGTCGCTCACGCCCCGTGCGGCGGGCAGCATGGCGAGCATGGCCAGCGGCCACGTCCAGAGCGTGAGCGACAGGGCGGCGATGACGCGGCCCGCGAGCATGGGCGCATCGGGAACGCCCTGGTCGACCAAGCCCGCGAGCCAATCGCCCAGCGGCGTGCCCGGGGCGCGGAGCAGATTGAGCGCGCCATAGGCGAAGTAGCTCGGCAAGGCCAGGGGGACCATGAAGACGAGCATCGCCGCCGGACGCCCCCGCGCATGCCACGCGGCGGGGATCGCCACGAGCGTCGAGAGCACGCCCACGCCCGCGGCCCACGCGAGGCTGCGGAGCAGGAGGCGCCAAGGCGGTTCGGCGAGCACCGGATCAAAGACGCCCGGCGCGGGGGCCGATTGCTGCATGCCCGCGAGGTGCACGGCCAGCATCGCCACCGGCCCCGCCACCACGAGGAGGCTCGCGGCGCAGAGGATCGTCGCGAGCGTCCGATCGGCCGCTAGTCGCTTGAGGCGTGATGAGGGGCGAGCGTCGGTCACGGCGTCGCGTGGAGATTAGCCCGTGCCGCGGCGGGTCGTACCATCGGCCGCCATGAAGACCAAGCACGCCACGTCATCGAAGGGCTCCAAGCACGACCTGTCGATCTTCCGCGCACGGTTCGCCCGCCTGCGGGCCCGGCTCCGCAAGATCGGCATCGAGCACTTCTTCGTCACCAACCCGCTCGATGTCGGGTACCTCACCGGCTTTCTTGGCGGCGACAGCTTCCTGCTCGTGTCGCCCAAGGCCTGCGCGATCGTCAGCGACTTTCGGTACCAGGAGGAACTCGAGGAGGTTGCTCCCCTCTGCGAGATCATCATCCGGAAGGGATCGATGACGGCGGCCGTCGCCGAGTTGCTGCGTCGCGAAGGGGTCAAGGAGTTGCACGTGCAGGCCGAGACCATGACCCTCGCCGAGCGAGCGGCCTACGGGGCGGCGTGGGGCAAGGGGTTCGAGAAGCGGTTGGTGCCATGCAGCGGCGTGATCGCGGCGATGCGGGCCATCAAGGACGATGCCGAGGTCGCGCTGATCCGCAAGGCCGTCCGCATCCAGGAGGAGGCGCTGCTCGCCACGCTGCCGACGATCCGGCCGGGCATGAGCGAACTCGAGGTGGCGGCCACGCTCGAAGCGGAGATGAAGCGGCGCGGGTCGAGCGCGCCTGGGTTCCAGACGATCGTCGCGGCCGATCCGAACGGGTCGCTGCCGCACTACCGCCCGCAGCGGCATCGCCTGCGGGCCAACCGCGCGGTGCTGATCGACTGGGGCGCGATCTGGAAGGGGTACCACAGCGACATGACGCGAGTCTTCGCGCTGGGCAAGTGGCCCGCGAAGGTGGCGGAGATCTACGAGATCGTGCTCGACGCCAAGGAGAAGGCCGCCGCGGCGTTGGCTCCGGGGCGGACCACGCGGGAGATCGACGCCATCGCCCGCGACCACATCGCCCGCCACGGCTACGGCGAGCACTTCGGGCACGGGCTGGGGCACGGCCTTGGCTTCAACGGGCACGAAGACCCGCGGATCACCCACATGCTCGGCGAGACCAAGCTCATGCCCGGGCACGTGGTGACGATCGAACCGGGGATCTACCTGCCGGGGATCGGGGGCGTGCGGCTCGAGGACGACTACGTGATCACGGCGAAGGGGGCGAAGAACCTCTGCTCCTTGCCGCAGGATCTGAAGTGGGCCACGCTGGGCTGAGGCCTGCACGGGCCGTTCGCGTGGCGTTCGGTCGCCGGGCCGTGTCGCTCGTCCGCCGCGCTATGCTCTCGGACTCGAGGCCGGACCACGCCGTCCGTGCGATCGACACCTCCCTGACGGATACTGAACGACACCGGAGAAGTGCAGATGATGGATATCGCGAAACTCAAGGAGCTCGTCGCGTTGATGGCCGACAACGACCTGACGGAGGTCGAGCTCAAGGGCGACAAGGAGAGCGTGACGATCAAGCGCGGCGTCGCGGGCGGCCCGCCCGTGGTGCAGTACGCCCCGGCCCCGGCGCCCGCGGCCGCTCATGCCCCGGCGGCCGCGCCCGCAGCCGCTCCGGCTCCGGCCGTGGCGACGGTGGCTCCCGGCATTCACATCGAGTCGCCGATGGTGGGCACCTTCTACGCCTCGCCGAACCCGGACGCGGGTCCGTTCGTCAAGGTCGGTCAGCAGGTGAGCCCCGACACGGTGGTGTGCATCATCGAGGCGATGAAGGTCTTCAACGAGATCAAGGCCGAGAAGGCCGGCGTCCTCGAGAGCATGCTGGTCAAGAACGGCCAGGCCGTCGAGTTCGGGCAGAAGCTCTTCACCCTCCGCGCCTGAGGCCATCGCCCAGCGAGGCGTCCGGCGGCATCGCGACAGCAGGATCCACGAATGTTCAAGAGAGTTCTGATCGCCAACCGGGGCGAGATCGCCCTTCGCATCATGCGGGCGTGCCAGGAGATGGGGATCGAGACGGTGTGCGTCTACTCCACCGCCGACAAGGACGCTCCCTATCTCAAGATGGCCGATCGCGCCATCTGCATCGGGCCGGGGCCCGCGAAGGAGAGCTACCTCAACATCGCCCGCCTCATCGCGGCGGCGGAGATCGCCGACGTCGATGCGATCCACCCGGGCTACGGCTTCCTCTCGGAGCGTCCGGACTTCTCGCAGGCGTGTCGCGACTGCAAGATCGAGTTCATCGGCCCCTCGCCCGAGGCGATGCAGAAGCTGGGCGACAAGGTGGACTGCAAGAAGACGGCCCGCGCCAACGGCGTGCCCGTCTTCCCGGGCAGCGAGGACGCCATCGAGGAGGAGGATGAGGCCGTCAAGGTCGCCTCCGAGATCGGCTATCCGGTCATCATCAAGGCGGCGGCGGGCGGCGGCGGCCGCGGCATGAAGGTCTGCCACAACGAGGCGACGCTCCGCTCGATGCTCCGCATCGCGAGCCAAGAGGCTCAGGCCGCCTTCGGCAACGGCGCGGTCTTCATCGAGAAGTACCTCGAGCACGCGCGGCACGTCGAGATCCAGATGCTCGGCGACAAGCACGGCAACGCCGTGTACCTCTGGGAGCGTGACTGCTCGCTGCAGCGTCGCCACCAGAAGGTGATCGAGGAGGCCCCGGCTCCCAACATCGACCGGGCCAAGCTCGAGAAGGTCTGCCAGGCGGCCGCGAAGATGATCATCAACGCGGGCTACGCCGGCGCGGCGACCTGCGAGTTCCTGCTCGACGGCAAGGGCGACTTCTACATGCTCGAGGTGAACACCCGCGTGCAGGTGGAGCACCCCGTCACGGAGATGATCACGGGCGTCGACATCGTGAAGATGTCGATCCGCATCGCGGCGGGGGAGAAGATCCCCTTCAAGCAGTCCGACGTGGTCATTCGCGGGCATGCCATCGAATGCCGCATCTGCGCGGAGGATCCGGCCCACGGGTTCCGTCCCAGCGCGGGGCGGATCGACAAGTGGGAGGTTCCGGGCGGTCCCGGCGTGCGAATGGACACGCACGTGGTCCCCGGGTACGTCGTTCCTCCCAACTACGACAGCATGGTGGGCAAGCTCATCGTGCACGCCGACACCCGCGAGCAGGCGCTCGACCGGGCGGCCCGGGCGCTCCGCGAGTTCCACGTGGGGCCCATCAAGACGACGATCCCGCTGCACCAGCGGCTGGTGGAGAACACCGACTTCCGCCGCGGCGGGGTCGACATCCACTACCTCGAGCGGCTCCTCAAGAGCGGGGTCTGAACCATGGTCGAGCGGGGCACGCCGGTCACGCGTCGGTCGGCCCTGGCCTTGGGCTTGGCGTCGGTGACGCTGGGCCTCGTCGGCTGCCGCACGGGCCGCAACGAGATCGCCGATGCCTTTGCCCGCGACCGCGTGCGGCTGCTGGCGGTCAACGTCGGGACGACGCGCGAGGCGTACGCCACGGCGGTGGCCGACCTGAACCAGGCCGCGGCGGAGATGCTTGAGCTCTTCGACGAGCCCGATCGCGACGAGGCGTTCGTGCGGGCGCGGCGAGCGACGATCCGCTGTCGCGGTCGACTGTCGCAACTGGGCAACCGTCTGCGGCAGACGGAGTTCTCCGCCACGGCACTCTTGGAGGAGTGGGCGAAGGAGACGCGTGCCTACGCGGACGACACGCTCAAGGCCCGGTCGCGGGCCGACCTGGCGGACTTCAAGGCACGGTGGGAGCCGCTGCGGATCGTGCTGCGGGACTGCGTCGAGCCGATGGAGCCGCTGCTGACGAAACTCGACGACGACGTGCTGGCCCTGAAGCACCGGCGATCGGCCTTGTCGCCTTCGCTGACGCCGCCGCCGCGGGATCGGTACATGGCGGTGCTGGAGGCGGTCAACGCGCGGGCCACGGTGGTGGACCGGGCGTGCGAGGAGTTCACCGCGCTGCTGCCGCGAGGGGAGCCGGTGAAGTGACTGTCGAGGCGGACGCGGTCGCGTCGCCGAAGAGTTCGATCAGGCGCTGACGGCGATACTCGAAGATGCGTTCGACGTCGGGCCGCACGAACCAGCGTTCGACGAGCGGACCGCCCCAGTGGGCGTAGCGGACGCGGTCGGTGCAGAGCGTGCCGCCGTTGGAGGCCTCGAAGCGGTGGGTGTGGTGCCACAGCCGGTAGGGGCCGCTGATCTGCTCGTCGACGAACATGAAGGGCGGGGTCCACGCGGCGATGTTGGTCCGCCAGCGGATGGGGATGCCGTGCAGGCGGATGGAGTACTCGAGTGTCGCGCCGGCCTTCATCTCGACGGGCAGGGGCGTGCGGATGCGGAAGTTGAGCCACGGGGGCGTGATGGCGTCGAGATTCGACGCGTCCGCGAAAAATGGGAAGATCTGCTCGGGCGTGCGGGGGAGCCACAGGGTGGTGACCAGTTCATGTTCGCGCATGGCTGCAAGGGGTTCGTCGGAACGGGCGACTGGATGCGGCCGCGGGCGGCGGGGGCGGGGAGAGCGGCACGGCGGATGCCCGATTCGGGGCCGCTGGTCCGCCCCCCCAACGCGCTGGGCGCGCCACATCGATCCGGCTCGCACCGCCGCCCGAATCGTTCCCCATGCCGTGGGCTTGCCCGCCAAGCCGGGCCGCGCACCACGGCACGCCACGGGACGCCCGCCGAGCGGGCTGACAGGCAAGAACCGACCCCGCGTCCCTTTTCTCGCCCACTTTGGGGCGAACCAGCCGGTAGCCCAGGGCGCTGCCCGGCTTTGCGGGCGAGCCCTGGGTGCACGGGCGCGAGCACGCGTGCCGCCCCGGGGTGCGATTCCACGGTCCAGCCCTTCATTCGGATCGCGGCCAACGAGCGCACCCGCACCACGCTGGCCGACGGGCCCTACTGGCGGTACGTCTACGACGACCTGGGCCAGGTGAGCTCCGGCAAGCGCTACTCGAGCACCGTGTTGGACCGGGTACATGGGTAACACATCGTTCTGGTCCAACAACCCTCTCCCCTCTCAAACTCACCCCTCTACCCCACGAGCCCGCGGAAGACGGCCGACGCCCGACGCCCGATGGCGACGGCTGCGGGTTCCATCACCAGCTTCTCATAGAGGCTGGTACTGAAAACGGGGGCACGTCGGGAGTTCGCCGCGTGCTGGACTCGGGCGTGCGAGGAGGGATGAAGCGAAAGAACTGCACCGCGCAGATGATGCAGGAGCGGGGACAAGCATCACGACGACGGGTGCAGGCGAGGGGTCGACCCGTGATGGGGGGTGTGGTGGAGGAGCGGTCACTTCAAACGCCTCTGGTGATTGACGTCCGTATTTCCACACAAACGCTTGACACACATGCGGCAACTCCGGTAACCTCCGAGTGTCCTCGCTTGCTCAAGCCCGCTCTGTCGATC
>JBBAVG010000055.1:0-25167 GCA_040397805.1 Phycisphaerales bacterium
GCACGTCGGCCCTCCCATCCGCCGCCCGCGTGTACACGCCCACTAGCCGCCCGTCTTGGTCGTACTGGAAGATCCGCCCCGGCGTGCCATCGGCCTTGGTCACGCCCCCCTCGTCTCCCAGGTGACCCCGGACGTCGTACTTCGGCGACCTCGCCACCGTCACGCCGTCCGCCCGTGGGGTGGCGCGACGACGGGTCGGCGACTATTCTCCACGTCAAGCCGGGCGGCCCGGCGAACCCCTGGAGCGACTCCGACCATGGCGATCGAGCAACTCACCGACGAACAGGTCCGAACGTGGACGCGCGAGCAGAAGGACCGCTGGTGGTTCGAGCGGATCTACCGGGGCGACATGCCCCAGCTCACGCTCCGCTCGGCCGCCATGGGGTTCGTGCTGGGGGGCCTGCTGTCGGCGACCAACCTGTACGTGGGCGCCAAGACGGGGTGGACGCTGGGCGTGGGCCTGACGAGCGTCATCCTGGCCTTCGCCCTCTTCCGCGTGGCCTCGCGGATGGGCGTGCGGGACATGACCATCCTCGAGAACAACTGCACCCAGTCGATCGCCACGGCCGCCGGATACATGACCGGCCCCCTGGTCTCGGGCATGGCGGCGTACATGTGGGTCGAGAACAAGCCGATGGACCTGACCCAGATGTTCTGGTTCAACGTGGTCCTGTCGGTGCTGGGCGTGCTGGTGGCCTTCCCGATGAAGCGACGCTTCATCAACGACGAGCAGCAGCCATTCCCCGAGGGGCGTGCCGCGGGCGTCGTGCTCGACACGCTCTACACCTCGCAGGCGGCGGTGGGCCTCTTCAAGGCCAAGGCGCTGGCCTTCGCGGCGCTCTTCGCGGGGTTCATCCAGTTCATCAGCGGCGATGCGTACCAGAAGTACCTGCAGGTGAAGCTGCTGGGCATGAAGCAGGCGTCGGTCTTCCCCCACTACCTGGACACCTGGGTCTATTCGCTCTTCGGCAAGGGCGCGTACATCGCGGGGGTCGACCCCCGCCAGCTCGGGCTTCGCGTCTCGCTGGACCTGGCCATGTTCGGCGCGGGCGGCCTGATGGGCATCCGCGTGGCCTTGAGCATGCTCCTGGGCATGGTGGTCAACTTCGTGATCATCGTGCCGTGGATGATCAACGTCGGCGAGATCGTCCCGAAGGCGACCGATCCGGTCACGGGCGAGGCCGTCTTCGGCCGGGCGCACATCCTCAACACGTGGGCGCTCTGGTGGGGCATCGCGCTCATGGTGACGGCGGCCATGACGGGCCTGTTCGCCAAGCCGCAGGTCATCATCTCGGCCTTCACGGCGATCTTCACGAAGCGAAAGGCCGACGCCTCGGGCGACGTGCTCCGCGACATCGAGCTGCCCAACTGGGTCTCGATCGTGGGCGTGCCGATCGTGGGCGCGGTGGGCGTGTGGATGGCCCACGACTGGTTCGGCGTCTCGTGGATCTTCGGCGCCACGGCCATTCCGATGATCATCGTGCTGACGCTGATCGCGGCCAACTCCACGGCCCTGACGGGCATCACCCCCACGGGCTCGCTCTCGAAGATCCCGCAGTTCATGTACGGCGCGCTCGACCCCAAGCACCCGCCCACCAACCTCATGACGGGCGTCATGTGCGTCGAGGTCGCCAGCAACGCCAGCAACCTGCTGATGGACATCAAGCCCGGCTACATGCTGGGCGCCAAGCCTCGTCAGCAGGCCATCGGGCACTGCATCGGCATCATCTCCGGAGCCATGGCCTCGGCGCTCATCTTCTACCCCCTGTTCCTGCCCAAGTACAAGCCCGGCGACAACATCCAGGAGGCGATGGTCAACGACACCTTCTCCTTCCCCGGCGCAGTGCAGTGGAAGGGCGTCAGCGACCTGGTCACCAGCATCTTCGGCGATGGGGGCAGCGGCACGCTCCTCACGCAGTCGATCATCACCTCCATGATCATCGCCGCGTGCGTCGGCCTGGTCATGGAGCTCGTCCGCACCTTCAGCAAGGGCAAGTTCCCCCTCTCGCCCCTGGCCATCGGCCTGGGCGTGGTGGTGCCCCCCGACTCGACCATCGCCATGGCCGCCGGCGCTGGCTTCTTCTGGCTCATGCACCGCCTCTACGGCGAGAAGAAGGAATCCGCCGCCCACCGCATCTTCGTCGACTCCCACGAACCCGTCTGCGCCGGCATCGTCGCCGGAGCGGCCCTCGTCGGCATCGGCGACGCGCTGGTCAAGGCCTTCCTGCTCTGACCCCTGCCGAGCCAGCGTCCTCAACGAGCCACTGACAACAGTGTGTCAGTGGCGTCGCGCCGTCGCCGCGAAACCCCTTGACGAGGTCCGCTCGTTCGGCCATACTCGAATCGTGTCCGTTCGGGTGGCTCCTCACCCCCAGCGGCAACCCGGCCCACCCCGCCGGACAAACACCACCGCCATGGGGCGACCATGTCCATGCGTCGCATGCCTCGTCGAAAGGCGAGAGTCTGCGGACCTCCCTGCGCTGCGGACAGCCATGGGAACCGCCCGACATGGCCGCTGGTCGATCCGTGCGGCAGCCCCCTCTGAAGGAGGTCCTGATGTTCTGGAAGCGCAGGAACAAGCCATCTGACGACACCCCCACCTCGCCCACCAGCTCTAAGGAGGCGGTGCAGAAGGCCATGCAGGATCCGGATTCGTGGGAGCATCTCACGCCGCAACAACTGCTGGCGGTCGCCTTCCTGTGCCTGACGCACGACGGCACGACTCAGGACCCGATCGAAATGCAGCTGCTCGAGCGGCTCTACGGCCTGCTGCTCGCCCGCGTCGACGCCGCCCAGCGGCTCGGCCTGGAGCAAAGAATCCGCACCTTCGTCATGCAGGGCCACTCCTCTGCGTTCGCCTTGGTTCCCTTCGTGCTTGGCGACATCGATCATCGAGTCGTCTCATCCGCCACCATCGATATCGCGATGCTGATGCATCGCACGAACGACGATCCCCTCACGGGCCCCAAGTTCCTCGTCGACCTCGTCGAGCATGAAGATACCGACGACCAGCGGAAGCTCGGCATCCTGGCCGGCCTGATCCTGCTCGGCGACGAGCGAATCCTGCCGCTCGTTCGGGGGCGGTGGCGTGCCCTCGCGTCGCCTGAACATCGGCGACGGCTCGCCGCCGCCACGTCGGGCTACGTCTCGACCCTGCTGATCGAGTTTCTCGTCGACTGGCTCGAGGAGGCGACCGAGGAGAGCGACATTGGGGCCATCGCGGGATCCTTGGCCAGAATGCCCGAACTGGCCAAAGGGGGTCGAGTGGTCGAGGTGCGACGCTGCTTCCCCTGCTTCAACGCGGGCGTTGAAGGTCCAATACAGATCAGCCGGCATTGGTCGTTCGGCGAGTACGCTCAAGTCATCCGTCCCCGTCTCGAGCCGCTCATCGCGAGGGAATCCGAACCCAAGGTGATTCCGTACATCCTCGACGCGTGGACCCAGTGACGGCTCGCAACGGGCCATGTCGGGCAAGCCTCGTGGCGACCCCGCACGCGGTCACGTCTTGATCGAGCCGAAGACGACCATCGCCATGGCGCGCTCCCGGCATCGGCGATGCCTCGATGACGGCCGTCGTGCTCCGACCCCTGCGCTCGCGCAGCGGCTGCTCACCGTCACTGACAACTGTGTGTCAGTGGCCCCGTGCGATCGCGAGAAGCAGGCTTGACAGGCACTGCGAGATCGGCGATACTTCCAGTGCATCCTGAGTCCCGGGTAGCCTCACAGCCCGGGCAGCAACCGAGCCGGTCCCGCACTGTCGGGCCCCGCCACGGTGCTGAGGCCGGCCCTGCAAGGGCTTGATGCGGCGTAGGGGTCGATGGCGAGAGCCGGAGATCACCTTCTGCACAAGTGCCACCGTCGTTCGGTGGCGATCCCTCTATCGCCGGCGGCTCTGATGCCTCACGACCCAACGGGTCAAGGAGTGCATCGCATGTCCGCTTCGTCCTCGCCGTCCGATCCGTCCGACTTCCTCCCCACCCCCTCGGGCCCGCGCCCCACGGAGCAGGAGCTCCACGCGACGGTCTTCGAGCCCCACCGATCGCTCCAGGAGCGGATCGAGCGGCTCGGCCCCATCCGCAACGTGCAGCCGCGGGACCAGCCCTTCTACTCGGTGCATGAGCTGCGGTACCGTGGGTGGAGCCGTCTCATGATCGACCGCCTGCTCGGCCGCGAGGATCGTCGCGAACCGGTCGACCACTGGTTCAACTTCTCCGGCCGGAAGTTGTACGCCCTCGATCGCATCGAGCGTGCCGAGAGCCTGTTGATCTTCGAGGTGCAGTTCCTCGAGGCGTGCGCTCGCAGCAGCCACTTCCGTGAGATGAAGGACGAGGTGCTCGAACGGTGCCGCGACTTCCGCAGGCAACGCCGCGCCGAACAGCCGCCCCTTGAGGCCTCGGCGCGAGATCGCATGGCCGCCGAACTCACGGAGTTCTTCGCCGTCGGTCGCCGCCTGGGGTACCGCACGCCCCACAAGTGCTGAGGCGACTGACGTCACGCCAGTGAACCAACAGGCACGCGTCATCGAGGCCGTGCCATCCCGATCGCTCCTCGCCCCTCATGCGCCGCTCGCGGCGTGTCACGCTGTCGCCGCGCCTGCGTCGCGATCGCGCCCACGCTCATCATCCACCACGTACCGGAGATTCTCATGTTCTGGAAACGCAAGAAGCATTCGCCCGCCGAGACCCCCACCACCCCCGTCCGCCCATCCACCGACCTGCTGACCGCCTTGCAGGACCCCGACTCCTGGGAGAGCCTTCCCGCCCGTCAGCTCGGCGCGGTCGCGTTCGTGCGTTTGACGGCCTACGGCCGCTCGTGCGACGCGAGCGAGATGCCGCAGATCCAGCGGCTGTACTCGCTGCTCCTCCGTCGTCTCGACGTCGCCGAGCGACTGCGGCTCGAGCAGACCATCTGCCAGTTCATCGAGGAGGGAAAAACGACCACGCTCGCGTTGCTGCCCTTCGTCCTCGGCGACACCGACCGGGGCGTCGTGTCGACCGCCACCATCGATGTCGCCATGCTCATGCGCCGCACGGACGGCGATCCGCTGACGGGTCCGAAGTTCTTCGCCCAGCAGCTCGATGATGACGAGAGCCCTGCCTTCCGCACTGTCGGCGTTCTCTCGGGCCTGATCCTGCTCGGCGACGGGCGGCTCCTGCCACTGGTCCTGGGGCGATGGCGTCACTTCGAGTCCGCCGAGGAACGGCGCCAACTCGCCGCCGCAAGTTCGGGAACCGTGTCGACGCTCCTGATCGAGTTCCTGCTCGACTGGCTCGAGGACACCACCGACGAAAGCGACATCGGCGCCATCACCGGCGCACTCTGCCGCATGCCGAGCATCGCCCGTGGCGGCTGCGTCATCCAGGAACGGCGCTGCTTCCCGATCTTCGACGCCGGCGACCAACCGCCGGTGCGAGTCGTGGGCACCTGGTCGTTCGGCGAGTACGCCGAGCTCATCCGCCCTCGTCTCGAGCCCCTGATGGCAAGAGAGTCCGAACCCAAGATCATCCACAAGATCCTCGAGGCGTGGACCGCCTGAACGGTCGCCCTCGTGCCCTCGCTCCATGGAGAACACGCCATGACACCCCTTGAACGAGCGTTGTCGCTCTGCCGCACGCTCGACCCGGAGATCCAGTGCAACAGCGTGATGGCGCTGCTGTACATCGCCCGCCGCCCCGGCAGTTCCCCCACCGAGTTGTCGAGCCACCTCGACCTCACCAGCGGCGCGGGTTCGCGACTGGTCTCCCGCCTCTCGGAGTGGGACCGCTTCCGCGTCCGCGGGCTTCAGCTTGTCGCCGCCGAGCCCGATCCCGTCGACCGTCGCGTTCGACGACTGTGCCTGACTCCCAAAGGCACGCGCTTCGTCAACGAACTGGCCGCCTGCATCGGCCAGTCCTCGTGACCAAAGAGACCGCCGGGTGAGATCCGCCGACCGGTGCGGGGAGCGTGAGGGGGCGCTCCCCGCACCGCATGGTCAGACCCTGACGGGGCACCCACGCCCTCAAGCCGCGCCGCGGCTTGACGCGACCTTCGCGTTCGCGACGCCGGCGATCGACTACGGTCCTTGATCATGATCACCCGCATGATCGTCGCGTCGCTCGCAGCGTTCCTGCACCAACCCACGCCCGGTCCGCAACCCGAGGCGTCGCCCGCGACCGCGGGCCCCGTCGCGGCCGAAACGCCCGAACGGGTCTCGATCGCCACCTACAACATCTGGGTTGGCGGGGAGAAGGCGTCGACCGACAAGGCCGCCTCGCGGGCGCAGACGTTGGCCGCCATGAAGGCCCTCGACGTCGACGTGCTCGCCATCCAGGAACGACGCGAGTTCGCAGCCGAGTACGCCTCGGGGCTGGGGTACTCGGTCGTGCCCCTGGGCGATTCCACCGCCATCCTCACGCGGTTCGAGGTGCTGGGCACCAGTCGCGGCATGTTCGGCGCCAAGCTTCGCACGCCCCAAGGCACCATCGTCTGGGCCTTCAACGTCCACTTCCCCGCCTCGCCCTATCAGCCCTATCAACTCGCCGGCATCGAGTACGGCGACGGACGCTTCGTCTCGACCCCCGCCCAGGCCGTCACCGAGGCCCGCCTCGCCCGCGGCGAACCTGCCCTCAAGTGCCTCCGCGATCTCGACCATGCCCTCCGCGAGGAGGGAGCGCTCGTCACGCTCTGCGGCGACTTCAACGAGCCCTCGCACCTCGACTGGACCCCCGCCGCGGTCCGCGCGTGGAACCGCATCGGCCCCGTCGACTGGCCGACCACGCGTCTCTTCAACGACGCCGGACTCCGAGACGCCTTCCGCCTGGCCCACCCCGATCCGGTCGCCCGCCCCGGATGGACCTGGACCCCTCGACCCGAGAGCCGCGACGTGATGGATCGGATCGACCTCGTGCTGGCCGCTCCGCTCACGACGACGGAGCGGCCGACCGGCACGTCAAACCTCGCCACATGGCGAGTCATAGATGCTCAGGTTGCGGGCGAACGAGGGCCCGTGACCGACCTCGTGATCGAGCCTTGGCCGTCGGACCACCGTGCCGTGAAGGTGACGTTCGAGCGGACCGCTGCGTCAGTCTCGCCTTGAGCCGCCTCGGTGTCGTATGGGTCGATGCCTTGTGACGCCTCGACGGGCCGGTGTCAATCCCGCCACCGCTTCCACGGCGCATCGCCCCGCCGCCACAAGTCCTCCAGCAGCGTCCGCTCCCGCAGCGTGTCCATCGGCTGCCAGAAGCCGCCGTGCTCGAACGCCATGAGCTGTCCGGCCGTCGCCAGCCGCTCCATCGGCTCTCGCTCCCACGAGACGCCATCACCCTCGACGAGGTCGAGCGCGGCGGGCTCGAGCACGAAGAAGCCGCCGTTGATCCACGCATCGCCCCGCGGGGGCTTCTCGCGAATGAGGTTCACCTTGCCGCCCTCCACGTCCAGCACGCCGAAGCGGCCCGGCGGGTTCACGGCCGTCACGGTCGCGAACTTGCCGTGCGACCGGTGGAACGCGATCGACGCCGCGATGTCGACGTCGGCGAGCCCGTCGCCGTAGGTCATGCAGAAGGTGCCATCGAGGTGCGGCCGGATCCGCTTGAGCCGCCCGCCCGTCATCGTCTCGAGCCCCGTGTCGATCAGCGTCACCCGCCACGGCTCCGACTGGTTGCTGTGCACCCGCATCGAGCCCGCCTGCAGGTCGAAGGTGATGTCGCACCCGTGCAGGAAGTAGTTGTGGAAGTACTCCTTGATGACGTGGGCCTTGTAGCCCAGGCAGATCACGAAGTCGTTGATGCCGTGCGACCCGTAGAGCTTCATGATGTGCCAGAGGATCGGCTTGCCGCCGATGGTCACCATGGGCTTGGGGATGCGGTCGGTCTCTTCCGAGAGACGCGTCCCCATGCCGCCCGCGAGAATCACCGCCTTCATTGGGCTCGTCATCGTGCGTCAAGCGTAGAGGCGAACCCGTCGCCGCGCCAAGCCGCTCCCCCGCGGCTCACTCGCCTCGCACGAGATCGACCAACGCCGACACGATGTAGTCCCGGCGGGCCGCATCGATCCCCGGCCACACGCCGATCCAGAAGGCGTCGTTCATGATCTTGTCCGTGTGCGTCAGGTCGCCGTGCACGCGGAAGTCGACGCCCTTGAAGGCCGGCTGCCTCGCGAGGTTGCCCGCGAAGAGCAGCCGCGTGCCGATCCGGCGATCCTCCAGCCGCTTGACCACCTCGCGGCGTTTCAGCGGCGAGCCGTCGCGGATCGTGAGCAGGTACCCGAACCAGCTCGGATCGCTCCCCGGCGTGGCCTTCGGCAGGATGAAGTGCTCCTCCAGACCGCCCGCGCGGAACGCCTCGGTGAACGCCCGGAAGTTCTCGCGACGCTTGGCGATGAACCCCGGCAGCTTCTCGAGTTGGCTCAGCCCCACCGCCGCCTGCATGTCGCTCACCTTGAGGTTGTACCCAAGGTGCGAGTAGATGTACTTGTGGTCGTACCCCAGCGGCAAGTCGCCGAGCTGCCAGTCGAACCGGCGGTTGCACGTGTTGTCCTTGCCCGGAGGACACCAGCAATCGCGGCCCCAGTCCCTCAGGCTCTCGATGATCCGCTTCAACCCGCCGTGATCGGTCATCACCGCGCCGCCCTCGCCCATCGTGATGTGGTGCGCGGGATAGAACGACAACGTCGCCGCGTCGCCGAAGGTGCCCACGCCCTTGCCCTTGAACGTCGCCCCGAAGGCGTCGCAGCAATCCTCGATCAGCCACAACCCGTGGTCGCGGCACAGCGCCGTCACCGCATCCAGGTCGAACGGGTTGCCGAGCGAGTGGGCGATCATCACCGCCCGCGTCCGCGGCGTCACCGCCTCCCTCAGCTTCGCCACGTCCACGTTGTGCGTCTCGGGATCGACATCCACGAACACCGGGACGCACCCGTGCTGCACGATCGGCGCCACCGTCGTCGGAAAGCCCGCCGCCACCGTCAGCACCTCGTCCCCCGGCCGGATCCGCGGCTTGTCGAACTTGTCCCCGATCAGCGGGCTCGTCAGCGACGCGAACGCCAGCAGGTTCGCCGCCGACCCCGACACCGTCAGCCTCGCGTGCCTCGTGCCGAACACCTCCGCCAGACGCGACTCGAACCGGTCGCCGAACCGTCCCATCGTCAGCCACAGGTCGAGACTGGCATCCACCAGGTGCACCAAGTCCTCGGCGTCCAGCACCTTGCCCGTCACCGGGATGTACGTCTCCCCCGGCACGAACCCCGCCGCGGGCTTGGCCGCGTGGAACTGGCGGCATTGATCGAGAATGAGTTGTCGCTGGATCTCCGACATCGGGGCACGATGGTAGCGACGTCACGCCGGCCCCTGCCCCAAGGTCAGGAACCCGTGGCGAGCCGCCGCTCCACGTACGTCCGCACCGTCGCTTCCAGCCGCGGATCCGCCATTCCCAGGGCCCTCGCCTCGACGATCGCCCGCTCCAGCGGCACGCCCCCGTCGATGGCTCGGTACGCCGCCCACGCCGGCCCCACGCGATTCCCCGTGCGACAGTGCAACGCCACGATCACGCCGGCGGCATCCGCCTCGCGGAGCGTCGCCCTGGCTTGGTCCAGCAGGTCGTCCGTCAACTCGCTCGCCTCCCTGTACGGGAGGTTGCAATACCCCATCCCGCGCAAGGTCGCCTCGCCCTGCTCGTCGTAGGCCGGGTGCTCGGACGGCTTGCGGAAGTTCACGATCGTCTTCACGCCCTCGCCCTTGAGCAATTCGAGTTGGCCGGCGTCGGGCTGCCCAAGCAGGAACCGATGAGGCACGCCGCCGATGGCCACCTCGTCCGGCGGCATCGCCGCATCCACCGCCACGCGTCGCGTCTCGCGACGCCCGGCGCGGTGCCCGTCCCTCACGAACTCGCTCACGCCCGCAGCGTGCGAGCGCAGCAACGCGATCGTCTCGGGATCGTCGCTCGACTCGACGATCCTGACGCCCTTCGTGGTCGACGTCACCTCGAGCGTCACGCGCTCGTGCCGCTCGAAGAGTTCCTTGAAGATCGGATCCCACACGCGGACCTGGGCGCCGGCCTTCATCCTCGCCTGCATCGCCTTCGCATGGTCGATGATCCTCGCCGCCACCGCCGGGTCGTCGCTCTCGGTCGTCGCCTCGACGAACACCCTGTCGCCATCGCGACGGTGCATGACCGTCCGGCGAATGGACGCATGGTCGGCGAGCAGTTGCTGCCAGACGTCGCGATCCCTCGCGACCGTGTTGATGCCCACCATCGGGTCGGCCGCCGCCTGTTGACGCCCGGCGCATGACGCCATGATCACCGCGGCGATCCCCGCCGCCGCCAATGCCGTCCGCCCGTCATGACGATCAATCCGTGCACGCATGATGCCACTCCATATGGAACGCCAGAGAAGATGCCGACACCCACACCTCAACCGCCCGCGCCGAACAGGTCCGGCCACACGCGAGGCGCCTGTCTTGTCAGAATGTACCCCGCCATCACGATCAGGAACACCGCGAAGATTCGCTTGAGGATGCCCTGCGGGATCCGCCCCGC
The DNA here is from genome assembly GCA_040397805.1 of Phycisphaerales bacterium. Lineage (GTDB taxonomy): Bacteria > Planctomycetota > Phycisphaerae > Phycisphaerales > UBA1924 > UBA2402. The sequence continues at coordinate 10,512 of JBBAVG010000055.1, forward strand.
CACGTGACTGCCCGCGACACTCCCCGCGATGCCGATTGCGGCGAAGAGCCCGATCACGCTCCAGTCGACGCCGCTCGGGCCCGTGCCGGTCGAGATGGGCACGACGAGCGTGGCGAAGAGGCCCGCCGCGGCGTTCACGGCGATGATCATCAAACTGGTGCCCACCGCCGTCGGCATCGCCAACCCCCGCAGCAGCACCAGCACCGGCACGATCAGGAACCCGCCGCCCACGCCCACCAACCCCGTGACCATGCCCAGCCCCAATCCTTGGGCCGCGACCACCCACGGTCGCGAAGCGCCGACGACCGGAGGTCGCTCGTCCCGCGGCACGCCACCGCCACCGCCGCCGCGGAACATCATGACCGACGCCACCAGCATCAACCCCGCCAGCATCACCAGCTGCACCGCCCCGGGAATGTGCGAGGCCATCGCCGCGCCAAGCGACGTGCCCGCGATGCCCGGTACCGCCAGCAGCACGCCGCTGCGTGCGTCCAATCGCCGTGCGGCGGCGGCTCTCGCCGCGCCCACCGCCGCGATAACGCCCACGATCGCCATCGACTCGACGATGGCGATCTTCTCGTCATGACCGACAAGGTACACCAGGATGGGCACGGTCAGGATCGCGCCGCCCGAGCCCAAAAGCCCGAGCGAGAGCCCCACCGCCGCGGCTCCGATCCACGCCAGGATCACCGGTTCGCTCCCGTCTTCACGCCCGACCCGCCGGCTCGAAGGCCTTCTGCCACCCGAGGAAGCCCCCCGCCACGTTCGTGCAGTCGTAGCCGTGCCGCCGCAGGAGCGAACAGGCCCTCGCCGACCTGGCCCCGCTGCGGCAGTTCACGAGGATGGGCCGGTCGCGTGGAACCTCGGCCAGCCGGGACAGAAGGCGGGTGTGGGCGATGTTGGTCGCGCCGTCGATGTGTCCTTCCTCGAACTCGGTCTTGCGACGGACGTCGAGCACGAAGGGACGCACCGTGTCGATCATGGCGCGAGCGGCCTCGGGCGTTCGCTCGTCGATGGTCGCGTTCGTGCCGCCGGCCGCCGTCAGCGCCCCCATGGTCGAGACGTCGAACCAGCCCACGATGCGATCGAGGCCGACGCGGATCAGGTCGCGCACCGCTTCGTCCACCCGCGAAGGCTCCACGATCAGGACGATCGGCTCGTCCTCGGCCACCAACGAACCCGCATCCGTGTTGAAGGTGTTGTTCAGCGGAATGTGCAGCGAACCGGGCACATGGGCCGCGCGGAACGCCGCCCACGGCCGCGTGTCGATCACCGCGACCTTGCGACCGTCGACCGCCTTGAGGTCGTCGATGCCCATCGCCGCGGGCCGGGGCACGCTCCCCAGCACCTTGGGTCCGAGCTTGTTGTCGCGCTTCATGCGGGCGAAGTAGAGCGGCGGCTCGGGCTGGGCGTCGAGGATGAAGTCGACGAACTCCCGCTCGCTGCGGGCCGCTCTCACCGAGGGGTTGAACATCTTCTCGTAACCCACCGTGCTCGTCGGCACCGCGCCCAACGCCTTGCCGCACGCGCTCCCCGCGCCGTGCGCCGGCCACACCTGCAGGTAGTCGGGCCAATCCATGAACTTGCGGACGGTGCCGTAGAGCCGGTGCGCGGAGGGATCAGCCTTCCCCTTGATTCCCGCGGCTGACTCCAGCAGGTCCGGCCGCCCGACATCCCCAACGAACAGGAAGTCCCCCGTCGCCACTCCCATCGGCTTGTCCGCCCCGCCCCCGCGGTCCGTCACCATGAAGCTAAGGTGCTCGGGCGTGTGCCCGGGCGTATGCACCGCCTTGAACTCGATGTTGCCCACCATGAACGTGTCGCCGTCCTTGAGCAGCCGATGGCGGTACGAACCCCCGCCCACCTTGGCGTTCAGCCACTGGTACTTCCAATCGGCATCGCCCTCGTCCGACACGTACACCATGGCCCCGCGTTCCGCCAACTCGCGGCTGCCCGACACGAAGTCGGCGTGAATGTGCGTCTCCGCCGCGGCCACGATCCGCAGGCCGTTCGCCGCCGCGAGCGCCTCGTAGCGATCGACGTCGCGCTCGGGATCGATCACGATCGCCTCGCCCGTCCGCTGACAACCGATCACGTACGCCGCCTCGGCCAACTTGTCGTCGTACACCATGCGAAGGAACATGCTCGCGTTCTCCTCGAGGGGCCCGCGTCCCACACGCACGCCCGCCGATCGTCCGAGACTCGATGACCACCGTGGCCACACCGATGCCTCGTTCAGTTGGTGGCCGCCCAACGCCGCCAGGTTCCCAAACCTGCTCCCCCGCCACGCCGGCGGACACGCAAGCGACTGTCCTGCAGACGCTTGCCACTCCGACCAACCCCGAACCGCCACCGAGCGAACCCCCGTCGCGGCGGCACGCCGCAGGCCCAAAAGGCGGATTCCGCTTGCTTTTGCACACGCCCCCTTGCACCCGAATGCCGATGCGGTTAGTATTCACTAATATAAGGGCCGTCATGCACGGCACCGCCGGGGAGGAACGCCATGAGCACCGACCAAGCGAGCGACACGCCGCACGGACTCCACGACCACGACTCGCTGGCCTCGCGCGTGAGTGCCATCGAGGCCAGACTCAGCCGGCTCGAGGCCGGCCTGGGCGTGACGCCGCCACCGCTTCCCGCGATGCCCGTCGCGCCACCCGTCGCCGCGGCGTCCCCCGTGCTTGAAGCAAGGCCTCCGGTCGCATCGCCGCCATCCCTTCCCAACCGGCTCCCACCGGCCGCCCAGCCGCCAGTCACACGCCTCGACGAGAGCCTGCTCGAAACCGCCGTCGGCGGCCGCTGGTACGCCGTCGCCGGCGCGGTCATCGTCATGATCGGCATGGGCCTGGGTCTCAAGTTCGCCTACGACCAGGGCTGGATGCGCCACGTCACGCCCTCGATGCGGTGCGTGGCCGCGGCGTTCTTCGGCGCCGCGCTCGTCCTCGCCGGCTGGAATCGCCGCCGCCACGTCGGCGACTGGGCCGCCGCCGCCATCATCGCCGCGGGCGTGGGCTCGCTCTACGGCTCCGCCTGGGCCGCCTACGGCCTCTACGGCCTGGTCGACAACGCCGCCGCCTTCCTGCTGCTCGTCGCGGTCGCGGTGGGTGGCATCCTCGTCTCCGCCAAGAGCGGCCTCGTCGCCGTCGGCGTGCTTTCCATCATCGGCGGCCTGCTCGCGCCCGTCATCGCCGGCGATGGCCCATCGCCCCCGTGGATCATGGCCTCGCACCTGCTCGCGATCATGACCATCGGCTCGGCCGTCGCCGCGTGGAAGCAAGGCCGCTTCGCCGTTCTCCGCTCCATCGCGTGGTGGGGCGTCGTGCTTCTGGGCACCTCGTGGGCCGGTTCGGTCGACCTCTGGCGTGCCCACCCCTTTGTCGCGCTCGCCTTCCCGGCGATCTTCTGGGCCATCGTCCACGGGGGCATGTGGCTCGAGTTCCGAAGCGATGCACGTTCCGACGCCGATGAGGCCCCCACCGACGCGCCGTCGCCGCGCACGGCCATCGAAGCCGCGGCACGCCCATCCGCCCGCGCCATGGTCTCCAGTTTCTCCACCACGCTCTGGTGTGCGTGGATGGGCATCTACGCCGGTTCCGTGTCCGGTGCGGTCGAACCCTGGGTCGTCTGCCTCGCCTACGCCGCCGCCTGCGCCATGCTCTCGCAACCCCTCGCGGGCACGCTCATGCTGCTCCGCGACGTGCCTCGCACCGACCGCGAACGCCTGGGGGCCAGTCTCCTGCTGCAGGTCGGCGGCCTCATGATCGCGGCGATCGGCCTTGGCCTAGGGGGCATGTCCCAGACCATCGCCTGGCTGGGCTTGGGCCTCGCCGCCGTCGTCGCCGGACGCGCCATCCGCACCACGCGACTCGACACCTACGGCCTCGTGCTCTTGGCCATCGGCCTCGTGCGCCTCATGCGCCAAGGCCTGAGCATTCACTTCGCGACGCTCCGCCCGGGCGTCGGCGGGCCCGCCACCATCGAACTCGCGGGCCTGCACCTGGGCGAATGGTCGGCCCTCGTGCTCGGCGCGGGCATCGCATGGCTGCTGGCGGCACGCCTCACGCAGCTGAACCGCGAGCCGCGTCGCAACCCTCACGCGATCATCGCCGCCGCGTTGGGTACGTTGGCCCTGCTCGCCGCACCGATGACGCCGGGATCGTCCGCACTCGCCGTCGCCGCGTGGGCCGTGTGCGTCGCGCTCGCGGGGCTCGCGCTGGCGGCCCCGATGGGATCTGCCGCCCGCATGCCGCTCATGGCCACGGGCGCGGTGGCCGTCGCCTGCGGCTGGTGGACCGCCGCCTGCCTGACGACGTGGACCGATGGCGAGTGGGCCCGCGTGATCCTCCACCCGGGTCTAGCCGTCGGCCTCGTCGTCGTGACCGCGGCGGCCGCGGCGGCCTGGACCAACGTCCGCCGAGTCGACGGCGAAAGCGGCCTCTTCGCGGCGACCGTGTCCGCGCTGCTCGGCTCGCTCGTCTTCCTCGCGGCGAGCACGTTGGAAGTGGCTCGCGTCTCGGAGATCGTGACGCAAGACGAAACCAGCCGCCGCGCGGCGGTCTCGATCTGGTGGGCCGCGCTCAGCATCGTGCTGCTGGTGATCGGCTTTGCGCGTTCCTGGCGGTGGCCCCGGTACGTCGGGCTGGGCCTCATGGGCGTCGCCGCCCTCAAGGCCCTCAGCTACGACCTCGCGGGCATCGGCCAAGGCTGGCGCGTCATCAGCGTGCTCGGCGTGGGCCTCATGATGCTCGCCGTCGCGGTGCTCTACGGCAAGCTCGCGGCACGGCTGGACAGGCCGACCGATCCGCCCGCTCCGGAGTGAGCCGCGCTCGTCGCCTCAGCACCCGCCGGCCTGCCACGCCTCGAAGAAGGCCCCGACATCGCCGCCGTCGATCCCACCGTCCTGGTTCGTGTCGGCGCCGGGTTCAGCCGCCTCCCACGCGGCGAAGAAGGCCTCGACATCGGCTCCGTCGATGCCCCCGTCCTGGTTGAAGTCGGCGGGACACGCGGGTTCGGGCGGGCTCAGGTGCCGCTGGATGAACGCCCACGAGTTGGCGCCCTGCGCCTGCAGCAGCAGCGGCAGGTTGTGAGGCAGACCCGTCTCGACGTAGTCGGGCGTGATGCCCACGCCGAGCAGGTGCGCGCGGAACGAGCGGTTCGACGACAGGCCGCTCGCCTCGCCGCCGACGATGATCCGCATGGCGCTCGAGGAGGCCACCACGGCCGCGTTCTGCTGCGTCCATCGCCACGGCGAGTAGAGGTTGAACCTCGCCTCGCTGTTGTCGTAGATCTCGGCGGCGATGTCGGGACGGACGGACCGCACGATGTCCCACGTGGCCATCGACCCGTCATACTGCACGCTCACGCTGAAGACGTCGGGGAACTTGGCCAGATACGTCGGCGTGCTCAGCCCGCCCATCGAGAAGCCGGTGATGGCGCGGCCGCCGCGATGGGCCCGCGTGCGGTAGTTGGCGTCGACGTGCGGGATCAACTCGCGGACGATGTTGGTCTCCGCGGGCTTGACGCTCCGCGCGCTGTCGGCCCAGAAGCTGTCGCCGTACCCGTCGGGAAAGACGATGATGGCCGGCCCGATGAGGCCCGCGGCACGCGCCGCCTCGTACGACGCCGGCACCGCGTTGATCTGCGGCCCGTTGTGTGCGCCGTCGAGTCCGTGCAGGTGATAGACCACGGGCAGACGCTCGATCGACGCCGCGTATCCCTGCGGCAAGTAGATGCTGAACCGCACCGGCGCGTTGGTGATCGGCCCGACGAAGCTCGACTGCTGCACCGTTCCAAGCAACTGCGCCATCGCAGGAGCCGCCAGCCCCAAGGCCGCCGACATGATGATGACTGAGCGAACTCGCATGTCCATGATTTCCGCGTACCGCCGCCGGGAGGCACCAGATCGGTTCCATCCCGGGATCGACCTTCCCCGCCCAACGGTACGTGCTGCCGACGATTGCCCGCGATTCCGGCCCGCGCCATGACTGCCTCAGACCCGAAAGCTCGCCCGCCGAGGCACTTATGGGACCACGCCTGCTTTTCGGTCTGCATGGCTCTCGCCGAATGGGAGGACACAACGGAGCGATTGGCGGGCAATAGGCCCCCACGATGGCCGTTCAGCCATGCACGCCCAACCGGGGCGCCGAGTGAAGGCCTTGAGTTGACGAGATACACGCGATGCAGGCGAGCCACATGCACGTCGGAAGACGATCGGCCGGGTTGCTGACCTTCGCCGCCATCCACGCGGGGGTCGCCCTCGCGCAGGACGTTCGGTTCATCCCGCTGCCGCCGCCCGCTTCGCCGCGGGACCTGTTGTACAACCCGATCAGCAACAAGGTCTACACGGCGAACACGCCGCAGACCGGCGCACCGTCCGCCGAGAGCGTGACGGTGATCAACGGGGCGACGAGCACGGCGATCACCACGATCGCGATGGCGGCCGGGTCGAGGGACTTCTGCCTCAACACCAGGAACAACCGGGTGTACGTCGCCAACTACTTCGCCGACAGCGTCACGGTGATCGACGGCGTCACCGATCAGGTGCTCGCGGTCGTCCCGGTGGGCGACGGTCCGCGGGCCTTGGCGTACAACTCGCAGGACAACCGCATCTACTGCGCGAACGAGTTCTCTGCCAACGTGACCGTCATCGACGGCGGGACCAACACGGTGACGACCACGGTGCCCGTCGGCTCGACGCCGCGGGTGATCTGCTACAACCCCGTCAGCAACAAGGTCTACTGCCCGAACGCGGGAAGCCAGACCGTCTCGGTGATCAGCGGCACGACCAACACGGTCGTCGCCACCGTGCCGGTGGGCAACGTGCCCAGGGGCATCCTCTTCAACCCGCAGAACAACCGGGTGTACTGCTCCAACTACGGGTCCGACACGGTCAGCGTGATCGACGGCGTGACCAACACCGTCGTCGCGACGGTGCCGGTGGGCGACGGCCCCACCGCGTTGGGACACAACCCCGCGGGCAACAAGGTCTACGTCTCGAACGTCGGGGCGCCGGGCCCCAACACGCCCGCGGCGTGCACCGTCTCGGTCATCAGCGGCGTCACCAACGCCGTCGTCAAGACCCTGCCCGCCGGAGACGAACCCACCGCCTTCGTCTACGCGAGCAACGACGACACGATCTACTGGATCAACGAATGGAGCCACACGGTCTCCGTCGTCGACGCGGCGACCGACACGCCCCTGCGGGTCATCTCGCTCGGCACGCCGCCCATCCAACCCGTCGACATGTGCTACAACCCGATCAACGGACTGGTCTACACCGCCAATCGACTGACCCTCAACGTCGGCGTCATCACCACCGGCGCCTCCGCCTCCGACGTCGACGGCAACGGCACCGTCGACCTCGCCGACCTCTACCGCCTGAACCAGCAGACCGTTGACGTGAACGCCGACGGCATCGTCGATGCGACCGACATCAACAGCTTGGAGCGGTTCCTGCGCAAAGGCGAACCCGCCGACCTGACCGCCGCCAGGCGATGAATCAGGATCGACCGCATGACGCCGCGAGGGCTCGAGCGAGCCTCGAGCGACGACCACAAGCCCACCCGCACCTGCGGCCGCCCCCCGGGACGCGCGTGACGGGCCCCGCCTCGCGAGGTCGGGGAAAGCCCAGTGGCAGACCGATGTCAACTCGGTGGGCGGCGGGACGGCCTCCACAGGGTCGTTCGGCGCAACGTCCGTCGTTCGCTCGTCGATCGGCGCTCCGCCGAGTCGTGCGATCACCGCCCAGAAGCAGTCGAGGACGCCGCCCGGCTCGCCCTGCCCCCTGCACGCCTCCGATGTCGATTCCCATGGAGTCTTCGCCATCGACGCCCCCGCTTCCAACACCGATCGCCTTCCGACGTGAACTCGGACGGATGGATCGACGCTTCCGCCCTCGACGATCTCGCGGCGTGGTGCAGGCGGCACGAAACCCACGACCTGCCCACCACTGGGCGGGAACCCGCAAACCGGCTGCAGGCCGCCGTCGCCCACGTGCCTGGCCTTTTGCCATTTCACGCGATTCTGATGCTTCCACGGCTCCCACGGCCTCGTGGCCCCGCCCCTCATCCCGAGGCCCGAGTCCCGAGTCCCGAGGCCCGTCAACCACGCAATGCGAATGATCTGACTTCGTTTGCCTTCCGCACGCCCTCCCCATCGATGGAGTCCGCGATGACGCATGCACGCCCATGGATTCGAATGCACCTCCTCGGGGTCACGATCGCCCTTTCGCTCGGCGCCGCCGAGGTCGTGCTCGCCGCCCGGCCTCAGCCCGGCGATTCCGCGGCGCGTGACAGCGTCATCGCCCCACCCTCGCCTCGCGATGCCCGCGAACTGGGCATCGGCCGCCATGTCGCCGATGCCACCGGGCTCGATCTCGCCCGCACGACGCGGTCGTGGCGCAGCGGCCGGGGTGAGAAGGTGACCGTCCTCGCGCTCACCAGCGTCACGTGCCCTTTGTGCCGCAAGTTCGCCCCCTCCCTCGCCCGCGTCGAGGCCGCCTACGCCTCCAAGGGGGTGAGGTTCATCTACGTCAACGTCAGCGGCGTCGACTCGACCGACGAGATGCACGCCCAGATCAAGGACCAGGGCTTCCGGGGCCTGTATCTCAACGACAAGGGCCAATCGATCGTCGCGATGCTCGGCGCCAAGACCACCACCGAGGTCTTCGTCATCGACGCGGCCAACACGCTCGTCTATCGCGGCGCGGTGAGCGACCAGTACGGCGTGGGCTTCTCGCACGACTCCCCGCGACGCCGGTTCCTCGAGCAGGCCTTGGACGCGGCCCTCGCGGGTGAGCGTCCCGCCGTCAGCGCCACCTCCTCGCCTGGGTGCGCCATCGAACTCGAGTCCGTCGCCGCCACGCCCGCCGCACGGGCCGTCACCTACGCCCGCGACATCGCCCGCATCATGCAGAACAACTGCATCGAGTGCCACCGCTCCGGCGGCGTCGCGCCATTCAGCCTCGACACGTTCGAGTCGGTCTCGCGCCGCGCGTCGATGATCCGCTCGGTCGTCGAGGAAGGCATCATGCCCCCGTGGTTCGCCTCGCCGCACGCCAACGCCGACGGCAAGCCCGCCGCGAGTCCGTGGGCCAACGATCGCTCGCTGAGCCGAGCCGAGAAGGACGCCATCGTCGCGTGGATCGCCGCGGGCAAACCCAAGGGTGACGACAAGGATCTCCCGCTGCCCCGCGCGTTCGACAGCGGAGGCTGGACCATTCCGCAGCCGGACGCGGTCTTCCAGCTCCCCGAGCCCATCGCCATCAAGGCCGAGGGCACCATGCCCTACCAGCACGTGATGGTGCCCACGCACCTCGCCGAGGACAGGTGGGTGCGTGCCATGCAGATCATCCCCACCGACCGGTCGGTGGTGCACCACGTCCTCGTCTTCGCGCTGCCCGAAGCCGTGCTCACCGACCCGGCCCTCCGTCGCCGGGCGGCCATCGACGAATCCCGCGGCTACTGGGCCGCGTACGTCCCCGGCAACGACTCGGTCATCTTCCCCGAAGGCATGGCCAAGCGCCTCCCCAAGGGCTCGGTGCTCATGTTCCAAATCCACTACACGCCCAACGGCAAGGCCACCAAGGACCAGATGAAGATCGGCCTGACGTTCGCGAACGGCACACCCACGCACGTCGTCCGCACCGCGGCCGTGGCCGACCGCCGCATCGAGATCCCGCCGGGCGCGAACAACCACGAGGAAACCGCCCGCATTCGCCTCCCCGCCGACGCCAAGATCCTCGCCTTCATGCCCCACATGCACGTCCGCGGCAAGGCCTTCCGCTACGGACTCAAGCGTCCGGGCGACGAGCAGCCGACGACCGTCCTCGACATCCCCCGCTACGACTTCAACTGGCAACTGCGGTACACGCTCCGCGAACCGCTCGACGCGCCCGCAGGATCGACGCTGACCGGCACCGCCTGGTACGACAACAGCGCGGACAACCCCGCCAATCCCGACCCGACCAAGACCGTCCGCTGGGGACCGCAGACCTTCGACGAGATGATGCTCGGCTACGTCGAGTACCACCTCGTCAACGAGGACCCCGCCCACCCCGACGAACTCCCCGAGGGCGCCACGTCTCGCCAAGGGCCCGGCGTGGGCCGTGCCGGCGGCCCCGGCACCCGGCTCCTCTCGTTCGATCGCCTTCGCTCGCAGTTCGACGCCAACAAGGACGGCAGGATCGAGAAGGAGGAGGTGCCCGACAACCTCCACCGCCAGTTCGACCGCCTCGACCGAAACGGCGACGGCACGCTGACGAAGGATGAGTTCGCACGCTGAGCAAGTCGCCTCCGTCTCGCATGACGGGCTTCGCTCGACTGGATCGCCGCGCCGTGTCGCACCCTCGGCCGCATCCGTCCACCTTGACGGTGGAATGGCTGAACACCAACCGCCGTCCGGCTGACACACAACCACCCGTCGGCGGCATGTCGAATCGAGGGTACAAGCGGCACGCTCCACGCCCTTCGCGAGATCGACGTGGTGGCGTCGCGATGCCGCGGCGAGGCCGACGAACCTGTTTCGGCCCATGGGGTGCGGCTGCGCATGTGGTGCGTGACGGCCACGCCCTTCGAGCGAGGACCGGGTGGCCATCCTCCTGGCGTCGTAGAGCATTCGAACTCCCGACCAGATGAGCGCCGCCCGCAGGCAACCTCCCGACACGAACACAACACAAACTTGTGGAATTCTCACCAATTTCTCCAAAGAAACTTTCACAAAGTCTTGCGTGGCAACGTGCATCTCGGGATAATGCGGTGGCAAGGAGAGACCGCTTCCGACCGGGGCGAGCCGCCAGCGTCCGCGAACTGCGGGCCGCACGGGCACGTCCCGTCCTCATGCAGCGTCGAAGTCGTTTCGACGCGATCGGCCGCGGCCACACGACGTCCGAAAGGACGCAAGGAGAGCAGAGAGACATGAAGACCCTGATCACGTTCGTCGCCGCGCTCGCGGGTCTGGCCCAGGCCAGCGTCATCCCCTCCGCCGTCAACACGTCGCTCGTGCTGGGCAACTCGTCCGGCGGCACGCAGACCGTGGCGTCGGGAACCTCCAGCGTCCAGAGCGGCATTGCCGACCTCGGTTCGCTGCTGGGCAACTTCGGCGGCGCGGACATCCGCACCACCTATGACGTTAGTTCGCTCCCCAGCGTCGGCCCCCGCGGCGGCGCGGAGTACCTCGTGACGGTCCGCGTCGGCAGCATCCGCCGGCAGGGCCCCTTCGCCCGCTACTACGACCGATCGATCATCAACCCCGGCGCCACGGTCGGCGGCGCGACGATCACGACCGCGACCGTCTCGTTCGGCGCGGGCTCGGGCGGCCTTCTCTTTGACGACTTCGGCGCCGCCACGACGGCCTACATCGACAACTCCAACAGCACCGGCGACATCAACTACGCGATGAAGATCGACGATGGCGGCTTCGTGAGCGACATCCGGAACGGGCCCAGCGCCGACCTGTTCGCCGCCGTGAAGAACGCCGACGGTTCGGTCGGCTTCTCCATCACGTACAACGTCAACAGCCTCTTCAACTTCGGCAGCGACGCCAGCTCCTTCTTCGCCGGCGACCTGACGACGTTCCCGATCAACGGCTTCGCCAGTCAGTTCGTGGTCGAGGTGGTCCCCACTCCCTCGACGGGCCTCGCCATGGGCCTGGGCGCCTTGGTGGCCTGCCGCCGCCGCCGCGGTCGCTGAGTCGAGCATCCATGATCACGCATGAACCGGAGCGGGCTCCACGCCTGCTCCGGTTTTTTCATGGTCGCCCCTGCCCACACAACCAGCCTCACGGGCGGCCACCGGTCAGACCTTCGTCCCTACACCCGGCGAGATCAAGCAAACATCCCTGAAGCCGCGCAGCATGCCCGATGCAACGCTCTTCTCAACCGCATCCAAGCGCGTGTTCGCCTGAGCGGTTCCAAGGGACTTCGGCATGGTCGCCCACGGCCGAGCCGAATCAGGCAACGAACGGGAGGTCTCCATGGGTCGACTCTTCGCCATCACGACATGCGTCGTTTCCATCGCACTGGCCGCGTGCAACACGGCCCCGAAGTCCGAGCAGGGCAAGGCCGACAAACGCGACGAAGCGGCGGTGGCCTTGGCCAAGGCCGAGCGCAACGACCCGACGCTTTCGACGCTCCTCCGGGACGCCAAGGGCTACGCGGTCTTCCCGACGGTCGGCAAGGGCGCGGCGGGCATCGGCGGCGCGTACGGCAAGGGCGTCCTCTACGAAGCGGGCGTGTTCACGGGATACTGCGACCTGACCCAGACATCGATCGGCCTGCAACTCGGCGGTCAGTCGTACACCGAGATCATCTGCTTCTCGACCGAGGATTCCCTGACCCGCTTCAAGACCGGCCAGTTCGCCTTCGATGCGCAGGCGACGGGCGTCGCGCTCAAGTCGGGAGCCGGCGCCAACGCCAAGTTCTCCGACGGGGTGGCGGTCTTCACGATGGACGAAGCCGGCCTGATGTTCGAGGCCTCGATCGGTGGCCAGAAGTTCAGCTATCAGGCCAAGTGAGCGGGTGAGTCGCGGACGACCCACTCGCATCGATGTCGCCGATGCACGCACGCAGGAGGTGAAGCATGCTCCGTTGGGCCTTTGTCTTTCTGATCTTCGCCCTCGTCGCCGGGTTGCTGGGCTTCACCGGCATCGCCGGCCAGTCCATGTCCTTCGCACGAATCCTGTTTTTCGTCTTCCTCGTGATCTTCCTGGCGGGCCTGATTTACAGTCTGGTCACGGGAAGGCGGTCCCCGGGGGTGTAGACGTCCCGCGTTCCACGCCGCCGCCCTGCCGAGAGGCCGATCGGGCCGACCCCGCGGAGCTGCGAGAGAGGTTTCGCATGAACATCCTGCTCGTGTCGCCGCGAACGCCCGACACCTTCTGGAGCTTCAACCACGTGCTGCCGCTGGTGGGGCGGAAGTCCGCCTTCCCGCCGCTGGGGCTGCTCACCGTGGCCGCGATGCTGCCCCGCGCGTGGAACCTGCGTCTGGTCGATCTCAACGTGAGGCCGCTCGAGGACGCCGAGATCGCGTGGGCCGACGCCGTCTTCGTTTCGGCGATGATCGTGCAGGAGTCGTCGGTACGGGGCGTCATCGCCCGCGCGAACGCCATGGGAACGCCCGTCGTCGCGGGGGGCCCGCTCTTCACGACCGGGTCGGAGCGGTTCCCCGAGGTCGCCTGCTGCGTCGTGGGCGAGGCGGAGGACATCATGCCGACGCTCGTCGCGGACCTGACCGCCGGATGCCTGAAGCCGCGGTACCAGGCGGCCGAGCGGCCCGACATCACCAAGACGCCGCTGCCTCGGTGGGACCTGATCGACGTGGATGACTACGTCACCATGTCGATCCAGTGCTCGCGAGGATGCCCCTTTGATTGCGAGTTCTGCGACATCACGGCGGTGTACGGACGCGTGCCGCGGGTCAAGACCCCCGAGCAGGTCGTCGCCGAGTTGGACGCCGTGCTCGCCACCGGCTGGACCGGGGCGATCTTCATCGTCGACGACAACTTCATCGGCAACAAGGCGAGAGCCAAGACGCTGCTGCGGGCCATGATCGCATGGAGGCGGGAGCGTCACGCGTCGATGAACTTCACGACCGAAGCGTCGATGAACCTCGTCGACGATCCAGAACTGCTGGACCTCATGGTGCAGGCGGGGTTCAAGAACGTCTTCATCGGCATCGAGAGCCCGCAGGAGGAGAGTCTCAAGGAGTGCAAGAAGGTCCAGAACACCCGGCGCGATCTGGTGGCGTCGGTGCGCACGATCCACAAGGCCGGCATCCAGGTCATGGCGGGCTTCATCGTCGGCTTCGACAACGACAAGGAGGGGATCTTCGAGCAGCAGCGGCGTTTCATCCAGGAAGCCGGCGTCGCCACCGCGATGGTCGGCCTCTTGACCGCCCTCCCCGGCACGCGGCTCTTCACGCGGCTCACGAGCGAAGGCCGCATGATCGGCCGCAGCACGGGCAACAACCTCGACGCCGTCCTGAACTTCGTGCCCACCCTCGATCCGGCCATGCTCACCGAGGGGTACCGGCGGCTGGTCAAGGACCTCTACGCGCCGCGCGTCTACTACCAACGCACGCTGACCTTCCTCCGCGACTACCGCCCGGCCGGCCCCCGCACGCGGCCGCACATGGGCGACCTGCTCGCCTTCCTTCGGTCGCTCTGGGTCATGGGCGTCGTGGAACCCGGCCGCCTCGAGTTCTGGAAGTTCCTCGGCCGCTCGTGGGTGTGCCACCGCAACGCCTTCGCCGAGGCCGTCGAACTCGCCATCCGCGGCTATCACTTCCGGGCCGTCGCCGACCGGCTCTAGCCGCCTCGCGAGTCGACAGCCCGGCCCACGCTCCGGCCCCGCCTCGTTCGTTTCACCCGCCGCTCCAGCCGTCGGTCCCTCCGGGACCACGGAACGCCCACGGCAAGGGCCCGCAGCGCCCACGGGTGTCGCCACGAGTGAACCGAACCCGCGCAGCGGGTGAGGTGAACTCGTGGAAGAGCGCCGATTCGCGAACCGGCCCGAAGGGCCGACGACTTCGCCTCGCCTCTCGTCCGCCCCTCACGGGGGCGGAAGACGCGCATCGCGCGTCACGGCGGGTTCAACTCACCCGCAGAGCGGGTTCGTTTCACCCGATTGGGATGAGAACCTGCTGCAGCGACCACGACGGGT
>JBBAVG010000056.1:0-24613 GCA_040397805.1 Phycisphaerales bacterium
CGTGGTCGACATGCAGGGGGAGCGTATGCAGGGGCTGGGAAAGGGGGGATTTGGCGGATTGGCGTTGATTCGCGCGGTGGGTTGCGGCTGGTTCGAGTCGCGATCGCAAACGGCCCGCACCCTCCTCGCCCGCTTTGGGGCGAACCGGCAGGTAGCCCAGGGCGCTGCGAGTCTTCGAGCGAGCCCTGGGTGGCGGGCCATATGCGCGATGATGCGCGATGTGGCGATCGGTTGAACGTACCCCCGCGCGAATCGGCACCCGTGCACCCAGGGCTCGCCCGCAAAGCCGGGCAGCGCCCTGGGCTACCCGCTGGTTCGCCCGCAGCGGGCTTTGGAGGCGTTGGGTGATTCGCGACCGATGACGCGAAACGGCGCTCGTGCACCCAGGGCTCGCCCGCAAAGCCGGGCAGCGCCCTGGGCTCCCTGCCGGTTCGCCCGCGGCGGGCTTCGGAGGCGTTGGGTGATTCGTGACCGATGACGCGAAACGGCGCTCGCGTTCGGGCATCGCTTCGCGATTGGGGACGGTGCCTCCCTCAGCGCTTGCTCTTGAGCCACGCGTGCAGGCGTTTGGCGTCCCAGGCGTTCACGCACGCGTCGGGCGTGACCCAGCCGCGGCGGGCGGTCTGCACGCCGTAGCGGAGGTTGTCGAAGTCGGAGCGTTCGTGGTCGTCGCAGTTGACGGCGATGAGGCATCCCGCGTCCGTCGCCGCCCGCACGTGCACGTCGCGGAGGTCGAGGCGCATCCAGTGGCTGTTGATCTCGAGCGCGACCTTGTGTTCCTTCGCCGCCGCGATGATCGCCGCCATGTCGGGCGCGAGGCCCGGGCGACGCAGGATCAATCGGCCCGTCGGGTGGCCGAGGATGTGCACCAGCGGATGACGCACCGCCTTGAGCAGGCGTTCCGTGGCCACGGTGGGCTCTTGGCTGAGTGCGGCGTGCGGGCTGGCCACCACCACGTCGAGCTGCGCGAGCAGGTCGTCGTCGTAGTCGAGCGAGCCGTCGGCGAGGATGTCGACTTCCGAGCCCGCGAGGATGGTGATGCCCTCGACCTCCGCCGCCGCCGCACGAACCGCCTCGATGTGCCTGCGCAGGCGGTCGGGCTTGAGGCCGTTGGCGATCGTCGACGACTGCGAGTGGTCGGTGACGGCGATGGTGTGGAAGCCGCGGCGTTTGGCTTCCTCCGCGAGTTCGACGATGGACAAGGCCCCGTCGGACGCGGTGGTGTGCGCGTGCAGTTCGGCCTTGACGTCCTCGAGTTCGAGGAGCCGCCACGGGCCCTTGACCTCGAGTTCGCCCCGGTCCTCGCGGGCCTCGGGGGGAATGAAGGGCAGGTCGAGCTTGGCGTAGACCTCCTCCTCGGTGGCGGCGGCGACGGGCGCGACGCCGCGTTCCTGCGGGGGCTTGTCGGCGTGCTTGTCGTGCGGGAAGAGCCCCCATTCACTGAGCGTGAGGCCCATCGACAGGGCCCGCTCGCGGAGCCGCACGTTGTGTTCCTTGGTGCCGGTGAAGTACATGAGGGCGGAGCCGAAGCGGTCGACGGGCAGGATCCGCAGGTCGACCTGGATCGACGGGCCGGCCGGGGCCTCGCCTTCGCGGGTGTCGACGTCGCCGCTTGGCTTCCAGCGGCCGAAACGATCGTCCATCGCCACCCGCACCGAGCACTTGCTTTCGCCTTGGCTGATGACCTGCACCACGCCCGCCTGCGTGACGAAGGCCTGGGCCACCGCCGCGGCGTGCTCGGGCGTCGAGCGGGCCTTCATGGCCACCAGGACGTCGATGTCGCCGATGGTGTCGCGGCCGCGGCGGAGCGAACCCGCGGGCTCCACCCTGGCCACGCCCGGCAGCGAGGCCAACGCCGCGACGAAGCGGTCGGCGATGGCGCCGGCCTTGCCCAGGTGCGTGCGTTGTGCGGCTTGGGCGGCGAAGGCCAGCGACTCGCGGATCTTCGCCACGGCCTTCTCGCCCATGCGGGGCAACTTCAGGAGCGAGCCGTCGTCGATGGCCTTGCGAAGGCCGGGGATGTCGGTGATGCCCGCCTCCCACATGGCGCGGACGGTCTTGGGGCCAAGGCCGGGCACCTGCAGGATGTCCATCAGCCCGGCGGGCACTTTGGCGCGGAGGGTGTCGAGTTCGGCCAGGACGCCGGTGGTGCAGAGTTCGACGATCTTGTCGGCGAGTTTGGCGCCGATGCCGGGGATGGCGGTGAGGCGGGCGCGGTCGGGGGCCACGCCGCAGACTTCCTCGCTGAGCCCTTCGAGGGTGCGGGCGGCGCGGGCGTGGGCGTTGACGCGAAAGCCGTCCTCGCCGGTGAGGTCCATCAGCGTCGCCAGTTCGGAGAAAGCGGTGGCGACCTGCGCGTTGGTCAGCATGGCGGATGGTACGGAACCAAACGCCGCGGTCGGGCGGCCGTGCGCTGCGGAGCGTGTCAGTGGGCGGGCGTGCGTCGCCACACCGCGACCTCGCGGTGGAGCGTGACGCCGAAGCGTTCGCGGACGCGGCGTTCGACTTCTTCCATGAGGAGGATGACGTCGCGGGCCTTGCCGCCGGTGTCGGCGGTGAGGAAGTTGCCGTGGCGTTCGCTGACGCTGGCCGAGCCGATGCGCAGGCCCTTGCACCCGGCCATGTCGATGAGCTTGCCCGCCGAGACGCGTTGACCCTTGACGCCCGCGCCGGCCACGTCGTGCTCGAGCGTGGGGTTCTTGAAGCAGCAGCCGGCGGAGTTGTCGGCCATGGGCTGGCTGTCGCGCTTGTAGGCCATGACTTCCTTGAGGCGTGCGCGAAGGGCCTCGGTGTCGCCCTTGGGCAGGCGGAGCGTCGCGCCCACGATGATCAGGCCGTTGAGCCCGCTGTGGCGGTAGCCGAAGGCGATCGACGCGCGGGGCAGCACGACGAGTTCGCCCTGGCGGGTGAGGGCGGTGACGCGCTCGACGACGTCGGCGATCTGTCCGAACGCGCCGCCGGCGTTCATGACCAGCGCGCCGCCCATGGTGGCGGGGATGCCCCCGAGCCCTTCGACGCCTGCGCGGCCGCGGCGGACGGCTTCGGTGATGAACTTGGGGAGGTTGACGCCCGCGCCGACCTCGACGAGGTCCTCACCCAGGTCCCAATCGACGCGGTTCAGGCGATCGAGCGACACCACGAGTTCGCCGACGCCGTCGTCGTCGACCAACAGGTTCGCGCCGTCGCCCAGGACGCGAAGGGCGGGGTCGAGTTCGAGGCACTGGCGGACCTGGTCGATGTCGGCGGGTTGCGCGAGGCGATCGGCGTGGCCGCCGACCTTGAACCAGGTGGCGATGGGGGCGTTCGCGTCGATCTGGAGCGTGGCGGGCGACATGGTCGTCGGGGTCGTCATGATCGTCATGGCGTGCTCGGCGTCGGTGACGTGGAGGCGGGATCGTTGGGGGCTTGCGGCCCGTTGGAGGCCGGGGGCGTGGTGCCGGCGACGAGGGTGAGGCCGCCCAGCCCGATGGCGACGCCCAGAAGGCCCAACCCCAGCGTGACGTAGTCGCGGCGGGCGAGCGACGCGCCCAGGCGCATGGCCACCCACAGGTGGATGACCACCCACGCGATCGCGCCCGCGCCGGCGAGGACCAGCAGTCCGCAGGCGATCACCAGCGGCATGAGGATCGATGGATTCATGCGACGTCGCGGAGGGGGGCTTCAGGCCAGGAAGTCGCGGCCGACCTTCCACACGTCGCCCGCGCCCATGACGACGATGGTGTCGCCGGCGCGGGTGGTGGCGCGGAGGTGGTCGACGATGGCCCGGAAGGGGTAGAGGTGCATGGCGTTCACGCCCCGGGCGATGAGCCGGTCGACGAGTTCATCCGCCGCGACCTTCTGCTTCTCCTCCTGGCTGTCGCGGACGAAGTAGATGTGGGGGACGAGCACCACGTCGGCCTGGCTGAAGCTGGTCTCGAACTCGCCCATGAGGTGGCGTGTGCGGCTGTGCTGGTGGGGCTGGAAGACGACGATGAGGCGACCTTGGCCGCCTTCGGGGGCGATCGACTCGCGGAAGGCCCGCAGCGTGGCCTCCACCTCGGTGGGGTGGTGGCCGTAATCGTCGAAGACGCGGACGGTGCCGCCGTCGACGGCCCGCTCGCCCATGAACTGCATGCGGCGGTCGGCCCCGCCGAAGGCGGCGAGGCTCTTGGCGACCACCTCGGCGGACGCTCCGGCCCAGACGGCCAGCACGAAGGCCGTGGCGGCGTTCATGGCGTTGTGCGCGCCCGAGAGGGTGTTGCGCCACGACGCGGCGACGCGGCCGTGGTGCGACACGCGGACCTGGCGGGTGGCGGGGTCGTAGGCGACGGTCCAATCGGCGCCGGGGTTCCAGCCGATGGTCTCGACCTCGCAGTCGAGCCCGGCGGTGATCTCGCGGCGGTGGGCCCCCTCGTGCCCGATCAGCAGCTTGCCCCCCTGTGCGGCCGAGGGGAGGAGGGAGGCGAACTCGCGGAAGGACTCGACGACGGCGTCGAGCGTTCCGTAGACGTCGAGGTGGTCGGCCTCGACGTTGTTGATGCAGGCGAAGGTGGGGCGGAAGTTGTGGAAGGAGCGGTTGTACTCGCAGGCCTCAGCGACGAGGATGCCCGGGCGGCCCTTGAGGGAGCCGGCGGGGATGATGACCGAGCCGAGCCGGAAGCCGGCGGGGGCCTGGCGGGGCTGGAGGCAGCCGCCGCTGAGCTGCGGGCAGGTGGCCCCGACGATGACGTTGGGGTCGAGCCCGGCGTCGGTGAGGGCGCACCCGAGCATGGCGGTGGTGGTGCTCTTGCCGTGGGTGCCGGCGACGGCGATGCCGGTGGAGCCGAGCATGACCCGGCCGAGGGCTTCGGCGTAGAGGAGGGTGGCGATGCCCCGGTCGGCCGCGGCGAGCATCTGGGGGTGATCGTGCTTGACGGCGGCGGAGGCGACGACCAGGTCGCAGTGTTCGGGGAGCCAGCCGCTGGATTGGTCGAAGGTCACGGCGATGCCCCGGGCCTCGAGGGCGGCGACGACATCGCTCTGCTCGCGGTCGGACCCGCTGACGACGGCCCCGCGGCCCTCGAACATCTGGGCGAGCCCGGACATGCCCGAGCCGCCGATCCCGATGAAGTGCACGTGCCTGCCGCCAAGGTCGAGCGATTCGGCGCTGCGGTCGCGAGGGGCGATGTGGCGTGAAGGGGTCACGGGCTCGACGTCAACGGGCTTGGCTTCGATGGTGGAGGCGGCGGCGGCAAGGAGGTCCGGAAGCATCGCAAGGGTATCGGATGATTCCCCCATCAAGGGTGAAGGAATTGGGGGTGCCTCCGCTCGCGCGTTGACGAGCGGTGGAGCGGTCCTGTCGTTGGGCAACAATCGCGCATGTGCCCCCTGTGCGACCGTCTCGGCTCGACCGATCCGTTCCGCCTCGCCACCTTCGAGCGTTGCGCGGTGATCTTGGGGGACAACCAGGGGTGTCCGGGGTGGTGCACGCTGGTGTTGCGGCGGCACGTCGAGCACCTTGATGAGCTCTCGGTCGACGAGCAGCAGGCGATCTTCGGCGAGGTGGCCCGCGTGGCGAGGGCGGTGCGGGCGTGCTTTCCGGGGAGCGGAGCGGGGGGCGGCCCGGTGCGGATCAACTATGAGTGCCTGGGCAACGTCGTGGGGCACGTGCACTGGCACGTCGTGCCGCGACATGCGGATGATCCGACGCCCCGGGCGACGGTGTGGGGGTGGACGCCCGACGCGCTGCGGGGCGTGATGAGCCCTCAGGAGCGGGCGGCGTTGGCGGCGAGGATCCGCGCTGCGATCGAGGATTGACGGTCAACGCCCAGGCCGGCGTTCACCATGCGCCGCGGAGTTCGTTGACGAGGTCGCGGGCGAGGCGGCCGGTGGCGGCGAGGCGGCCGGTGTCGATGCGTTCGCCCACGCCGGTGGCGGGGACGAAGGTGTCGGTGGCGACGAAGTCGCGGCGGCTGGTGAGGAGCTTGCCGCTGCGTTCGTCCTTCCAGTCGAAGTCGACGGTGATCTGGTAGGCGAGTTCCTGAACCAGGCCGGTGCCCGAGCGGACGCTGAGCCGCTTCATGCGGACGTCGGTGATGACGCCGGTGAGCGTGGTGTCAGCGCCTTGGCCGGTGGTGATGGTCATGCCGCCGGCGCGTTGGAGTTCCTTGATGATCGCTTCCGTGACGTCGGCCTCGATGCCCGGGGTGGTGGAGGCGTTGCGGAAGATCGGCACGCTGACGGACTTGATGTCGGCGGGGAAGCCCGTGCCGAAGGCGTAGCCCTGGCGCGAGTCGGACGCGCAGCCGGCGACCAGGCCCGCGACCATGCATGCGGGAAGGCACGCGGCCAGCACGAGGGCGACGCGGCGGCGGTTCACTTGGCGGCCTCCGGGGCGGGGGCCGGCGTGGGGGCCGATGCCGCGGGGCGGGGCCGGGGCTTGGGCTGGAGGGGCCAGTTGTTCTTGGTGAGGATGTCGGCGGCGATCTTGGCCGCGCCCGTCTGCGGGTGGCGGAGGACGAGCCGCTGGAGGGTCAATCGCTGCGACGGCGGGTCGCCCCGGCGCTCGTACCACGCGGCGACCTCGAGGAGCTGGCGGGCGGTCTGTTCGTCGAGTCGGGCGGTGAGGGTGTCGTCGAGGCCGATGCGTTCGGCGTCGAGGGGGTACTGCGACTGGTAGCGCTGCACGAGGAACTTGGCGTCGACCAGGCCCGAGGCGTCGTAGCGGGGGCCCTTGAACTGGGCGATGTTGGCGTAGACGCGGCGTTGCATCGCCTTCTGGCGGTGCTCGCTGCGGGGGAAGAGGGTCAGGAAGACGTCGTAGCTCTCGGCGGCCATCCGCAGGTCGCGTTCCTCGTAGTAGTAATCGGCGAGCATGAGCATCGCGCGTTCGGCGAGGCGGCTGCCGGG
The DNA here is from genome assembly GCA_040397805.1 of Phycisphaerales bacterium. Classification (GTDB taxonomy): domain Bacteria; phylum Planctomycetota; class Phycisphaerae; order Phycisphaerales; family UBA1924; genus UBA2402. The sequence continues at coordinate 6,868 of JBBAVG010000056.1, forward strand.
CAGTCGCTCGTTGATGCGCATGATGATCTCCTCGGCGATGGGGATGCCCGAGTCGATGCGGAAGAGCCCCAGCGACTTCTTGCGAAGGCCGCCCAGGTACATCTTGGCGATGTCCAGTTCGCGCTCGAGGGCCTTCACGAAGAGGTCGGAGCCCGCGTAGTCGCGGGTGATGCGCTCGTAGTCGACCAGGGCCTTGTATTCGTCGTCGTCGGCCAGGTGGGCATCGCCCCGGGCGAGGAAGGCGTCGGGAAGCCACTGGTTGCGGGCGGTCTCGTTGGTCTCGATCCAGGCGTCGAGGAGGTCGATGGCCTGCGAGGGGTTGCCGTCGGCGGTCAGGCGGCGAGCCTCCGCGATGGTGGCCTCGTCGGAGCCGGGCTCGGGGGCCTTGGTCTGCTTGAGGCCCGTGCCGGTCACCTCGTAGACCTGCTGCTGGGCCGTCGCGGCCACAGCGAGCAGCATGGCGGCGGCTGCGGCCAGCAGGCGAGCGGATCGACGCGCGGCGGCGTGGGGAACGTGGGCCATCGGTCAACGGTAGGAGCAGGTCGGTGGAGCGTCCGCCAACGCGGTTGGTCGAGAGGGCGATGCGGGGATTGACAACCGGGTCGGGGCTCCGAGAAGCCCGCAGCGACGTGGCGAGGCCTCCGCGGTCGTGGGGGGGCAACGTCGTCCGATATCGGGGCCTCGGTTCTTGGATCACGGAACACCCTTAAACACGCAAATCCAGTAACTGCAGACATTTCAGCGCATCGGTCCGCGATGGTCGGGGGGTGCGCTGAAATGGAACCTACGCCCAGTATGGCAGGTAGCGCCGCAGTCTGAGCGAGGCGCCGACACTTGAGTCTGTCTTGATGAGACCCGCCTCCAGCGTCGCCGCGATGACTTGCGACACGGTCGCGCTCTTGGTGTCGGGCAGCTTGAAGCGTTCGCGGAGCGATTGGTTGGTCATGAAGTCGTTGGCGACTCGGCGGAGACCGGCGTGCTGATAGCAGGCACGGATGCGATCGTCGCGGTCCATGTCGTCGAAGGTCTTGGGTCCGGCGAGCACGACGGAAGTTCGTCGGTGCTCCTCGCGAAACTGGGGTGCCGGGAGTTGGAACAACTCCGCTGCGTGAATGACCTTGTCGATGCCACTGCCTTTTTCCTCGCACACTCGCATGCGGCGCATCAGGTCGGCGAGCCGTTCGTTGCGGGACTGGTATCCGTCGATGAATCGGTTCACCTCGACGATCGGGGTGCCGGGGTTCGACACTTCGACCCGATCGGAGTAGACCTCGATCATCACGGATGTGCCGCCGATGAGGAAGTCCTGGTGAATGAGCGAGTTGGCCACCACTTCGCGGACAGCGGACTCGGGCACGAGTTTCATCTGTCGGCGCGTGGCGTCCTGCACGACCTCATTTTGCGGCAGTTGCGACATGACCAGCCGAATCAAGTCGCGGAAGCCGACCGCATAGCCCTCGCCGCCGACCAAGTCGAGCCGTGTGGCCACCTTCGATGTTCCGCCGTAGACGATGACCCTGGGCGCCTTTCGGCAAAGTTCCGGGAAGTCGGTGAGCCGCCGTGCCAGGGCGAGGCCGCCCAGCCGAAGGAGATCGAAGCGGCCGCCTCGCCTGACGACAAGACGTTCACGCACCAATCGTTCGAGAATCGCGTCCGACGTGGTCGGGAAAGGTTCCTCGAGCAACTCGAAAGCGCCCTGCGTGTCGAGTGAATCGATCACTTCCTGCGCGGTCATGCCGGACCGGGTCGGCTCCTCGAGCCAATCGGGCTTTCCCTCGCCGAAGATGATGCGGAGTCGGTCCTCCGACATCGACACCAGCGACTCTCCCGCCCGCATCAGGGAGCGGCCGTCAAGGTCGTAGGCCGTGCCCTTGGGTCTGCCTGGAATCACGATGACCACCACTCGGCCTCGAGGGTGTTGCACGACGTCAATGTCGATGTGGAATCCGATCTTGTCGTACACCTGGCGAGCCGCCTTGGTCGGATTGTCGAAGGCGAGCGAGCCGACAATCGGCCGCGGAGGCTTGTCGGCAATGCCGAGCAACAAGTGGCCTCCGCCCTCATTGGCGATGGCGACGCAGTATTCGAACAACTTGTCGAGTCCGAAACCGTTTTTCGCCTCCTTGAATTCAAGGCAAGCGTGCTCGTTGGAGACGTTTCGCCAACGGTCGATCTGTTCGGGTGTGATCATGCGTGGACACCTCGCTGGGCGTGCAACGTACGACACCGAACATCGACTTCTGGCGAGGGTCGTGGCATGGTCGTCGGCCCCTCGCGGGGCCGTGCGCGAATGGGCGTCGTGTCCACGGGTTCACCTCACCCGCGTTGCGGGTTCGGTTCACCCGTGGCAACGGTCGTGGGCCCTCTCGGGCCCTTGGTGTGGGTGCTCCGTGGTTTCGGAGGGACCGGCGGGTGGACCCGGCAGTTCACGCCACAGCACGTCCCGCATCACCACCAACCCTCCCGCCGCGATGGCGACGATGGTGACGACGATCGTGATGAGGTGGAAGGAGCGGTCGATGAAGGCCTTGGCGCGTTCGCCCATCAGGCGCAGCAGCAGGGCGACGAGGAAGACGCTCGCCGGCGACGTGCAGCACGTGTCCCGATCGTCAAGATCCTGTGGGGATGGCTGCCGCGCCGATGGTCATGCGGCGTGTCCGGCATCGGGTTCGCGGCGGCCCCAGCCGCCCATGCGGCCGGGCTGCTTCGACGAGATCCAGAGGCAGAGCAGGCCGAAGGCGATCATCACGACGCTCAGCCACTGGCCGCGGGAGAGGCCGGCGATGCGTTGCACGGCCAGGTCGGCGTCGGGCAGGCGGTAGAGCTCGGTGACGATGCGGAGCCCGCCGTAGATGATGAGGAACAGGGCGACGATGAAGCCGGGGCGACGGGGCGACTTCCACGCGAGCAGGAGGCACAGGCCCAGGAAGAGCCCCTCGGCGAGGGCCTGGTAGAGCTGTGATGGGTGGCGTGCCGCCAAGAGGGGGTCGAGCGCGGCGGCGATGTCGCGGGCCTGCGAGCCGCCCGCGTGCAGCAGGCGGATGACGCGGTCGTAGGTGAGTTCGTCGGACTCGGCGCCGACGCGGTAGGTGTCGAGCAGGTCGAGGAGGCGTTGCTGCTGGACGGGGTCGAGCGCGGGCTCGTGGCCGCCGAAGCGTTCCTGCGGGAACTTCACGCTCCACCACGGGGAGGGCTCGCCGGGCTTGGCGACGACGTCGCCCAGCAGCTCGCCGTTGACGAAGTTGGCCAGGCGGCCGAAGAAGAGCCCGGGCGTGCAGACCAGGGCGGTGAGGTCCATGACGTGGAGGAGCGGCACCTTGGGGGTCACGGTCTCGTCGCGGTCGAGGGTGCGCTTGATCCACCAGCAGGCCAAGAGAACGCCCAACATGCCGCCGTGGCTGGACATGCCCCCTTGGTTGAGCTTCAAGAGGCCCCACCATGGAGCCGAGCCGCCGAAAGTCACGAGCAGCGTGGGGTCGTAGAAGAGGACATAGCCGAGGCGTCCGCCGACCACCACGCCCATGCACAAGACGAGCATGGCGTCGCCGATCTGCTGCTCTGAAAGAGGCGTGCCCCCGCGACGGCGGAGGGCCCGCAGGAGCAGGTACGCCACGATGAATCCCGCGGCATACGCCGTGCCGTACCAGCGCAGGCCCACCCCTTGCGTCACCTCGAGGATGAAGGGATCAAGGTCGTGCAGCCACGCGCCAAGGGTGAGGGGGAAGGCCATGCCGTTGGGGCACTGTACGAGCCGACGCGGGGAGCCGCGATCGGGGCCGTGATGGGGCCGTGATGGGGCGGGGATGGGCCTTCCATCTATACTCGGGGACGAACTGGCCCTTTCCCATCGCGATGACCGATGCCGCCGAGGTGACGCGGGTGCTCCTCGAGGGGGCGGCGGCGTCGCGTGCGGCGGCCTGTCGGCGGGGCTCGATCGACGTGGTGCACGCCCCCGGGCGGCTGATCGCCACGGGCGACCTGCACGACAACCCGATGCACATGGCGACGGTGGTGGAGGCGGCGAACCTGGCGAGCACGGAGGAGGAGGCGGGCAAGCCGCGGTCGCACCTGGTGCTGCACGAGTTGATCCACGGCGACAACCGGCTGAACGGGATGGACCTGAGCTACCGCGTCCTGACGCGGGCCGCGGACCTCAAGCGACGCTTCCCCGAGCACGTGCACGTGCTCCTGGCGAACCACGAGCTGTCGCAGATCAGCGGCGCGGGCATCGTGAAGGACGGCGTGCGGGTGGTGGAGGCCTTCAACGCGGGGGTGGAGTACGTCTTCGGGTCGGAGACGGACATGGTGCAGGCGGCCATCGGCGAGTTCGTGCGGTCGATGCCCCTCGCGCTGCGGTGCGTGACGCCCAAGGGGGACATCCTGTGTGCGCACAGCTTGCCGACCGCGGCGATGATGAGTCGGTTCGATCCGAAGGTGTTGTCGCGCGAGTTGACGGAGGAAGACTACCAGCCGCGGACGGGCAGCGCGTACATCATGGTGTGGGGCCGCAAGTACGACACGGAGCTGCTGGAGGACCTGGCCGAGCGCTGGGGCGTGGGGATGTTCGTGCTGGGGCACGAGCATTGTCCGGACGGGGTGATGCTGGTGCCGCCGGCGGCGGTGGTGCTCAACAGCGACCACGAGCGCGGGGTGTACCTGCCGATTGATCTCGAGCATCCGCCGCGGCCGGAGGCGTGCGCGGGGATGTGCGTGGCGTTGCGAGAGCGTTGATTCGCGAGAGGCCTCAACGCCAAAGGCGTTTCCGAACATAGCCGGGGGTGGAGGCGTTTCGCCGACACCCCCGGATGCGGCGCGCGGTGCGCATGAACCCCGGCGGGGTTTCCGATGCGTGAACCCGAGCGCGGATGTGCGGCGTTGTCGAACGTCACGTGCGTTCATCGAGGACCCCTCCGGGGTCCGGGACGTTTGGTCGCCGTGACCGGGGGTAGCGACGAAGCGTCGCAACCCCCGGCTACGTTCGGGAATCGCTTCGCGATTGGGGAGTGACGCGAGGTCGCGTGATGCCTCAACGCCAAAGGCGTTTCCGAACGTAGCCGGGGGTGGAGGCGTTTCGCCGACACCCCCGGATGCGGCGCGCGGTGCGCATGAACCCCGGCGGGGTTTCCGATGGATGAACGTGAACGCGGATGTGCGGCGTTGTCGCACGTCGCGGGTGTTCATCGAGGACCCCTCCAGGGTCTGGCGCGAATGGGGCGTGACCACGGGTTCACCTCACCCGCTGCGCGGGTTCGGTTCACCCGTGGCAACATTCGTTGGCCCCTGCGGGGCCGGGGAACGGGTGTTTCGCCGACCCCCGTTCGCTCAGCAGCCGGTTTCCCACGCGGCGAAGAAGGAGGCGATGTCCGCGCCGTCGACGCCGCCGTCTTGGTTGAAGTCGCCGACGGCCTCGCCGGTTTCCCAGTTGATGAAGAAGGCGGCGACATCGGTGCCGTCGACGCCGCCGTCCTGGTTGATGTCGGCGTAGCAGGCGGAGGGGCAGCCGTAGCTGCCGCAGAAGAAGGGGATGCGGGCGGCTTGGGAGCGGGCTTCGCCGCCGGTGGCGGCGGGGTCGTCGATGAGCCACTGGACGTAGACGACGCTGCCGCCGGTGGCGTTGAAAGGCGTCAAGGGCCAGTGGAAGGTGACCGAGCCGTTGCCGGGGCCGGTGCCCTCGGTGACGAGGGTGGCGAGGATGGAGTCGGGGACGATGCGGCCGTTGACGGGCGGGGTAGTGGAGAAGGCGAGGCGTGCCGTCACGCCGGGGCGTGCGCGATCGAGGCCGATGCGGAAGTCGAGGTTGCCGACCATGGGCGGGGCCTGGGCGATCATGACGGGGATCGCGCCGCCCGAGCCGGCGACGGAGGTGCCGACGAGGGTGTTCTGATTCGCGCCGCGGGTGGCGAAGAGGCTGGGGCGGTCGAAGGGGAAGGTCTGGTTGGCGACGCGGGGGTCGAGCAGGCCGTTGCGGATGAAGTCGTCGACGGCCGCGCCTTGGTTGGGCGGAATGCGGACCTGCGCCATGATCGGGTCCTGATTCTCGGCGAACTGCACGACGCCGGGCGCACGGTCGTAGAAGCCGAAGACCTGCTGAAGGGTGGTGAACTGGCCGTTGTGCATGAAGGAGCGCTTCAGGCCGGCGTTGCGGAGCGAGGGCACCTTGAACTTGTTGCGATCGGCGGAATTGCCGGTGATGGAGGCGCGACCCGGATCCTCGGTGGGCGGACGGAGGCCGATGGAGCGGAAGGACTGGTCGGTGAAGAGCGGGGGCGTGTGGCAGGCGGTGCAGTTGTTGGCCTGCATGATCTGCAGGCCCTGCTGCTGCTGCGGGGTGAGCGCGTTGGTCTGGCCCGCGAGGAAGCGGTCGTACGGGGACTGGTCGCTGATGAGCGTGCGCTGGAAGGTGGCCAGCGCGAAGCCGATGCGCCGCGCGGTGATGGCTCGGTCGCCAAAGGCGCGGCGGAAGAGCTCGCCGTAGTCGGGTCGATCGGCGAGCGCGGCGGCGACGTCGGTCTGGAGGTTGGTCGCCAGGTCAAGCGGGTTGACGCGGGCGAGCTTGGCCGTGAGGCGGTCCCAGTCGTAGCCGGCGTGGACCATCTCGACGTCGTTGAGCAGCGGGCCGACGGCCTGGGTCTCGAGCGCGCCGCCGGTGGCGATGGCGACTTCGCCCGTCTGCGGGTCGATGAACTGGCCGGTGGCGCGACCGTCCCAGAAGAGCTGGGGGGCATACGCGGCGTTGATCATCGAGTTGGCCGCGCGACCGGTGACCTGCGGCGCATTGCCGAAGACCGGATCGCGCTGGTAGTTGTTGTTGGCGTCGGACTTGATGACGCCCGGGGAGCCCAGGATGTCGTCGGCGGTGTTGGCGACGCCGTCGTCGCCGGGGTGGCGGGCCAGACGAGGGTCGCCGCCTGCCGCGACCGAGACGTGGCACGTGGCGCAGGAGACGACGTTGGCGGTCGACAGTTGCTCGTCGAAGAAGAGGATCTTGCCCAGCACCCGCTTGGCCTCGGTGATGGGGTTCTCGGGCGGCGTGGGGACCGGGGGCAACGCGAGCGCCAGCATGCCCACGCCCACGAACGCGCACGCGGCGAGCGGCGCGGCCACCGCGGCAGCGAAGGAGGCCCGACCGGGACGCGTGGAGGTGGTTGGCGGAGGGGTCATGGTGGCGTCTCCAGAGAAGCGTCGATATGAGGCGTGCGTTCGGGGCTTTGGCACGGTCGTCTGCCGCAGAACGCCGGTGGGCTCCGTCGATTGCCCGGGGCCCGGGAGGATTCGGCGGGGCGGGAGGCTTGGTTGCCGCGACAGGGTGAATTCTAGGGGGGAGCGGGTGTGGCTCCGCATCACTTCGACCGCACGTCGGCCGAGGTCACGACGCCTCGGAGCCAGGGCTTCAGGCCTTCGGGCGTGAGGCGGGCGGCCGCCGCGGGGTCGGCCTTGAGGTGCAGGTCGAAGAAGGCGAGCGTGGCGGCACGGGTGGCGGGTTGCACGTCGTCGCGGCTGCGGGAGGGCAAGCCGCGGGTGTCCGCGCCGGTCGAATCGGTGAAATCGAGGTGTTTGGCGTTGTCGAGCCACACGAATCGATGGTCGCCCTTGGGCCAGAGCGCGAAGGCCTCGAGGCGGTTGGAGGCGGGTTGACCGGCCTGTTGGTCGTCCTTGGTGCCCGAGATGCCCAGCAAGGGGGCGCGGAGCGAGGCAAAGCTCTCGCTGATGAAGAAGGGCTCGCCGACGCCTTGGGGCGAGAGCGCGACGCCACAGGTCACGCGCGCGTCGCGGAGGTCGGGGCCCAGGCCCTTGCCAGGGTCGACGCGGGGCGTGAGCCAGTCGAGGGCGGGGCGCATGCCGCAGACGACCATGGCGGTGAACGCGCCGAAGGAGTGGCCCATGACGCCGACGCGGCGGAGGTCGAGGCGTCCCTTGAGTCGCTCGTGCGAGCGGTTCCACGTCTCGGCGGTGTCGATGGCGAAGGAGACGTCCTTGGGCCGCGTGAGCACTTCGTCGGCGTCGCGGATCATGGCGTCGAGGTTCTTCATCGCGCGGCCGCCTTGGGTCAGGCGTTCGCGGTTGCTGCCCACGTGCTCGAGGCACAGGACGGCGTATCCGTGCGAGGCGAGATCCTGGGCCTGCGCGAAGTGGGTGTCCCAATCGCCGCCCGCGCCGTGCGAGAGGATGATGACGGGGAAGGGCCCTTCGCCGGCGGGCAGGTGCACCTTGATCGGGACCTTGCGGCTGGCGGGAGCCGCGGGCGTTGCGTCGCGGCGGAGGCGTTGCAGGGGACGGACGCGAGCTGGTTCGGCCGCGGCGGGCCCGTGACGCGTCGCGTCGACGAGGTCGGGGAACGCGATGGTTTCGGCCTTGGGGGGCGCGATTCGGGCCGCGGCGGGCGCGTTCCATGGCACCACCAGGACCGCGAGCAGCAGGACAAGACGGGCGATGGTGCGGCGGCGTGCATGGGTCATGGCGGCGTCCGGGTCCCCGGTGCGGGTGGTCCACCGATTCGTCGATGGGCGTCAAGCGATATCGGGAGGGCCACGCGCGATGCGTCACAAATGGGTCGGCGCACGGACGAGGTTGTCGCTCGAATGACCATGCGGCGGCGGGCCCATGGGTCCGCGTCGCTACCATGACCGCACATGCATGCTCCGGAATCATCGACCGTCTTCGTGACCGGGGCGACGGGATACATCGGGGGCCGCTTGGCCCCGCGACTGCTCGAACGCGGGTATCGCGTGCGGTGCCTGGCGCGGAGCGCGGCCAAGTTGCGGGCGCGTCCGTGGGCGGCCCGGAACGACGACAAGGTCGAGATCGTCGAGGGGGATGCCGCGGACGAGGAGCGGCTGGCGGCCGCGATGCGGGGCTGCGTCGTGGCGTACTACCTCGTGCACTCGATGGACGTGGCGGGGCTCGAGTACCGGCGGCGCGACATGGCGTTGGCGGAGACGTTCGGGCGAGCGGCCAAGCGGGCGGGTGTTCCGAGGATCATCTATCTGGGCGGGCTGGGCGAGACGGGGCAGGGGCTCAGCGAGCACCTGTCGTCGCGCCGGGAGGTGGAGGCGGCGTTGGGCGGCGCGGGCGTGCCGGTGACGGTGCTTCGCGCGGCGATGATCATCGGGTCGGGTTCGGCGTCGTTCGAGATCCTGCGCTACCTGGTGGAGCGGCTTCCGATCATGGTCACGCCCCGGTGGGTGAGCACGGAATCGCAGCCGATCGCCGTGCGCGACGTGCTGCACTACCTGATTGAGGCGATGACGACGCCGGAGACGACGGGATGCACGATCGACATCGGCGGGCCCGAGGTGTGGTCGTACCTGCGGGTGATGCGCGAGATGGCGGCGGCGTTGGGCCTGCGGCGGCGGTTGGTGATTCCCGTGCCCGTGCTCACGCCGCGGCTGAGTTCGCTGTGGATCCACTTGGTGACGCCGCTGCACGCGAGCATCGCGCGTCCGTTGGCGGAGGGGCTGAAGAACCGGGTGGTGTGCCGCAATGACGACGCCCAGCGGCTGATGCCCCACCGATGCCTGACCATTCGCGAAGCGATGGACGCGGCGTTGGCGAAGGTGCGGGCGGGCGACGTCGAGACGGCGTGGTCGGACGCGGGGGTGATGCCGGGAGACCCGTCGTGGGCGGGTGGCACGGTCTTCGTCGATCGGCGCGAGGTGGTGACGCCCGCTTCGGCGCCGGCGGTGTGGGGGGCGGTGACGGCGCTGGGGGGCGAGCACGGGTACTACGCGGTGGACTGGCTGTGGCGGCTGCGCGGCATCATGGACCGCCTGACGGGCGGGCCCGGCCTTCGGCGCGGGCGTCGGAGCCCCGACGACCTGCGGCTGGGCGATGCGCTGGACTTCTGGCGGGTGACGGCGATCGACTCGCCGCGGCACCTCGAGTTGACCGCGGAGATGAAGTTGCCGGGGGTGGCGACGCTGAGTTTCGACGTGGAGTCTGCGCCGGCGGGCGGCACGCGGTTGGTGATGACGGCGAGGTTTCGGCCTCGCGGGTTGCTGGGGATCGCGTACTGGTATGCGGTGCTGCCCCTGCACGGGATCGTGTTTCGGGGCATGTTGAGCGGATTGGCGAGGTCGGCGGAGCGGCGAGCGATTGGGCAAGCGCGTTGAGTTGCGCGAGGCCACGACGCCGAAGGCGTTTGCGAACGCAGCCGGGGGTGGAGACGTTTCGCCGACACCCCCGGAGGTGGCGTTGCATGCGCATGAAGCCCAGCGGGGTTCCCGATGGATGGACCGGAACGCGATACGCGGCGTGGTCGAACGTCGCGGGCGTTCGGCGGGGACCCCGTCGGAGTCCGGCCCGCTTGTGCGCCGTGACCCGGGGGTAGCGACGAAGCGTCGCAACCACCGGCGACGTTCGGGAATCGCTTCGCGATTGGGAGGCGAACTGGCGTCGATGCATGGCGGCGGCGCCTTGCGGCCATATGACAAGCCGCCCGGCGGGTTCTACCTTCTGGGCATGAGCGTGTTGATGTTGAGCGTGTCGGGGTGTCGCGGCGTGGTCGGCCAGACGCTGACGCCCGAGACGATCGTGCGGTTCGCCGGGTCGTACGGCGCGTGGTTGCGTCGGCGCGCCGGCGGTCGCGTGCGGGTGGTGCTGGGCCGCGACGGGCGGGCGGGTTCGGAAATGGTGCACGCCTCGGCGGTGGGCGGGTTGCTCGCGGCGGGGTGCGACGTGGTGGACCTGGGCGTGGCGATGACGCCGACGGTCGCGGTGGCCACCGACGCGTATGCGCGGGGCGATCGGGGCGAAGGTGGCGTGCCCACGGCGGGCATGGTGCTGACGGCCAGCCACAACCCCCAGCAGTGGAACGGGCTCAAGTGCCTGCTCGCGGACCCCAAGGCGGGCGGATTGCACGGCTCCATGGCGTGCGCGCCGCCGGCCTCGTGCGCCAACGAGATCATCGCCCTCTTCAAGGACGCGACGGCGGCGGCGTTGACGGTGCCCTGGGACCAGGTGGGGCGGCTCACCCGTGACGAGGGGGCGACGCAACTGCACGTCGATCGCGTGCTCGACGCCCTGCGCGACGCGGGGCTCTCCGCCGATCCATCGCTCCTGGGCGAGGGGTTGAAGGTGGCGGTCGACTGCGTGAACGGCTCGGGCGTGCAGGGGGCGACGATGCTGCTCGAGGCGCTGGGGTGTGACGAGGTGCTCCTGCTCAACGGGGGCGACAGCGGGATCTTCCCGCACCCGCCCGAGCCCACGCTCGAGAACCTCTCGACGCCGGGGGGTTTGTGCGAGGCGGTGCGACTGGCGGGGTGCGATGCGGGCTTCGCGCAGGACCCCGACGCGGATCGCTTGGCGATCGTCGACGGCTCGGGGACGTACATCGGCGAGGAGTACACGCTCTCCCTGGGCGCGAGGGTGGTGGCCACCGAGCGGCGATTGTCGGCGGAGGAGGCGGCGGTGCTGGTGACGAACCTCTCGACCAGCCGCATGCTCGAGGACGTGGCGAGCGCGATCCAAGGGGGCCGCGTGGAGCGGACGGCGGTGGGCGAGGCGAACGTGGTGGAGGCGATGAAGGCGTTGCGGTCGGTGATCGGCGGCGAGGGCAACGGCGGGGTGATCTGGCCCCGGGTGGCGTACGTGCGCGACTCGCTGGCGGCGATGGCGCTGACGCTGTGGCTGATCTCGCCGGCAGGCGCGGGGCGTGGCGAGCGGCGGGCGTTGCGCGACGTGGTGGCGGGCGTGCCGTCGTACGCGATCGAGAAGCGCAAGGTGGACCTCTCGAGCAAGGAGGCGGCCAAGCCCGCGGTGGAGAAGTTGGCCCGGGCCTACGCGTCGCGCCGGGTGGACCTCAAGGACGGGTGTCGCGTGGACTTCGACGACACGCGGGCGTGGCTGCACGTGCGGGCGAGCAACACCGAGCCGATCATGCGGCTGATCGCCGAGGCGCCCGACGCGGCGACGGCGAGGGCGATCCTCGACGAGGCGGCGGCGATCATCGCGGGGTGACGGCGGCGACGCTCAGCGGCCCGAGGCGGCGTGTGCCGTCGCCGAGACCGGGGCTCGTTGATTGGTGACCGGCGCGGTGGTCGTGTCGTCGAGCACGACCATGGGGGTCTTGCCCGCGACGGTCTGCACGAGCTGGTTGGTGAACTCGATGCGGGCCTTCTCGAGGCTGGGGTGGATGCGTCGCATGAGGGCGATCACATCCTCGGTGACCCGGTGGTGGTCTGCGCCGGGGGCGATCAACTTGAGGGTGATGACCCCGCCGCGGCTGACGAGTTGGAAGCGTTCGACGCCCGGCACGGTGCGAACGGAGTGCTCGAAGGCGACCGAGTGCACCTTGGTGCCGTCGGGGAGCGTGACGAAGCTGAGGCTCTTGCCCACGATGGACCGCACGCGGGTGAGGCTGCGGGGGTCGTCCTCGTTGAACATCACGACCTCGTCGCCGATCTCGTAGCGGACCAGCGGGAACTTCTTGGGGAAGAGGCTGGTGACGCGGATGACGCGACCGCCGGTGGGGCCCGTCTCGTTGGCCTCGATCAGGTAGCTCCGCCAGAAGAAGTCGAAGTGCCCCATGCCGACGGGAAGCGGGCGGGTGAAGCCCATGATGCCCGTCTCGACGCTGCCGTACTCCATCGCGCACGGGCAGCCGAGCACGCGGTTGACCAGTTCGGGCGTGTCGGGGTTGGGGAACGACTCGCCGGTGCCGAAGGCCATCTTGAGCTTCAGCTTTCGAAGCTCGCCGGCGCGGTCGGCGTTGACGCGACAGAAGTAGTCGAGCGCGCTGCTGTACGCCAGCAAGTAGGCCGGCCTGAAGCGGAGCAACTCGTCGCAGGCGTGTCGCAACTTGGCGTCGTCGAGTTGATACGCCGAGAAGCGGTAGTAGCCCAGCAACCGGTCCTTCCAGATGCGCTGCTGGGCCTTGAGGCGACCCTTGAGACCGGTGCCCAGCAGGTGGCTGTGGCCCCAGATCATGAAGAGCGTGTCCGCGGGTTGCACGCCATACCAGCGGCGGCACAGCCATCGGTCGGGGATGGAGTGGCGGGCCTCGCTCGTCCACGAAGGGAAGGTCGTCGGCTGGCCGGTGCTGCCGCCGGTGGTGAAGGAGAGGTCGGCCGGTCGGGTCGGGTCGCTCAAGGCGGCCATCTGCGTCTGCACCATCTTCTTCGTGGTCGGTTCCATGACCGACTGGAAGTGATCGATCGAGTCGAACCGGGCGGGCAGGCGGCCCGACCGGACGCCCTCGCGGTACGCGGGGATGTTCACCTGCTGGACCTTCCAGCACGTGTTCAGATGCTCGAGTTGCCACGCCAGACGCGACTGGGGCGTCCACGCGGATTCGTACTCGCGCTCACGCTGGTGGCACTGCTCGAGGATGCGTCCGTTGCGGATGTTGGCGATGAGACCCATGGACGGTCCTTGTATCGGTTGATCGGGGGGGCGACAACCGTCATCGTGCGAAACAAACGAATACCGAACAAACGCTATGCTGCTTCATGGCGCAGCGACGACACCACTACGAGGCGGCGTTCGAGGGATACCTCCGTCAGCGGCGGATTCCATACGTCGCGGTCGACGAGGCGAAGAAGTCGTTGCTGCCCGGCTCGCCGGCAGGGGTGGGGGGCGTGCGGGCGCTCAAGTCCTTCGACTTCGTGCTCTACGGGCAGGGGAGCAACCTGCTGGCGGAGGTGAAGGGGCGGCGGGTGGCGTCGCCACGTCGGCTCGAGCGGTGGGTGACGCTCGACGACGTCGAGAGCCTTCGGGCGTGGGAGGCGCTCTTCGGGCCGCAGTTCGAGGCGTGCTTCATCTTCATGTACCTGCACGAGGCGCAACCGGCGGACGCGTTGTTCGAGGAGCTCTTCGACCACGAGGGGCGTTGGTACGCGTTGCGGGTGGTGAGCGTGCGTCGCTACCAGGCGGCCATGCGGGTGCGGAGCGCGCGATGGAGGACGGTGGATCTCGAGCCGCGGGTGTTCGAGCGGCTGAGCGAACCGTTTTCGGCGAGGTCGCTGGGCGGGTGCGGAGATGTGCCGCCGGCGTTGATGGCCTTGGGCGGCGGGGCGGGGTCTTGATGCAAGATCCTTGTGGAAAGACTCTTGCGTCCAGCCCCTGACTCAGGCGATCATGCGGAGCGACGAACTGTTGGCGGGCTTGATCACCACGGCGACCAGGCCATCGCAGCCGGGCCCGAGTTGGCTGAGGTCTCGCATCTCCGCGCCGGGGAGCATGAGGTGGGAGATGTTGACGCCGTGGACGGCGGCGGGGGCGACGTCGAGTTGGCGGGCCATCGGAGCGTTGGCCCACGTGATGTTCCCGCGACGGTCGGCGATGGCGGCGGGGGCCTCGATCATGTCGAGCAGGACCGAGAGTTGGCGGACGGTGGAATCGGCGGTGAGGAGGGCGTCGGGCCGCGACCGGGCCGAACGGCCCGCGGCGGCATCGCGCGAGTAGCGGGCGAGGGCGATGAGCACGACGCACGCGGCCACGCAGAAGCCGCCCATCATGACGAGTTCGCCGATGCTCCAGACGCCTTGGGGCAAAAACCCGCCCAGGAAGCCAGGGGCGGCGGGATCAGTGGACGCGGCGACGAGCAGATCGAGCATCATGCCCCGACCATCGGTCGGGCGGGGGCGCGGGTTGAGCGGCATGCGCGGATCGTGACGATCGTGACACCTCGCGGCCCGCGGCGGCATGGGGCGCGACCCCCCGGTTCGGGAGGGTCGCAAGGCGGAGGTTCAGGCCTCGACGAGCCCCTCGCGGATGGCGAAGCGGGCCAGATGCACGCGATCGTGGATGTCGAGGATGGACATGATGTTGGCCACGTGTCGTTCGACGGTGCGGGGGCTGATGAGGAGCTTGACGGCGACCTCGCGCTTGGACAGACCGGTGGCGACGTGGCGGAGGACCTCTCGCTGGCGTTCCGAGAGGCGTTGACCCTTGGCGACCTCGCCCGTGCCGGCCCTGGCGGGGACGTGGACGAGGCGGGAGGCGGCCGAGGGGGAGAAGAGGCGTTCGTTGCGCCGCATGGCCCGCATCACGGCCTCGACGGCCTCGGGCGGGTCGCGAAGGTCGATGAACCACTTGGCATCGACGGCCATGGCGCCGGCGATCTCGCGGTCCTGGCAGGTGTCGCTCAGGAAGCACAGGCCCATCGACGGGCGACCGGCCTTGGCCCTGCGGGCGGCGTCGAAGGTGGGTTTGTCCTCGAGCATCACGTCGAGGACGAGCGCGTCGGGCCGCATGAGCGAGCAGAGTTCGACCACCCGTTCGATCTCGCCCGCTTGACCCACGATGTCGAGTTGGGCGTGGGCGGACATCCATGCCCCCAGCGCGTCGCGGATGACGGGTGAGGGGTGGGCGAGCACGACTTCGAATGGCTTGGCGGCCTGCATGGCTGGCTTCCAGCTCGGATGATCGGCCCGGCGCACCACGACTCGGCCGGCCATGGCATGCTACGTGGCACCGAGGGGTTGAGTTGACGAGCATGACGATCCGCAGGGCATTCCCAGTGGTTGCCGCAGTGGGAACTTCGGCTCCTTGCAGGCCCCGCGCGAACCTACAGTGACCGCTGTTCGAAGCATGGACCCCGAGACTGCCGCCCGGCCGGTCCGTCATTCAGGAGCCAGACACGATGTCCTCGTCCAGCACTTCCCGCTTCCCCCGCGTTCCCAGCGCCCTTGCCGCCATGGCGGGCGTCGCCCTGCTCGCCCCGACGGCCTCGGCCCAGTTCGGCGGCGGTGGCGCCGGCGGCACCTTCGTCTGGATCATCGTCGGCATCGTGGTGCTGGTCGGCTTCTTCGTCTTCATCTTCCTGCTGCAGTTCCTCAGCCTGTACGTGCAGGCCCTGACGAGCAACGCGAGCGTGGGCCTGCTCGACATGGTGGGCATGAAGCTGCGGAAGGTGGACATCCGCACGGTGGTGATCAACCGCATCCGCGCCGTCAAGTCGGGCATGGAGATCCCCACCAACGCCCTCGAGACGCACTACCTGGCCGGCGGCCGCGTGAGCAACGTGGTGTCGGCCCTCATCGCCGCCCGCGGTGCGCGCATCGAGCTGCCCTGGGCCACGGCGACGGCCATCGACCTCGCCGGCCGCGACATCCTCGAGGCGGTGCACACGAGCGTGAACCCCAAGGTCATCGACTGCCCCGCGCCCAGCAGCCCCCGCAGCACCATCGACGCGGTGGCGAAGAACGGCATCCAGCTCAAGGCCAAGGCCCGTGTGACGGTGCGGACGAACATCGCGCGTCTGGTCGGCGGTGCGACCGAGGAGACCATCATCGCCCGCGTCGGCCAGGGCATCGTGTCGACGATCGGTTCGGCCGAGGACCACAAGCACGTGCTCGAGAACCCCGACGAGATCAGCCGCACCGTGATGCGGTCGGGCCTCGACGCGGGCACGGCCTACGAGATCCTCTCGATCGACATCGCCGACATCGACGTCGGCGAGAACGTGGGCGCCAAGCTGCAGGCCGATCAGGCCCAGTCGAACAAGCAGATGGCACAGGCCGAGGCCGAAAAGCGCCGCGCCCTGGCCGTCGCCGAGGAGCAGGAGTTCAAGGCTCAGGAGCAGAAGAACCGGGCGCTGGTCGTGCTCGCCGAGGCCGAGGTGCCCAAGGCGATGGCCGAGGCCTTCCGCAGCGGCAACCTGGGCATCATGGACTACTACCGCATGAAGAACGTCCAGGCCGACACCTCGATGCGCGACTCCATCGCCGGCGAGGGCAAGCCCCCGGCGGGCGGCGCGGCGCGGTGATGCGGCACGAGGTGCGACGCGAGCGAGGCTACCGCCCCTCTCGCTTCGTGCAGGTAATGGTGGACCCGTGATCGTGAGTCGCGATGCGGGCGTGCGCTCATGTCTCCCATGGATTGAGAAGCGGCACGCCGCAGCACTCGAAGTGCTTGATGTTTCGGGTCATGATGCGCATGCCGTGATGCATCGCCGTCGCGGCGATCAGCCCGTCGGCCGCGTGCAGAGTGTGCCCGGATCGAGCGGCGCGGGCGGTGAGTTCTCCCCAGCGCTGCGCGATGTCCCGATCGATGGGCAGGATCCGGTCGGCGAAGTGCCGCTCGGTGGCGCCGAGCCATGTTTCGAGCGAGTTGCGGCGCGATCCGGCCGGCAGGCGCGCGATGCCGTGCGCGATCTCGCCGATCGTGATGACGCTGATGAACAGCTCGACAGGGTTGGCGGCAGCCAACGTTCGCCGCACACCCTGATGGCCCTCGGGCTTCTGCGCCTCGCAGAGTGCGTCAGTGTCGATCAGCGTCTTCATCGGTCGCCTTCGGAGAGGTCGGCCCGACGCATGGTCGAAGCGTCACGTGGAGGCAAGTCCAGTTCGTCGAGGCGGGGTCCGTTGAGCAGCCAGTCGGTGAAGCTGGGTTTCTTGCCCGCGAGGAGCTCGTATTGATCCGCGCGCAGCAGGACGAACGTGTCGTCACGGCGCGTGATGGTCTGAGGTCCCTCACGGCGCGCCCGGTCCAGCAACTCACTGAGGCGGTTCTTGGCTTCAGAGAGGTTCCAAATCAATCCACACCTCCTCACAACGTCCTTACGAAAGTCTAGCCAATCTAGATTTTTTGTCAAGTGGGACGCATGCTTGAGTGCCAGCAAACGTGGTTTGATGCCTGCGACATGGTGTTATCGGCATCCACCGACACCCGATGGAGCCAGTTCTCCTCCCGCTCGCGGTGCTCGGCGTCGAGGCCTCACCGCCCGCGACGATGCGCCACGTCCAGCAGCCTCGAGATGCGAGTCTGCCTCGCCTCCTCCGAATCGAACACGCACGGAATCGAGGTG
>JBBAVG010000057.1:0-10553 GCA_040397805.1 Phycisphaerales bacterium
GCTGCGCGGGTTCGGTCACTCGTGGCAACGCTCGTGGGCCCTTGCGGGCCCTTGGCGTGGGTGTGCTGTGGTCCCGGAGAGATCGACGAATGGAGCGGCGGGTGACATGCACCCCGCCTCGACTCATCCCGTCGAACCCCGACGCGGCGGCAGGACCGCCCGCATCGCCTCGAACGACACGAGCAGCAGGCCCGTCGTGAGCACGGTCGTCACGAGCACCTTGACCATCGGGGCAACCCCCCAGTCGCGAAGGGCGAGGGGCACCACGACGCACAAGGGCAGGTGCGCGAGATAGATCCAGTATGATGCGTCGACCAGCCGCCGGGTGAGGCGGCCCGGGGCGGTGATGATCGACTCGGCCATGCCGATGCCGCCGAGGATGATCCACCAGACGCTGATGGCCACGACGGCGCGGGTGACGAGGCCGACGGCGTCGCTGCCGGGGCGGCCGAAGCCGATCAGGCTCGCGGCGATGCACGCCAGCGTCGCCGCCAGCAACGAGCCGACCACCAAGGTGCGCCGCCTCGTCGCGAGGCGCTTGAGGTCGTCGATGACGTCGCGACGACGCCAGAGGAGCCAGCCGACGCCGAAGGGCAGGGCGTAGGCAAGGAGCACCTTGAGGTCAGGCGCGAACGCGCCTGGCGTGTCGAGCATCGGACCCTTCATCGGGAACAACGCGAGCGTGCCCACGAGGCCCAGCAGCGGCAGGCGGAACGAGCCCGAGAGGGAACGGCCCGCAAGATCGTCGAGCCGCCGTCGCCACGACGACGGGAGCGTTCGCAGCAGCACGACGACCGCGCCCGCCGCGGCGTAGAGCAGCAGCAGGTACCAGAGGAACCACAGGTGCGCGGGCGAGGGGTCGGCCCACGGCGAGGCGAGCATCTCGCGCGGGAAGGCGGCGATGGAGGCCTGCACCGACGGCGCGTGGTCTCGCACGGCGGCGAGGATGAACGCGCCCTTGACGAGGGGGAAGAGGATCACCCAGCCCACGATCAAGGGCAGGGCGATGCGGTGGAGGCGGTCGAGGAAGAGGCCGACCATGCCGCGACGTTCGAGCATCATCGCGCCGAAGAATCCGGCGAGGAGGAAGAAGGCGGGCATGCGGAAGGCGTGGATGAAGACCACAAGGACGCCGGCCAAGGGGGAACTGTCGGGTTCGCGGGCGGGCCAGCCGCCGTCGGCGGGGCCGGGGATGTAGTTGCATGCCGCGTGGAGCAGGACGCCCAGGAGCATCATCGAAGCGCGGAGCACGTCGAGCCCGTGGTAGCGGGGCGTCGGCATCGCGGGGGCGGCGGCGACCTCGCAGCGATCGCCCGGGGCGGGCCAACGATGCCGCCGCGCCGCGAGGAACGCGTAGATCGCGTCGCGGAGTCCGCGGGGCACGAGCGTGCCCAACGCCAGCAGTCGCCAGGGAAGCCGCAGGCGACGGGCCACGGCGAGGGTGGCGTCGGAGCGGATGAGGAAGCGCTCGCCGTCGACGACGACCATCGAGTCGGCAGCAGCGACAGCGGGATCGACGCCCGGGCGAGCGAGGATCTCCGCACCAACGGGCCCCTCGCGGGGTTCGAAGCGAAACGCGCCCGGGGGCGCGTGGCGGGTCGCCCACGCCACCGACGCGTGGCACAGCCCGCAGCGTCCGTCGTAGAGGACCGTGAGTGGTTGGACGTCGGGCACGCGGGAGGGTACGGCCCCGAGGCACGGGTGATATGCTGAGCCCGTGACGACCACAACTCCACGCACGCTCCGCACCGTGATCGCGGCCAGCTCTGCGGGCACGCTGATCGAGTGGTACGACTTCTACATCTTCGGGTCGCTGGCGACGATCATCTCGGCGTCGTTCTTCCCCAAGGGCAACGAGACCGTGGCTCTTCTGGCAACGCTGGCCACCTTCGCCACGGGGTTCGTGGTGCGTCCCTTCGGGGCAATCTTCTTCGGGGCCTTGGGCGACATCGTGGGCCGCAAGCACGCCTTCCTGGTGACGCTCCTGCTGATGGGCGGCTCGACGTGCGCCATCGGCGTGCTGCCGACGTACGAGCAGGCGGGGCTGCTTGCGCCGATCCTGCTCGTGATCCTGCGGCTGATGCAAGGGCTGGCCATCGGCGGCGAGTACGGGGGCGCGGCGACCTACGTGGCCGAGCACGCGCCCGACGGGCGGAGGGGCTTCTACACCTCGTTCATCCAGACCACCGCGACGCTGGGGCTCTTCGTCTCGCTGGGCGTGATCCTCCTGTGCCGCCGCTCGGTGGGCGAGGAGCAGTTCGCCCAGTGGGGCTGGCGCATCCCTTTCATCCTGTCGCTGGTGCTGGTGATCTTCTCGTTCTGGCTGCGTCGCACCCTTCAGGAGTCGCCGGCCTTCATCGCGATGAAGTCGTCGGGGGGCGGGTCGAAGACGCCGATCCGCGACAGCTTCGGCAACCGCGAGAACCTGCGGGTGGTGCTCATCGCGCTCTTCGGCGCGGCTGCCGGACAAGGCGTGGTCTGGTACACCGGCCAGTTCTACGCCCTGTACTTCCTGCAGACGGTGCTCAAGGTCGAGTTCGTGACGGCCAACATCGTCGTGGCGGTCGCGTTGCTGCTGGGCACGCCCTTCTTCATCGTCTTCGGCGCGCTTTCCGATCGCGTGGGCCGCAAGCCGATCATGATGGCCGGGTGCCTGCTGGGCGCGATCCTCTACGTGCCCATCTACAAGGCGATGACCGCCGCGGCGGGCTTCACGCCCGGGGTCGACGGCGCACCGGGCTCGAGCCCCGATCCCAACGTGGTGCTGCTCACGCTGCTGATCCTCGCGCAGGTGCTGCTGGTCACGATGGTCTACGGACCCATCGCGGCCTTCCTCGTGGAGCTCTTCCCCACGCGCATCCGCTACACCTCGATGTCGCTGCCCTACCACATCGGCAACGGCGTCTTCGGCGGCTTGGTGCCCTTCGTGGGCACGGCGATCGTCGCCCGCACGGGCAACATGTACGCGGGATTGGCCTACCCGATCGCGGTGGCGGCCCTGACCTTCATCGTCGGGATGATCTTCATCAGGGAACGGCGGACGGCCGAAGGGTTCATCGAATCCGGACCCGCGGGGGACGGCTCGAACGGAGCGACCGGCGGGCGGTGAGGCGTTGAACGCGTGACCCAGCGCCGCGAAGGCCGTCGCTCCCTCCGGGACCAAGATACGCCCACACCAAGGGCCCGCAAGGGCCCACGAGCGTTGCCACGAGTGACCGAACCCGCGCAGCGGGTGAGGGAACTCGTGGACTCGCGCCGATTCGCGCATGGCCCCAACGGGGCCGACGACCACGCCTCACCCTCGTCCGCCCCTCCCGGGGCGGGTGCTCGCCACGAGCGTCACGGCGGGTTCAACTCACCCGCAGAGCGGGTTCGTTTCACCCGCCGCTACCCTCGTTGCCTCCTGCGGGGGCCTCACGAACGCGCATCACCGCGGCTGCTGCTGGCTGGCGCAGTGGATCGCTCCCAGGCCCCAGATGAGCTCCCAGCAATCGACGCCGATGACATCGATCTCCGGCAGCGCGAGCCGCAGGATCTCGAGGGCCAAGGCGTCGTTCTTGCGGTCGCGGAACGTGGGCACGAGGATCGCGCCGTTCACGAACGAGAAGTTGAGGTACGTGGCCGGCAACCGCTGACCCTCGCGGACGATCCGCTTGGGCATGGGGAGGACGCACAGGTTGAAGGGCTTGCCGTCCTGGTCGCGGAGCAGTTCGCAGCGACGGACGTTCTCCTTGAGGACCTTGTAGTTGGGGTCCTTGTGATCGAGTTCGACCGCCACCGCGATGGTGTGGGGGTCGATGAATCTCGCGAGGTCGTCGACATGGCCGTCGGTGTCGTCACCGTCGATGCCGTCGCCAAGCCAGAGCACCTTCGCCTGTCCGTAGTAGTCGCGGAGGTACTTCTCGATCTGCTTGCGGGAGAGGCCGGGGTTGCGGTTGGGGTTGAGGAGGCACGACTCGGTGGTGAGGAGGGTGCCGCGGCCGTTGACGTCGATGGCCCCGCCCTCCATCACGACGCCCGGCTGGAAGACGGGCAGCCCGAGTTCCTCGGCGATGCGGGTGGGGACGGCGTCGTCGTCGCCGTAGGGAGGGTACTTGCCGCCCCAGGCGTTGAAGCCCCAGTCGACCACCGCCATCTCGCGCTTGCCGCCGCGGCGTCGCGTCACGAAGGCCGGGCCGTGGTCGCGGCACCAGTTCTCGTTGGTGCGGATGTGGTGGAACCGCACGCGGCGGAGGTTGACGCCGTGCTCGGCGAGCGTGCCTCGCACGATGGTCTCGTAGTTCTCGTTATGCACGTTGACGTGCACGAGTTCGCGGGGCGTGATCTCGCGGAAGATCGCCGCGAAGTTGGCGGGGACCGTGTCGTAGCGGCCGGGGAAGGAGATGCCCTCGGGCCGGGGCCACGAGAACCAGGTGCCCGAGTGCGGCTCCCACTCGGCGGGGAAGGTGTAGCCGAGCTGGGCGGGCGTCTTGTCGGTGATGACGCGATGACGCGAACGGGCGGAACGCTTGGCCATGGACGGGGGCTCCTGTCAGTCGATGAAGCGGCGGGTGATGTCGCCGTAGGCGTCGATGCGGCGATCGCGAAGGAAGGGCCAGTGCGTGCGGCTGAACTCGACCTTGGCCAGGTCGCACGGGGCGATGAGCACCTGCTCCTCGTCGACGGAGGCGCGGGCGACGACCTCGCCATTGGGGGCCGAGATGAAGCTCTGCCCCCAGAACTCGATGCCCGCCTTGCTGTAGGGCTTGCCGGACGGGTCCAGCACGCGCTCGTGGCCCACGCGGTTGGGCGCGCAGACGAAGCACCCGTTGGCGATGCCGTGGGCGCGCTGCATGGTCTCCCACGAGTCGTGCTGGGCCTTGCCGTACTGAGCCTTCTCGGCGGGGTGCCAGCCGATGGCGGTCGGGTAGAAGAGGATCTGCGCGCCCTGCAGGGCGGTGAGGCGAGCGCCTTCCGGGAACCACTGGTCCCAGCAGATGAGCACGCCGATGCGGCCGACGGCGGTGTCGAAGGCGCGGAAGCCCGTGTCGCCGGGGGTGAAGTAGAACTTCTCGTAGTAGTGCGGGTCGTCGGGGATGTGCATCTTGCGGTAGATGCCCTTGAGCGACCCGTCGGCGTCGATGATGACGGCCGTGTTGTGGTAAAGACCCGCCGAGCGGCGTTCGAAGAGGCTGCCGACGATGACGATCTTGTGCTTGCGGGCGGCGGCCTGCAGCGCCTTGGTGGAGGGGCCCGGGATGGGCTCGGCGTAGTCGAAGAAGCGGTGGTCCTCGCCTTGGCAGAAGTAGAGGCTGGTGAAGAGCTCCTGGGTGCAGACGATCTGCGCGCCAGACTTGGCGGCCGCGTCGATGAGGCGGAGCTGGCGGGCGAGGTTGTCCTTCGGGGACTCGACGCACGCGAACTGCGTGAGCCCGACGTGCACGACGGAGGAGGAGGAACGCTTGGCCATGGGAACGGACGGTAGGGATCCACGCGGGTGCATGACGGGGGCGGCCCGCCGCGGACCTGGGCGCGAGGATCGCGCGAAGATTGCGCCCGCGTGGCGTTCGACGCGGGGTGGCGGCGGCGGGGATCGGTAGCATTCGCACGTGATCACTTTCCGCTCGGCCACGATCGCCACCGTCGTTTTCCTGGTTGCCGCCGCCGCGTCCGCGCAGGACATCGTCCGCAAGGTCCTCATCGTGGGCGTCGACGGCATGCGACCCGACGCCATGGTGGCGGCGAACGCCCCGGTCTTCAACGGACTCCGCGCGGCGGGCGCGTACAGCGGCGAGTGCATGGCCGAGGACATCACCATCAGCGGGCCATGCTGGTCGACCATTCTCACCGGCGTGCATCGCGCCAAGCACGGCGTGACCGACAACTCCTTCAACAACGCCAGGTACGACCAGTACCCCCACTTCTTCAGCCGGCTCCAAGCCGCCTGCAACGCCGTCACCGCGTCGATCGTCCAGTGGAGTCCGGTCAACACCCGCATCTGCAACGGGTGCGCCGACGAGGCCGTCGCGGGCGTGCCCGGCGATGAGGTCGCCGCGGCGTGCGTCACCCTGCTGGCGACCTCCGACCCCGACGTCATCTTCCTCCACTTCGACGACGTCGACGGCGCGGGCCACGCCAACGGCTTCTCCCCGACCATTCCCGCGTACCTGCGGGCGATCGAACGCGTCGACGCCCTGGTCGGGCAGATTCTCGCCGCCATCGCCGCCCGACCCAACGCCGCGTTCGAGGACTGGCTCATCATCGTGACGAGCGATCACGGCGGGACGCCCGACGGCTCGCACGGCCGCAACATCCCGGAGCACCGCCTCACGCCCTTGATCGTCGCGGGCCCCTCGTCCGCCCGCGGCATCATCACCCCCGCGCCGACGCTCGCCGACATTCCCGCCACCGTCATGCACTTCCTCGGCCTGCCGATCGATCCCGCGTGGGGGTGGGACGGCGTGCCCGTGGGGCTCGACATGGCCTCGTCGCCCTCGGCGCCCTTCGCCTGCGTGCCGCCGCCCCCGCCCCCGACGGGCGCGTGCTGCCTGCCCACCGGCGAGTGCCTCACGCTCACGTCGGCCGCGTGCGACGACCGCCGGGGCACGTGGGCCGGCGAGGGAACGCCGTGCGACAGCGCTCCGTGCCTGATCACCGCCCGACTCTTCTTCGAGGACTTCGAGGGCGTCCCGCTCTCGCCCAACCTCGACGAAACCCTCGCGGGCGCGGCCGTCTGGAGCGCGACGGGGCCGGCGGGCTGGACGATCGATCGCTCCGGCGTCCCCGCCGGGGGCGTACGCGAGTGGCGAGGATGGAGCATCGCCTCCAAGACGTGGTGGTCGAACGCGGCGGGCGACCAGAACCGTTCGTACTTCGCCCTCGGCTCGGGCGCGGTGGCGGTGGCCGATCCGGACGAATGGAGCGACCTGCCCCGGGACCCGGGGCCGTACACGACGGTGCTGGCGACCCCGCCGATCTCGCTGGCCGGCATGGCGCCGGGCACGGCGGAGTTGATCTTCGACTCGAGTTGGCGGCCCGAGGGCCAGCAGACGGCCTACTTGAACGTCAGCATCGACGGCGGCTCGTCCGTGCAGTTGATCAAGTGGACGTCGACGCCGGGGCCCGACTTCAAGCCCGACGCGGAGAACGAACGCGTGCGGCTGGCGTTGCCCCACCCGGCGGGCGCGTCGACGGTGCGGGTGTCGTTCACGCTGGCGGAGGCGGGCAACAACTGGTGGTGGGCGATCGATCACGTCGAGGTGCGTGCGCTCCCGCTCGACGCTCGTCGCCTGCTGCTGAGCGAGGACTTCGACGGCGTGGCGCTGGGACCGTCGGTCGACGAGCAGCCGCCCGCGACGGGGGTGTGGAGCGGCGTGCCGCCGCTGGGCTGGACGTTCGACGACAGCGGCGTGCCGGGCCTGGCCGACCCCGCGGTGGGCGTGACGGAATGGGAGGGCTGGGCCATCGCCGACAGGACGTGGTGGTCGACGATTGCGCAGAATCAACGCCGCTCGGAGTTCCTGCGGGCCCGCGGGGCGGTGGCGGTGGCGGACCCCGACGAGTGGGACGACCGCGGGACGCCGAGCCGCCTGGGGGCCTATCGCGCGGTGATGCGAACGCCCCGCATCCCGCTGACGGGCATCGCCCGCGACTCGCTCTCGCTCGCCTTCGACTCGAGCTGGAGGCCGGAAGACTCGCAGCGCGCGAGGATCATCGCGAGGACCGACGCCGCCGCGCCGCGGACCGTGCTCGACTGGACATCGACGCCGGGCGCGAACTTCCACGCCGACGCCCCGAACGAGGCGGTGTCGATCCTCGCGCCGGTCGACGCCGCGGCGGCATGGGTGGAGTTCGACTTCGAGCTGTCGGACGCCCGCAACAACTGGTGGTGGGCGATCGACCATGTGCGGGTCACGGGCGTGCCCACCTGCCTCGCGGACTTCAACGCCGATGGCGGCGTCGACGGGTCGGACGTGGCGGCATTCTTCGACGCGTGGGGCGCGGGCGAGGAGCGTGCCGACGTCAACCTCGACGGAGGCGTCGACGGCACTGACATCGAGACGTTCTTTGTTCGCTGGCAGGATGGATGCTGACGTTGCTCGAACCACGGAGGCCTCGATGACCGCGCTGACGACCCCGACCCATGACGCGACCCCCGACACGACCCGGCACGCGAGCGTCGGCTGCCCGCACGCGGCCCGCGTCATGGCGGCCTTTCCCGGCGGCTCCAACGGCGAGTTCGACCTGACGCCCGACCTGGTCACCGCCGTGGCCAGGGGCTCGGGGTGTCGCCTGTGGGACATGCAGGGACGCGAGATGCTCGACTTCTCGATGGGCTGGGGCTCGGCCCTCGCGGGGCACGCGCACCCCGAGATCGTCGCCGCGACCGCGGCACGCCTGTCGCTGGGCACCAACTTCGCCACCGTCACCGACGTCTCGCTCTCGCTGGCGGAAACCATCCTTCGCGTGCAGCCCCGTCGCGACGCCAAGGTGCGATTCTGCGCTTCGGGCACCGAGGCCACCATGCACTGCCTGCGGCTCGCCCGCGCCTTCACGGGCAAGCGCCTCGCGCTCAAGTTCGAGGGCGCGTACCACGGCTCCAACGACGAGGGCGTGACGAGCCTCTTCCCCTCGGGCAAGACGCCCTTCCCGAACCCCGAGCCCTCGAGCGACGGCGTCCACTTCGCCGACACCATCGTCGCGCCGTTCAACGATCCTGATGCCGCGGCGCACGCCATCAAGTCGCACGCCCGCGACCTGGCCTGCGTCATCGTCGAACCGCTGCACCGCTGCCTCGCACCCGCGCCGGGGTTCCTCGAATCGCTGCGGGCGGCGTGCGACGCGGCGGGGGTGCTGCTCGTCTTCGACGAGGTGGTGACGGGATTCCGCATGGCTTTCGGTGGCGCGCAGGAACGCTGGGGCGTGCCCGCCGACCTCGTGGCCTATGGCAAGGCCCTGGGCGGGGGCATGCCCATCGGGGCGTTCGTCGGCCGCGCCGACGTCATGGACCTTGCTCGCGAGGCCCGCGCCGGAAAGACGACCTACGTGTGGACCGCGTCGACGCTCGGGGGCAACCCCGTCTCCGCCGCCGCGTCGCTGGCGGCCCTGAGCATCTACGCCCGCGCGGGGTCGTACGCCCGGCTCGAATCACTGGGCGAACTCTTCCGCGAGCGTTTGAGGCGGGTCCTTCGCGACACCGGACACGTCGGCCAGGTGATCGGCACGGGCCCTTTGGGTCAGATCGTCTTCTCGAACCTGCCGGTGGTCGACTACCGCTCCACCCTCGCGGGCGACCGCGCCAAGGCCCGTGCCATGATGCTGGGGCTCTTCCGCGCCGGCATCTTCCTCAACCCCATGGGAACCAAGCTCTATCTCTCGCTCGCGCACGACGAGGCGGCCATCGAGGAGTTCGGACGGCGGCTGGCACGCGTGCTCGGCGATCTTCGCGACGGCGTTGCACACCCTTGACGCAACCTGAACGCTCCCTTCGTGCACGCGCCGCCGCCGCGAAGTACCCTCCTTGGTTCCCGCTCATCACACGAGGCGTCCCATGCACCCCACCACGCTCCGCATCATCGAACTCTTCCACCGATCCGGCAACTCGCAGTACGGCCACGAGTCGGTCACGCAGTTGCAACACGCCCTGCAGGCGGCGTGGATGGGCGAGCAAGACGGGGCCGACGCCGCCCTCATCACCGCCGCCCTGCTGCACGACATCGGCCACCTGCTGCACGACCTTCCCGACGACGCGCCCGACCAGGGCATCGACGACCGCCACGAGGTGCTGGGCGAGCAGTGGCTCACCCGCCACTTCGGCCCCGAGGTGGTCGATCCCGTCCGCATGCACGTCGACGCGAAGCGGTACCTCTGCACCGCGGAGGCGGATTATCTCGCCAAGCTCAGCCCCCCGTCGGTGCAGAGCCTGCACCTGCAGGGCGGCCTGATGAACGCGGCGGAGGTCGAGGTCTTCCGCGCGCACCCGCACTTCGAGCGGGCGGTGCGTCTGCGTCGCTGGGACGACGAGGCCAAGGACCCCGCCCTCGAGACCCCGCCCATCGGCCACTTCGCCCGCTACATCGACGAGGTGGCGGGCCAGGGCGTCACGGCCTGAACGACCGCACGACCGTGGGTCTCGCGAGTCATGCCCATGGCGAGCGTGCTCGTGACGCCACGCCTCGTCAGGCCGCGACACGCGCCTTGAGCGAGTCGAGGATCGTCCGCACCAGCCGCTCGCGGTCGACGGGCTTGGTGGCGTAGGCGTCGCAGCCGGCCTCGAGGCACCGCTCGGCGTCGCCGTTCATGGCGTGCGCGGTGACGGCGATGATCGGCAGGCGACACCCCAGCGACCGCAGGAGCCTCGTGGCGGCGTAGCCGTCCATCTCGGGCATCTGCATGTCGCTGAGCACGACGTCGAAGGGCGGGGGCTCGATGCACGGACCGCTGAGCGCGCCGCCGACGGTCAGGGCCTGCACCGCGAGGCGGCCGTTCTCGACGATCGTGACGTTCGCGCCGGCCTTGCGGAGCTGGAAGCCGATGAGCCGCTGGTTGTCGGGTCCGTCCTCGGCGAAGAGGAT
>JBBAVG010000057.1:10653-16367 GCA_040397805.1 Phycisphaerales bacterium
GACTCGACGTGGAGCTTGCCCGCCTCGATCTTGGAGATGTCGAGGATGTCGTTGATGATGGCCAGCAGGTGCTCGCCGTTGCGGCGGATGGTGCCGACGTACTCGGCCCGCTTGGCGGCGTCGTGGTCGCTCTCGCCCGCGAGCAGGTCGGCGAAGCCGAGGATGGCCGTCATGGGCGTGCGGATCTCGTGGCTCATGTTGGCGAGGAACTCGCTCTTGGCCGCGTTGGCGGCCTCGGCGGCGGCCTGGGCCGCGATGAGCCGGGCCTCGGCGAGCTTCTGCCTGGTGATGTCGAACCGGATCGAGATGTACCGGTCGACCGAACCGCCCGCGCCCACGTACGGCACGATCGTGCTGTCGACCCAGTAGAAGGTGCCGTCCTTGCGGCGGTTGCACACCTCGCCGCGCCACGCCACGCCCGAGGCGAGCGTCGACCACACGTTGCGCCAGAACTCGGGCAGATGCGTGCCGGAACTCAGGATGCGGTGGTCCTGCCCGATCAGTTCCTCGCGCGAGTACCCGCTGACCTCGCAGAATCCGGTGTTGACGTCGAGGATGCGGCCGTCGCGGCCCGCCGTCGAGATGATGGAGTGGCGATCGAGCGCGGTGCGGAGGATGCCGATCTCGCGGAGCGCCTGCTCGGCCTGGGCGCGGGCCTGCGCCAGCGACGCCTCGGCGGCCTTGCCCCGGCTGATGTCGACGTGACAGCCCACGACGCGCAGCGGCTCGCCCGAAGCCGACCACTCGATCACCTTGCCCGCGCAGATGACCCACTTGCACGAGCCGTCCTTGTGGCGGTAGCGAAGCTCGGCGTAGAAGGCCTTCGCCCCTCTCGACTCGACGTGACGCTGGAAGTTCTCCATGACCACGGGCAGGTCGTCGGGCTCGATGAGCCGCTGCCACGTCTCGGGCGTGTCGGGGAGTTCGTCGGGCTCGTAGCCCAGCATGCGCTTCCATGCCGCGCTGTAGTGCTCGACGCCCGCCGCCACGTCCCAGTCCCAGTAGCCGGTGATCTCCGACTCGATGACGCTCTCGAGGATGCGCTGTCGCATCTCGAGCTCGCGGTTGGACGACACGATCTGGTCGCGGCCGTCGCGAAGGACCGTCGCGAGCACTCCGAGTTCGTCAAGGGTGCCCGCGGGAACCTCGATCCGTCCTTGCGGGTCCGCCGCCTGCCTCGACATCGCCTCGACGGGCTTGAGCACCACGCGGCTGACCAGCAGCCAGACGCCGCCGAAGGCCGCCATGAGCGCGGCACAGAAAGCCGACCCCACCATCACCGCCCAGAGCTTGGCTTGCCTGGCCACGGGGGTGACGTCGAGGTTCACGATGACCGCCCCGCGGGTGAAGGCCTCGTCGGGTCGGGTCACCAGGAGCGGGATGATGCACTCGATCTCGGAAGAGCCCGTGTGCTCGTGAAAGACGGTGGCCTTGCTCGCGATCGAGTCGGCGAGGTCCTCGTCGATGCCGGTGCCCGGCACGTCGCGGAGCAGCCGACCCACCCACTCGTTGCGGGTGCTGGCGATGATCCGCGGCTCGCTTCCGGCCACGACCACGATCCGCGTGACGTCGAGCTCGCTGCCCAGCGAGTTCACCAGCCGCTGCAGGTCGCGCGGGTCCTCCACCGTCTCGGCCGCGTAGTTCACGACGCGGGCCGCGACCTCGGCGCGTTCGGCCAGCCGCTTGCGGGCCTGTACCTCGCCCAACCGAACCGTCAGCACCACCGACAGCGCCACCATGATCACGCATGCCGCGGCCAGCGGCGCGATGATCTTGACGCGCAGCGACCGGAACCTCGTGACGTCCGTTCGTGATGGAGCGAGGCGCTCAGTCACGCGACTCCTCCCGCGCCGTGGCCACCACGCCCGACGTGTTGACGGAACCCGACAACTGGCCGATCGATCGCAGGATCCTTTCGGTCGAGGCGACCACGCCGGGCAGCGAGCCGCCGCGACCGAGGAACCTCGTTTGGTCCTCGCGGCCGACCAGCCTCACGCCGCCGTTGAGCGCGGCCTCGAATTCCTCGGGCGTGATCCCCTCCCTGGCCGCCATGATGCCCATCGACTCGACCGGGTTGGCCTTGGCGTACTCCTGCGCCCGGTGGAAGGCGCGGATGAACCCTCGAATCTCGTCGCCGCGCGTCGCCAGGCTCGATTCGTCGAAGGCGAGCACGTCCACCACTTCGCCGGGAATCTCGCGGGTGCTGAAGACCTCCCGTCCCGTGCCCGACTTGACGATCTCCAGCGACAGCGGCGGATAGGTCACCACCGCGTCGACCTTGCCCTCGGCCATCGCCGCGGCCATGTCCATCGCGGCCATGTGCACGATCCGCACGTCGGTCCACGCGAGCCCCGACTGCTCGAGCGCCCGGGCGAGGATGAACGCCGTCAGCGAGCCCGTCTCGATGCCGATGCGCCGGCCCCGCAGCTCCGCCACCGTGGCGACCCCGTCGCGAGCGAGGATCACGTCCGCGCCGTCCGAGTAGTCGGCCACCATCACGATCTGGGCGTCGCGGTGGCTCTGGTCTCGGGACCGCAACACCTCCGTCACCGTGCCGAAGAAGCCGTCCACCTGCTCACGCTCGAAGGCACGCACGCAGTCGCCCAGCCCGCTGAGTTCGAGGAGGCGAACGTCGATCCCCTCGTCCTCGAAGAAGCCCTTCGTGCGCGCGAGGGTCGCGAACTCGTAGCCCGGCCATGGGTTGATCGCCACCCGCAACGGCCGCGGCGAGGGCGACAGGGCCTGCCGCCCCGCCCATGCCGCCAGGCCCGCGAAGATGATCATCGCCGACGCCATGCACCAGATCAGCGCACAGCTCCAGCACTTGCGGCTCGTCGTCGCGGGCGACGACGGCCCCGCCTCGTGGGATGGAGTCGAGTGGGTCATGCATGCCGCACGGCCTCGAACGCCCGCGGCATCATCCCTATCGACCCGCCGCCGCCCCCTGATTCGTCGCGGGCCCCGCGACGCCGCCGAGCGTCCGCGAAACCTCGCGCCGTCTCCCCCGATCGGGCGTGGATCGGCCGCCACCGGCCGTCATCGGGCGATCACCCACCCCTCGCCCGCCACCACGTCCTTGCGTCGCTCGGGGGGCTCGACCTCCAGCCGCTCGATCACGCCATCGCCCACGCGCGCGGTCACCACGGTGCCTCTCGGCGCGTGAAGGCGGAACGTGCCTCGCCACTGCCTGGGCAGCGCGGGGCACACGATGATCGCCTCCCCGGGCGTCTGCAGCAGCATCTCCTGCAGCGTCGTCATGAGGTTCCCGCCGTGGCACTGGTCGGGCAGCCAGTCGAAGTTGGGGCCCCAGAAGCCCGGGAAGCGGAAGGCGGCGTGCGTGTTGCGAACCTTGGCGAGCAGGACCCTCGCCGCCTCGTCGGCCAACCCGAGCCGGGCCGCTTGCTGGCCGTCCTGCGTCCATCCGTGCGTCATCTTCTCGATGCGCCGCTCGAACGTCGCTCGCCCTTCCTCGAGCAAGCCTCGCCCCACGCCCGCGAAGCCGAAGGGCCACACGGCCATCAGCTCCGGGTTCTCGCAGTTGCTCCTCGCGGGGCTGAACTGCTCGGCGGGCTGGAACGTCGCCACCGCCGCCCCATCCCGTTTCGCCAGCGGCAGGGGCGGACACGCCTCCCGCACGCGATTCCACAGCGCACGATCCTCGGCCGAGCCGATGTCCGCCGGCAGCGCACACAACCTCGCCGTCACCTCGCCGAGCCCCGCCACCGTGGGCAGGTCGTTCACGACGCCCGTCCAGTAGGTCTCGAGCGACTGCGTCGGCGAGATCACCAGCCTCCCCGAGCCGTCGCGTGCAAACCGCGAATCGAAGTACGACAGCACGGCCCTGGCCATCGGCAGCGTTCGGTCCTGCAGCCGGCGAAGATCGCGGTCGTGGTCCCACTGGTCGAGCATCATCGCCACCAGTTCGGGCCCTTGGTTCCACGCATAACACCACCACGGACAGAGCACCTCCGACGGCACGCGGCCATCTCGGTTCCAGCCGTAGTCGCCGTTGGCG
This sequence comes from Phycisphaerales bacterium, assembly GCA_040397805.1. GTDB lineage: Bacteria > Planctomycetota > Phycisphaerae > Phycisphaerales > UBA1924 > UBA2402. The sequence goes on from JBBAVG010000057.1 coordinate 14,669, forward strand.
TAGGTGCCGAAGGTCGTCATGGTTTCGGGGAACCACGCCCCCTTGACGCCGTGCCACAGCCGGGCTCTCGCCTCGGCGAGGGGCACCTGACGCGCGTAGAAGTCAAGGAGCGAGTCGAGACGATCGCCGTCACCCCGGGCGAGCATGCCGTGATACGGCAGTCTCGTGTTCTGCCACCAGAACGACCCGCCCCACGCGCGATAGTCCTCGTTGAACGCCGACCCGTTGACGTGCGCCGGCAGCACCGTGAAGATCGACCCGTTGAACTTCACGGGGAACTCGCCCCCCGTCGCCGCCAGAGTCATGAACCGCTGGGCGGCGTAGGCCTCGCTCACGGTCGTGGCGCGGCGCGACGCGGGAGCCCCCTCCACCACGCGACCATCGACGTAGAGGCGGACGCCACCCTGCGACGCGTCGAATGTCATCGCCACGGCGGTCTCGACGCCCGCGGTGGGCGCCTCGCCGCTGAGGAACGTCACGTCGCCGACGATGGCCCGCAGCCGCCCGGCCTGCAGGTCGAGCAGCATGCCGTCGGCACGTCCGGCCGTGAGCGCGTCGACGATGCGTCCCGTCACGCCCGGCCTCGCGGGCTTGACCCTCGCCAGCACGCTGAACGCCCGCGCGTCTCGGAACGTCGCGTCGGCTGCGGCGACGGCGCCGATCGTGGCAACCAGCGGGGTCGCGCCCGCCGCCTCGCCCCCGGCCGCCCATGCCGCCACTTCCGCCGGCGTCATCGCCCTGGCGGCCACCGCCACGCGCGAGAGTTCGCCCTCGAACCGATTCGCGCCGTCGGAGTCGACGCCCACCCGCCACGGATGGCCCGCCGCCAGCGGCGCGGGTCCGAGGCTCGGCGGTTCGACGAAGATGAACGAGCGGTCCCACCGCCCCCGCCACCACGCGTGCGTTCGGGCGGCGACATCGTCGAACGACATCGGCTCGGCGGCCCGTGCCGCCAGTTCCTTCGCGAACGCGTCTTCCCCTTCGAGTTGGCGGCACGCCACCGTGATCCGCAGCGTCGCGGGGGTGGCGGCGGCGGGTCGGCGCAGCTCGGTCGGCCCCGACTTCGAAAAGCCATCGCCCTCGATCCTGCCGCCGAAGGTGCGGTGCAGCAGCGGATCTCGCGTGGCGGCCGCCGCCTCGGCGAGCCCCTGGTGCGACAAGGTGAGGGGCACCATCGACCACCGGTTGCGGTGTTGCCACGCGATGGCGGCGGGTTCGTCCAGCAGTTCGTCGGCGCCTTCCCGCACCTCGACCGACTCGGGGGCCGAGAGCATGAGCCACGCCGATCGCAGCTCGTCGCCGGCGATCCGCCGTTCCTGCGTGCGCCACGTCTCGAACCGCACCCGCACGGCCCGGCCGTTGGGCTCGCCCGCGTCGGCCCGCACCCACACCGCGTCGGACGCGGCGTCGACGAGGACGTCGAAGGAGCATCCGTCGGTCTCGACGCGGAGCAGGCCGCGTTCGAGATCGAGCCGCTGGCGGTAGCCGCGGGTCACGTCGAGCGGCGGGTCGAAGGCGACGCGAACGCGACCGAGCTTGAGCAGGCGTTCACACTCGCTGAAGCTGTCGGTGTGCGACAGCAGGAGCACGAGGTCGCCCCCGGCCTCGACCCAGGCGTTGAGGCCGGCACGGCCATTGCCCATGGGGACCGAGCCCGCGCCATCGAGTCCGGGCGAGTTCCAGGCGGGTGACGCCGCCT
>JBBAVG010000057.1:16467-24537 GCA_040397805.1 Phycisphaerales bacterium
CGCCGGCGAGCGGGTCGCCGGGCGACGCCGCGGCTCCCGCGGCGGGCGCGAGCCATGCACAAAGCCCCAGGAGCGAACCCAACACGCGGCGGCGGGTGCGATGCATGGCGGAGTGTACGGGAACGCGCCGACCCGTTCACGCAGGTTCTTCGGCCCGCCGCCTCGACGCGGGCCGTGCCGTCGGCCAAGAATGGGGCATGAAGATCCTCAAGCGTCTCGTGTTGGCGGCGGTCGTGCTCGTGGTGCTGCTCGCGGGCGGCGTGATCCTCCTGCTCAGCCAGGTCGACCGCGTCGCCAAGGTCGCCATCGAGCAGGGCGGCACGTTCGCCACCGGCGCGCAGACCACGGTGAACGACGTCTCGATCGGCCTCTTCTCGGGCAAGTTCGGCCTCTCGGGGCTCACCATCGCCAACCCCGAAGGGTTCAAGTCGCCCGCCTTCATGTCGCTGGGCACCGGCGGGGTGAACCTCTCGCTCGCGTCGCTCTCGGGCTCGACCATCGAGGTCCCGCGTTTCGCGCTCGACACGCTCGTGGTCAACCTCGAACGTCGCGACGGCAAGACCAACTACGGCTCGATTCTCGACTCGCTCAAGCGGCTGCAGGGTCAGGGCGGCGGCGCGACGCAGCCGCCGGCGTCGGGCGGCGAGAAGCGGTTGATCATCAACGACCTTGAGCTCAGCAACATCGTCGTGATGATCGACCTCGCGGGCGGCCCGCAGGCCGTCAGCGACCTCACCCGGGTGACGATCCCCATCGACCGGATCACCCTGAGCAACGTCGGCAAGACGGGCGGCGGCGTGGCGGGCACGGGCGTGACGGTCTCGGAGCTCTCGAGCATCGTCATCAGCGCGGTGCTCAGCGCGGCGACCGAGAAGGGCGGCTCGCTCATCCCCGCCGACCTCCTGGGCGACCTGAACGGCCGGCTCGAGGGGCTGGGCAAGAACCTGCTCGACATGAAGGTCGTCGCCGACACCCAGGCCAAGGTGGAGGAGCTGGGCAAGAAGGTGATCGACGACGTCAAGAAGACGGTCGACGAGACGGCGAAGAAGGCCGCGGACATGGCCTCCGAGGCCCTCAAGGGCCTGATTCCCGGCAAGAAGTGAACAACCACGATCGGCGCGAGCTCAGGTGGCCTTGGCCACCACCGCGCCCGGCGTGCGGCAGACCTCGATGAGTCCCGCGCGGTCGATGGGCTTGCTGGCGTATGTGTCGCACCCCGAGTCGACGCACCGCTGCGCGTCGCCGCTCATGGCGTGGGCCGTCAGGGCGACGATGCGACGCTTCCAGCCCTTGGCGCGGAGCGTCGCGGCGAGCGTGTAGCCGTCCATCTCCGGCATCTGCATGTCGGTGAGGACGATGTCGCACGGCGGGTCGTCGAGCAGGGCGCCATCGACGGTGCCGTCGACGGTGAGGGCCTCGAGAGCGAGCCGCCCGTTCTCGAAGACGCGGACCTGCGCCCCGCACTTGACGAGATGGAAGGAGATGAGCCGCTGGTTGTCGGGACCGTCCTCGGCGAGGAAGACGCGCAGGCCCTGAAGCGGCCGGGCGTCGCCGAGCTTGGCGGGCTCGCGGATCTCGGTCACGGGCGCCCCCGTGTCGGGCGCGAGCATGGTGACGCCCGCGAGCGAGCCGGTGTCGACCGTGACCGTGAAGGTGCTGCCCGTGCCGGGAGTGCTGCATACCACGATGTCGCCGCCGAGCATGCGGGCGAGTGTCTGGCTGATGCGAAGGCCCAGGCCGGTGCCGCCGAACCGGCGGGTGGTGCTGGCGTCGGCCTGCGAGAACGCGCTGAAGAGGCGGCCGAGCTGCTCGGCGTCCATGCCGATGCCGGTGTCGACGATGGAGAATCGCAGTTGGGAGCCGCCGCTGGCGAGGCGATCGAGACCGACGCGGATGGTGACCCCGCCGAGTTCGGTGAACTTGATGGCGTTGCCGACGAGATTGACGAGAATCTGGCGAAGGCGGACGGGGTCGCTCTGGATCGTCTCGGGGATGGCGGTCTCGTGCTCGACGGCGAGGGCGATGCCCTTGCCGGTGGCCTTGACGCGCATGAGGCAGACGACGTCGGCGAGGATCTCCCGAGGCCGCGTCTCGATGTGCTCGACGGTCATCTTGCCGGCCTCGATCTTGGAGAGGTCGAGGATGTCGTTGATGATGGTGAGCAGGTGCTCGCCGTTGCGTTGAATGGTCTCGATGTACTCGAGCCGATGCTTGGGCGCCGAGCCTCGGTCGCCGTCCTCGGCGAGCAGGTCGGTGTAGCCGAGAATCGCCGCCATGGGCGTGCGGATCTCATGGCTCATGTTGGCGAGGAAGTCGCTCTTGGCGCGGCTGGCCTCCTCGGCCTCGAGCCTGGCCTGCTCGGCGAGGACCGCCGCCCGCTCGTGCAGCAGGGCGGTGGCGACCAGGTCGCCGATGTCGCTCATCGCCTCCAGCACGGCCTCGCCCGCGTCGGCCGCGCCCTTGGTCAGCAGCACGATGGCGCCGGTGCACTCGGGCTCGTTGCGGGAACGGTCGATCAGCGGCACGACATACCGGCCGCCGGAGGCGTTTCGCTGCGTGACGACGCGTCCCTCGGCGTCGCCGGCCTCCCGCAACTGCCTGAGAATCGTCGTCGCCTCGCGTGTCTCGGCGAAGTCGGCCCCCAGCACGCCGCACGCCGCGCCCGATTGCGGTCGATCCGTGATCGGATCCACCAGCAGCATGGCCGCGCCGGAGGGCTCGCCGAGCCCCTTGAGGCCCATCATCGCGGCCAGCACCGACTCGAAGCGTTCCGACAGGCCGCCGCTCGAGGCCAGCGCCTTGGCGACCTGCAGGCGGGTCTCGGCCACGGCGAGCTTGGCCCGTTCGACGCCCTCGACCTCCACCTGCTCGGTCACGTCGCGGGTGAAGAGGACGATGCCCCCCACCTCGCCGCTCGGGCGGCGCCACGGCCTGAACTCCCACTCCAGCCAGCGAACGCCGCCGCCAAGATCGATCGCGTCGCGGCGACAGGTCTCGACATGCCCCTCGAGGCATCGCCGATGCGCCTCTCGCCAGTGCAACGGCATGCTCGCGGGGGCCTCGTCGAGACGCTTGCCCGCGAGATCGCCCGTCGACTCGAGCGAGTAGTCGCGCACCCAGCGTTCGGACCAGGCGACGTACCGCATCGATCGATCGACCATGGCCACGGCCGCGGGCGCATGCTCGACGAAGCACCGCAGCATGAAGTCGCTGGCTTGCCTTGCCTGCATGGAGGCGCGTCGGTTGGACTGCAGGCCGGCGACGCACATGCCCACGCCGGTGGCGGCGAGCGCGCCCATGAGGAGCGCGAGCGTGCTCACTTGGTTGATCCGGTGCAGACGGTACCGGTAGCGTTCGGCGGTGCCCGGGGGCGCGGCCTCGATGTCGCCGCCCGCCGCCGCGACGAGGTCGAGGAAGGTCTCGGTGGCGGCTTCGCGAGAGACGACGGTGGAGCTTCCGACGCCCGCGCCGATGACGATCATGAGCGCCAAGGCGGTGCCGAGGCCCTGGCCGCGGGGCGAAGCGAGCAGGCTGGCCGAGTTCAGGGCCGTTCGGTCCCGCGCGTCCCGTTGACGAGACGCATTCCGGGTCCGGACGTGCCGAAGCACCACCAGCCCGCAGCCCAGCGGCGCGACCACCAGGGCGATGATGCCCGCGTTGAGGACGGCCAAGGTCGCCTCGCCGAGTTGTCCGCGAAGGGCGGGAAGCGTGAGCGACAGCGCGAGTTGCGTGGAGAAGGCGATGACGGCGATGAGGGCGAGGGTCACGAACCAGCGCGCACCGGCGTCCCACGCCGCGTGGCGCGACTCGTGATGACCGCGGGACTCTCGGGCTTCATTCGGCATGACCGACGGACTCGAACCTCGTGGCGCGTGCGCGGCGACGAACGTCGCGACACGGCGTCGGAGAGAGATCGGTCCGAAATGGTCGAGGATTCAGCCGCGACGGCTCCCCGCTCTGGGGGAAATCGATCTCGCCGCCCGCGCAGGCCGCAGGACCGCCGCGTGCGGCGGGGGTCGGCGGGGGTCGGCGGGGGTCGGCGGGGGTCAGCGGGGGTCAGCGGGTCATGCGCCGGTACTTGAGCCGGTGCGGCTGATCGGCCTCGGCGCCCAGCCGCCGGCGGCGGTCCTCCTCGTAGCTCGACCAGTTGCCGTGGTGGAACCGCACCTGCGCATCGCCTTCGAAGGCGAGGATGTGCGTGGCGAGCCGGTCGAGGAACCAGCGGTCGTGGCTGATGATGACGGCGGTGCCGCCGAAGTGCTCGAGGGCCTCCTCGAGCCCCCGCATGACGTTGACGTCGAGGTCGTTGGTGGGCTCGTCGAGGAGGATGACGTTGGCGCCGGTCTTGAGCAGTCGCGCGAGGTGCACGCGGTTGCGTTCGCCGCCCGAGAGGGTGTCGACGAGCTTCTGCTGGTCGACGCCGGAGAAGCCGAACCTCGCGACGTACGCGCGGCTGTTCATCTTGATCTTGCCCAGCCGCACCTCCTCGTTGCCGTCGGAGATGGCGTCCCACACGGTCTTGCCCGCCGGCAGCGAGTCGCGGGTCTGCTCGACGTACGAGAGCGTCACCGTCTCGCCGACGCGGAACTGGCCGGCGTCGGGCTTCTCGAGGCCGTTGATCATGCGGAAGAGCGTCGTCTTGCCCGCGCCGTTGGGGCCGATCACCCCCACGATGGCGCCCGGGGGGATCGAGAAGTCGACCCCGTCGAGCAGGAGCGTGTCGCCGTAGGCCTTGGAGACGCCCTTGGCCTCGATGACGAGGGTGCCCAGGCGCGGCCCCGGGGGGATGTAGATCTCGATCTCCTTGGCCCGCTTCTCCTGGTCCTCGCTCAGCAGCCGCTCGTAGGCCGTGACGCGGGCCTTGGACTTGGCCTGGCGTCCCTTGGGGTTCTGTCGCACCCACTCGAGTTCGCGGGCGAGCGTCTTCTGGCGGAGCGATTCCTGCTTCTCCTCCACCCGCAGCCGGTCCGACTTCTGCTCGAGCCAGCCCGTGTAGTTGCCCTTGTACGGGATGCCCCGCCCGCGGTCGAGCTCGAGGATCCACCCCGCCACGTTGTCGAGGAAGTAGCGGTCGTGGGTCACGGCGATCACCGTGCCCGCGTACTGCTGCAGGTGGTGCTCCAGCCACGCCACGCTCTCGGCGTCGAGGTGGTTGGTCGGTTCGTCGAGCAGGAGCACGTCGGGCTTCGAGAGCAGCAGCCGGCAGAGCGCGACGCGTCGCCGCTCGCCTCCCGACAGCTTGTCGCACGTGGCGTCGCCCGGCGGGCACCGCAGCGCCTCCATCGCCATCTCGATCTGGCTGTCGAGCGTCCACGCGTCGATCGCGTCGAGCTTCTCCTGCAGGTCGCCGCTCTTGGCCAGCAGCTTCTCCATGGCCTCGGGCGTCAGCGACGGGTCGCCCAGCTTCTCGTTGATCCGGTCGTACTCCTCGATCAGACCCAAGACCGCCGACGCGCCCTCCCGCACCACCGCCTCCACCGTCCGCGTCTCGTTCCGCAGGGGCTCCTGCTCGAGGAAGCCCACGCGATATCCCGGCGACATCTCCACCTTGCCCTCGAACTTCGTGTCCGCCCCGGCCAGGATCCGCAGCAGCGTCGACTTGCCCGCGCCGTTGAGGCCCAGCACCCCGATCTTCGCGCCGTAGAAGTAGGAGAGATGGATGTCCTTCAGGATCTGCTTCTGGTCGATCGTCTTCGAGACCCCGATCATCGAGTAGATGATCTTCTGCGTGTCGGTGGCGTTGTTGTCGTTCGGCATGGTCGGTTCCTTCCCGCCCGCGACAGCTCATCGCTCGCGGAAACCAAGTGTACGGGCACGCCGGCCCCGCACGGGGCGTGGTGGAGAAGGGCGAGAACGAGGTGAACGCCGATTCGCTCGCACGAGACCGCTTCGGGCGTCCCTTCGTGTGGCCGTGGCCGCGGCCCGGCTTGGCGGGCAAGCCCATGTCGACGGATCGAACGAATGCCGGCGGCCTCGCGCGATGACTGACACACGACGTCCCCGGTGAAGGAGACACCCACTCACGCGAGGCCCGCAATCCGGCGGCATTCGCCTGCGGCGTCCCTCAGGATCATCCCCGAAGCGGGCTGCGGGTATTGAACGGCTCAGTCGCCTTTCGGTATGCTGACGACCGTCGACACCATCGCCGTCCGTTTCCTCTCGCGGCGCTCGCCGCGGCACGTCGAGGGTGTCGGGAGTCACAGGAGAGACACATGAAGTTTCGCAATCGCATCGTGGGTGGCATCATCGGCGCGGCCCTGCTCGGCATGGCCGGCCAGGCCTCCGCCATCATCGTGCTCGGCAACGGCGACACCGTGAGCCTCGGCACGGTGCTCGCGCCCGGCAGCGACCGCATGGTGCAGATCAACGACAAGCTGTTCTGGTTCGAGTCGTACACCTCGTCCCACTTCGATCCGTCGCAGATCACCATGATCGGCTTCGTCTCGACCAACCCCAACCAGTACGGCCTCCGCAACGTCGGGTTCGACCTCACCGGCCCCTTCGGCGACGGCACCCCCGGCGACCAGTCGGTGCACGAGGCCAACCTCCAGTACACCGTCAGCGTCGACCCCGCCTCCTACGCCCGGGGCATTCGCCTGTGCGACGCCCGGCTCACCTTCAACGGCTCCTCGAGCGGCACGGGTTCCTTCGCCCGCGTCGACGAGACCATCTTCGACAGCGACGCCAACGTGCTGCTGGGCAACCTGGCCGTCTACGACAACGCCGGCCCCCCGCGCGACACCCGCCTGACCGACATGGCCGACTACTGCGAGATCTTCCAGTCCGACGGCTACCGCGCCTTCGAGGTCAACAAGGACATGAAGTTCTTCGCCGCCGAGGCCAGCGGCACCGCGACGGCCTCGTTCGTTCGCCAGGAGTTCAGCCAGATCCCCACCCCCGGCGCCCTCGGCGTGCTCGGCGCGGCGGGTCTGGTGGCCCTCCGCCGCCGCCGCTGATTGCCGGCTCGTTGCAACTCCGTCTCACCGAGCGTTCGTCAACGCGAACGCTCGCGTTTTCCGTAGCCGATGGCGACACTGAGAGTGAATCTCATTACGTTATTGTCCATGTTTGCAGCAACGTTAGTGAACAAAGTCGGATAAGCTGAGAGTGGGTACGGATGCAGATGGCACGGTGACGACAGATCCGGGGATGCGCTTCGGATGTCTCATCACGGCTCGTCGGCCCATCAGGAGCGTTGTTCATGGCCACTGAAACATTTTCCGAGCAGATGATGGCGGTACACGACCGGGTGTCTCGAAACGGAGTGCACGCCTCCGAAGTGCCGCTGATCTCGGGCGTGGCCCATGTCTTCCCCGGAACCTTCTCGATGTGCCTCGACGCCTCGGGCGTGGTGCGGGCGGTGTCGACGAGCTATTCGTCCTCGACGGGGGTCAACGGTCATTCGATGGTGGGCCGCCGCCTGAGCGAGTTCTTCCGCCCGGCGTGGTGCGACGAGCGTCTGGGCGTCGTTCGCCGGGCGATGCGAACCGGCACGCCCATCGCCACGGTCGAGATCTTCCGCAGCCGCCGGCTCGAGGGGGCATACCTGCCCGCGGCGGACGAAACCTCCTCGCCCCTTGCGGTCTTCGTCGGTCGATTCGGGCTGACGTGCCCGCTGCCCGAAGACAAGAGCGCTCAGCAGTTCGAGCACCTCCTCGAGCCCGAATGGGGCAGACTTTCGAAGCTCAGCCGCCGCGAACTCGAGGTGCTGCGTTTCATCGCCAGCGGCCTCGACAACGGCCAGATCGCCAAGGCCATCCATCGCACCAAGCGAGCGGTCGAATGGCACATCAGCGGCCTCTATCGCACGCTCAACGTGCTGCAGCGGACCGACCTCTTCCGGATCGGCCTGGTGGCGGGACTTCCCGAGATCGATGAAGAGCACTGGAACCGCATGATGGAGCGCGTGAACTCGCACCACGCCGAAGCGCCGATGGCGTATTGAGGCGGACGTCTCGCCGTCGACCCACGCGTTCCATTCGCGCAGCCGCGACCGCATGCCCAAGACCCGCCCACAAGGGCGCACCAGTCGTAGCCGTGGTGCGCCGCCCGGCTTTGCGGGCAAGCCCA
>JBBAVG010000058.1:0-2177 GCA_040397805.1 Phycisphaerales bacterium
TGGACTTCAAGGTCTCCGGCACCCGCGAGGGCATCACCGGCATCCAGCTCGACCTCAAGACCCGCGGGCTGAACCTCTCCCAGATCGAGAAGATCTTCGCCCAGGCCAAGCAGGGCCGGCTCGAGATCATCGACGTCATGGAGCAGATCATCCCCGCCCCGCGTGCCGAGATCAGCCCGCTCGCCCCGCGCCTGGTCACCATCAACATCGACCCGGAGAAGATCGGCAAGCTCATCGGCCCCGGCGGCAAGATGATCCGCGGCCTGCAGGACCGCTACGGCGTCACCATCGACGTCGAGGACGACGGCACCGTGCAGATCGCGGCGACCAACGCCGACTCGCTCAATGCCGCCAAGTCCGAGATCGAAGCCCTCTGCGAGGAGGTCAAGGTCGGTCAGATCTACAGCGGCAAGGTCGTCAGCATGAAGGACTTCGGCGCCTTCATCGAACTCGCCCCCGGCACCGACGGCATGTGCCACATCTCCGAACTGGCCGACGGTTACGTCAAGAGCGTCGCCGACGTGGTCAAGCTCGGCGACGTGGTCAAGGTCAAGGTCATCAACGTGGATGACCAAGGCCGCATCAAGCTCAGCCGCAAGGCCGTGATCCGCGACGAGCAGGCCCCGAAGCCCTCGGGTCAGCCCGCCTGACGCGAATCATCCCCGAACCAGGGGATCATCTCGATCATCGACAGGGGTCCGCGATCACTCGCGGACCCCTTTTCGTTGGAAGCGTTCCGGGCAAGGCGCACGATCACCGGGTTTCCGCCTCGTCAGTGCGAAAATCCCTTGACCGAACCTTGCATGTTCTGGTAACCTGTGGACCTGACGTATCCGCTCGCGCCGTGACGCGCGGGCGGCGGCCGAGTCGTGTTCGCCTTCGTGTGTTTCGGTTGATCGCAACGATCAACCGACAGCGAGCACGGGTTCGCCGGTTGTTGTCGGCGTGGCGGGTTTGGAAGAGAGGGACCAGGAGGTCCGTATGAGCGACCAAGGGCACGGTGTGCTCGAAGGCATCGAGGGGACAGTGCGCTGGTTCGATCCTCGCAAGGGATACGGGTTCATCATCGGACCCGACGGACAGGACATTTTCACCCACTTCAGCGTCATCAGCGGCGAGGGCTTCAAGGCCCTCAAGGATGGCAGCACGGTCACCTACGACGCCGTGAAGGGCGACAAGGGTTGGAAGGCCACCAAGGTGGAACGCCTCGAAGTGGTCGAGGTCACCGAGACCGTTCGCAAGACCTACTCCCGAACGCCGCGGGCCTGACGCGATCGACCAGTGCAAGCGAGGCGGCCCCCGGGGTATACTGCCCTGTTGGATTCCCCTCTCGCCATGTTCGCCCTCGGCCTCGTGGCCGGCGGGTTGGCTGTCGTTGTTGCCGCTCGGTGGCAAGTGCGGCGGTCGATCGTCCGCGCCCGGCTCGCGGAGCGCCGGGCCAAGGCCGCCGAGCGCCTGGCCGAGATCGGGGCCATGACCGGTGGGTTGGCCCACGAGATCAAGAACCCCCTCTCGACCATCGGGCTCAACGCACAACTCCTCGCCGAGGCCCTCGATGAACTCCCCGCCGACCGGGCCGCCGAACCCGAGGCGCGTGGCCGCATGGTCAAGCGATTGGCTTCCCTCCGGAGGGAAGTCGAACGCCTCCGCGGCATCCTCACGGACTTCCTGGCCTACGCCGGCGAGATGCGCCTCGACCTGCGTCCGCACGACGTCAACACCATCGTCGAGGAGTTGTCCGACTTTCTCCTGCCTCAGGCCGAGTCGCAGTCCATCCGCCTGCGCACCGAACTGGCTCCGGGTCCACTCACCGCGCCGGTCGACGTCGGCCTCATCAAGCAGGCGATCCTCAACCTCATGCTCAACGCCATCCAGGCGATGGCCGCCGCGGGTTCGGGACAACGGGAGCTGATTCTCCGAACGGAACGCTTCAACGAGAAGCTCATGGGCCAGACCGTGGAACGCTGCGTGCGGATCCATGTCATCGATACCGGCCCGGGCATGACCCCCGAGATCCGCGAGAAGCTCTTCACCCCCTACTTCACCACCAAGGCCGGCGGCACGGGCCTGGGCCTCCCCACCACCCGCCGCATCATCGAGTCGCACCAGGGTCGCATCGAACCCCTCAGCGAACCCGGCCGCGGCACCGACTTCGTCATCACCCTCCCCATCGACCC
>JBBAVG010000058.1:2277-23698 GCA_040397805.1 Phycisphaerales bacterium
CAGACCAGCGAACTCTGGATGAAGCTCGTGGTGCACGAACTCCTCGAAGCCGTGCGGCTCACCCGCATCGACCAGCTCGAGGCCACCTTCAAGATCCTCGCTCGCGTCAAGCACATCCAGGCCCAGTTGCTCAGCCAGTGGAGCGTGCTCGCCACCCTGACGCCCAGCGAGTACGTGCAGTTCCGCCACGTGCTCGGCCCCGCCAGCGGGCTGCAGAGCTACCAGCACCGCATGATCGAGTTCCTGCTGGGCCGCAAGGACCCGCGCATGATGCCCCTCTTCAAGCATCGCGCCGACATCTACGGCCGGCTCGACGCGATCCTGCGGGCCCCCAGCCTGTACGACGAGTTCCTGCGGCTGCTCGCGCGCCGCGGCATGCCCGTGCCGCAGGAAGCCGTTGAACGCGACTTCACCCAGCCCTACCAAGCCCACGCGGGCGTCGTCGAGGTCTTCAAGACCATCTACGAGAACCCCGCCAAGCACTGGGACTTCTACGAGATGTGCGAGAAGCTCGTCGACGTCGACGAGCAGTACTCCCTCTGGAAGCACCGCCACATGAAGGTCGTCGAGCGCGTGATCGGCTTCAAGCGGGGCACCGGCGGCACCGCGGGCGTGGCCTACCTCCGCGACCGTGTCGACGATCGCCTCTTCCCCGAACTTTGGGACGTCCGCACCGAGATCAAGGGCTGACGACCGGGCCGGCCGCCGCCCGCGGATCGGACCGGCTCACACCTCGACGACCATCGCCACGCTGTTGCCGCCGCCGAGGCACAGGGCCGCGACGCCACGCTTGCCACCCGTGCGGCGGAGCTGGTGGATCAGCGTGGTGAGCACGCGAGCGCCGCTGCCGCCGATGGGGTGACCCAGGGCGATGCCGCCGCCGCAGATGTTGAGGCGGGACTCGTCGATCCCGAGTTCCTTGACGTTGCAGAGGACCTGCGCCGCGAAGGCCTCGTTGATCTCGAAGAGGTCGATGTCCTTGACGCCCAGCCCCGCCTTGGCGAGCGCGCCCTGCACGCCCGTGATGGGGGCGGCGAAGATCTCCTTGGGGGCCACGCCGCTGGTGTGGTACGCGAGGACCTTGGCTACCGGGGCCGCGCCGAGCTTCGAAGCGGCGTCGGCCGAAGCCACGACCAAGGCCGCCGCGCCGTCGCTGATCTGGCTGGCGTTGGCGGCGGTGATGGTCTCGTGACCGGGAATCGCCTTGAGCTTGCCCACCGAGTCCATCGACGTGTCGGCGCGAACGCCCTCATCGGCGGCGACGCCGGGGCTCCGCTTGTCCATGCACTGCTCGCCGGTCAGGGCGACGGTCTCGGCGGCGAACCACCCTTCCTTGGCCGCGTGGGCGGCCCGCTGGTGGCTCTGGACGCTGAAGCGGTCCTGATCGGCCCGGGTGATGCCGAACTTCTTGGCGATGTGATCCGCGCCGTTGGTCATGGCCCAGCACTCGAAGGCGCAGCGAAGGCCGTCGTAGGCCATCACGTCCTCCATGGTGGTCGGGCCGTACTTGACGCCCTCGCGAATGCGGGCAAAGTGCGGGGCGGCGGTCATGTTCTCGAAGCCGCCGGCGACGACGAGGCGGTTGTCACCCGCCTTGATGGAGCGGCAGGCCTGCATGACGGCCTCGAGGCCCGAGCCGCAGACCTTGTTGACGGTGACCGCGCTGAGCGTCTCGGGCAGGCCGGCCTTGAGGCCCGCCTGGCGGGCGGGGTTCTGGCCCAGGCCCGCCTGGAGCACACAGCCCATGATGCATTCGTCGACCATCGCGGCCGCGCCCGGCACGCCCTCAAGGGCGGCCTTGATGGCGTACGAGCCCAGCACGGGCGAAGGGACCTTGGAGAGCCCACCGAAGAACTTGCCGATGGGGGTGCGCTTGGCGGCGAGGATGACGGGGTGGGACATGGATGGCTCCAATCAGGGGGCGTAGGAAAGATTCCGCGAGGGATTCTAGGAAAGGCCCTCGCTCTCGCCCAGTGACGTAGAGTCCGGCATGGATCTCGAGACCTTCACGCGTTCGACCGACGACCTCCCGCGAATCACCTCGCTCGAACCGGGCTGGGAGCTGCTCGAACCCGATGAGGACCTGCCCATCGCACTGGTCGTCCACGTGCCGCTCAAGGGCGATTCGGAATCGGGGATCCCCGAGACCGATGAGCAGCACGACGCCATGACGGCGGTGGCCGAATCGCTCGTGAAGTCGCTGTCGAGGCAACTCGATGCGAGGTTCATCGCCGTCGACACGTGCGACTCGATGCACGCGTTCCACTTCCGGATCCCCAAGGGCAAGGCTCCGGGGCCCGCCATCGCCGAGGCGCTCAAGAAGACGGGGTCGAAGGCCGAACGCGTCGAGTGCTACGAGGACGAGGAATGGGACACCGTGTTCGACGGCGTGCTGCCCGACCCATATGAGGTCGCGACGTCGGACGCCCTGATGCTGATCTGGACGCTCGAGGAGGAGGGCGCCAACCTCGCGTCGTCGCGACCGGTCCGCCACACGATTCTCCTCCCCGACGCGGCGGGATACGAGGCCTTCAGGGCGTGGGCCGAACCCCGCGGGTACAAGGTGACCAAGGGCGAGGCGATCGACGAGATCGGCTTCCACGTGCACGCCACGCGGACCGAAGCGGTCGATCCCGACGCCGCCCTCGACGAGGTGGAGGCCGTGGTCGAGGAGACCCTCCGCCACGACGGCACGTACGTCGAGTGGGACTGCACCGGCGACGACCACCGCGACTGACCCCGGTTCGGTCGATCGCCGCTTCGCGGAATCTTCATGAACCCTGTCGGACCGCCGTTGCCCGACCGTGGTACTGTGCGGTCAGGAGTTGCCCGATGACCAGGCCTGACGCCGTGCTGCTTGACTTCGATGGCGTGATCGTCGACAGCGAACCCATGCACGAAGCGGGGCTCCGCCAAGGCTTCGCGAAACTCGGCATGGCCCTCACGCCCGAGATGAACGCCTCCTCCCTCGTCGGCTTCGCCGACCGAGACACCTACCGCGCGGTATGCGCCATGCACGGGCGCACGCCCAGCGACGAGGAGTTCGCCGCCGTCTCCCGCGACAAGTGGATCTTCGCGCAGGAGGCGATGGCGCGAGGCGAGGTGCCCGAGTACAAGGGGACGCTGCGACTGATCGAGGAGGTCAAGCAGGCGGGAATCCCTCTGGCGATCTGCTCTGGGGCCCGCCGCCATGAGATCCTCGCCGTGGTGGAGCGACTTGGCTTCGGACACGCGTTGTCGTTCGTGATCTCGGCCGACGACGTGGCCCGCTGCAAGCCCGATCCCGAGCCCTACGCGACCGCCGTGTCCCGCCTGGGCGCACGGCCCGACCGGTGCATCACGGTCGAGGACACCGACAAGGGCGTGGCCAGCGCGAAGGCGGCGGGTGTTCGCGCCATCGCCGTGGGCCACACGCTTCCCCGCGATCGACTCCTCCACGCCGACCACTTCCTCCCTCACGCCGACGGCCTCTCGCTGAGCCTGCTGATGGACGTGCTGTCGCGTTGATGCCCGCCGTGACTTGCTGACGTCACCAGGCGGCCCGAAGCACCTCCGCGATGGTCGCCTCGTCGAGTCGCTGAGGGTGATTCGAAAGCCGGAGCGGATCGGCGGCCGCAGCGAGTCCGTCAAGGGACTCGCGAGGAATGCCCGCCGCTCGAAGCGAATCCGGCACGCCCAGGGTCCTCAAGAGCGATCCCATGGCGTCGGCCACGCCCTCCGCCTCGCTGCCCAGCCACGACGCGACCTCGGCCACGAAGGCGCGGACCGCCTCGACGCCGCCGGGGTGCACGCACGCCCGCTCGTCCATCGTCGCCAGCCGCCGCGCGAAGTGGCCGATCGTCAACGCGACCGCGATGCCATGAGGCACGCCGTGACTCGCCGACATGGCGTACGAGGCGGCGTGCGGCGCGGTCGTGCGGCCGCGATCGATCGCATGTCCGGCCAGATGGGACGCCCACATCATCGCTCGGCGACAGTCCGCGTCGCCTCGAACCGCATCGACGATCGAGGCCGCCGCGATGCGGCCCGCCAACCGTGCGTCGTCCCGCGAGCGATCATCCGCCCCCACCGCCCAGAGCGACTCCATGGCCTGGCATAGGGCGTCGAGTCCCGCCGCCGCGGCGACCCGCGGCGGGCACGTGGCCGACAACCCGGCATCCATCACGACGCCCGCGGGCCGGATGGACGCATGCGCGAGCGACCGCTTCACGCCCCCGACATAGACCACCGCGAAGTGCGTGGCCTCGCTGCCCGTGCCCGCCGTCGTCGGGATGGCCACGACGGGAAGCGCGTCTCGCCGCGGAGCAGCGTGACCCTCGATCACCGCGGCAGGATCGACGGGGTGAGCGGCGCCGAGCGCGGCAGCCTTGGCCACATCGATCGCTGCGCCACCCCCCAACGCCACGACCACGCCCGCATCGGCGGCGAAGGCCGCGAGGGCCCCTGCGACGGCCTGCGTCGATGTCGGCGTCACGGTGAAGGCGGAGAAGAACTCCACCCGACGGTCGGCCAGTGCGGCATGCAGTGTTGCGGCGGCATCGCCCGCGGCGGCGACCCCGGGATCGATCACCAGCAGGACGGGCCGATCGCCGAACGGGAGCAATCGCGGGAGTTCGTGCAGCGATTCGACCAGGAGCCGTCTGGCGACAGCCCGCTCGCGAGCGGATTCGACGGCGGCCGCGATCTCGGGACGCATCACGCGATTCCGACGGCGGGCAAGGCGAACCCGGCGCGGGCCAACGACTCGGGCAATGCCGCGAGCGAGTGCACCTGCGTCACCGCGGGGTAGGAGGCGAGGAAGGGCTGGGTGCGAACGTTGACGATGGCACCGACGAAGCCGCACCCGGCGTTGAGTCCTTCATCGATGTCGCTGACGCTGTCGCCGAGCTTGGCGACGCGGGAAGGATCGGTGAGGCCCGCACGCTTCATGAGGGCGCGGATCATGTCGGGTGCGGGACGGCCGCGTTCGACCTCGTCGCTGGCGATCGAGTCGTCGATGGCGTCGCGCCAGTCGAGGCGATCGATGATGGCGTCGACGATCGCGCGGTCGAAACCGGTGTCGAGGGCGACACGCACGCCTGCGTCGCGGAGGCGGCGGAAGAGGGTCGTGGCGCCGGGGATCTCGCGGACGGAGGGATCGATGCGATAGAAGTCGACCATGGCGGCCTGGAACTCGGCGTGCACGCTCGAAACCTCGGCTGCGTCAGGCGTTCGGCCCCGAGCCTGCCCAAGCAGTTCACGGATGGCCAGCGGCTTGGGGATGCCCATGACGGGGTCGACGTCGCGGGCCGTGACGCGAACGCCCGCGCCCTCGAGCACGGCGACGAGCGCGGAGGCGACATGGTCGCCCGCGTCGTCGACGGTCGTGCCTGCCATGTCGAAGACGAAGAGTTCGATGGGCATGATGTGGCTCAGGAGACGACGGGGGTTGTGCAAGAGACGCGGGAGCGACGGGCGAAGTAGATCCACGCGCCGACCAGCGAGATGATGGAGACGACGACCGAGATCCACGCGAAGACGGTGAAGAAGGCGAGGAAGTCGGCCCGCCTCGCGATGGCGCCCTTGCCGAAGACCACGGCCGAGTAGCCGAGATAGCCGCAGGAGTCGGCGATGTACATCAGAAAGGCGAGATTGCCGCGCTCGCGGGTGACGGCAAGGAGTCGCTCGAGCACGGTGGTGTGCACGACGACATAGGGAATGTACATGCCCAGGCCGATGAGGACCATGAAGGCCATGGGGCTGATGTTCATGGAGTCGCGGGCGAAGAGGGCGGCTGCGAGCAGCACGAACCCGAAGGCGCACGCGCCGAGCGAGCCGAAGAAGGCCTTGCGATTGTCGCGAATCACGGCGAAGGCCCCGCCCATGGCGAAGCACCCCAGGCCCACCCAGAACTCGGAGACGGAGAAGTCCCGCGGTGCCGCTTCGACCCCCAGGCCCCGCCACATCTCGGGGGCGAAGTCGTCGCGAAGACCACGCAGCACGGTGAGCAGCACGAACATGAGCACCAAGGGCACGAGCCCGGGCGCGAGTTTCCTGAGCAGGATGCGGCGATCGTCCCCGTTCATGACGGTGCGTTCGCTGCGTTCGGCGAGGTCGGCGTGGCTGGGGGGCGGAATGCGGCTGAGCATCCACGCGCCCGCCAGCAGCGGGAGCGCGAAGATGGCGCCCGCGGCGGCCGGCATCCACTGGTCGGGCACGCCCGCGTTGATGAGCCAGAGCCCCACGGACTTGGAAACGCCACCCGCCAGGATGAAGCTCGCGCACAGGCCCGCCGAGAGGGCCTCGGTGAGTCGCCGCCCCTCGAGGAAGCCCAGCACCAGCCCGAAGACCATGCCCAGGGGCAGACCGTTGAGGAAGAGGGCGATCAGGCTCCACGACCGCGGGAGCACGCCGAAGAGCACGAGCGAGAGTTCGGCCACGGCGATGAGGCCGACGATGGCCCACGCGCGTCGGGCGGGCGGGAGTTCCGAGACGATCTTGATGCCCGCGAACTTGGAGATCGTGTACCCGATCACCTGCGCCGCCACCAGCACGGCCTTGAGGTCCGCACCCAGCACGGGCTCGCCCTCGAAACTCGCGGCGGTGAACGGCTTGCGGAAGCCGTACATGCAGAAGTACGTGCCGAACGCGGCCACCACGGCCCACGTGGCCCAGAAGGCCTCGCTGGAGGCCGATCGGGATGGGGAAACGGTGCTCGGCGTGGTCACGGATGCTCCACTGGGGTCGCGCCGAACGCGAACGGGTCGCGCTTGCGGCGAGGTCGAATCGACTCAGTTCACGAAGCCGGTGTACATGGGCAGGGCCTCGTTGTACTCGGCCTTGCCGACCGACCGCACGTGCCCGTCGCCCCATGTGGTGTTGCAGCCCAGATTGTGGCGGAAGTACTCCTTCTGCCAGTCGCGGAAGCGTGGGTCGGCCTGATCGACTTCCGGGTTGTACTGGGAGAGGTCGTTGAGCGTGTCGCCGTTGGCGTCGAGCATGTGCTCGAAGGCGTCCTGGAACATGATCAGCGCGGAGGGCTGGATGATCTCGCTCAGGCGACTGGGCTTGGAGACGATGCGGCCGTACTCGGGGGCGTAGACGCGCTTCCACCACAGCGGGGCGGGTCGATTGGTGCCGGGCAGGTTGCGCTGCACGCCGTTGAAGCCGTAGCTCTGGTACAGGTGGTCGGGATCGAACTGGGTGCCGTCGGGGTACGGGTCCATCAGCTTGGCCGAGGGACACCGCCACATCTTCCATCCCGGGAAGGGCGGGTTGGTCATGGAGACCCAAGGCATGCGGGCCGTGTACCACGCCTGGTCGATCGAGATGCCGAAGTAGCTGTCGTAGATGGAACCCCAGTAGGCGTAATCCGTGTCGGCGCCGTCGGAGGTGAAGTTGGGGATGTACGGACGGATCATCCGGAGATTGACCGATTCGTACGGTCCTGACGGATTGATGCGGGCGAAGCGGATGCCGTAGTTCAGCCGCTTGGCGTGGTGATACTCCTTGAAGTCGGCGATGTACTGCGAGATGCCCGAGAAGATCTGTCGCCCGTTGTTCAGGCAGATCACCTGGCGCCCCGACTCGCGGGCCTTGCCCAGCGCGGGAAGCAGCAGGCTGATGAGCAGCGCGATCACCGCGATGACGACCAGCAGTTCGATCAGCGTGAAGGCGCGGCGGGCGTGGTGAAGTCGGTGCACGATCATGTCGGCTCCATGCGAGGTTTGGAACGTCGCGGTCCTTTGCGACCGTTCAGAATAGTGAACGGCCTCCCCGGCCGGTTCAGCGTCGAATCAAGCTTGCGCAAAGGATGCATGAACGGCCTTCGCGAATGCCTAACCAAGCATTGAAGCGAGTTTGACGCGTCCGCGACCGCGATCCGTTCGCGGTCAAGTAAACTCCTCCAGCCTGCGCACCGCGCATCGAACGTCGATGTCTCCGCGCTCGCGTCATCAAGCACAGTGGAGAAAGAGTGATGATCCCCAACGCCGGACGATTCCTCCGTAGCGCGTCGCTGCTCAGCGCCGTCGCTGGCCTTGCCCTGCCCGCCGCGAGTTCGCTCGCCCAAACCGTCTTCTACAGCGAGAACTTCGACGCCGCCGTGCGCAACCAGTTGTCCGGCGACCCCCGCGTCACCTCCGCGTGCAGCGGCAACGCCCCGGCCTTCACCCACAACCCGCCCGCGGGCTGGACGTGGACCGGCTGCGGCATTCCCACCTTCGAATGCCGCTTCAACACCTGCGTCTCCCCCACCTCCACCTGCTCCACCTGCGGCCCCACCGCCGGCGTCCGCGAGTGGGAAGGCTGGAGCTTCGCCAACAAGGCCTTCTGGGTCCGCGTCGCGGGCGACCAGAACCGCAGCCAGTTCACCAAGGGCGTCGGCAACGTCGCCATCGCCGATCCCGACGAGTGGGACGACAAGGGCGGCCCCGTCGGCAACTGCGGCTTCTTCAACGCCTTCATGGCCACTCCCGCCATCAGCATCGGCAGCGTCGACGCCGCCTCCCTCGCCTTCACCTTCGACTCGTCGTGGCGTCCCGAGGCCTTCGACGACGGCGACGGCACCAACAACCAGACCGCCAAGATCCGCGCCATCTACACCGTCGGCGGCGTCGAGCAGTCGCCCGTCACGGTGATGCACTGGGACTCCAACACCGAAGGCGCGTTCTTCCACCCCGACAGCACCGACGAGACGGTCATCCTCGATGCCGCCTCGCTGCAGACGCCCGCCGGCGCCACGTCCGTCCGCTTCGAGTTCTCCCTCACCAACGCCGGCAACGACTGGTGGTGGGCCATCGACAACCTCGTCATGACCGGCGACGCCGCGGGCACCCCCACCACCCTCTTCACCGAGGGCTTCGAGGGCGTCGCCCTCGAGGCGCCGGTCGACGAGGTCCCCACGGGTTGCGGCATCACCTACTGCGGCGAGTTCACCTTCACCCACGACGGCCCCAACGGCGTCACCGTCGCCGTCGACAGCCCGGCCTTCGATCCCGCCCCCGGCGCCCGCAACGGCGTGCCCGACTGGCGTGGCTGGAGCTTCGTCGATCGCAACTTCTGGCGGTGCGCCAGCGGCGGCCCCAACGGCAACGCCTTCACCAACTCGACGGGCCTGGTCGCCGTCGCCGACGGTGACGAGTTCGACGACATCGGCCACCTCCCCGGCAAGCTCGACACCACCATGTCGACCCCCGCCATCGACCTCTCCGCCCGCATCGGCTCGCTGCTCGTGGTGAGCTTCGATTCGAGCTGGCGTTGGGAATCAGGCCAGACCGCGTGGGTCACGGCCCACTACAACGACCCCGCCAACACCGTCAGCGAAGTGCTCCGCTTCGAGTCCGACCCCAGCAGCCCCTTCTTCAAGCAGGACGCCGTCAACGAGCGCATCGCCGCGGGCCTCGAGGTCCCCGCGGGGGCCACCTCCGTCACGCTCAAGTTCCGCTACGAGGGCGGCAACAACTGGTGGTGGGCCATCGACAACCTCTCGGTCTTCGAGGGCGTCGCGCAGGTGCCCGTCGCGGGCATCACCCCCCTGCAGGCCAACATGGCCGTCGCCGGCAACACCGACTACGCCCCCTGCTTCACCCCGTGGTCGCCGCTGGCTCCCGCCGGCTGGACCTCGCAGTTCCTGCCCGAAGGCGGCTGCCCCGCCGAGTGCGGCCGCCCCGAGTGGCGCGGCTGGGCCTTCGCGTCCCGCAGCTGGTGGTCGACGCAGGTCGATACGCAGCTCCGAGAGACCTTCACCAAGGGCAAGGGCTTCATCGCCATCGCCGACCCCGACGAGTGGGACGACTTCGCCAACGGCCGCAGCGAGTTCAACGCCTTCATTACCACGCCGGCGATCGCGCTGCCCGCCACCATCGGCGACGCGTCGCTCGCCTTCGACTCCTCGTGGCGTCCCGAAGGCTTCGACGACGGCTGCTCCTGCAACGAGGATCCCGCCGCCCGCATCAACAACCAGACCGCCAAGATCCGGGCCATCTACACCGTCGGCGCCGATGAGGTCGCCGTCGACGTCCTGCACTGGGACTCCGACGAGACGGGCCCCTTCTTCAAGCCCGACAGCACCAACGAGTCGGTGACCGTCGACGCCTCGTCGCTGGCGATCCCCGCCGGCGCGTCCGCCGTTCGCTTCGAGTTCTCCCTCACGCAGGCTCGCAACGACTGGTGGTGGGCGATCGACAACGTCGCCTTCAACCTCGACGGCGCGGCCGCCTTCACCGAGAACTTCGACACCGTTCCCGGCATGCAGGCCGCCCCGACCGAGAATCCGCCCGTCTCCGAGTGCTCCTACTTCTCGAACGTCGCCGCGCAGGGCGGCAACCTCACGGTCGACAACGCGGGCCTCTCGGGCTGCAGCGCCGGCGGCGACTTCTACGGCTTCAACGCCTGGCTCACCGAGGCCTGGGCCCTCGCCGGCGGCGAAGGTCGCGACGCCTTCGGCGCCCCCACCGCCTTCGTCAACGACATGGACCTCTCGGGCTGCGGCGGTTTCGCTCGCCTCAACATGCCCGCCTATGCCATCGGCTCGCTCAACCCCTTCTCCCTCGTCCTCTCCTTCCGCAGCAGCTGGGCCGCCATGCCCGGCCACGCCTCGAGCATCGAGGTCTCCTACAACAACGGCCCCTTCACGAGCGTCCTGTCGTGGAACGCCGCCTCCAAGCCCACCGCGGCCGACGAGCTCGTCTCCATCCCCCTCAACAACCCCTTCGGCGCCACGAACGTCCGCATCCGCTTCAATGACGGCGTCTCGGGCTGGTGGGCCCTCTCCGACCTCGCCTTGACCGGCGAGATCGGCACCAACCCCTGCCCGCCCTGCGCCGCCGACTTCAACAACGACGGCGGCGTCGACGGCGCGGACATCGAGTCCTTCTTCGCGGCATGGACCGACGGCGCGTCCTGCGGCGACGCCAACCTCGACGGCGGCATCGACGGCGGCGACATCGAGACCTTCTTCGCCTTCTGGGAGGCCGGTGGCTGCTGAGCCCGTCCGGTGATGCCCTCCGGGCACGCCCCCTTTGATTCCTGAGCCGCCCCGGCCCGACGGCCGGGGCGGCGATTTTGACAGCGTCCCTCGCACGACACATCCCTCGCCTCGCCACCTTCGCCTCGCTCGTCGCGAGCCTCCTCGCGATCGCCCCCGTCGCGCAGGCCCACCCAAAGCCCGGCGCCCACGCCGACGTCCGCATCTCGATCGAACCCGACGGCGTCCGCATGGACTGCCTGATGAACCTCCTGTTCGTCGACCAGGTGGTCCGCTCGCGACGCTCGAGCCGCGACCGGGTCGAACCCTCGGAAGTCGAGCCGCTGACGACCGCCCTGAACGAGTACTTCGGCGCCACCCGCGACGTGGCCGTCACCAGCCTCTTCGACCGTCCCAATCGCCTGCTCATCGACCGCGTCGAGGTGACGCCCGTCATCGAAGCCGCGCGCGTCATCGAGCCCGAACCGGAAACCCGCCCCGGCTTCGTCGTCAATCCCGCCTTGCTCATCCCGCAGGTGCACGTCCGCGTGCTCTACCCGAGCAAGTCGCCGCCCCGCTCGATGTCACTCCAATGGGGAACCTTCGCGAGAGACTTCGTGCGTCTCGAAGGCGATGCCGCCCCGTTCTCCGACGTCGAGGCCATCCTCACCGCGGGCCCCCGGTTCGAGGTCGTGCTGCTCACCCGCGAAGAACCCGAGTACACGTGGCACGCGCCGGCGACCGAACCCGATCATCTCGCCGCGGTCCCGCCGCCGCCCTCGCCCGCCGCGTTGCCGCCAACGCTCCTCGCCGCCGCGGCGGGACTCGTGCTCGTCCTGGCGGGCCTGGCCCTTCGCCCGCAGAACAGTTCGCTGCGAACGGCGACGTCATGCGTCATGGCGGCCGGCGCGATCACGGCCGGATGGGCGGGCTGGGTTCGCTTCGTCGGCGCGCCCGCGAGCGTGCGGCTCTCGGAGTCGGAAACCCTCGCCATCTTCCGCCCGCTGCACGAGAACATCTACCGCGCCTTCGACTTCACCCGCGACACCGACGTCTTCGACGCGCTGGCCCGCAGCATCGACGGCCCCCTGCTCTCGACCCTCCACGAGCAGGTCTACCGCAGCCTCGTCATGCAGGAGGAGGGAGGCGCGGTGTCGCGCGTGCGGCGGCTTGAACTCAACGAGGCCCGCGTTCTCCCCGATTCGCCACCCGACCGCGTCCGCGTCGACGCCACGTGGATCGTCGAGGGCGTCGTCTACCACTGGGGCCACTCGCACGAGCGACGCAACGAACACCGCGCCACCTTCGGGCTCGCGCCGCGGCCGCAAGGGTGGCGCATCGTCGAGGCCTCGATGACGGCCCAGCGTCGCATCCCCACCCCCGAGCAGGCCGCCATGACCGCTCCGGACGGGACGAACCTGCCCGAGCCGGAGTCCGATGCCGTCGCGCCCGCCGCCAGCCCCGCATGGAAGCCCGACAAGTGATCGAGTTTGTTGACGTTCGCTTCGCCTACTCGGGGTCGGGCGCCTTCGCCCTTCATGTCCCCGCCCTGACCGTCTCGCCCGGCGAGCGGGTCGCGCTGATCGGCCCCAGCGGCTCGGGCAAGTCGACCCTGCTCCTGCTCGCGGGGGGCGTGCTGCTGCCGGCCTCCGGCTCGGTGCGCCTCGCGGGCGACGACCTGACCCGCCTGGCCGCGTCGCGACGGCGACGCCTGCGTCTCTATCGCATCGGCATGGTCTTCCAGGAGTTCGAACTCCTCGAGTATCTCACCGTGCGGGAGAACATCACCCTCGCCGGCCGACTCGACGCCGGCATCGACGCTCGCTCGCTGGCAGTCGAGGCCGAGCGGCTCGCGACGGCGGCGGGCGTGGCCGCGCTGCTCGACCGCAAGCCCGCCGCCCTCTCGCAAGGGGAGCGTCAGCGTGTCGCCGCCTGCCGGGCACTGGCGACCCGCCCCGCTGCGCTCCTCTGCGACGAGCCCACCGGCAACCTCGATCCCACCAACGCCGACATCGTGACTCGCCTGCTGCTCGATCACGCCCGCGACCATCGCGCCGCGCTGCTCATGAGCACCCATCGCCACGAGTCGCTCGACGCCTTCGATCGAGTCGTGGATATCGCCGTGTTTCGGCCGCACGAGGAGATCGCCCCGTGAACGGCCTGCTCCGACTCGCCCTGTCGCACGCATGGCACGCTCGCGTGCGTTCCGCGCTGATCGTCGTCAGCGTCGCGATCGCCGCGTTCATCCCGCTGGCGACCGCCATCGTCGCCGCGGCCCTCGAAGCCGCGTTGCTCCGCAGGGCCGACTCGACGTCGCTGGTCATCGGCGGCCAAGGCGGTCGCATCGACCTCGTGCTCGCCGCCCTCTACTTCAGACCCGGCCGGACCAAACCGATCACCACCGGCGACTGGATGCAACTGGACGCCGACTTCCCGGGCAGGCTCGTGCCCATCAACGTGCAGCACTCGGCGGGCGGCTCCCCCGTCGTCGCGACGCCGCCGGATTATCTCGACGCACGCGGGATCGTCGTGAAGCGCGGCACGCGAGCGACGCTCGTGGGCGAGGCGGTGCCGGGCCGCCATGCCGCCGAGCGGCACTGGCTCTCGCCCGGCGACACCATCCACTCCGACCAACCCGCCTCCCTCGACATCGCCGCCCCCGCCTCGATCCGCCTGCGAATCACCGGCGTCTTCGCCGCCACGGGAACACCCGACGACGACGCCATCTTCACGGATCTCAAGACGGCGTGGGTGCTCGCCGGGCTCGCGCACGGACACGCCGACGCCGCCACCGCCATCCCGTCGCCGCTGCTGCTCGACCGTACCGCCGACCGCGTCGTGGTGAGCGAAACGCTCGTCGAGGACAACGAGATCACGGCGGCCAACGCGCCATCCCTCCACCTCCACGCCGACGAGACCACGCTGCCCCTGACGGCCGTGCTCGGCCTTTCGCTCGACGACCGGGAGCGAACCCTGCTGCGGTCGAGGATCAACGCCGCGGGCCGCCTGCAGGCCGTGGAGCCCGGCGAGGTCGTGCGCGAGATCATGGGGCACGTCGCTCGGTTCACGAGGGCGGCCAACGTCATCGCCCTGGCCGTGACCGCCTTGACGGGCTTGCTGGTGGGCATGATCCTCGCGATGTCCGCCAAGGCCCGCTCCCGCGAACTGCTGACGCTCGAGCGGCTCGGCGCATCGCGGGGACAGGTCGCGATGCTGCTGGCCGTCGAGGCGGTCGCGTTGACGGCGGCCGGCGCGTCGCTCGCGGCCGTCGCCGGCCTCGCGTTGTGGCTGCACCCTCCGGATCTCGTGAAGCTTCTGTGAATCCGCCGTGAACCGCGCCCGACCCACCTGTCAGCAGGCGAAGATGACGCTCGAACTCATGACCCGTCCGTGCTCCATCCAGTGGTTCCGCCTGCCGCTTGGCCTGCTCGTCGCGTGCGGGTTGCTGCTGTCCATGGCCCGGTGCGGGCCGGCGTCGTCCGCGGACGCGACCCCCGCGCCCGACCCCTCGATCGCGGCGAGCTTCTATCCCGCCGCCTACGTGGCCGAGCGAATCGCGGCGGGCCTCGTGCCCGTGCGGCAGATCACGCCGCCCGACGCCGACGCGGCCTCGTGGAGGCCCGACGCCGCCACCATCGAGGGGCTTCAGCGAACGAAGCTGACGATCGTCAACGGCGCGGGCCTCGAGCGATGGACCAAGTCGGCCTCGCTGCCCGAGTTTCGGACGCTCGTGCTGTCGCGTTCGATACGCGACCGCCTGCTCACGACCAAGGAAGTGGCCCATTCCCACGGCAGCGGACCCGCGCACGTGCACCGGGGCATCGACCCCCACACGTGGATGGACCCCTCGCTGCTCGCGATCCAGGCCAAGGCGGTGCTCGAGGCGATGTCGAGGGCGTGGCCCGCGCACGAACTGGCGTTTGCGCAGGCTCACGACGCCCTGGCCACCGATCTGGCCGCCCTCGACGCCCGCCTCGCGATGCTCGCGCCGTCGCTCAAGGGCGTGGTCGTGATCGCGTCGCATCCGACCTACGGCTATCTCGCCCGGCGGCACGGGTGGACCGTGATCGACATCGACCTGTCCCCGGACTCGGCGCCGGCCGCCGAATCGCTCGCCGCCATCGACGAGGCGCTCGCTCGCGACGCCGCGGGCCTGCTGATGCTCTTCGAGCGGCCGCCCGCCGCCCCGGTGCTCGACGCCCTGCGTGCCAGGCCGCAACTCAAGTCGGTGGTCTTCAGTCCGTGCGAACGCCGGCCACTGAGCGAGCAAGGGGACTTCCTCGCCGTCATGAACGCCAACATCGATCGTCTCACCGAAGCGCTGGGCGCCGCCGCCCGTCAGGAGCCATCCAAGCCATGAAGCTCTCCCCCACCTCCCTCACCTCGTTCGTGCTGCTCACCTTGCTCATGAGCGGCTCGATCGCGTCGCCGTCGCTCGGTCGGCAGTCCACGACCCCCACGCCCCCTGCTAACCCCGCGGCTGCGGCAAGTCCCGCCTCGCCGGCCGCCGCCGCCGCGGTCGACCCCGACCTCCTGCTGCACATCGGCGTGACGGCCGGACGGGTCCGCAACGGCATGTTCGTCGACAAGACGGGCAAGGCCAAGGGTGCGATCGTCGGCAATCCGATGAAGACGACGCTGGGTCCCGGCGAGGGCTACCGCTTCAACGGCGCGACCGACTGGCTGACCATCGGCGACGGCACGCCCGCCGGGCGGGCCTGGCTTCCGACCCGCGAGTTCACGGTGCAGGCGTGGGTGAGCCTGCGGACCACGACGCAGTACGGGTCGATCATCGGGCTCATGGAGGACACCGGCGACGCGGAGCAGGGATGGTCCTTGGGCTACACCAACGATGCCTTCACCTTCTCGCTGGCGACCAAGGGGGCCGACGACGGCAACGGCAAGATGACGTACCTGAAGGCGACGTCGGAGATCCGCCCCGACCGCTGGTACCACGTGGCGGCGACCTACGACGGCCGGATGATGCGACTGTTCGTCAACGGCAAGGAGGAGGCCAGCAGCGCGGAGCAGAACGGCGACATCCTCTACCCTGCCGCCAACCAGGGCGTGATCGCCTGCTACCTCGACAGCAACGAGAAGTTCCCGATGGACGGCGTGCTGCTCGAGACCAAAGTGCTCGGCCGCGTGCTGGGCGTGCCGCAGATCGCCGAGGAGTACGCCCCCGGCGCACGCCTCGCGAGCTTCGAGCCGCAGCTCGACGCCACGCAGCGCTTCGTGGTGCGGCCCTACCTGCAGGGCGTGTCGAAGACGGGCGTGACCATCCTGTTCGAGACGTCGCGGCCGTGCGTCGCGACCGTCGAGTACGGCACGTCGCTCCCTTACGCCGCCAAGGCCGAGTCGAGCCAGCCCTCGCAGTTCCACGAGATCGCGTTGACCGGGCTCGAGACGCAGACGCCGTACTTCTACCGCGTGCGATGCCGCGAGGAGGGCGGCACGGAGATGATCGGCGACGACCTGACCTTCCAGACGGCCGTGCACGACGACACCCCCTTCTCCTTCGCCGTCATCGGCGACACGCAGAAGAACAAGCCGGTCATCGCGCAGCTCCAGGCCTTCAGCTTCACGCTGCGGCCCAACTTCCAGATCCACCTGGGCGACGTGGTCAACACCGGCGCCGACAAGGCCGAGTGGACCGAGGAGATGCTCGACGCCTCGTGGCCCATCATGAGCCGAGTGTGCATGTTCCCCTCGCTGGGCAACCACGAGGAGAACCACTCCAACTACTACAAGTACTTCTCCCTCCCCGGCCCCGAATACCGCTACACCTACACGTTCGGCAACGCGCAGTTCTGGTCGATCGACACCAACAAGCCCGTCGACCCCTCCAGCGAGCAGTACCGCTGGATCGACGAGACCATGGCGGCGTCCAAGGCCACCTGGAAGTTCGCCTATCACCACCACCCCGTCTACTCCTCCGACGAGAACGACTACGGCGACACCTACAAGGGCCCCTCCACGTACGGCGACCCCCGCCACCGCCATCTCGCCGCCCTCTACGAGAAGCACGGCGTCGACGTCGTCTTCAACGGCCACATCCACAGCTATGAACGGACCTGGCCCATCCGCGACGGCAAGGTCGACATGGAGCGGGGCGTCCGCTATGTGGTTGCCGGCGGCGGCGGCGGCGGCCTCGAGTCCGCAAGCCCCACCCGCCCCTGGTTCACCCAGCGCGTCTACCGCGGCCACCACGTCGCCAACGTCATGATCAGCGGCCGATCGCTGACCATGCAGGCCTTCGACCTCGAGGGCCGGCTCTTCGACGTGATGGAGATCGCCAAGCCCGCTCCCGCGGCATCCCGCTGAACGCTCACCGATTCGCGCGTCCCGAAGGTCGCGGCGGCGACGCTGCCTCCGCGCCCGCTTCACCCATCGCCATCGCGAGGTCGGCGATGGCGTTGATTATGCGAACGCCCGCGAGGGACTCGACCCTCGCGAGGTGACGCGTCGCCGCCGGGCAGGCCACCATGCCGCACCCTGCGTCAAGGCCCGCCGTCAGGTCGTTCGGACTGTCGCCCATGCTCGCGACCGCCGCCGCGTCTCGCACGCCGGCCTTGGCCATCACCGCGCGAATCATGGCCTCCGACGGTCGCCCCTCGGTCACGTCATCGGCGCAGATCGAGTGATGCACCGACACGCCCCATCCGAAGCGGTCGAGCAGGGCGTCGACGGTGCGGCGATCGAGGCCGCTGACGACGCCGACCGCCACGCCCATCACGCCCAGCGACGTCAAGAGATCCGACACGCCGGCCGCCGCACGCAGACCGCTGTAGTTCTCCGCCCGGTCGCGCATCGCCCGGCGGAGTTCCGCCTCGAGGTGCAGCACGACGCCGGGCGAGGGCGGCCGACCCAGCGAGACTTCGAGGCACGCTCGCACGATCTCGGCGCCGTTCATACCGGACCGCCGCCGCACCTCCTCGGCCGAGATCGCCAACCCGCACGACGCGCCCAACTCCGCCAGCGCGGCGGCCACCACCTCGTCCGCCTCGGGCACGAGCGTTCCTTCAAGATCGAGAATCGCGAGGCGATACCGCACGCGGCATCCATGGTGACCGAACGTCCCGCGGCGTTGCGCAACGCCGACAACGCGTTCATGAGGAAGCATCCTTCACGACCGACGCGTCCGACTTGTTGCGATCACGCGAAGAACGCGCGAAGATGCACCCGCGGCCGTTCGTGCGGGAAGTCGGTTCCTTCGCCCGCTCGCTACGCTGGCGACTCGGGAACGGTGGCACCATGGCAGTCGAGGCATCGAAACACATGTCGAATCAGCGAGTGGTCGTCGTCGGGGCGGGCATCGTTGGCCTTTCGTTCGCCTTCAGCGCGGCCGAGCGGGGCGCTGAGGTGACCGTCTTCGAACGCCACGACGCCGCCGTCGGGGCGTCGATCCGGAACTTCGGCATGGTCTGGCCCATCGGCCAGCCCGCAGGGGAGCTCTACGCCGTCGCCCGGTCCGCTCGCGAGCGTTGGGGCCTGCTCGCCTCCCAAGGGGCGTGCTGGCTCTCGCCGTGCGGGTCGGTCCACGCCGCCCACCACGACGACGAATGGGCGGTGCTGCAGCAGTTCGCGGCATCCGCCCCGGGGGCGGGCATCCCGTGCCGCCTTCTCGGACCTGAGGAGACCCTCCAGACGGCCCCCGGCGTCAAGCCCGAGGGGTTGCGTGGTTCGCTTCACAGCGACTCGGAGGCGTGCGTGAACCCCAGGCGGGCCATTGCGGGGCTTGCCGCATGGCTGACGACGCGGCGGGGCGTGCGCATCGAGTTCGGGCGAACGGTGGCGGGGTTCGACGGGGGCGACGCGGTGGTGTCCGGGGGCGAGCGGTGCCCGTTCGACTTGGCCGTGGTCTGCGGCGGGGCCGACATCGACACCATCTTCCCGGGCCTCCACGCCTCGCTGGGCCTGCGTCGCTGCAAGCTGCAGATGCTCAAGACCGTCGCGCAGCCCGGCGGGTGGCGTCTGGGCCCGCACGTGGCGAGCGGCCTCACCCTGCGTCACTACCGCAGCTTCGAGGGCTGCCCGTCGCTGGCGACGCTGCGTCAACGGATCGCGGCGACCAAGCCCGAGCTCGATCGCCTGGGCATCCACGTGATGGCCTCGCAGCACGACGACGGCGGCGTGGTGCTGGGCGACTCGCACGAGTACGACGCGGAGGTGGACGCCTTCGACAAGCCGCTGATCGACGACCTGATCCTCCGCGAACTGCGGGAGGTGATCGCGATCCCCGACTGGACGATCGCCTCGCGGTGGCACGGCGTGTACTCGAAGCACCCGAGCCGCGCCTGGGTGGAGGCCGAGCCAATCGACAACGTCAAGGTCGTGACGGGCCTGGGCGGCAACGGCATGAGCCTGTCGCTCGGCCTGGCCGAGCACCTGATGCGATCATGGACGGGAGCGGCGCATGCGACGGCGTGACGACGGTGACCACGCTGACCGTGACGAACACGTCGATCAGATCAACCTCGCGGTCACCCGCCGCCGGTGAAACGAGGGCCTGAAGCCAAAGCGTCGGAAAGATCGCCACTGGGGACACTTCTGGGGGCACCCCCTCCCTGCCTGCTGGCGGGCCACGCTTCAAGCATCTATGAAAACAGCCCTTGCGACTGCAAGGGCTGCTCGAAGCGGAGAGGGGGGGGGAATCGGCAAACCCCTCTGCGGCCATCCTGTACCCAAGGCCCATCGCGGCACTAACGCGTTGTTGCTCAATGCGTTCCGACTTCGGCGGCGGCGATGAGCGGACGACGTTTGTTGACGGTTGTGGACGGCAGACAGGGGCAAAAACGGGGCACTTTGGCGACGCCCCCTTTCGCCGTTCGTGGGCTGCAGATAGTGGCCTCCTCTCAGCTTGCCGTCGATGCGTGTCATAGTCAAACGCTCGCCGTCGGAGGCGCCGATAAAGACACCCGTGTCGCAGACGGCAGGCCTGCTTGGTTCTGCAGCCAATCGGATCGCCGAGGGCGCCCCAGCATTAACTCGCTCGGTTCGCCTGAACCACCCTCCACACCCCATTCTCTCGCAAGCCGAACAGGGGTGCCTGCCGCAGGCGGAGCCCTTCGCGACTGTCTGCGACCACGGCTGCATGATGCGGCGTGCCGAGGCCGAACAGTCCCTGCTTCACCCGCACACAGCCGACAAGTACGTGGCCGGCGGGCGAGCGAACCCATTCCGCGGAATGGGCCGATCCAAGATCGGGCGACGCCATCCGGAGCCACGCGAGCTGGCGGGCATCCGCCGCGAAGCCACCCAAACCATCCACCCCGTCGAGCAGCTCCCGAAACACCCGCAACTCGCTCCTCTCGTTCACCATCGACTTGTCGACCAGCAGGTTCGACAACCGACAGCGAACCAACTTGATCGTGAGCTGGCGACGGCCCGTCCATTCACACGAACTCAAGAGATCCGGAACGGCCATCACCCGCCTGGTTTCGGCCTTCGAGGTCTCGTCATCGACGTAGCGCTCGCCCGACAGCGGGCACGCGGACATGGAAGCCAATCCCACGGCACGACCCGTGATGACACAGCGTCCGACCTCCGAGACCGCCAAGCGACGCCCGGTCACCTCGCACTTGACGGTTTCCGCGGGCAACACCACCTTGGCCGACTCGGGGCACCGGACCATCTGATGACTGATGCCCTTCTTGCCCGAAAGAACGCTGGCCACCAACTCGCGACAATCCACTCGCTTGCCGGTGATCGCGCATGTCTCGGTCTCTTCCGGCAGCAGCCTCCTTCCCGTCTGCTCACAGACGACAAGTTCGTCGGCGAGGGCCAACTTCGCGCTGGCTTCGGAGGGGACCAGGAAGGCCACATCGACTCGACGATGGGACACCGACGAAAGGCCCAGTTCGTCACGCAAGAGCTTGGCGCCCGTCAGGTCGCACACACCGAGTTCGTGCCGCAAACCCTGGCGGTGCGGCGGCTTCTCCGACCGCACTGCGTGCACCTTGGCCCCCCAGTCGCCCGACATCTCCGACCTTTCCGCTTCGTCGATCGCCAACCAACCCGCGGGGATGACGGAGGCCACGAACTCGCCGAAGTGTCCCCGCCGCCCGCTCAGTTGCGACGACCGCACTTGGTCGTTGCGGAACGCCACTCCGGAAACCTCGCTCACCACCAGCTCGGCCGGCAGCACCCGGATGCCGGTCACCGAGCACACCGCCATCTCCGACGGATGAGCCGGCAGGGACGAAAGCTGCGAGCGTTCGACCTCATCGGCCAGATACGACTTTCCGCTCACCACCGACGTAACGGACTCCTCCGGGAAGGCGAATCGGGCCGTATCAGCCGCCGACTGAATCATCGCCACCTTAGCACCGACCCGCCCCGAGATGGCTGACACCACGGCTTCATCGACCGCGACTCGTCCGAGCGGGAGCACCGAGTCGACGAACTCGGAACGGTGCCCGGTGCGCCCGCTGACAACGGACGACTCGCTTTGGTCGATTCGGAATCGCCTGCCCG
>JBBAVG010000059.1:0-22700 GCA_040397805.1 Phycisphaerales bacterium
AACCGAGACCGCTTCCGCACCGCGATCCTGTTCCATCTCGGCGAGCTCGACCTTCCACCCCGAGGGGCTGACAGCCCACACGAGTTCCTGAAGCACCACCGTGTTGTCAAGGCATCGACGTGGAGCGTGAGTTCGCCCACCTTGGCCAAGAGCTGCAGTCGCTCGGCGTCGAACCGGGCGTCGGCGTCCTTGGGGACGGTGCGCAACCCCTCCCGGCCGCCTTCGACGAACCTGTCGATCCACGACTCGACCTCGGCGACGGTGAGGTCGTGCTGGCGGGCGACGTCCGCCGCGGTGACCTTGCCCTTGATCAGGTCGAGGACGATGGCGGCCTTGCGTCCGGCCCTCCATCGCTGGCTCTCCTCGCCCGCTCCGCTCTCGACGCCCTTCTCACGCCCCGACACATCGTTCTTGGCTGCCATTGGACGCTC
The DNA here is from genome assembly GCA_040397805.1 of Phycisphaerales bacterium. GTDB lineage: Bacteria > Planctomycetota > Phycisphaerae > Phycisphaerales > UBA1924 > UBA2402. Next base: position 432 of record JBBAVG010000059.1, read on the forward strand.
CCTTCGCCCCCATGATCGCGCGCCCAGCGCGTTGGGGGCACGGAACAGCCTGACGCCCACGTACCACGGGGATCGCCCGCGCGACGCCCGCCTGGGGCGTGCCACGAAAAAACCCGCGAGCGTCGCTCGCGGGTTTCGGGTTGATCGCAAAGGTCGGCGGGCTCAGCGGACGGGCGCGAAGTTCCAGTCCGGCTTGGTGGCCCAGTTGCACCACTTCATCATGTCGCGGAGGTCCTCGACGCTCTGCATCTCGACGTGGCCGTCGAAGGAGACCGTCACGGCCTTCTTGAAGTGACGGAAGTCCATCATGCCCCAGTTGGCGACCGACTGGCGGGGGTCGAAGTTGTTGCTGGTCACCCAGCCGCCGCCGAGCGAGAAGGCCGCGCCGTTGTAGCCGCGGTTGCGGGGGTGGGGACGGGGCGGCGTGATCATCCAGTAGCCCGGACGGACCGTGCCGCTGGTGGGGTCGGACGCGCCCCAGCTCCACCACGAACCGTCGCGGACGTCGCCGCCGCGGGAACTGCCGAAGACCATCAGCTTCGACGGGTAGTTCACCTGCGAGGCGTCGCCGAGGTAGAAGCGACCGCCCGCCGTGAACGGGTTGGGACCAGGACCCACGGTGCCGTTGGCGCCGGGCGGGTTGCGGAACGCGCCGTGCGTGAATGCGCCGCCGATGTAGACGCCGTTCATGCCCAGCGAGGGGTGGTAGCCCACCGCGGCGGCATAGGTGTCGGACCCGTACTGCACGTACGACGGACCATCAGGCATCGCGCCCTTGGGCCGCGAGAAGAAGTCGGCGAAGGTCGCCTTGTCGAACTGCATCTGGTCGTGCGGGTAGTTCGTGCGGCCGATGAACATCCACGTCCAGACCTTCGCGACCGAGTGCCACATCATGTAGCGACGGTCGAACGGATCGGGCGGATACATCGCGTACGTGGTCGTCGCGTGGGTCCAATCCCAGTGCGGCGCGCTGGGCATGAACTTGTCGCGGGCGTCGGTGAGATAGCTCGCGTAGGCCTTCATCTGCTGATTGGCCGCGGCCTGCTCCTTCAGCGCGCGACCCATCTGGCGGGTCTTGCCCAGCGCGGGCAGCAGGATGCCGATCAGCAACGCGATCAGCGCGATCACCACCAGCAGTTCGATCAGCGTGAAGCCCCGGTCGGTGTTGGACTGTTGTCGAAGCGTCGTCACGGATGGATACTCCTTCGTGTGCCGCCCACGCGGCCAACGGCCTTGCGATCCCGTTCTCGCAGCACGTCCTTGCGTGCCATCCAACTTCAACCCCGCCCGAATCGACGCGCATGCCCGCGAGCCGTCTCGGAACCAACCCCACGAGGGCGCGGTTGCTCAACCCATCGACGCTCTCGCCGAGCCCCACCGACTTGGTCGGCCCATCGCCGCCCATGCCGCTTCACGGAGTCTTCACGAGAACGAATCAGCCATCGAACAACCGGACCCCATCACGCGGCGGCAGAACGCCACCGCTCCCATACAATACCCCAAAGTCCGCCCGGGCGTATCCGTTTCCTCAGGATTTCCCCACTTGCAGCGCGTCGCCATGGATGTTCGCAAGAAGTACGGGTGGCGGTGAACGCGGTCACGCGTCACGGCTCGGCCATCGCCGCGGCATAGACCTCTTCCAGCTTCCTCACCATCACCTCGGCCGGGAACGCTCCCAAGCACTCCGCACGCCCCCGTTCGGCCAACGCACCGCGTGCCACCTCGTTCTCGGCGCACCACAGGATCGCCTCGCGAAGCTTCGCCACGTCCCCGGCCTTCACCAGCCGGCCCGTCTCCATCTCGCGGCAGACTTCCCCCGTCCCATCCACGTCATACGCCACCGGGCACACGCCCGCCAGCAGGGCCTGAGGCACCGTCCGGGGCAGCCCCTCCCGCATGCTCGGGTGCACCAGGACATCCATGCACTTGACCAGCCCCGGAATCCGCTCGGGGGGCACCAGCCCGGTCAACACCAGGTTGCACGGCCCCTCGTCCTCGTGACGCGCGTCCAGCTCGCGGACCGTCAGACCCAGCTCCCTCGCCCGCCACAACAGACGCTTCCGCCACCAGCCGTCGCCCACCCAGAGCAGCTTCCACGTCGGGTTGGCCCGCAGCGACTCGGCCATCGCGTCCAGCAGGTCGTCGTGCCCCTTGTGCTCGGCCAGGCGTGCCACCGTGCCCATCACGAAGTCGTGAGGCTCAAGCCCGAGGTCGGCCCGTGCCGCCGCCCGCTCCGGGGCCGTCCAGGTCTCGAGGAACGGGGCGGTGTCCATGCCCGACCGCACGGTGACGTACTGCTCGGGCGTGCCGATGCGCTTGGCGAGAAACTGGCGGGTCATGGCGTCGGCGACGCTGACGATGCGCTGGCACCGACGGGCCGCCCGCCGCTCGGCCGCCGCGTAGATGGCGTTGGCCGCCACGATCTTCAGCCTGGCCAATCCCGTGCCTTCGACGGGCATGAAGGGCGGGCCGTGGATGGTGTGCACGATCGCGGGCAAGCGTCCGCGGTGGGCCCGCATCGAGCCGAACGCACCGGGCGAGTCCGCGGCTTGCCGCACCGACCATGCCGCCAGCCGCCCCAGGATCCCCGCCTTGCTGCTGTGGGTGTGAACCACGTCCGGCCCCACGGCCGCGATCAGTTCCTTGAGTTCGTTGAGGCACCGCCGATCATCCCGAATCGAGACCTCCCGCACCAAGTGGGGCACTTCATGGAGCACGATGGGGCAGACGTCCCCGCCCTGCATCGTGGTTTCCTCGCCGCTGCGGCAGCGTCCGTTGAACGCCCGCACGCGCTCGAGCATCGACCCTTCGGGCCCATGGATGGGTCCATGAGCCAAGTGCACCCGATGCCCAAGGCGAGCCTGGCCCTCGCATGAGAGCACGGTGTTCTCTTGCGAGCCGCCCAGGATGAGCCGCGTCGAGATGTGCAGGATGCGGAGTGGAGCGGGGGTGTTCATGTCGATCCCCAAGCATACCGGCCTTGCGCCCGCACGCCCCGGGGGCGGGGCCTTGTGCGTGCCGGTGACTCACACGCGGCGGCCGACCACCACGCGAGGAAGGCCGTCAATGTCGCGCAGCACCCGGATATCCGCCAGGAGCGGGTTGGCCGCGGCCAGGGCCGCCGCCTCGTCCGCGTGGCTCGCGGCCGTCTCGACCAGCATCAAGCCGCCGGGCTTCACCAGGGCGGGGCCGCCTGCCATCAGCGGGCGAATGAGGTCGAGCCCGTCGCTCCCGCCACGCAGGGCCAGATGCGGTTCGTAGTCCTTCACGTTGGGCTCGACCGCTTCCCACTCGTGGTCGGGGATGTAGGGCGGGTTCGAGACCAGGTAATCGATCGAGTCGACGCCGCGGGTGGCGGGCACGTCCCCGAGCGGCTCGAGCAGGTGGCCTTGGATGAGGTCCAACCGCTCCGCCACCCCTAGCCGCTCGGCGTTGGCTCGGGCGACGTCGAGCGCGTCGGCCGACAGATCCGCGGCGACGCCCCTGGCCTGCGGCAGGTGGCGGAGCAAGGCGATGGCGATGCACCCGCTGCCCGTGCAAAGGTCGACGACAAGCCGCCCGTCGCCCTTGGCGAGGGCCCCGGGGTGGGCGGCGCGATGATGCTGCAAGACCTCCTCGACGATCGTCGCCGTCGATGGCCGCGGGATGAGCACGCGACGATCGACCTTGAAGTCGATGCCGAAGAACCTCGCTTCGCCGACCAGGTATTGCACCGGCTCGTGCTTGAGCGCGCGGGCCACCAGGTCGCGCAAGGCCTGACGCTCCGCCGGGCTCGCGGGGCGGTCGGGGTCCGTGTAGAGGCTCAGCCGCTTGCAGCCCAGCACGTGCTCAAGGAGCATCTCGGCCTGGATCCGCGGCGAGTCGAGGTCCTTGCGGGTGAACGTGTCGATCATCCACGCGAGCAATCGCCTGGTCGTCCACGGATCTTGACTGGCGGAGGCGGATGACAACGGCCAAGCATACGAACCCGAACGTCGCCACGGGCCCGTTGGCGAGGTTCAGCCCTTGGTCGGCGATGCGGGCTGTCCGCCGGCCACCTTCGGTCCCGCCTTCGGTTCCGTCGCCGGCGTGGCGGCCTGCGTGGGAGCCGGAGTCGGGGCCTGCGTCGCGGACGGGGAGACGACCCGCACCCGCGTGTCGGCCCGGCGGACGGGCGATTCGTCCTTGCCCATCACGCGAATCTTCGAACGAAGTCGGGGCATGTCCGGCGGAAGCTCGAAGACGGCCCGAGGCTCGATCTTGCGATCGCGGGCGGCAGCAGGGGGCGATGCGTCGGCCACCTTGCGTTCGGCCGCCGGACTCGTGAACGTGCGGATGCCGCCCGTGTAGTTGTGGTCGGCAAGCCACGCGCGACGCGCCTCCTCCACGCGGGCGGCGAGTTTCTCCTGCGAGCGGGCGAAGGAGTTGCTCCAGTGGTTGTCCCCGCGCCGAACCTCGACGGGCGTGAAGGGGTCGATCTCGAAGCGGCGGGGTTCCTGCTCGAACGCGAAGAGTCCCGGCACGCTCACGACGATCGTGGCGGGGGCGTCGGGCCCCGCGCCGTGTCGCATCGCGCCGTCGCGTGCCGCCGGGTTGGCGGCCTTGGACGATCCGTCGCGGCCGACGAACGGACGGCCGTTGATCGAGACGGCGGGGGAGGAAAGGAAGGCCCTCGAGGGGGCGACCGTGCGGCAGGCGTGGTCACGATCCAACGTGTCCGCGATCGCCGGCTGGGCCGGGGACTGAGCGACGGCAAGGCATGCCATGACGCCTAGGGACGTGAGCAGCATCTCTCGATTCCTCTCTTTGGTTGACTGAACGCACCCGGCCGCCGACGTGCGGCGACACCCCGCTTGAACAACGATGCGCGTTTTTCCGCCAAAGGCAAGCGTGTACGCGTCATTTGCGGGCAAAACCGCGCCGGAGGGCGCGCTATCAGACGCTGCCATCCCCGGGCCGGGGCATGGAAGGTCCGCTTGCGCGACGCACGCACACCGCCAGCAGGTCGTCGTCCGCGATGCGGCCTCGCCACTCCTGCACGAGGTCGATGAGGTGGGGCGTCCAGTTGGCCGGCGCGGGGTCGCGCCGCAGGGCCGCTTCCACGCGGGGCAGGCCGAACTGCCTGCCTCGGGCGTCGAAGGCCTCGTACAGGCCGTCGGTGATGAGCACGAGCGAGTCGCCCTGACTCAGCGAGGCCTCCCCTTCGGCTTCGCCGAACTCGTCCGAATCGACCACGCCCAGGAGCATGGTCGTGCCGTCGAGCCGGTCCACCGGCGACGCGGCGCGACGCACGAACATCGGCGGGTGTCCGGCGTTGGCGTGGCGCACGCGACCCGAGGCCGGGTCGATCCACGCGGCGGCGGCCGTGGCATGGATGCCCTGCTGGGCGAGCGTCAACAGGCAATAGGTGTTGAGCCGGCGGAGGAGTTCGCCGGGGCCCAGCCGCGGATGTTCGGCGACGATGCGATCGACCTCGCCCGAGAGACGGGCGACGGTCATCGCCGCGGCGAGGCCATGGCCCGTGACGTCGATGACCACCACCCGCATCGCCCCGTCGGGGGCGACGCTGGCGTGCAGGAAGTCGCCGCCCACCTCGTCGGCGGGCACATGGGCGAACTCGAGGGTGAGCCCCGGCACCCGCACGTTCCACGGGAAGAGCCTCGCGAGCACCGCGCGGGCCTGCGACAACTCGCGGCGGAGCGAGAAGAACCCACGCTGCATCATGCGGCTTCGGAAGCGGCGTCCGTGGATCCGCAGCCGCAGCCAGCAGATGCCCACCCCCGGCAGCAGGATCAGCGGCGAGAGGATCACGTCGCCGATCGTCTCGAGCATGCGGGAGGTCCAGGTCGACATCGACGACAGGGAGAGCACGTAGGAGGCCTCGGGGCGGAGCGCCGCGGCGGCCAGGATGATCTGGAACCCTCCGAAGATCGCCAACGCGGCCCACATGGGCTTGAGACACTCGCGCACGGTCCACGGCAGGAAGAGACAGCAGAGCAGGTGCAGGAAGAAGATGCCGGCGTACCCGCCCCCGACATAGCCCGGCAGCAGCATCGCGGCGTTCGTCTCCCAGACCATGCCGATCGTCACGCTGGTGAGGATCCACAGGTTCGCCGCCCGGAGCACCTCCGGCCGCGTGTGAATGGTGGGGCGGACCTTCCACGTGAACCACGCGATCTGCGCGGCCGACAGCGCGAAGCCGAAGGTGTGGACGAACAAGGTGGTCCACGGCCCCAAGACGCCCACCTGCGAGGTGTCGGTGACGCGGGATGCCCTGATGCCCTCGAAGACGAGCACCGCCGCCGCGGGCGCGAGCATCACCAGATTGGCCACCAGCAGCCACCCGAAGCGGCGTCGCAGCCACGCCTCGAGTTCCCGCTCGTAGTGGGGGTCGAAGGACGCCTCTTCAGGCGTCGCGCCGGTGCCGTTGCCGGTGCTTGTGCTCGGTGCCGTCGTCATTGGTGCAGCGGTCGATGGTAGAAGCGGTCTCGGCGTCGTTCACGGAGCGAAGGGCAGCGACCCGGGGCGGGTCAGGTCGGAATACGCCGCGAGCACGCCTCGAACCTGATCGGAGGCCTTGCGATGCACCTGCACGTGCAAGCGGGCGCTCTCGGTCAGCGTGGCGGCGGCGGCATGATCGCGAAGCAGCCGCGTCAGCAGGTCGGTCCAGTGGGTCGACGACGAGGCGTCGAGGCAGGCGCACGTCCGGCCCGGCTGCAGCACGGTCGAGTTCGGGTCCGTGGCCGACATGACGATCAACCCGGCCGCCATCGATTCGAGCGTGATGCTGTGTTGCTCGCCCCGGGCCTCGGGCAGCATCAGCACGTGCCCGTGCAGGACCAGGTCGCGGCGGCTCTCGAGGTCGTCGATCAGGCTCAGCCGATCGAGCATCCCCAACTCCCGGGCATAGGTCCACAGTTCGCTGCGACGGGCGGCCAGGGCGTCGGCGAAGACCAGCAGGTCGAGCCCCGAGGCGACGGCTTGCGAGCATCCCTTGAGGGCGGCCCGCCAGGCCCCCGCGTCCCGCCCCGAGCCGATCATCATGACCGAGGCGGGCGTCGCCGTTCCCGCATCCGGATCGCGTGCCCGCCGCTCCGCGCCTGCCAGGACGCCCCACGGGATGCATCGCGTGCGCAGTGACGTCGACTGCCCCGTGCGGCTCGTCGAGCCGCCCGCCGCGAGCAGCTCGCGCTCGATCAGCGGATCGGCCGCGATGAAGAGCGTGCGATCCACGGCCCGGGCCTCGGCCACCAGCGAACGCGCGGCCTCCGCCATGCCCGCCCGCCACACTTCCACCGCCAGTGGCGCGTTCACGTGGTCCGCGATCATCGACGCCAGCCGCCAAGCCGCGCCCCCGAAGACGTGCACCACGTCCACCGTGTCGTGGTCGCCGGGCAGGTCGGCCAGCTTGCGTTCCAACTCGAGCGCGGCCAGACGCCGCCCGATCGCCAGCCCCGGCGCGTTGTACGTCACCACCCTCGTGAAGACCCCCGACAACTCCGCCGCCCCGCCGGGCGTCGATTCCATCACGCTCTGCGGGACGGCATAGACCACCCGCACGCCCTCGTCGGCCAGGCCCACCTCGAGCCTCGTCAAGAGGCTCCGCTCGCGCGAGGCGAAGAGTTCATCGGCCACGATCAGCACGCGCATCTGGGTTCTCCCTGGCTCGCATCCCGCGCCGCGACCACGTCCGGCGGCTCGCTCGACGCGTGCCGCCCTTCGACGCACACCCACCGCTCCGCCTCCGCACGCACCAGCGAGCCTTCGCCGCCGCCCGGCCACCACGGGGTCAGGCCTTCGCACGCGGCGGGCACGGGCCCCGCGAAGGTCGCCGCCGCCTGCGTCGGAATCGTCGTCAGCCTCGTCCCTCGGGTGGAAAGCCCCGGCGAGCACGCCAGCAGCGCGGCCGTGTAGGGGTGCAGCGGCCGCTCGAGCACCAGCGACGTGGGGCCGTACTCGACCACCCGCCCGCGGAACATCACGCACGCCACGTCCGCACGCCGCCGCACCACGCCCAGATCGTGCGTGATCAGCAGCACGCCCAGCCGCCGCGAGACGCGGATCGAGTCGATGAGGTCGAGGATCTGCCCCCGCACGTGCGCGTCAAGCGCGGTGGTGGGCTCGTCGGCGATCAACACCGACGGCTCGCACGCCAAGGCCATCGCGATCATCACCCGCTGACGCATGCCCCCCGAGAACTCGTGCGGATGCTGCTTCAGCCGCTCGCCCGGACTCGTGATGCCCACGTCCGCCAACGCCCGCTCGCACGCTTCCCGCCTGGCCGCTCGCCCCATGCCCCGTCGGTGCAGCACCAGCGATTCCTCGAGCTGCTCGCCGATGCTCATCACCGGGTTGAGGCTCGTCATCGGCTCCTGGAAGATCATCGCGATCTCCGCGCCGCGGATCGATCGCAAGGTCCGCTCGTCGCAGCGGAGGAGGTCCGTCCGCTCGCCCGAACGTCGGCGAAGCGTCACCTCACCGCCGCAGGAGGCCTCGCGAGGCAGCAGCCCCATCGCCGCCAACGCCGTCACCGTCTTGCCGCTCCCCGATTCGCCCACGACCGCGATCGTGCGCTGGGGGTGCAGCGTCAGCGAGGCGTGCGAGACCGCCGCGGTCGAGGAGCCCGCGAACCGCACCGACACGTCTCGCATCTGCAGCAGGGGTTCTCGTGCCGTCACGCGGCACCACCCTTGACCGACCGCGACGACTTGGGATCCAGCGCCTCGCGAACCCCCTCCCCGATGAAGTTCAGCGACAGCAGCGTCAGCGACAGCAGCACGCACGGGAAGACCAAGAGCCACCACCGCGGCCCGTAGGGGTTGATCTCGCCCAGCCCCTCGGCCGCCAGCGTCCCCCAACTCGGCATCGGCGGCTGCACGCCCACCCCCAGGAACGACAGGAACGATTCCTGCAGGATCGCCTGCGGCACCGTCAGCGTCGCATACACCACGATCGTCCCCATCAGGTTCGGCAGCAGGTGCACCCTGAAGACCCTCGCCGGCGACGCGCCCGCCGCCTTCGCCGCCTCCACGAAGGGACGCTCCTTGAGGCTCAGCACCTGCCCCCGCACCACCCGCGACATCGTCAGCCAACTCACCCCGCCGATGGCCACCAGCAGCGTCCCTAGGTTGAGCAGCGTCCGCGTCCCGTCCGACAACGTCCGCGGCGGCACCGCCTCGAGCGCCTCGGCCCGCACGCGACGAACCTCCGGGGTCGCCTCGCGTTCCGGCGATCGCAGCATCGCCGCCAAGGTCGCCGGCGTCGCCGACGCGTCGGTCACGACCGCCTCGAGCCGCTGCAACTCCCAAGCCTTGCGTTCCTTCTGGCGTGAGACGTGCTCGTCGATCACCGCGTCCGACGCCACCGCCAACAGCACCACCAGGAGCACGTACGGCAAGCCGTAGAGCACGTCGACGATCCGCATCATGACGGCGTCGACCCGTCCGCCCGCGTACGCGGCGATGGCCCCCCAGAGGGTGCCGATGCCCACCGACACCGCCGCGGCGAGGATGCCGATGGCCAAGGACGCCGCCCCGCCCGCCAGGCACCGCACCAGCACGCTGCGTCCCAGCGCGTCGGTGCCCCATGCCCGCTGCGGATCGGCCGGCGACCAGGTGGGGGCCGTGAGCGCATCGGTGGTGCGGCCCGCGTTGTAGCGTGGAACCGATCGGCCCGCCTCCGAGGCTTCGCGGCCCACGGTCCAAGGCAGCGTGAAGAAGCACGAGGCGACCATGACGGCCAGCACGAGGCCGCCGAGGCGAGACTGCAGCCGCAGGCGCGACCAGATCGTGCCCCAGGCTGAGCGAGTCGCCGGCGTGGTCATGGCCGCGTTCATGGCCGAAGTCATGCGATGGGCTCGACACCGGCGTACGGGTGGCACGCGAGCGTCACGGGCACGGGCGGTTGGTGCGCCGCGGCCCGGACCCTCACTCGACCGAACCCAGATACGCCGCGAGCACGTCGCGGGCGGCGGAGAGGTCCTTCTTGTCGATCATCTCGGTGACGGTGTGGATGTAGCGGGTGCCGACGGTGATGCCCACGGCCCGTGCGCCCGCCGCGGCCTGCTGGGCGGCCGCGCCGTCCTGCCCGCCCGCGGCGAGGATCGTCCGCTGGTAGGGGATGCGGTGCTTCTTCGCGACCTTCTCGACGTCGGCGACGAGGCGATGGTCGGAGATGAAGCTGCTGTCCTTGATGTGCAGCCCGAAGCCCTTGCCGTGCTTGGTGACGCTCTCCTCGTCGGGGACGCCCGGGGTGTCGCAGGCGAGGGTGACGTCGATGCCGATGCCGATGTGGGGGGCCACGGCGTGGCTGGCCGTCTTCGCGCCGCGGAGGCCGACCTCTTCCTGGGTCGTGAAGGCGACGACGACCTCGCAGGCGTGGCCGGTGCCCGAGGCGTCGAGCTTGCGGACGGCCTCGATGCCCAGCCAGCAGGCCACGCGGTTGTCGAGGGCCTTGCTCACGAACTTGGCGCCCATCTCGAGGGCGGGCTCGTTCATCACCACGTAGTCGCCGACCTTGACCTTCTTGTGGACGTCCTTGGCGTCAAGCCCGGTGTCGACGAAGAACTCCTTCACCTCGGGCACGCGCTCGCGGTCCTTGGGGCTGCTGATGTGGATCGGCCGGCCGCCGGGGTTCATCACGCCGTGCAGGTCGCCCGAGTCGGTCACCACCGTGACGCGGCGGGAGAAGAGGTTGCGGGTGTCGAAGCCGCCCGCGGGGTTCATCCACAGGAACCCGTTCTTGTCGATGGCCGTGACATAGAAGCCGATCTCGTCCATGTGGCAGAGGAGCATCACGCGGGTGGGGGCCGTCGCGCCCTTCGCGAGCTTGCGCTTCTTGCCGGCCTTGGGCGAGCGGCGGCAGATGAGCGAGCCCATGGCGTCGACCTCGATCGAATCGAAGAGGCCCGCCACTTCTCGCTCGATGAGCGCCCGCACTCGCTCCTCGCGACCCGGAACGCCGGGAGTCTCGCACAGCCGCTTGAGAAGATCCAGATTCTCCATGTGGTGCTTCCTTGCCCCGAGGGCGGTGGTGGTGGTGGTTGGGTGGCCGCGGTCGCGACGGTCGTTCACTTCAGGTCGCCGCGATCGATCAGGTTCTGACGCACGAGCGAGACGGTGGGGGGCCAGATCAGGTAATCGGCGCCCTGCACGACGGTGGCGGTGTTCTGCACCCGCTTGGCGTTGTTGCGGGCGTTGTCCGAGCCCACGGAATACACGACGAAGGTGTCGTCGCGAAGCTTGACCTGGAAGGGGGCTCCGCCCGCCACCAGTTCCATCTCGTGAACCGAACCCGTGCCGCCCACGAGCGACGCATCGCGGACCGGCACGAAGTACTCGTACGCCGGACGCTTGCCGTCGCCCGTGTTGGGGTTGAAGGGATCGACATCCAGCTCCGCCACCCACGCCGGACGGATCGCCGTGAGTTGGGGCGGGAACTTGCCGATCGTCTTGGAGTGGCCGAAGACGCCCAGGGCCGTCCGCGTGCCCGCGAGTTCGACGCGAATCAGGTGGCGAAGGTCCTGCAGTTCCGACATGTCGGGCACGACGGCCGCCACGGCCGCGTGCTGGGGACGGGAGAACTTGTCGTACTCGCGGACGTTGGCCATCCGCGTGTCGAACCACGGCGTCGTCCACCGCGACGACCAGTCGTTGAAGAGCGCGTCGACCTGCTTGGTCGCGTCCGGCCCGGAGGCCTGTGCGCCGCCGACCGTCCGCCACTTGCCCGACTCGCTGAAGAGCCGCAGCGGCCGCTTCGTCGTGCTCAGCCGCGACATCGTCGTCGCGAAGACCTGCTCGTCGAGCGAACCGTCGCGGCGGTAGACGCGGGCCACCAGTTGGGCCGCCGCGGCCCGGTCGCCCGCAGGGAACCCCACCCGACCCAGGTCGAGGTACGAGTTGCTCTTGTCGTCGAGCTTCTTGATCTGCTCCTTCAGGCGGCTCAGGTCCGTCGCGGCCTTGCCCTTGAAGTCGACATAGGCCACGTCGCGGATCCGCTCCGCGCAGGCCTTCATCTGCGTGAGGCCCCACTTGACCTCCGCGAAGAGTTGCCGGTCCGCCATCTGGCGACCCAGGCACGTCAGGTTCGTCAAGAGGTCGATGGCGTCGCTGGGCTTGCCCTCCGCCGCCAGTCGCGTCGCCTCCACGTGCACCAGGCACGCCAGCCGGTCGAGCGAGGGAAGGAACTGGATCTTCGCCGCCGCCAGGGTCGGAGGGTCGCCAAGGTCCGTGAAGAGCCCCGCCTGGATCATCTCCAGCGGCACGTCGTCGATGCCGTAGGGCTGTCCGAACGCGCTGGCCTTCTTCCAGTCACGCTCCTTGGTGATGGTCGCCAACACCTGCATGGCCTCCTGCTGAGGCTTGCCCTGGGCCCACGCCGCGGCTGCATCCCACCCCTCGCCCCCCGCGGGCTGCAGCATCGCCTGCTCGAGCTTCTCGACGCCCTTGGGGGCCGGCTCGAGCTTCGCCAAGACCGGCAGCAGCACCAGGTCGCTCCGCTGGGCCTTCTGGATCTGCGTGTACGGGCGGTTGGCCAAGTCGGTGAAGTCGTCGGCCATGGCCGGCGTCGCGGCCATCATCGTGGCGGCGGCCGTCAGCACGAGGGTGGCGGCCGCCGTCACGCGCCGCATGCCACCGAGAGCGTCAACAAGCGTTTCGATCATGCGGCGATGGTAGCTTCCTGCCCCTTTGGCGGCAGTCGCCCGGGCCTTCGCCGCCGACCAAATGACAAGCCGCCCGCCAAGGGGCGAGCGGCCTTCGAATCGTCATGGTTCACGACGGCACGTGCCCGTCGGCAGCCCACTCACTCCCCGGCGGAGGCCTTGAGCAGCGCCCGCTCCTCGTCACGCTCCCGCATCGAGGCCTCGGGCCAGCGACCCGTCGTCAGCCGCTGGTTCAGCTTGGTCAACGCCTCGTCGGCCACCTGCCGCACCCGCTCGCGGCTGATGCCCAGCGTTTCGGAGATCTGCGCCAGGGTGTACACCTCGCTGCCATCCAGGCCATACCGCATCCGCAGGATCGTCGCCTCGCGGTCGGAGATGCAGTCCATCAGCCGCTTGAGGATCGACAGCTCCTCGCCCGCCAGCATCCGCTCCTGGGGCGTGCCCACGCGGCCGTCGGTCAGGATGTCGCCCATCGACGAGAGGTCCGTGCCGTCACGCGACTGCGAGGGCGTCTGGTACGCCTTCACCGCCCGGCGAATCATCCGCACCTTCTTCAAGGGCAGGTTCAGCTCCTCGGCGATGTCGTTCATGCTGGGGCTGTGCCCCTTCTCCGTCTCGAGCTTGCGGCACGCCAGCTTCCACTTGGAGATGAGCTCGACCATGTACGCCGGGATGTGCACCGGCTGGGTCGCGTTCACCAAGGCCCGCTTGATCGCCTGCTTGATCCACCACGAGCCGTAGGTGCTGAAACGGGCGCCCTGGGCGGGGTCGAACCCCTCGACCGCCCGCATCAGCCCGATGTTGCCTTCCTCGATCAGGTCCGCCAGTTGCATGCCCCGGTTGGCGTACTTCTTGGCGATGGCCACCACCAGACGCAGGTTCGACCGGATCATCCGGTCCCTGGCCTCGGGGCAGTTGTCGTTGATGATCGCCCAACCAAGTTCCTTCTCCTCCTCGGCGGTCAGGAGGGGAAACTGGTTGATGTCGCGCATGTACGAATGGAGTTCGTGCTGGCGCCCCGAACCCGACGTCGCCCCTTGCGATTGAACGCGTGCGTGACTCACGAATGAACCCACTTTCCCGGCGAGAACCGCCGTGCCGCCCTCTGGACTCTCCGGAACAAACCTCCACCGCGGCTTCTAGGGCCTGGCAGCGAGTTTGTATCCGTCCTCTCCCCTTGCGGGGTTTCATCGACTCGGGGATTTCGGGGGTTGACTCTCTTCCTCCGCGCAATCCTCGCATCCTACAAGGTGAACCACGTTTGCGGAAACGCAAGGCGACCGACCGGATTTTCCCTCAAAAACCGCAAAAAGCCATCAAGACCCCCCCCGTCGCCCCCCTTTCCATTCCTCGATGTTGAAAAGTTGTCACGCGGGAAGTTTTTTTCGGACGCTCGCAGCCTCCACCCCTCCGGACGACCCCGCCAAGCCCCATCAGCCCCCTGGGTCCCCCTCGACCGTCACATCGCCCCCCGTCGCCTATGTTTCAGACGAGCATGACCCGAGACATCTCGCCCATCCTCGCCGAGTGGGAGTACCAGCCCGGCCAACTCGCCGTCCGCATCATCGCCGCGGATGACGGGGAGCCCCGCCTGCAGGTGCGGCTTGACCTCGGGCTCCTCCAGATGCACCTCGAGGGACGCCCCGACGGCCAGACCCCCTTCGGCTTCCGATCCTTCCTCGACTACTTCGAGAGCCAGTTCGACGGCGAGCCCCATGACGACGCCCCGCCCCGCGACGGCGACGACCTTGAGCCCGACGAGTCGGGCGACGAGGCCTTGGCCTCCGCCGGTTCCGACACCTCGGACGCCGACTCCCAATCCGACGAGGCCGCCGCCGGCGACATCGGCGGCGGCGAGATTCCGGGGGCCGAGCCCGACGAGCCCCGCCAGACGCTCACCCCCGAGGACTGCCGCAGCCTCCGCGAGGAACTCTCGCAGTACAACCAGCGGGCGGTGGCGCTCAGCGTGATGGAGGACCACGAGCGGGTCCTCCGCGACGCCACCCGCAATCTGGCGGTGCTGGACCTCTGCAAGCAGAAGGCCGACCTCGAGTCCGACCGGGTCATGCTCGAGCAGTATCGCTCCTACTTCATCGCCATGCGGTACCGCGCCATGGCCTCCATGGCCGTGCGCGACAACGAACCCAAGGCCGCCGTCGTCGTGATCGACGAAGGGCTTGACGTGCTCAAGGCCACCTTCGCCGGCTCCTCCAAGCCCGGCGCGTTCGACCAGTCCTCCGAGGTCCGTTCCCTCCGCGCCCTTCGCGAAGGGCTCGTGCCTCAACTCCCCCCGAGCCAGAAGTCGGAACTCCGCCGCCGGCTCGCCGAGGCCATCGCGCAGGAGAACTACGAACTGGCCGCCATCCTCCGCGACGAACTCAAGCAGCTCAAGGAATGAGCCCGCCCTGAACGCGGCCGTCCGTCGTTCCCAATCACATCCCCGTGATCCCCCGAGCGATCACCTCAACGACCAGCACCCGGAGCCCGATCGAATGACCGCCGCCGCGACCGCCGCTCCCTCCGAGTGGGTCATCGACCTCGAACACGTCAGCAAGACCTACGCCGGGGGCGTGCAGGCCTTGCGGGGCATCGAGATGAAGGTCCGCCGCGGCGAGATCTTCGGCCTCTTGGGCCCCAACGGCGCGGGCAAGAGCACCCTGGTCAAGATCCTCCTCACCATCATCCGCCCCACGCAGGCCCGCGGCACCCTCTTGGGCCATCCCGTCGGTCACAAGCCCACCCTCGCCCGCATCGGCTACCTCCCCGAGCATCACCGCTTCCCGGGCTACCTCACCGGCACGCAGATCCTCGACTTCTACGGCGCGATGTCGGGCGTGCCCCGCGCCGATCGCCGTCGCCGTGCCGCCGAACTGCTCGACCTGGTCGGCATGACGGCCTGGGCCTCCCGCCGCGTCCGGGGCTATTCCAAGGGCATGCGTCAACGCATCGGCATCGCCCAGGCCCTGGTCTCGAACCCCGACCTGGTGGTGCTCGACGAACCCACCGACGGCGTCGACCCCGTCGGCCGCCGCGAGATCCGCACCATGCTCGCGACGCTGCGGGAGCGAGGCAACACCATCTTCCTCAACTCGCACCTGCTGAGCGAACTCGAGATGGTCTGCGACCGCGTGGCCATCCTGGTCAAGGGCAAGGTCTTCTCGCAGGGCACCATCGCCGACCTCACGGCCCATCGCCAGTGCTTCGAGATCGAGATCGCCGACGCCGACGCGGCCGCGTCCTTCGCGGCGGCGGTGGGGGCGTCCACCCCGGCGATCCTCCCGCCCGGCGCCGAGTCGGTGCCCCTGGGCACGCTCGCGTCCGGGGTGGCCGCCACGCTGACCCGCACCGGCCTGCGGCTCGACACCATCGACGCCCGCGACATCCAGCCCGTCATCGACGCCCTCCGCGCCAAGGGGAGCACCATCCGCTCCGTCCGCGCGTTGCGTCCTTCGCTCGAGGACCTCTTCATGGAAGCCGTGATCGATCCCGGCACCGGGGCGGCGTTGCCTCCCGGCGCCGTCGAAGCCAGCCGCCAAGGAGGCGAACGATGAGCATCCGCCTCATGCAGACGGGCGCGATGCTCGTCGACGCCTACCGCGAGCTCAACAGCAAGCGGCTCTTCTGGATCACCATGGTCCTTTCGGCCCTGGTGGTCGCCGTCTTCGGCATGTTCGGCATCAACGAGCGGGGCCTCACCTTCCTCCACTGGGAGTGGCCCCTCCCCTTCTTCAACTCCAAGACCATCCCGCCCAGCCTCTTCTACCGCTTCGCCTTCGTCAACATCGGCGTGCCCATCTGGCTCACGTGGATCGCCACCTCGCTGGCCCTCATCTCGACCGCCAGCATCATCCCCGACTTCGTCGCCGGCGGCTCCATCGAGCTCACCCTCTCCCGCCCCATCAGCCGCCTGCGACTCTTCCTCACCAAGTTCTTCACCGGCCTGCTCTTCGTCGCCCTGCAGGTCGCCGTCTTCACGCTGGCGTGCTTCCTCGTCATCGCCATCCGCGGCGGCGAGATCGAGTGGGGCATCTGGATGGCCGTCCCCATCGTCGTCCTCTTCTTCAGTTACCTCTTCAGCATCTGCGCCCTCGTGGGTCTCATCACCCGCTCGACCATCGCCAGCCTGTTGGTCACGCTCCTCTGCTGGGTCGCGTGCTTCGCCGTCAATCTCACCGACGCCGTCTTCATCCAGCAGCGGGCCCAGGCCGAGATCGCCGTGCTCGACAACGAGAAGCTCGTCGCCCGCCGCGAGACCCAGACCCGCCGCGTCCTCCGCGACGCCGTCGAACGCAACCAGCCCTTCCCCGTCGCCAAGGAGGGCGAGGACCAACTCGAGGTCATCAACCCCGTCCTCAAGTTCACGAGGAAGGAACTCGCCGACTCCCGCATCGCGCTGGCCGACTGGGAGTACTGGACCAGCATCAGCGTCGCCGTCAAGACCTTCCTGCCCAAGACCTCCGAGACCATCGGCCTGCTCAACCGCGGCCTGGTCAGCATGGAGGAACTCAGGAAGCTCGGCCTCATCGAGGACGAAACCGTCGAGACCGACATCCCCGACGATCCGACCATCACCCTCGACCCCAAGCCCGATTCCAAGGCCGACGGCAAGCCCGAGGCCAAGCAGGAACCCGCCCGCCGCCGCCGCCGGGGCGGCCCCGATCCCCGCGCCACGCGCATCGTCGAGGAACACATGCGCAATCGCACCACGCTGTGGATCATCGGCACGAGCCTGGCCTTCGAGGCCGTCATCCTCGGCATCGCCTGCGTCATCTTCGTGCGTCGCGACTTCTGAGGCAAGGCCCCGATCGCCGCCCCTCCGAAGCCCGGAGGGCGAACCAGTCGTAGCCGTGGTGCGCAGCCCGGCTCTGCGGGCAAGCCCACGGGCGGGCGCCCGTGCTGTGCGTGACCCCTGCCCACCAATCCGCGCCTGTTCCGATCGAACGACCCGCACTCTCCTCGCCCTCCGAGGGCGAACCAGTCGTAGCCGTGGTGCGCAGCCCGGCTTTGCGGGCAAGCCCACGGACGGGCGTCTCGACGTGGAGAGGGCCTGCGTGGGGGCGGCCCGGTTGGACGTCAGCGTTCGTCGACAGGACATGCCCGCAACAGGTCCATGTGTCGTGCTTGCCGATGTAATCCATCGTGCTTGCGCGTGTGCGGTAAGCATGCCCGCGAAGCCGCGCTGCACGCCGTACGCGGAATGGCGCCCGGCCGTGGGCTTGCCCGCAAAGCCGGGCTGTGCACCACGGCTACGACTGGCTTGCCCTGTCGGGCTGCCCGCGTGCGCACATCAACGAACGGGTACCCAGAGGTCGCCCGCAAGGGGAGAACGCGGTTTGGAATCGACCGGGAACGCTCCGGTATCGCGATCGTGGCCTCAGACCTTGCCGCCGCCGCTCTTGGCCATCTGCGCCATGAGCTCGGCTCGCTTGGTTGCCCGGGCCTTCTCGGCCGGGTCCTTCATGCCCGCGGCGGCCTTCAGCTCGGCCTCGGCGTCGGACGCCGTCAGCGCCGACACGTCCACCGCTCGCTCCGCCAGAATCGTCATCACGTCACCCGCCATGCGGATGAAGCCCCCGTCCAGGATGAACGAGCGGCTGCCGCCCGGGCCCTTGTCGGTGTCGGCCATGTCAAGCCGAAGCTCGCCCAGGCCCAGCTTGCCGAGGAACGCCGCCCGGTCGGGCAGGAAGCCCATCAGGCCGTCCCACGCGGGCACGGAGGCGTAGACGACCTGATCGTCGACGAGGGCCGAGGCGGGGGTGACGAGCTTGCAACGGAAGGACTTCTTGGCCACGTGCGGTTCTCCAAACTGACAGGGCCCCAATGGTAGGAGCCCCTCCCCCTCCCGGCGATTCCTTCAAGGCCCGCCGCGTATTCTCAACCGCCCCATGCCCCGCCGCGGCGTTCAGTGCCTGCTGGTCCTCCTCCTGCTCCTCGTCGGGGCCTTCCTGTGGCGCGTCTACGCCACCGGCAACCCCGAACCCGTTGGCACCGATCTCTGGTGGCTCCGCGTCCACCGCTCCCTGGCCGCCATCATCGTCGGGGCCTCCCTCTCCCTCGCCGGGCTCCACCTCCAGTGCCTCCTCCGCAACCCATTGGCCTCCAGCGACCTGCTCGGGCTGGCCTCGGGCTCTGGGCTGGCCGTCCTCGTCGCCGTCTACCTCGGCTGGTTGGCGGCTCCCGGCGTCGTGGCGGGGGGGCTGGGCATGCCCGTGGTCGCCGTGGCGGCCTTGGCGGGGGCCTTCGCCACCCTGGGCATCACCTTTGCCCTCAGCCGCCGCCGCGGCGTGCTCGACCCCGTCCAACTCGTCCTGACCGGCGTGGCCGTGGGCATCATCTGCAGCGCGGGCATCATGCTCGTTCGCCACCTGCTGCCCTATCAGCACGCCAATGCCGCGGACCGGCTGCTGCTGGGGGCCATCCGCGACGACCTCCGGCCCGCCGAGCTCCTCATCGTCGGCGGCATCACCCTCGTCGCGGCGTTCGCCACGTGGCGACTGGGCCCCGCCATGGACATCGCTTCGCTGAGCGACGACGAGGCGACCAGCCTGGGCGTCGACCTGCCCGCCGTCCGCCGCCGCATGTTCCTGTGGGCCGGCACGCTCACCGCGGGCTCGGTCCTCTTGGCCGGGCCCATCGGCTTCGTCGGGCTGGTCTGCCCGCACCTCATGCGGCTGGTGGCCGGCCCCTCCCACCGGCCGCTGGCTCCCAACGCCGCCCTGGCCGGCGCGGTGCTGGTCCTCGCGGGCGACGCCTTGGTTCGCACCGTGGAACTGCCGTCGGGCCGCCTGCCGCTGGGCGTGGTCACCGCGCTCGTGGGGGGCCCCATCTTCATCTGGCTGCTGCGTCGGGGCGTGGCGCCGCGCTGATTCGTGGGGCCTGGCGGACGCCTAGCCCCACGCGACCGCGTTACGCTTGGCGCCCCATGGACTTCGACGCTCCGATCATCCCCGACGGCGAGGAAGACACGCCTCCCAAGGCGACGCCTCCCGAGGACCCCAACGCCTTCGCCGAGCGGCTGGTCGCCGACCTGACCGAGCCGCAGCGTCAGGCCGTGCACCACACCGAGGGGCCCTTGCTCGTGCTCGCCGCCGCGGGCAGCGGCAAGACCCGCGTCATCACGCGCCGCATCGCCTTCCTGGTGAACTGCGGCGTGCCCCCGTGGCAGATCCTCGCCGTCACCTTCACCAACAAGGCCGCGGGCGAGATGAAGGAGCGCGTCGCCGCCCTCTTGGGCGGGCATGACGCCGAGGGTGCGGAAAGCCGCCGCATGCGGGGCCTCACGATCACCACGTTCCACTCGCTCTGCGCGAGGCTCCTTCGCCGCTACGCCGAGCAGGCCGGCCTCAAGACCGACTTCACGATCTACGACTCGGCCGACCAACTCTCGCTGGTGAAGAAGGCCATCGAGGCGGCACAGCTGAGCACCGCGAACTTCCCGCCCCGCAGCGTGCTCAGCGCCATCAGCAACGCCAAGAACGACCTGATCGACGACGTGCGGTTCGCCAACGAGGCCTTCGACTTCTCCGGCAAGTCCATCGCCCGCATCTACTCCTCGTACACCAAGCGACTGCGGGAGGCCAACGCCGTCGACTTCGACGATCTGCTGATGCTCACCGCCCGGATGCTCGCGTCGCAGGAGGCCGTGCGGGAGGAATGTCGGCGCAAGTGGCAGTACCTGCTGATCGACGAATACCAGGACACCAATCAGGCGCAGTTCCGCATCGCGAGCCTCATCGCGGGCGAGGGCGACGGGCAGCGTCAGCCCAACATCTGCGTGGTGGGGGACCCCGACCAGGCCATTTACGGCTGGCGCGGGGCCGACATCAGCAACATCCTCGACTTCGAGAAGCACTACCCCGCCGCGGCGGTCATCAAGCTCGGCGAGAACTTCCGCTCGACCGCGCCCATCCTCGCCAGCGCGGACACGCTGATCCGCCACAACCGCAACCGCAAGCCCAAGCCCCTGTTCACGAGCAAGCCCGGCGGCGACCGCATCGAGATCGTCCGCTGCGCGGGCGAGCAGGCCGAGGGCGCGAAGGTCGCTTCGTGGCTGCGGGCCCGTCACGTGCAGGACGCCATCGCGTGGCGCGACATGGCGGTCTTCTACCGCACCAACTCGCTCAGCCGCGTGATGGAGGAGGCCCTTCGCGCCGCCAACATTCCCTACACCATCGCCAAGGGCACCGCCTTCTACGACCGCGAGGAGGTCAAGAACGCCCTGGCGTACCTCCGGGTCATCGCCAATCAGGCCGACGGCGTGTCGCTGGCCCGCATCATCAACGTCCCCTCCCGGGGCATCAGCGACGCCACGTACGACAAGGCCGACGCGGTGGCCCAGCAGCACGGCATCCCCGTGCTGCAGGTCATGCGTCGCATCGAGTGCGTCCCCGACCTCAACGCCCGCGCGGTCAACGCCGTGGCCAAGTTCATCGCGATGATCGACGGGTGGACCGCGGGCGGCAGCTTCATGGGCGCGGAACTTTCCGGCTCGCTCGCCGATCTGGTCGACCGCGTCATCAAGGAGTCGGGCCTCGAGGCGATGTACCGGGCGCAGGCGGCCACGTCGCGCACCGAGACCGATGCCGAGCGGCTCGACAACCTCGCCGAACTCGTCAGCTCGGCGCGTCAGTTCGAGCAGGAGTACGACCCGACCTCCGACCCCGCGCTCGAGGGGGGCACCTCGTCGATGCCGCCGCTCTTGGCGATGTTGCGGGGCTTCCTCGAGTCGATCGCGCTGGTGGCCGACGCCGACGCGGTGGACCCGGCGCAAGGCAGCGTGACGCTGATGACGCTGCACGCGGCCAAGGGGCTCGAGTTTCCGGCGGTGGCGATGATCGGACTCGAAGAGGGGCTCTTGCCCCACATGCGGGCCAGGGAGAGCGAGGCCGCGCTCGAGGAGGAGCGTCGCCTGTGCTTCGTGGGCATCACCCGCGCCATGCGGCGGCTCCTCATGACGGCCTCGAAGTTCCGCACGCAGCGGGGCATGAGCGAACGGACGATCCCCAGCCGCTTCCTGGACGAGTTGCCCAAGGAGCACGTGATCATCTCCGACGACGGCACGTACGACGCCGCGTATGACAGCGAGTTCGACGAGGGTGCGGTCGATTCGGCCTCGCGGCCCGCCGCCCCGCCCCCTCGCCGCGAGGCTCCGGGCATCCCGGTGGGCGCGACCGTCCGCCACCCGCAGTTCGGCCTGGGCCAGGTCAAGGCCTTCACGCCCGGCGCGCAATCACGCGTCACCGTCGCCTTCAAGGGCATCGGCGTCAAGACGCTCGTGCTCGAGTACGCGAGATTGACGCTGGTGTCGAAGCCGGAATGAGGCAGAAGGCCAATCCGCGCCTTCCTGCAGCCCGTCAGGGCAAGCCAGGCGTAGCCGTGGTGCGCCGCGAGGCTCTGCGAGCAAGCCCACGGACAAGCGCCGATGTGCGGATGATCGCCGTGCGGACGATGACGTGATCATGCCGCGGGGCCGCGTTCGTCCATGCGATGCGTCGCGCCAACACCTTTGGGGCGACGGGATCCCATCGCCGATCGATCCATCCAACGCGACGTATCGATGCATCCCGCGTCTTTACCGTGGGCTTGCTCGCAGAGCCTCGCGGCGCACCACGGCTACGGCTGGTGCGCCC
>JBBAVG010000060.1:0-22449 GCA_040397805.1 Phycisphaerales bacterium
TCGAGACGGCCCGTCCGGGTTCGCCCGACCACGGCGCGGCGGCGTGCGTGCTCGCCTATCAGGCGATGTCCGCCGCCGACGTGAGCTCGCGCCGCCAGGCCATCGAGCGACTCGACGCCTTCGCCTCGACGCATGATGGCACGCCCCACGCGCAGCGGTGGGTCATCTCGGGCGAGTATGTCGCCGCCAAGCTGTCGCTCGCCAACGGGGACCGCGCCGACGCGCTTCGCCGTTTCCGACGATGCGCCGCGATGGACGCGACCGTCTTCAGCCCGCTGCTGGGCACCAAGACCGTCGACGCCGCGTGCCGCGCCGGCATGCTGCTCGCGATGGACGGTCGAGTGGAGGAGGCTCGCGAGGCGTGGGTGGCGGGCATTCGCGAGGCCCGCCGCCTCGTCGGTTCCTCGTGGCTCAACGTCGTCGGCGACGAGCGGACCCCGCAACCCTACGGCCTGCACGAGTTGGCGCAGGTGGTCGACGCCGCGAGCCATTGCGCCGGCTGGCTTGGCGCCTCGAACCGGCTGGAGGAGCAGCCTGGCTACGCGTGGGTTGATTCGACGCGACAGACGTTCGGCGACACTCGCGGGTACGTTCGCGACCTGCTGGCCGCCAAGGCGTGGCTCGAGTCGATGCTTGCCGCCGCGGGCGACGGGCGGGCGATGCAGGATCAACTCGCGAGGGCCGCCGAACAGGTGCAGGCCTTGTGCGGCGAGCGGGACTGGCTCCGCACGCAGGTGGCCAACTACCGGCAGGCCGCGTCGGATCTCGAGGCGGGGCTCGTCAAGACGCGGGAGTGGGCCCGCGAGTTGGAGGCGGCAAAGGAGTGGCAGCAGGCCCAGGCGGAACACTGGCGACAAGACGCCCAGTCGGTGCGTGGCACCGTGGCCGAACTCGAGAAGGCCCGCGACTGGAACGCCGCTCAGACGGCGAACTGGCGTGCGGAAGCCGAGGCCCGGGCCGCGGCGATCGCGACCTTGCGGGCGGCGATCGCCGAACTCGAGAAGGCTCGCGACTGGAACGCGGCCCAGGCGGCGAACTGGCGGGCGGCGATGGTCGAACTCGAGAAGGCCCGCGACTGGAACGCGGCTCAGGCGGCGAACTGGCGGGCGGAGGCCGAGGCCCAAGCCGCCGCGATCGCCTCGCTGCGAGCGGCCGTGGCCGAACTCGAGAAGGCTCGCGATTGGAACGTCGCCCAGGTGTCGAACTGGCGCGAGGCAGCGGAGTCGCGGGCCCGGACGATCGAGTCGCTCAAGGCCGCCGCGAGCGAACTCGAGAAGGCTCGCGAGCGGGAGCGGAGCGAGGCAGCCACGGCGGCGGAGTTCCTGCGTCAGGAGATCGAACGTGGCAAGGCCCGCGAGGCGGACCTCGAGGCCCGAGTCGCGGACGAGGCGGCCCAGCTCGCGGAGGCCCGTCGACGGATCGATGACCTCCTGAAGCGAGGGTTGGTCGATCGTGTCCTCAACCGTCCCGTTTGAGGCGGTCGTCGTCACACGGGCCCGCCGTCGGGGAGGGGGCGGGGAGTACTATTGCCGCCGGACCCCGTCCGGATTCCGCGGCGTGTCGCCCGGAGCGTCCCCGCGAGCATCGGATGATCGATCCACGACAGCCCGACTTCGATTGCACGCCCGCATCGCCCGCCCGCGCCCGTTTCGGATATGCCCCCGCGGGGTCGTCCGACGGGCCGGCCGTGACCGTCGTCACGCCCTTCCACAACACCGGCGAGGTCTTCCGCCAGACGGCCACCTGCGTCCTGGCCCAGTCCCTGCAGAACTTCGAGTGGATCATCGTCAACGACGCCTCCACCGACCCGGCCTCGTTGTCGATGCTCGACGAGTTCCGGCGGTTCGATCCCCGCGTCCGCGTCATCGACCTGCCCGCCAACGCCGGTCCGGGCGTCGCCCGCAACACGGGCATCCGCGAAGCCAAGGCCCCGCTGGTCTTCCAACTCGACGCCGACGACCTCATCGAGCCGGTCACCCTCGAGCAGTGCGCCTGGTTCCTCGCCTCTCACCCCGAGGCCACGTTCGTCAAGGGGTGGACGGTCGGCTTCGCCCACAAGCCGCACCTCTGGACCCGCGGCTTTCACGACGGGCCCGTCCTCCTGCACGAGAACGTGGTCACCATCACCGCGATGATCCGCCGCGACGCCTTCCTCGAACTCGGCGGGTACGACACGTCGATCGTCGGCGGCATGGAGGACTGGGACCTCTGGCTGCGCATGGCCGCCAAGGGCAAGTGGGGAAGGACCATCCCCCAGTATCTCGACTGGTACCGACGTCGCCCCAATCACGCCGACGTCTGGCACGACTGGGACGGCGGCGAGCGGCAGCGTGGCTTCCATGAGCGGATGCGGTCGCGACTGCCCGAACTCACGCCCGCGACCTTCCCGGCCTGCCACCCAAGGCCCCCCGTTCCCTTCGAGGACGTGCGACGCGAGCTCCCCTTCGCCAATCCGCTCGCCCGAACCAAGCCACGACTGCTGCTCATCCTGCCGTGGCTCACGATGGGCGGCGCGGACAAGTTCAACCTGCGGATGATCCAGCAGTTGACCTCGCGCGGCTGGGAAGTCACCGTCGCCACCACGCTCGAGGGCGACAACGGGTGGCTCCCGCAGTTCACGCGGCTCACGCCCGACGTCTTCGTCATGCCGCACTTCCTGCGGCACGCCGACCGTCCGCCTTTCCTCCGCTCGCTCATCGAGTCGCGTCGTCCCGACGTGGTGATGGTGAGCAACAGCGAGATGGGCTACCAGCTGCTGCCTTACCTCCGCTCGCACTGTCCCGAGCCGGCGTATGTCGACTACTGCCACATGGAGGAGAACTACTGGAAGAACGGCGGCTACCCGAGGTACGCCGCGTTCTGCCAGGAGCTGCTCGACCTGAACATCGTTTCCAGCCGTCACTTGAAGGCGTGGATGGTCGATCGGGGCGCGGACGCGGATCGCATCGAGCTGTGCACCACCAACGAGGACGCGCAGGAGTGGAAGCCCGACCCGGCCCGGCGTCGGCAGGTTCGCGCCGAGCTTGGGCTCGACGAGTCGACGCCGGTGATGCTCTACGCCGGACGCATCTGCGACCAGAAGCAGCCGCGTGTCTTCGCGGGCACGATGCTCGAGTTGCACAAGCGGGGCCTCTCCTTCGTCGCCCTCGTCGCCGGCGACGGCGTCGATCGCCCGATGCTCGAGGAGTTCTCGGCCCGCCACGGGTTGCAGAAGCACCTGCGGTTCCTCGGGGCCGTCCCCAACGCGCGGATGAAGGACCTCATGGCGGCCTCCGACATGTTCTTTCTCCCGTCGCTGTGGGAAGGAATCTCGCTGGCCATCTTCGAGGCCATGGCCGCGGGATTGGCCATCATCGGCGGCGATGTCGGCGGGCAGCGGGAGTTGGTCACGCCCGAGTGCGGCGTGCTCATTCCGCGGTCGACGCCCGAGCGAGAGATCGCCGCGTACGCCGACGCGCTCATGCCCTTCCTCGCCGACGTCTCGCACGCCCGGCAGGTGGGCGCGATGGGTCGAGCCCGCATCGTGGATCACTTCCAACTCTCGCACATGGGCGATCGCCTCGAGACGCTGTTGCGGCTCGCGGCCGCCAACGCCAAGGACCACCCTCGCCCGGCGGTGGGCAAGGGCTTGGGGCGAGAGTCCGCCGTGCGGGCGGTCGAATACATGCGGGTGCACGGCGTGGCCGACTCGCTGTGGGGTGAACGCGAGCGGCTTCGTGCCGCCTTGGGCGCGTCCCCCGCGGTGCAGGCCCCGTCGGTCGCCGCGCCCGATTCCGATGCCGGCGCCGCCTCCGAACTCGCGAGCATCGAGGCCAGCCGCCTGTATGGCCTGATCCGCTCCCTCAAGGCCAATCCCGTCTACGGGGCCATCGCCAGGATGCGGTGGGGTCCCGATTGGAACCGCGTCGATGGCGGCGAGCCCCCGGCGATGCGACTTGCACGCCTCAAGGCCAGCCGCGGCTACCGATGCATCCTCGCCCTCAAGCGCACGGGCCTCTATCGGCTCTACGCGCTCCGCAAGTACGGCACCCTCGCCGATGACGGGGCTCCGGCCCCGACCCACTTGGGCGGCGTTAGCAGCGACCCCGCGCGGGCCAAGGGCTGAACGCCACCGGGCCGGGCGAGCCCACGCGACCCCCATCGGTCAGCTGCGGTCCACGATCTCCATGCCCTTGGCGGAGAGGGCCGCGAAGAGTTCCTCCGCGTGCGAGCGGTCCCGCACCTCCACCGTGGCCAAGATCTTCACGCGCGACATGTCGGCGGACGAGAAGGCCCGCTCGTGCTCCACCTGCTTGATGCTCGCCCCCGTCGCCGCCACCACCGTCGCGAACTCCTGCAGGCCACCCGGCCGGTCGGAGATGTACGCCGAGAAGCGGGCCAGGCGTCCGTCGGTCACCAGGCCGAACTCGATGACGCGGCCGAGCACCGCCGGGTCGATGTTCCCGCCGCAGAGCACGAGGGCCACCCGCTTGCCCGCCAGGTGCGGCAGGTGCCCGCCGATCAGGGCGGCCAATGGCACGGCGCCCGCCCCCTCGACGACGCCCTTTTCCATCTCCACCAGGCGAAGGATCGCCAACGCGATCTGCTCTTCGGTGACGCTGACCACCTCGTCCACCCGCGTGCGGGCCAACTCGAAGGCGTTGGCCCCGACCTGCGGCACGCCGAGGCCGTCGGCGAGCGTCGGCCTGCCCTGCACCTTCACCGGCTTTCCGGCCGCCACGGCCGCCGCGTAGCTCGCGCAGTGCACCGGCTCGACGCCGATGACACGGATGGAGGGCTTGGTCTCCTTCACGGCGAGCGCGAGCCCGGCGATCAGCCCGCCGCCGCCGATGGGGCAGATGATCGCGTCGAGGTCGGGCGCCTGCTCCACCAGTTCAAGCCCGATGGTGCCCGCGCCGGCGATCACCTCGAGCCCGTCGAACCCGTGGACGTACGTCAAGCCTCGCTCGGCGATGAGCGTGTCGGCGTGGACCTTCGCCTCGGCGATGTCCTGCCCGTGCAGGATCACGCGGGCGCCGAGTTGGTGGCAGCGGGCCTGCTTGATCAGCGGCGCGTGTCGCGGCATCACCACCGTCACCGGGATGCCCAGCCGCGACCCGTGGAAGGCCAGCGCCAGCGCGTGGTTTCCCGCCGACGCCGCGATCACGCCCTTGGTCCGCTGGTCGGCACTCAGCTGCATGAGCGCGTTGCACGCGCCCCGTTCCTTGAAGGAGCCGGTCTGCTGCATGTATTCGCGCTTGGTCAGCACCGTGCACCCGCACAGCGCCGAGAGCGTGCGCGACTCGCGGCAGGTCGTGTTGATGACGGCTCCGTCGATGCGGAGTCGGGCGGCGACGATCTGGGAGAAGGCGACGGGCATGAAGCGAAAGTGTACGACCCGACGCCGGGCTCCTCCGCGTCTCAGCCTCGCAGGGACATCTTGAGCGCCAGCAAACGCCGATAGGCCTCGCCCGTGCCGGGATCGACGCCGGGCGGCAGCGGGGGCGGCGACGTGAACGCGCCCTCGAGCATCCCCCGCAGCGTCGCGAGGTGTCCCAGTGGGCGCAGCCCCGCCAGCCGATGGGCGTGGAGCCAGCCCAGCACTTGGCCCCGCCATCGCAGGGGGCCCTTGGCGTGCCGCTTGGCCATCCACATCCAGTTCCGCGTGGACAGCCGCAGCCACCGCTCGCTCTTGCGGGTCGCGATGATGCTGTCGTGCCACACCATCCATGCGGGGTTGAAGACCACGTCCCAGCCCGCGGCGAGCAGCTTGAGGGCCATGTCGGTGTCGTTGCGGTAGAGCGTGTAGCCCGTCTCGTAGCCGCCCACCTGCTCCCACGCGCGGCGGCGGAAGAGGTTGCCGCACCCCATGTCCGGCCAGCGCCGCTGCGCGCCGCTCAGCGACGTGGCGTCGAAGGGCCATTCGAACGCCATGCTCCTCGGGTGGCGACGATGGAGCATCACGCCGCCGACGGCCGCGTCGGCCAGCACGAAGGCCGACGCCGCCTCGATCGCGCCTTCCTGCGGCCACGAATCGTCATCGAGGATCAGCAGCAGTTCGCCCGTGGCCCGGGCGGCTCCGATGTTGAACCCCTCGAGGATGACGTTGCGTTCGAGCGCGACGAGCTCGACCGCCGGGAACTCGGCACGCACCATCGCCGCCGAGCCGTCGCTCGAGGCGTTGTCGACGACGATGAGCTGCGCGTCGCGAGACCACCCCTGCGAGGCGATCTCGGTCAGGGTGCGTCGCAGCGCGTCGCGCCGGTTGTAGCTCAAGATCACGGTGGAGATCGCGGGGGGCACCGCTCCCATTCTTGGCGCGTCGGGACGCGTCGCCGTCGCGTACCCTTGGGTCCAAGCGCATGCCCCAAGACGTTCCACCGCCCCCGGACGACCCCCGCCCGCCGCGATCGGCCCCTGCGCCCTCCTTCTCGCAGGATCTCCCCGTCATCCGCCGCCGCGAGGAGATCGCCGCGGCCATCCGCGACCATCAGGTCTGCATCGTCTGCGGCGAGACGGGCTCGGGAAAGACCACGCAGTTGCCCCAGATCTGCCTGGCGCTCGGTCGTGGCCGCCGGGGGATGATCGGCCACACGCAGCCCCGTCGCCTCGCCGCCCGCAGCGTCGCCGCCCGCATCGCCGAGGAGCTCGGCACGCCCCTGGGCGGCGTCGTCGGGTGCAAGGTCCGCTTCGGCGACCAGACCAGCGACCGCACGTGCGTCAAGCTGATGACCGACGGCATCCTGCTCGCCGAGACGCAGGGCGATCGCGAGCTCTCCCGCTACGACACCATCATCATCGACGAGGCGCACGAGCGGTCGCTGAACATCGACTTCCTGCTCGGGTATCTCAAAGGGCTCCTGCCCCGCCGCCCCGACCTCAAGGTGGTCGTCACGTCGGCCACCATCGACCCCAAGCGGCTGAGCGACCACTTCGGCGGCCCCGACGTCGCGCCCGTGCTCGAGATCTCGGGGCGCACCTATCCCGTCGAGGTGCGGTACCACGCCGTGGGCGACGACGAGGAGGACTTCGACGAGGTGGAGGAACGCGCCATCGTCGACGCCGTCGACGAACTCCTCTCGCCCCGCATGCCTCCCGGCGACGTGCTCGTCTTCCTGCCCGGCGAACGCGAGATCCGCAACGCCATGACCGCCCTGCGTCGCTCCATGCGAGCGCAGGCCGAGCTGCTCCCCCTTTACTCGCGGCTCTCCAACGCCGAGCAGGACCGCATCTTCCGTCCCTCGGGCGGTCGCCGCGTCGTGCTCGCCACCAACGTCGCCGAGACCTCGCTCACGGTGCCGGGCATCCGCTACGTGGTCGACACGGGCCTGGCTCGCCAGAGCCGCTACGACCCTCGCACCCGCGTGCAGAAGCTGCCCGTGGCGACCATCTCCCAGGCCTCCGCCATGCAGCGGTCGGGCCGCTGCGGCCGCGTCGCCGAGGGCGTCTGCATTCGTCTCTACTCGAAGGAGCAGTTCGAGTCCTGGCCCAGGTTCACCCAGCCCGAGATCCTCCGCACCAACCTGGCGGGCGTCATCCTCGCGATGAAGTCGCTCGAACTCGGGCCCATCGAATCCTTCCCCTTCGTCGAGCCGCCCGATTCGGCCATGATCGCCGACGGATACGCGACGCTTCACGAACTCGGCGCCCTCACCTCGCCCGACGCCGCCGGCGAACTCACTCCCGTCGGCCGGCGGCTGGCCCACCTGCCGGTCGACCCCAAGGTCGGCCGCATGGTCATCGCCGCCGAGGAGGAAGGCCGGCGGGGACACCCCTGCACCGCGGAGGTGCTCGTCCTCG
Organism: Phycisphaerales bacterium; assembly: GCA_040397805.1. Taxonomy (GTDB): domain Bacteria; phylum Planctomycetota; class Phycisphaerae; order Phycisphaerales; family UBA1924; genus UBA2402. Next base: position 7,780 of record JBBAVG010000060.1, read on the forward strand.
CGGCTGGGCTCTCCATCCAGGACCCGCGCGAGCGGCCCATGAGCCGCCAACGCGATGCCGACATCGCCCATCTTTCCTTCCACCACGAGCACTCCGACTTCATGGTGCTGCTCAACATCTGGGACCAGTACCAGCACGCCGCCGAGAACCTCTCGCACGGCCCGCTCCACCAGTGGTGTCGCGAACGGTTCATCTCGTCGAACCGCATGCGGGAATGGACCGACACCTGGCGACAACTCCGATCGCTCGCCGCCGATGACGAGGAGGACGAGGCCGCCGCGCCGCCCGCGGGGGGCAAGCACCTCTACGACGCCATCCACCGCTCCCTGCTCACGGGGCTCCTCTCCAACCTCTGCTGTCGCGACGAGGCGGGCGGCGAGACGGTCTACCGGGGCAGTCGGGGCAACCGCGCCTCGATCTTCCCCGGCTCGGTCCTCTTCCGCAAGGGACCGCGCTGGATCATGGCCGCCGAACTCGTGCACACGTCGCGGCTCTTCGCGCGCACGTGCGCGAAGATCGAGACCGAATGGGTGGAGGAACTCGCCGCCCACGTCATGACCCGCACCGTCAGCGACGTGCACTTCGACAAGGAACTCGGCGACGCCGCGGCGTGGGAGCGGGCGACGCTCGCCGGCGCGGTGATCGTCCCCCGGCGAAAGGTGCGTCTGAGCGAGCATGATCCCGTCGCCTCGCGACTCCTGTTCATCCGCCATGCCCTGGTGCGCTGCGAATACAGGGGCGAGGCTCCCTTCCGCGCCAGGGCCGGCGCGGCCCTGCAGCGGGCCCACGACGCCGTCGCCCGGCTCCGCCGCCGCGACGTGCTCCGCGACGAGGACGAACTCGCGGCCCTGCTCGACGCGAGGCTGCCCCGCGAGGTCGTCGGCCGCGAGTCCTTCGACCGCTTTCTCGCCTCGCGTGGCGGCGACGCGCCGGGCGTGTCGCTCGACGCCGCCGACTACATCAAGCCCGAGTTCCGGAACGTGCTCGCGTCGGCCGACTATCCCGAGACGATGCCGCTGGGCGAGCACGAGGCCCGCTTCGAGTACGCCTTCGAGCCCGGCAAGGAGATCGACGGCGTGACGCTGGCGATTCCGCTGTTGGCCCTCGATGATCTCGACGCCAACCGCCCCGCGTGGCTGGTGCCGGGCATGCTCCCCGAGGTCGTCGCGGCGTTGTGCAAGTCGCTCCCCAAGGGCGTGCGGGCGTCGCTCGAGGCGGCCGCGGGCGATTTGCCTTCGTTCGCCCGCGCGTGCGCGGGCGTGCTCGAGTTCGGCAAGGGGCCGCTCGGCGAGGCGTTGTCGGAGGCCGCACAGGTGCTTCACGGCGTCGACGTTCCCGCGCAGGCGTGGCCCTTCGCCGCGTTGGGCGACCACCTGCAACTGCGTTTCGACGTCGTCGATCACGGCGGACGCACGCTGGCGACCGGGCGCGACGTGGCCGAACTCAAGAGCCGCCTGGCCCCCCGCATCGCCAAGGCCCGCGAGGCGCAGGCGAGGGCCAAGTATCGGCGCGACGGCCTGACTGCCTGGACCTTCGGAGCCTTGCCCGATCGCGTCGAGGCCGAGGGAGACGCGTGCTTCCCCGCGCTCATCGATCGCGAGTCGAGCGTGTCGCTCACGCTGCTCGCCGACGAGCGGCAAGCCCGCGCCAACACGCATCTGGGCATTCGACGACTCTTCGCGCTCGCCTGTGCGCAGGAAATGCACGAGCGGATCGAGTCGCTCGGTTCGTGGGAGGAGATGAAACGCCACTTCGCCCCATTGGGTTCGCCCGAGGAACTCCGCGACGCCCTCACGTGCCTCTCGTGCGATCGGGCGTTCCTCCACAACCAGGCGCCCATCCGCGATCAAGCTTCCTTCGAGGCCCGGAGAGACGAGCAGTGGGGCAGGTTGGGCCAGTCGCTCATCGAGGTCGCCGCGGCGGTCGCCCGCATCCTCGAGGCTCGCTTCCGCATCGCCGGTCGGTTTGCGGGCGGCACGCCCCGCCTGTGGGCCGCCAGTGTCGCCGACATGCGTGAGCAGGCGGCATTCCTCATGCCCAAGGGCTTTGTGCGACTCCAGCCGTGGGAACGCGTCAAGGACTGTCCGCGATATGTCGAGGGCATTCGGGAGCGATTGCTCCGACTCCGCGAGGATGGCAGCGGCGTCGAGTCCAAGGCCTTGGCCGACCTCGCCCCGCACTGGAAGCGATGGACGGGATGGGTCGCGCAGGCCATGGCCAAGGAGCGGCAAGCCGCCGAACAGGCTGGAATCGCGGCCGAGGATCACGCCGACCGCGTGGCGACCACCGGCGGCACGAAGGGTCGTGTGGCGTTGCCACCCGCCCGCAGGGCCGCGCCGACCGTCAATCTGGACGCGGGCGAGTGGGCCCTGCGACCGGGAATCCTGCCCCCGGCGGTGGAACAGCACCGGTGGCTTCTCGAAGATTTGAGACTGAGTCTCTTTGTCCCGGACCTCGGAGGCGGTACAGTGTCACCGGCGAGGCTCGACCAGGCGTGGGGCCTCGTCGTCAAGACCGTGCAGGATTCGAACACAGGCAGGAAGTGACGGGCCTCGGGAAGTTCGCAGGACCGTGGCAGATTCCCGCGGCACGCCGCAGGGCTTGAAGCGCATCATGACGACCTCCACTCACCCCTCCGCCCCCGCGCAACGAAACCGTCAAGGTCGTCGAACCGGGGGAGCGATCCTGTACATTCGCCAGTACCTTCAGTCGCCCACGCAGATCGGCGCGGTGGCCCCCAGCAGCGACGCGTTGGCCTCGCGGATGCTCGAGACCGTCGACTTCGACCGAAGCACGGCGATCGTCGAGTTCGGGCCCGGGCCCGGCAACGTCACGTCACTGCTCCTGCCGCGACTCAACTCGGGCACGACCTTCTTCGCCATCGAGGCCAACGGGCAGATGTGCGAGGCCTTCCGCACCAAGTTCCCCGGCGTGCGGCTTCACGAGGGCAGCGCGGCGGACGTGAGCTCGTTCTGCGAGCGGGAGGGGTTGCCCGCCGCCGAGAGCGTCGACGCGGTGGTGAGCGGCCTGCCATGGGCCTCGTTCAGCGAGGGGTTGCAGCAGTCGATCCTCGAGGCGGTGCTGCGGGTGCTCAAGCCCGGCGGCCAAATGGTGACCTTCGCGTACAACTTCGGGACGTTCCTCCCCGCCGGACGACGGTTCTCCCGTACGTTGCCGAAGTACTTCTCCCGCGTCGATCGCAGCCGCAGCGTGCTGTGGAACGTGCCTCCCGCCTTCGTCTACCGCTGCATCAAGTGAACCTGCGCCGCCGTCCGACGGCGTCCCTTCCGACGACGACATGAATCGACGACTCTCCGCCGTGCTCTGCGCCCTGCTGGCCGCTCCCGCCGCGATGGCGTGGGACGCCGACGGTCACCGCGCCATCACCACCCTGGCGATCGAGGGCCTCTCCGCGCAGGGGCCGGCGTGGCTGAAGGACAAGACCGTGGCCAAGCGGGTCGCCGATCAGTCGACGGTGCCCGACCGCTGGCGAGGGGTGAAGGTGAGCCAACTGGCGCACGCGAACAACCCCGACCACTACTTCGACGTCGAGGATCTCGAGGCCTACGACCTGGACCTTCGCCGCATCGCGCCGCTGCGGCTCGAGTTCGTCAAGCAACTCCTCGAGATTCGCGCCGCCAAGGGGTGGAAGCTGCCGCCCAAGCCGATCAATCCCGCGCGAGATCCCGACAAGACGCAGGAGTGGCCCGGGTTCCTGCCCTTCGCCATCGCCGAGCAGTACGGCAAGGTGCAGTCCGCGTTCAAGGTCATCCGCGTGCTGGAGGCGATGAACGAGCCCGCACGGGCCCATCAGTTGGAGCAGGCCAAGGCCGACGCGACGGTGCATCTGGGCATCCTCGCCCATTACGTGGGCGATGCCGCCCAGCCGCTGCACACCACCAAGCACCACCACGGCTGGGTCGGCGACAACCCCAAGGGCTACACCACCGATCGCGGGTTCCATTCGTACATCGACGGCGGCATCCTCCGCCACCATCGCATCACCGCCGAGACGGTGCGGCCCTCGTGCCGGTTCACCCGCGCCGTCGACGCCAAGGATCCGTGGAACGACGTGCTCGCCCACCTCGAACGCTCGCACGCGGAGGTGGAGCCTTTCTACGAGTTCAAGCGAACGGGCGACCTCGAGAAGGAGCCGGGCAAGAAGGCCGTCGAAGCGAGGCTGGCCGATGGCGCGACCATGCTCGCCGCCCTCGTCGAAGCCGCGTGGAAGGCCGCCGAGCCCGACAAGAAGGACATCGCCGACTTCAAGAAGTTCGATTGATCGCGACGGCTCGAAGCGAAGAGACGCCCGACGCGGGCTGGCGAAGACGTGCGGATCGGCCCCACGTGGGCGTCCCGCCGCACAGTGGCCGGTGAAGGCGGCGTCAGGTGCCTGGCGTCTGCTGTTCGACCGCCCAGCGGAGGTCAGTGCCCCGGCAGTCGATGTGCACGGCGAAGAAGCCCGGGCGGCCGCCGGGGGTCTTCTGTTCGGCCGCGTTCATGAGCGGCCAGATGATGCGGCGGTCGGTGTCGGGGACGGGCAACGCCGCGATCTCGTCGGGGCGGAACCAGTCGAGGCGTCCCTCGCGCATGTCGCGTGGCTCGACGCTGACGGTTCCCAGCACGCGGTAGACGAACATGAGCCAGTGCCCCTTGCCCTCGAAGGCGCACTCGCTGACCAGGCCCAGCAGGTGGAGGCGTTCGATGGGGACGTGCAGTCCGGCTTCCTCGAGGATCTCACGCTGGGCGCACTGCGCGGGCGACTCGCCGTGCGCGATGTCGAGCTTGCCGCCGATGGGGGAGCACAGGCCCAGGTTGGGCGCCTTGGCGCGGCGGAGCAGGAGGATGCGGCCCTGCTCGTCGCGCAGGTCGCAAAGGCAGGCGATGCGGTAGGGGAGGTCGGGGGAGCTGCCGTGGAGGGCGTGGGCGTCGGCCATGAGGCCTCAAGGGTAGCGACGCGACCTCAGCAGGAGCCGTTCTCCCAGGCAGTGAAGAAGGCCTCGACGTCGGAGCCGTCGACGCCGCCGTCCTGGTTGACGTCGGCCGAGCCGGTGCCGGCGGCCCAGGCGGTGAAGAACGCCTCGACGTCGCCGCCGTCGATGCCGCCGTCCTGGTTGAAGTCGCCGATGCAGGGCACGCCCTGGCACTCGTCGGGGATGCCGTCGGCGTCGGCGTCGAGGCTGGTGCCGCGGGCGATGTCGCAGGCGTCGGCCCTCGAGTTGGTGTTGCAGTCGGGGAAGGAGGGGGAGGCCTCGACGATCTTGAGCACCGAGCTGGTGCCCTGGTCGACGATGTACATTTCGCCCAAGGCGTCCTCGCCGAAGGAGACGACGTTCGTGAGGATCGAGGTGCCGGGCGGATCGAGTTCGACGGTGCGTTCGACCAGGTCCGTCGAGGTTTGGTAGGTCGTGCCCTTGCGGAGCGAGTAGACCTGCCCGCCGCAGTAGTCGGCGAAGAAGTAGGCGCCCTGGAGCGACGGGATGGCGCAGCCGCGGTAGACGTACCCGCCGGTGATCGAGCATCGGCCGAGCGAGTGCGAGTAGGTGTGCAAGGGCAGGTAGAGGGCGGGGGCGTTGCAGGTGCACCCCGAGAGGTTGGTGCAGTTGCGGCCTTCCATGCATCGCCAGCCGTAGTTGACGCCCGCGGCGGTGGCCGGCGCGGCGTTGATCTCCTCGATCACGTTTTGTCCGACGTCCGCGATCCACAGGTCGCCGGTGGCCCGGTCGATCGAGCAACGCCAGGGATTGCGAAGGCCGTAGGCCCAGATCTCGCGGTCGCCGGTCGTGCCGTCGAAGGGGTTGCCCGCGGGGATGCGGTAGGGAAGGCCCAGCGACGCGTCGGCGTCATCGGCGTTGCCCGGCACGTTGTCGGGGCCGTCGACGTCGATGCGGAGCATCTTGCCGAGCTTGTTGGCCGTGATGTCCTGCGCGTTGCCGGTGCCCGGCGTGTGGCCCACGGCGATGACCGTCGTCGTGCCGTTGGTGTCGTTGGCGTTCCCGCCGTCGCCGGTGGCGATGTACAGGTGGCCGTCGGGTCCGAATCCCATCCAGCCTCCGTTGTGGTTGGCTTCGGGCTGGGGGATGGTCATGAGGATCGTCGCGGACGCCGGATCGGCGGTCACCGCGGCCGGATTGCCGCCGGTGGCGCGATACCTCGCCACGATCGTCGAGCCCGCGCTGATGCCGCTCTGCGCTGCGCGCGTGTAGTTGACGTAGAAGTACCCGTTGGTCATGAAGTCGGGGTGGAAGGCCAGCCCGAGCAGCCCCTGCTCGCCGCCCGTCGAAAGCCCCGTGATCGACAGGTAGATCGTCGAGTTCACCGTGTTGGTCGCCAGGTTGATCACCTTGATCCGGCCCGTCGAGCCCGATCGCTGCTCGACCACGAACAGCCGCCCGAAGTCGCCTCGAGGCGACGTGACGTAGACGGGACGGGTCAATCCCGTGGCGATCACCTGCGTCGCCAACGTCTGCGCGTGCGACGGCGTCGCCGTCATCGACACGCCCACCATGGCCAAGGCCGCGAGGATGGCGGGGCAGCGGTCGGACTTCCAGTTCGGGCAACGTCGAGTGGTCATGGCGTGGTTCTCTCCTCGGGGGGGCAGGGCCTGCGGCAGCCCCTCATCGTGAGCCCCTCCATACGGAATGTCACGGCCGCAGGATGCGAAGTGGCCCAGACGGCCGGGATTTATCGGAGAACCACGGCCGCCGTGTCGTGGTCCGGTACGGATTCCATACGATCCCCCATGGCCAAGCAACCGCCCGCTGCCGCCTCGTTCGGAACCTCCAAGGTGGCGGCATACCCCAAGACGGTGGAGCGGCTCATCGCCGAGTTCGCCTCCCTCCCGGGCATCGGCCGCCGCTCCGCCGAGCGGCTGGCCTTCCACATCCTCAAGAGCGAACGCCCTGTCGCCGAGCGGCTCTCCAAGGCCCTCATCGACGTCAAGGACTCCATCCGCCACTGCGACGTCTGCTGGAACCTCTCCGACACGTCTCGCTGCGAACTCTGCTCCGACCCCGCCCGCGACCGCTCCCTCGTCTTGGTGGTCGAGCAGCCCCGCGACCTCATCGCCCTCGAGCTCACCGGCATGTACAAGGGCCTCTACCACGTCCTGATGGGCCGCCTGAGCCCCTTGGACGGCATCGGCCCCGACGACCTGACCATCGCCGGCCTCTTGGAGCGGGTGTCCGACCCCAAGGCCAACGCCGGTGAGGTCCCTGTCCGGGAGGTCATCCTGGGCCTCAATCCCACCGCCGAAGGGGACGGGACGGCTCTGTACTTATCGGACTTGGTATTGGCACGGGGTTTGAAAGTCACGCGATTGGCACGTGGTTTGCCGACGGGATCACAGTTAGAGTTCGCCAACAAGGCGGTGCTCGCGGACGCGATCGAGGGGAGGAGGGCTGTGTAGGCCCTGCTCCTGAAGGACTCGAACGCAGCGGGGCGACCGGTTGGCGGCAGTCAAACGGATTCCCTGATGCGATTCGAGACCTCCCAGCACATGAAGATGGGCCAGACCATGCGGATGGCCCCCAGGATGATCCAATCCATGGAGATCCTGCAGATGCCGCTGGCCGAACTCGAGGAGCGCATCGAGCAGGAGCTCGAGAGCAACCCGACGCTGGAGCTGATGGACGGCAGCGGCGAGCCGCCCGTGGAGACCGACGGCGGCGGCCGCGAGGCCGAGGTCGACTACGAGGGCGCGTTGAAGCTCGACGCCGAGGGCGGCGCGAGCGACTTTGCCCGCCTCGATTCGTACGAGGAGTCGAACCCCGACGCCGCCGAGAACGAGTATGAATCGGGCGATGCGGCCCGAGGCGAGGGCGAGCCGGTGGATCGCTACGACCGCATCGAGCGCGACCGCTCGATGGGCGAGTATGTCGAGCGTGCGACGTCGGGCGACACTGACCCGAAGATGGAAGCAATGGCGGCGGCCCCCGCGCGTGGCGCGTCGCTCATGGACCAACTCCGCGGGCAGTGGGCCTTGGTGGATGTCGATTCCGTGCTCCGCGCGCCGGGCGAACTGATCATCGCCTTCATCGAGGACGACGGCTATCTGCGCACGCCCTTGGAGACGATCGCCGAGCGCGCCCCCGTGGGCGAGGCGTCGCGGGGCGATTCGCTGAGTCTGCCCTCCTTCGCCGAGCGGCCGACGGTGGCCACGCTCGAGCGGGCGTTGGCGGCGGTGCAACTCTTCCTCGAGCCCGCGGGCGTGGGCGCCCGCACGCCGGGCGAGTGTCTGCTGCTGCAACTCGATGCGCTCGAAGGTCAAGCCGCGGACCTGGGCTGGAACGCCAAGACCTTCGAGGACGCCAAGGTGCTCGTGCGTCACCACCTCGAGGACCTGATGCAGAACCGGCTGCCCCGCGTGGCCGAGCGGACGGGGCTCTCGCTCGACGAACTCAAGTCCGCGCTCGGGCTGCTGCGGCGGATGAGTCTCTCTCCGGGTCGGCGGCTGGTGGAAGAGTCGGCGCGTCCCATCGTGCCCGACGCGGTGGTGGAATACGACGCCGACCAGGACCGGTACGTGGCGTATCTCAACGACCGCCGCATGTCCAACGTGCGGATCAACCAGGAATACGCGAAGCTCGCGAAGGACAAGTCGATGGAGCGCAAGGACCGCGACTTCATCAAGACCAACCTGGGCAACGCCCAGTGGCTGCTCGAGGCGGTGGGGCAGCGTCGCCAGACCCTCCTGCGCGTCATCGAGGCCGTCATCGCCAAGCAGCGAGACTTCTTCGACTACGGGCCCCAGGCGCTGCGTCCGCTGCCGATGCAGGCCGTGGCCGAGGAACTGGGCATCCACGTCGCCACCGTCAGCCGCGCCGTGGCCGAGAAGCACCTGGCCACGCCCCGCGGCGTCCTGCCGCTCCGAAAGTTCTTCTCTGGCGGCGTGCAGACCAAGGCTGCCGCCGAGACGGGCGAAGGCGGCGGCGAGGACATGGCGTGGGAGGCCGTCAAGGCCGCCCTCCAGGAACTGGTCGACGCCGAGGACAAGAAGTCGCCCCTCAGCGACGAGGCCCTCGCCGAGGCCCTCAAGGCCAAGGGCATCGAGATCGCGCGTCGCACGGTGGCCAAGTATCGCGAGCAGCTCGGCATCCCCGCCAAGCGGCTCCGCAAGACGTTCTGAGCCCGTCACGCCTGCCTCATCCCATATCATCGCCGTCGTGGCGACCTTCGAGCCGACAGTTCCGGTCCAGCGGTCGCTCTGCGTGCACTGTCGCTACGTCCTCTCGGGGCTCGACCCCGCGGGACGCTGCCCCGAGTGCGGCAAGCCCGTCGCCGACTCCTTCAACCAGGACCTGCTGCGGTTCGCCTCGCCCGAGCGGCTCGCTCGACTCGAGCAGGGCTTGCGACTGGCGATCATCGCCATGCTCGCGTATGTGGGCGTTCGCACGGCCCAGTTCGTCTGTCGCCTCACCGAGCCCTACCTCGCCGAGGGCCCGTTGGGCACGATGCTCGCGGCGGCCACCGGTCTCTTCGACGTGCTGCTGCCCCTGTGCACGGCCATGGCCTTCTTCGGGACCTGGAGGTTCCGTCATCCCTTCGACAACGCCTGGCGGACGTGGCGGACGCCGGTGGCGGTCGTGGCGATGGCGGCCGCCGGCCTGGGCGTGTTGGCGGGCATCGGCGAGTCGGACCTCGCGACGACCATCGGCGTCGTGCTGCTGCGGGAGGCGTGCTTCCCGATCCTCGTCGCCGCGCTCGCGGGCGTGGCGACCTTGGCGAAGCGAGTGCCCGATGCGTCGCTGACCACGGCGGCGAGGAGTCGGGCCGGGTGGTTGTCGATCGTCTTCGTGCTGCTGGTGCTCGAACCGTGGCTGAAACTCGGCTTCCGCGGCTTGCTCTACCTGCAGTTCATCGACGGGCTGAACATGTTCGCCGATCCGCTCGACATGGTGCATGCCGCACCCTTGGCCGCCTTGGCGCTGGCGACGTTCGTGTATTGCATGCGGCCGCTGTGGTTGATGCGTCGGCGACTGCTGGCCGGCGGCAAATGATGGGGACGCGTGACGGGGGCGTGACGGGGGCGTTTCAGGCCTGGCCGGTCCAGCGCACGAAGCCTTCGATGGCCTCGTACTCGGAGAGCCCCAGCGTGTCGTAGAGCCGCGCGGTGTTGCGGTTGCGATCCTCGGCCCTTTGCCAGAACTCGCGGGTGTCGTTGGGGCCCGGGAACAGGGCCGAGTCCTTCTGGCTCTCGTGCTTGAAGATGGCGATGCGCTTGCGCTTCACCTCCTCGGGCGAGAGGGGCACGGCCATCTCGATCTCCTCGGGGCCCCATTCCTGCCACGCGCCGCGGTAGAGCCACACCGTGCAGTCCTTCATCCACGGCCGGTCGGCCAGCCGCTTGAGCGCGGCGATGATGGCCGCCAGGCACACGCGGTGGGTGCCGTGCGGGTCGGAGAGATCGCCCGCCGCGTAGACCTGGTGGGGCTTCACGCGTTCGAGGAGTTCGCAGGTGATGCGGATGTCCTCTTCGCCGATGGGCTTCTTCTTGACGCGGCCGGTTTCGTAGAAGGGCAGGTCGAGGAAGTGGATGTGCTGTTCCTTGACGCCGCTGTAGCGGGCACCGGCGTGGGCCTCGGTGCGGCGGATGAGCCCCTTGATCTTCTGGAGTTCGGGGCTGTCGGGGTCGCCGGCGTGCTTGCGGGCGAGGAACGACTCGATGTTCTCCTCGAGCTTGTCGGCGAACTCCTTGCCCAGTTGCGGGAAGGCGTTGGCGAACTCGCGGACGAAGTGGACGTGGCGGCGGGCCGAGTCGTCCCAGACGGCGATGTTGCCGCTGGTCTGGTAGGCCACGTGGACTTCGTGCCCCTGGTCGCAGAGGCGGATGAAGGTGCCGCCCATGCTGATGACGTCGTCGTCGGGGTGGGGGCTGAAGACGACGACCCGCTTGGGGAAGACCCCTTCGCCGGGCAGGCCGCGGGTGGCGCCCAGTTCGGTCTTGGTCGCGCCGGCGGGCTTGCCGCCGGGCCAGCCGGTGATGGTGTGCTGGAGGGCGCGGAAGACCTCGATGTTGAGGTCGTAGGCCTCGCCGCGGGCGGCGAGGAGGTCCTGCAGGCCGTGCTCGTTGTAGTCCTCGGCGGTGAGCTTGAGGATGGGCTTGCCGAGTTCGCGGGCGAGCCAGATGACGGCCCTTTTGGTGAGCTTGACGTCCCACGAAAGGCCCTGCTCCTCGACGCTGCCGACGAGCCACGGGGTCTTGATGCGGGTGAGTTCCGCGCTCGAGGCGGGATCGAGGACGAAGGTCGCGCTGGGGTGCTGCTGGAGGAACGACGCGGCGACGGAGTTGGTGATCTCCCCCTCGACGGCGCGCTTCACGATGACGGCCTTGTGCTCGCCGAAGGCCAGCAGGAAGATGCGGCGGGCGTCGAGGATGGTGCCCACGCCCATGGTGATGGCGCGGCCGGGCACGTTCCACTCGCCGAAGAAGTCGCTCGCGGCGTCCATCCGCGTGACCTTGTCGAGCGTGATGAGTCGCGTGCGGCTCTCGCGCGACGAGCCGGGCTCGTTGAAGCCGATGTGGCCGGTGCGGCCCACGCCCAGGATCTGGATGTCGATGCCGCCCAGGTCGCGGATCTTGCGTTCGTACTCCTCGCAGAAGGCCGTGACCTGCTCGCGGGCCACCGTGCCGCTGGGCACGTTGGTGTTCGCCGGGTCGATGTCGACGTGGTCGAAGAGGTGCTCTTGCATGAAGCGGCGGTAGCTCTGGATCGAGTCGGGCTGCATCGGCCAGTACTCGTCGAGGTTGAACGTCACGACGTTGCGGAAGCTCAACTTCTCCTCGCGGTGCAGGCGGACGAGTTCGTCGTAGACCGCCGTGGGCGTGCTGCCGGTCGCCAGGCCCAGCACCGCCTTCTTGCCCTGGGCGGCCCGCTCGCGGATGAGGGACGCGATGGCGGCGGCCACCGCCTTGCTCGCCGCCGAGCTGGTGGGGTGGATGACGACCGGGATCTTCTCTCCCGAGCTGACGTGCGACGCTGAGTGCGACATGGCAGGTGGTCCTTCGCCGACGGTCCGACCGCGAGCCCCGCGTCCCCGGGGCTTCCGCGCAGGCGGCACGATGCGACGATACGCAATCCTTCGCCGCCATCGCGCGGATGCAAGTTGTTATAGGGGATGAACTTTGAGGTTCCCGCCCCCGCGAGGCGCCCGCCAAGGTACACTCCCCACGCCTGGCCCTGTGGCGCCACGGCGAAGGAGCGCACACGTGATCAAGGTCGGCGTCGTCGGCATGGGATTCATGGGCCGCACCCACGTGGCCGCGTACCAGGCCGCGGCCGGCGCGGGGCTCCCGTGCGAGTTGGCCGCCGTCTGCGACCCCAACCCCTCCCGGCTCACGGGCAAGCCCGAGGGGGGCGGCAACCTGGGCGCCGCCTCCGAGGCCCCCCTCTTCGACGCCTCCAAGGTCCGCGGCTTCACCGACTTCGACGACCTGCTCGCCAGCGACGTCTCGCTCATCAGCATCTGCACCTACACCGACAGCCACGTCGACTACGCCGCCCGCGCCCTCAAGGCCGGCAAGCACGTGCTGGTCGAGAAGCCCGTCGCCCTCCACAGCCAGGACGTCGGCCGCCTGTGCGAGGCCGCCGTGCTCGCCCGGACCCACTGCGTGCCCGCGATGTGCATGCGGTTCTGGCCCGGCTGGGACTGGCTGCGGGCCCAAGTGGCCTTGGGTGAAGACTGCCCGCACGGCCGCGTCCGCAGCGCGACCTTTCAGCGGCTTGGCAGCGGCCCCACCTGGGCGTCGGGCTTCTACGGCGACCACGCCCGCAGCGGCGGCGCAGTGGTGGACCTGCACATCCACGACGTCGACTTCGTCACCTGGTGCTTCGGCACGCCCCTGTCGGTCACGAGCGCGGGCGACCTGATGCACATCTCGACCCAGTACCGCTTCGCGACCGGCCCCGTGCACGTCGTCGCCGAGGGCGCGTGGGACCTGGCACCCTCGGCCGGGTTCCGGATGCGGTTCCTCGTGAACTTCGAACGGGCCACCGCCGAGTTCGACCTCGCCAAGGACCCCGCCGCGGTCCTTCATGGCCCCGAGGGCACCACGCCCATTCCCGTCGGGCCCGGCAACGGCTACGAGGGGCAGGTGCGGGCGCTCGTGCAGGCCATCGCGTCGGGACGCGACCCCGGGCTCCCGACCGTGCAGCAGGCCTACACGGTCGCCAAGGTGCTGGAGGCCGAACTGCAGAGTCTGCGGCTTGGCGAGCCTGTGAAGGTTCACGCCTGAGAGGCTTCGCTGGTCTCACTGGCTTCGCCGGGTCTGACGCGCTTTCCGCCCGTTCGGGGGATGGCTTGATGCACGGCCATGCGGCGGCGTGACGATGTTGCATGCATGAACGCCGACGCCGCACCGGTCGCACCTGATGGACCGCTGAGTTCCGAGCACATTCGCCAGTTGGCCCAAGGCGCGATGCGGGCGAAGAAGGTCCGCCGCGCGGCGACGTTCGCGGCCATCAGCGGGTGGACGATGGTCATCCTCGGCGGCTTGTCCCTCCTCTGGGGCGTGATGGGCGACGCGACGTCGATCATCGTGGGGGCGGCGTTGTGCGGGCTGGGCTTCAACGAGTTGCGGGGCTCGACCCTCTTGGCCTCGCTTGATCCGCGTGGCCCCCGCCGCCTGGCGTGGAATCAGGTGTTGGTCGGCACGCTCATGGTGACGTACTCGATCTGGGCCTCGTTCGCGGCGTGGAGCGGCCGCGGCGAATCGCCCCTGGTGTCGACGGGCATGGTGGACCCGACGGTGCTGGTCACGCTTCAACTGGTGACGTACGCCTTCGCGGGCGCTGTGGGCGTGCTGGTGACGATGCTGACGGCGTTCTACTACCGCTCGCGGGGGCGAATCCTCCGCGAGATGCTGCACGACACGTCGCCGTGGGTGGTGCAGACGATGCGCATGGCGGCGTAAGGCGTGGAGCGGCCTCGCCCGTGAATCACGCCCACGGCCTCCCGCGGCCGGGTCGGGCTACCATGGTTGCTCGTTGCGCTGCTGGAGGGTCTGCTGGTCGAGCATCAGCGCCGCGACGGCTCCCTTGTGCCGCCGGAGCTCACTCGCGATGGCAATGACTGCTCAGGGCAGGTCGCACGCCGCGGGCCCACGACCGCCGAAGCGGTCGTCGAGGAATAGAGTTCAACCTCTCACTCGAGGTGGCTCAGGAAACCCAGGCACGTCACCCAGTATTGAGACTTATTAAGTAGCGTGTCATCACAGGGTAAACCCGATGAGTGCAAAATCTGTAAACGCACAGAGACACATCGTTTCACGCAAGCTTTATATTGCTGGATTTGCAGCTAAGGTTTCACTTGTGGGTGGTGTCGTGGCGCAAGCGTTGTTCATGCCTTCGCTTGGCTCTGTTCATGTGGCTTTGCCGTTCGTGCTGAGCATGGCCAACATCGCGTCAGTCGTTGCCGTCATCGCGCTAAATCATGTCATCACCAAGCGACTCAGCGATGTGGCATCGGAGAGCATCGAAAAGAAGCGTTAAGAGTCTCGCGAAAGCCTGTTCCGTCCCCCCAACGCGCTGGGCGCGCGATGATGGGCGTCCGGCGGGCACCGTCGCCTCGACACCGGCCGCGGGGCGGCGTCCGCCTCAGGGCTTCTTCGCCGCCGTGGCGGGGCCTTCGGTCTGGATGCGGACGAGTTCCGCGTAGCGGCCGCTCTGGGCC
>JBBAVG010000061.1:0-1315 GCA_040397805.1 Phycisphaerales bacterium
CGCACGCCCGAAAACGAAAACGACATTTTGCGGAAAAATCGGAAAAACAGCTTGCAGAAGGGCGATTCATCGTGTAGACTGGGCCCTCATCGGAGCGAGCGACAAGACGGGCTTCACGGGAGTCTGTCTGAATGAATGCAACTGGCATCAGGTAGTCGCGGGTTCTCCGAACCCATCCACAACCAAGCGTACGGCATGCGTGAGATGCAACATCGTCCGAACGATTCGGACGGAGGGTGTTTGCTTGTCATCGTAACCTTACGTCGAATCGTGGTTCGGTTCGGAGACTGACGACGGCCTCGAGGCGGTTGGCTTCGTCCCGGAACGGACAAGCGTGAAGGTCGGTCGTCGCGACGCGTGTCGCGGCGGTCGAGGAATCGTTCGTGCTCCAAGCGACAAGTCGTGCTCTCGATCAACGCCGCGAAGCTTCGCTCCGCGGCGCACGGGGATGGTGCGCTCCATCCCCGGCCTGCCGCACTCTCACGCGGCGGCCACGGGAGGCGACGGGAAGAGACAAGGCGGAAAGGGCTGTGTTTTCTGCCATGATTCGTTCGGCTTCGTTCGCCCTCGTGTTGGGGATTGCCGCGGGCACCACGCTCGCGGCCTCCTCGACCAACCTCAACCTCCAGGTCAGCCTCGACGGCGTCTCCTGGAGCAACCAAGTCTCGTTCAACCCCAACCTCGGCCAACGCCGCGTCCTGGTGCGTGCCCTGGTGAGTTGGAACAGCGACGACGGCATCACCCCCGTCGGCTTCGCCGGCCTCACGTGGCAGCCCGTCGTCAGCAACGTCCGCGACACCGACGAGATCGCGCCCTTCGCCAACGTCGGCAACAACACCAACGGCGGCTCGGTCGAGATCTCCGGCGATCCCCTCAACGGCCCCTTCGGCCGCGTCCGCCCCTTCGCCGCCACCGGCCCCTCGGGCCTCCAGAGCTACATCGTCCACCGTCATGTCGCCAACTCCGGCGACGCTCCCAACGGCTCGTACCTCCGCATCGCCCGCAACGACGTCACCCGGTGGATGGGCACCGGCCCCACCAGCGGCACCGGCGCCGTCAACAACTTCAACGGCGCGGGCGGCATCGCCTGCGTGCAAAAGGGCCTCCCCCAGGTCGGCCCCACCGACCCCGCCTTCCGCTTCGGCGCCACCGACGTCCTCATCTTCCAGTTCGCCCTCGATGCCGGCCTGCTCACCCCGGGCGAGGAACGCACCCTCGGCGTCAACGCCCCCCTCGAAGGCATGTCCCGCGACTCCACCACCGGCGTCCGCAGGGCCACCTGGTTCAGCAGCACCACCGACAACTTCGGCTCCCT
>JBBAVG010000061.1:1415-21151 GCA_040397805.1 Phycisphaerales bacterium
GCACCGCACGCCGATCGACGTCGCTGGATTCCCTGACCGGAACCCCGCGGCATTCAGCAAGGTCCTTCGGCTCGTCGCCGGCGGACTCACAGGCCATCCACGCCTCACAGGCCGCCGTGGCATGCGTTATCGAGACCATGTCCGCGCTGAAGCGCGGGAGATTTCCCTTGGAGGCGACGGTGCGTCGCAGTATACTGGACAGTCAAGGAGAGAGACCGTGAAGACCTTCATCACAACCATTGAACGGTGGGCCTGCGCAGTCATCGAGCAGGGGAAAGACCTCTGGTTCTGGGCGCTGACGCTGCAGCCCGCCGCGGTGCTTCCCGCCGTCGTTCCGGCGACGACACGTCGCTGACACCTCACCCGCGAACCTACCCCCGAACGGGCGCAGCCATCGCGGGTGTTCCTTTCATCCGGCGCTCGGCATGCGATCGGACTTGACGCATGCCGGGCGTCCGGGTCTCTGGATCGCCTTGAGACGATTCGACTCGGGGCATTCGGCGGCGTCGACCGCGACATATCGCCCGCCACGTGCAAGGAAGCGACGGCCGTGCCGCACGCTGGGCAAGGAGCCGGACCACCATGCACCCCTCATCAACGTTCACGCCACCCCCCAACCGCGACGGGCGACGCGGGCGTTCGTCATGGTGTCGACTCGTGTGGGCGATCGCGGGGGTCGTGTGCGGACTGACCCCGACCTCGCGGGCCGGCGTCGACAACCCCGAGGTCGAGCCCAACGACTTGAAGACCAGCGCGTTCCTCGCCGCCAGCGGCGGCGGAGGCATGCGGGCGGGCGACACGATCTCGGGCACGACGACCGGGTCGGCAAGCGACGGCACCACGGCCTCGGCCGACACGTTCATCGTGAAGACCGGCTCGAGTGCCGGCGGCATCTATCGGCACCAACTGGTGCTCACCAGCGCGACGCCCGGACACGTTCTGACCGTTCGCGGCCTTGCCCAGTCGGCGGGCGTGGTGACGCCCGGGAGTGACGCGACGGTGCAGACGGGCCTGGTCAGCGCGCCCGGGCAACCGGCCAACTCGCGGATGGTGCAGTGGTACGGCTTCGGCCGCCAGGAGATCGTCTACGTCCGCGTCACCGGCACGGCGTCGACCACCTCCCCCTACTCGATCGAACTCAGGTCCGACCCGGTGGGCGTCACCGCGCTCGGCAGCTCGCTGGCGTCGGGATCGGTCACGATCTCGCGAGCGGCGACCAACGCCAACGACGTCGACTTCTGGATGTACGACGCCTCGCTGCGGCCCATCTCCAACTACGGCAACGACCAGCCCAACTCCCTCACACGCACCTACACCCCCGGCACCTATTACATCGCCATCGGCGACTCCAACTTCGCGAACGGCGCGTCGGCGCCGGCCGACGACACCAGGCGCAACGGCAACGTCCTCGACTCGGCGGACGCCGCGATCAACGCCACCACGTCCTCGGGGCTCGACATGGGCGTCAAGGCGTTGAGCGCCTTGGGGTCGATCGGGGGCGGAGGCACCAAGACCAACCCTTTCGACGTCACGTGGTACTGCTTCACCGTCGTGCCCAACACCATCGCCACCGCCCCGGTGGGCGTCGCCGAGGCCTCCGTGGCCATGGCCAGCAACTGCGGCACCGAGCAGGTCTGCATGCAGGTGGCCGTCTCGCCGGGCCAGAACCCCACGAGCACCACCCTGTCCGTGACCATGAACTTCACGGCCATCCAGGGCCCCGCCAACGTGCAACTCTTCGACGACGGCTTGCACTGCGACGGCTTGGCCAACGACCGCGTCTTCGGCGTGCTCTTCACCGTGCCCGCGGGCATCCCCACCGGCACCTTCTCCTTCCCCTTCACCATCCGCGACGAGCGGGGACGCTCGAGCACCGGACAGTCAGCGCCATTCACCGTCGTCGCCTGCACGCCGCCCGTGCCGGTCAACGACCCGTGCACGACCGCCACGCCCGTCACCCCGGGACCCAGCCGCATCACGGGCACGACCGTGCGGGCGACGGCCGATGCCGTGCCCAACTGCTCGGGCGCGGGCAGCCAATCGTCGCCCGGGGTCTGGTACCGCGTCATCGGTACCGGCACCCGCATGACCGCCCGCACCTGCGCGACGCGGACCGCCTTCGATTCGGTCATTCAGGTCTATTGCGCCGCCAACGGGTGCAACGCGCTCTCGTGCGTGGCGGCCGGAAACGACGACTGCGGCCTTTCCGCCAGCGCGACGTGGTGCTCCGAGGCCGGCGCTCCCTACCTCATCCTCGTCCGTGGGTTGACGGCCGCAAGCACCGGGTTCTTCGACCTCGACGTGCTCGATTCGGGCGCGACCTGCAACGACGCCATCGAGTGCCTGCCCCGCGGCGCATGCTGCATCCCCAACGGGTGCATCCGCCTCACCCGCGACCAGTGCCTGAACGCGGGCGGGACGTATCAGGGCGACGGCGTGCCCTGCGTGCAAACCATCCAGACGATCGTCCATCGAGCCTCGGTGCCGACGCCGGTGGCGATTCCGGACGGCAACGCCCTCGGCGCCTTCGTCACGCTGGCGGTGCCGCCGGGTCAAGGACCGGTGCCCGGACTGGGCCTCATGGTCGGCCTGCGTCACGGCCGGATCGGCGACCTGCTGGTGACCGTCACCAAGGGCAACCGAACGGTCACGCTCTTCGACAAGGTGGGATCGGTGGCGGGGAGTCCGGGCGACACCTCCGACCTTGACGGGCTGTACATCTTCAAGGATGACGGAGCGAACCTGTGGGCCGCCGCGGCGGCGGCGGGCGTCCAGGAACGGGTGGCCCCGGGCGTCTACGCGCCGGCCCGCGTCAACGACGGTGGCCTGCCCGTGCCCGGCGTGGCCGCCTTCGACACCGATCCTGCGTCGGGCACGTGGGTGCTCCGCGTGCGAGACCTGTCGCAGGGCGAGAGCGGCGTGATCGACAGCTTCGGGCTGGTCTCGTTCACTGAGGAACCGACCTGCGGGTCCCCATGCCCGTCCTGCCCGGCGGACTTCAACGACGACGGGGGTGTCGACGGGGGCGACGCCGTCGCCTTCTACGACTCGTGGGAGGCCGGCGAAGGGTGCGCCGACGTCAATGAGGACGGCGGCGTCGACGGCGAGGACGTGGTACGGTTCTTCCGGCTCTGGGAGGCCGGAGGCTGCTAAGCCCTTCTCCGCATTCGCCCCACGGCCGCTCTCACGGATTATCAGCCCCTGGTTTGTCGGACGCAACGATCTTGCGGCCTGCGCCATTTGGGCGCAACTTCCTGAATATCGTTGACAGTCCGTGCAATCGTCGGGTATCTTGTAGGTTGAGAGATTGTCGCCCGGGGTCTCGCGGGGGTCGCGTGCATCGGGTGTCGCGAGGCGTCGTCGTGCGGCGTCTGGCGATCGTGCCGTCGAGTCAGGTGTGTTGGCGCGTCGGCATGGTGTCCGGCGGCCGTGTGTGTCCTCGTTCCGGGTTCGGAACTCCGCCATGTCGCGGACTAGAAGAGAGGCCTGTATGAAGAGTTCGTTTCGGGCTGTGATGAGCGCCAGTCTGCTTGCGTTCGCCACGGGTGCGGCCATCGCCCAGCCGACCGTCGAGGAAGACCTCGGTTCCATTACCACGCTGTCCAGCATCACGCGGAACCTTGACTTGGCGGCGCCAGGGGTTCGGTGGTACCAGATGACCATCGGTTCGGTTCCCAGCGGCGGCAGCGCGTACCTCGACATCGGCACCAAGCAGGGCTTGGCCTTCGACGCCGACACCATGATCGGCCTGTACGACGCGTCGGGCAACCGCATGGCCTTCGACGACGACGACGGCGACGACTTCTACTCGGCCCTCTCCTTCGGCAACTCGGCCACGCCCCGTCCGGCCGATGGCATGGGCCAGCCCTTCAACGGCCGTGACGGCGCGCTCAGCGCGGGCACCTACTACCTGGCCATCTCCAACTACTTCACCACCTTCGGCCTGACCGACTGGGTCGTGACCAGCACCGCCGCCGGCGAAGGCGACACCAACATCTTCATCAACTTCGCGCCCAACGACCTTCCCACGCCCCCCTCGTGCCGCCTGACCACGCCCCCCGGCGGCATCCTCAACGACGGCACGGGATCGGTGACGTTCAACCTCGTCCTCACGCCCGGCCAGCTGCCTGACAGCACCGCGCACGTCGTGACGATCGACACCAGCCTCCTGGGCGATCCCAACCCGACGCCGGCCACGATGACCAGCAGCGACGGCGTCAACTACTCGTACACCATGACGGTCCCCGCCGGCTACCCCGCGGGCTTCTATCCCATCACGGCCACCGTGCAGGAGACGGCGCCCCAGCAGCGCTCGAGCACCTGCACCGTCAACGTCAACATCATCAGCCCCCCGACGGGTCAGTGCTGCACCGGTGACGGCTGCCTCATCCTGACCGCTGCCGACTGCGCGGCCCAGGGCGGCACCTACGCCGGCGACTTCACCAACTGCGGCGGCTGCGCCTGCCTCGAGGGCACCGTCCCCAACGACACCATCGAGACCGCCATCGAGCTCTCCAACGGCTCGGTCGAGCAGGGCACCACCTGCGGCGCCACGATCGACTCCGGCAGCCCTGTCTGCAACTTCCAGACCATCGCCGCTCCCGGCGTCTGGTACATGACCTCCGGCACCGGCAACACCATGGTCGCCACCCTCTGCGGCGGTCCGACCTATGACAGCCGCATGAGCGTCTACTGCGGCTCGTCCGGCTCGCTCATCTGCGTCGGCGGCAACGACGACTTCGCCGGCTGCAACCTGCTCTCGCAGGTCACCTTCTGCACCCAGGAGGGCAGCGTCTACTTCATCCTCGTCCACGGGTACGTCTCCGGCAGCACCGGCGCCTTCCAGATCTCCCTCACCGACGACGGCTCGCCCTGCGTGCCCACCGTCGAGTGCATCCCCACTGGCGCATGCTGCCTGCCCGACAGCTGCGAGCGGCTCACCGCCGAGCAGTGCTCCACCCGCGGCGGCTCGTACAACGGTGACGGCACCGAGTGCGTGACCCTCGGCGAGTACGGCGCGTCCCACACCTCGGGCGACGCCTTCCCCATTGACATCCCCGACTCGGCCGGCGGCTTCCCCGGCACCGCTTCCGCCTCCATCACCATCACCGATGCCGGCACCGTCGATGCCCTCGCCGTGTCCGTCTCCCTCACCCACACGTGGGCCGGCGACCTCATCGGCAGGCTCGACAACGGCTCGATCTTCGTGGATCTCTTCAATCGTGACGGCGGTGCCGCCAACCTGAGCGGCGAGTACATCTTCACCGACCTTGCGAACACCACCTGGGACGCGCAGGCGACCGGCTTCGCCATCCCCGCCGGCCGCTACACCCCGACGCTCGCCCTCAACGCCTTTGACGGTTCCCCGCTCGCCGGCACGTGGACCCTGACCATCACCGACAACGCGGGCGCCGACTTCGGCACCATCGACAACTTCTCGATCGGCACCATCTCGGTGACCAACAACTGTGAGGGCGGTCGCTGCACCACCTGCATCGGCGACTTCAATCAGGACGGTGGCATCGATGGCGGCGACATCGAGTCCTTCTTCAGCGAGTGGACCGCAGGCATGAACTGCGCCGACGTCAATCTCGACGGCGGCGTCGACGGAAGCGACATCGAGACCTTCTTCAACGTCTGGCAGGCCGGCGAATGCTGATCGGAGACCCTTCTGGGTCCCGTAGGCATCCCTGCCTCGTCTGAGTCCTTCCAAGGAACCCCGGAGCGACGCTCCGGGGTTCCTTTCTTTTGAGGGGACGCCTCTCTCCGCAGCGGCCCGTTTCCGCCGATTCCCATCGTCGGACATTGACCGCCCGGTCACGAAAAGTTACCCTTTCCGTTCGATCACATCGCTCGGCGACCACCGTCGACGTCAACCACGAAGAGAGGATCCGGCCTCATGTCAACCCGATTTGTTCTGGCCGCCGCGGCGACGCTCGCCATGCTGCTCGTCCGCCCCTGCGCCGCCGTCGGCAATCCCGAGGTTGAACCCAACAACGCCAAGGCCACCGCGACCCTCTGCGACAGCGGCGGCTTGGGCATGGACGCCGGCGACACCATCACCGGCAACACCACCGGCACCGTGAGCACCAACGGCCCCACCTCCTCCGACTACTTCCTGGTCAAGACCCGCGCCAGGCCCCTTGGCATCTACCGCTACCGCCTCGCCTTCACCACCCTCACCCCGGGCCACACCATCTCCATCCGCGGCCTCACCCAGACCGCCGGCGTCGTCAACGTCGGCACCGACGCCAGCCTCCAGACCCACTCGACCACCCTCATCACCGGCGCTCGCACCGTCCAGTGGTACGGCTTCGGCAAGCAGGAACAGCTCTTCGTCAAGGTCACGGGCACCAGCACCACGACCGCCGACTACGTCGGCACCCTCACCATCGATCCCGTGACGCCCCAGACCGTCACCGGGGCGATCGTCGACGGCACCGTCACCATCCGCGAAGGCGCCACCACCAGCGCGGGCGCCGACACCGACTTCTTCCTCTACGACGCCAACCTCGACCCCGTGCCGGGCGCGATGAACGACAACCCCGACACCCAGGGCCTCACTCGCTCGCTCGTCGACGGCACCTACTTCGTCGCCTGGGGCGTCTTCAACACCTGCAACAACCTCCCCAGTCCCTCCGATGACGCCAACCGCTCCGGCAGCGTCGTCGACTTCCCCAACGCCGTCGTCAACAGCAGCGTCGCCTCCGTCGCCACCCACGCCATCAGCATCACCACCGACGCCGGCACCGCCACCGGTTCCTTCCCCCGCACCGCCGCCTACGACGTCAACTTCGTCCGCCTCGACATCGGCGTCAACACCGTCCCCATGCCCCCCACGTGCGTCGCTTCCATCACCCCCTCGACGCTCATCAACGACGGCACCGGCGCCTACACCATCACCGTCAACGTCACCCCGGGCCGCCGCCCCCTGAGCACCGCACACGCCGTCACCGCCAACCTCTCCGCCCTCCGCGACCCACGCCCCCAACCCGTCGCCTTCACCGAGATCGCCCCCAACGTCTTCACCCTCAGCGGCACCGTCGGCCTCGGCACCCCCGGCGGCCCCTACCAAGTGCCCGTCACCGTCCGTGAAACCGCCCCCGAAGCCCGCTCCTCCACCTGCGCCATCGACCTCAACGTCATCACCCCACCCTTGGGCGCCTGCTGCACCAACGACGGTTGCCTCATCCTCAGCCAACGCGAGTGCACCCTCCAAGGCGGCTCCTACCGAGGCGATGCCAGCCAGTGCACCGGTTGCACCTGCGCTCCCACCCAGCCCCCGGCCAACGCCTCCTGCGCCAACGCCATCACGGTCCCCCTCGGCCAGTCCGTCGCCGCCAACACCTGCTCCGCCCCAGCCCAAGCCGCTCCCGTCTGCGGCGGCCTCTCCGCCTCCGGCGGCGGCCTCTGGTACAAGTTCACCGGCAACGGCAACGTCATCACCGTCGACACCTGCGCGTCCCCAGCCCTCACCCGCTTCGACGCCCGCATCAGCGTCTATTGCGGCCTCTGCGGCAACTTCACCTGCGTCGCCTCCAACGACTCTGGCCCCTGCGGCGCGCTCCAAGCCTCCGTCAACGTCTGCACCCAGAACAACGCGGTCTACTACGTCCTGGTCCACAACGGCGCGGGCAGCGGGGGCGACTTCGTCCTCTCGCTGACCGACAACGGCGCGTCCTGCACGCCCAGCGTCGTCTGCATCCCCACCGGCGCGTGCTGCATCCCCGCGGCGCCTTGCCGCGAAGTCACCGCGAGCCAGTGCGCCACCCTGGGCGGGAGTTTCCTCGGCGTCGGCACCACGTGCGTCACCCGCTCCGAAACCGACGCCTTCCGCGCCACCGGAACGCCCGTCCCCATCCCCGATTCCTCGACGTCCGGACCCGGCACCGCTCAGGCCACCATCACCATCGGCCCCGGCAGCGGCACCATCCGCGACCTCCGCGTCGCCGTGGGTCTCACCCACACGTACGCCAGCGATCTCACCGGCATCCTCGCCAAGAACGACGGCTCCGGCAGCGTCATCCTCTTCACCCGCGAGGGCGGCGCGCCCAACCTCGGCGGCGTCTACACCTTCGCCGACAACGGCCTCACCCGCCTGGGAGGCACCGGCCTCTCCGGCGCCAACGACGTCATCCCCTCCGGCGTCTACTACCCCGCCACCGCCATGAGCGACCTCAACGGCCTTCCCTACGAAGGCGTCTGGACGCTCACCGTCACCGACAACTCCGCCCTCGACGTCGGCCGCATCGAGTCACTCGCCTTCGTCGCCGTCACCGAAACGTCCAACTGCCCGTCGTGCGCCCCCTGTGCCGCCGACTACAACCAAGACGGCGGCGTCGACGGCGCGGATATCGCCTCCTTCTTCCCCGATTGGACCAACGCCGCCAACTGCGCCGACGTCAATGCCGACGGCGGCGTCGACGGCGCGGACATCGAGGCCTTCTTCACCGTCTGGCAACGCGGCGGCTGCTGATCACCCCACCCCGCCGCTCCGGTCGTCGGTCCCTCTTTGGACCTCGGAACCTTCACGCCACAGGCACGCAGGGCCCACGGATGCAGCCACGAGTGACCGAACCCGCAACGCGGGTGAGGGACCTCGTGGACGCAATCGCTCGCTCTCGCTCGGCCCGCTTCAGGGGCCGACGACCATGCCCCCACCCTCGTCCGCCCCTCACGAGGACGGGCGCGAGCGACATGCGTCACGTCAGGGTCAGTTCAACGGCCGCTCCGTTCGTCGGTCCCGCCGGGACCACGGCCTTGCCCATACCAAGGGTCCACAGGGGTCCACGGGGGGTCTGCAGGGCCCACGGTTGCAGCAACAAGTACAGCAAGCCCGCGACGCAGGTGAGGCAAACTCATGGACACCACGTCTCGCACGGCCCCGCCGATTCATTCCTCGTCGTCGGGCCCCTCGCGCTGGTTCTGGACCTCGAGCTCCTGCTCAAGCTGCTCGAGCGACTTCTCTTCCTCGACCTTCTGGCCCGCGGCGATCTTCTCCGCCTTTTCCTTCTCGAGCCTCCGCTTGACGGCCTCGACCTTCACCTTGTCCGGCGAGAGAATGATGCTCGCCTGCTTGCCCATCCACCGGGGCGTCTGCTCCACCTTCGCCACGTCCGCCAGCGCGTCCGCAACGTCACGCAGGTTCGAAAGCCCGATCTCCTTGTGGGCGATCTCGCGACCCTTGAACTTCTGCGTCACCATCACCTTGTGGCCGTGCATCAGGAATCGACGCGACTGATCGATGCGGACCTGCACATCGTGCGGATCGATCTTCACGCTCCGGCCCAGCCGGATCTCCTTCATCTCCGTCGCCTTCGCCGCCGCACGATCCCGTCGCTGCTTTTGCGACAACTCGTACTTGTACTTGCCGTAGTCCATGATCTTGCAGACCGGAGGACGCGACTCGGGAACGACCTCGACCAGGTCGAGTCCCTTCTCGATCGCCATCTTCAGCGCCTCCACGGTCTCCACGACACCGACCTGCTCGCCGTCGGCGCCAATGAGGCGGATCGGCGTAATGCGGATCATGTGGTTCACGCGCGTCCGCTGCACCTGCGGTCCACTGTCACGGCTGAATCGTCCGAATGCGATGGCTTCAACTCCTTCTGTGCCGCCGGATCATGCCGGCGGAACCTCTACAACCTTCCGCGCCCGCGCCGAACGGCCCCACGACGGGACGGTCCGCACAAACGCCTGCTCCAGCCCTTCTCCAACCCTGCTCCAACCCTGTCCCACGGGCGTCGCGATCAAACTGTATCCTGTTGACTTCCCGCCGCCCGTGTGGGGGCATGTCCAAAATCCTAACAAGCCGCCGCGCGTTGAGCAAGGCGATTTTGCCGGTTTCCGACCCTCCGTGCATTCATTCGGCCCGCCGCGGGCGCGCGGTCGCAACCAAGCCCCCTCCGCCGCGGCCGCCGTCCCCGTGGCGGGGGACCCCCGCGGCTCAGCCTCTCGCGAGCAAGATGATGTTGAAGATGACGCTCACCAGCAGCAATCCCCCGAGCGTCAGCACCAGCCACTGCCGATAGGCCGGTTCCTTGCCCCCTTGGTTGACCGGGATCTCCTCGGCCACCACCGCCGCCTCGGCCGCCGCGATCTGCTGGATGTCCAAGGCCCCGAAGTCCTTGTGGGCCAAGGGCGGATGCTCCTTGCGCTTCACCGCCAACAGGTCGCCGATCAGGTCCTTGCACGACCGATACCGCGCCCTGGAGTCCTTGGCCATCATCATCTCGATGACTTCCGAGATCCCCGCGCTCAGCCGCTGGTTCACGTGATCCGGCGGCACCAGTTCCGCCTTGAGGTGCTTGTGCATCACCGCCGACGGGTTCTTCCCGTCAAACGGCACCGCTCCCGTCAACATGTGATACAGCGTCGCGCCGAGCGAATAAATGTCCGCCGCTGGCGAGATGTTCACCTCGCCCCGGATCTGCTCGGGACTGATGTAATACGGCGTGCCGAAGGCCTTGCCCTGCTCCGCCTCGGCCGCTTCCTTGTCGCTGATGGCCCTGGCCAACCCCATGTCGGCGAGCTTGGCCACGCCCGACTTGGTCAGCATGATGTTCTTGGGCTTGACGTCGCGGTGAATCAACCCTCGCTCGTGCGCGTGCTGCAACGCCTCGGCCACCTGAATCGCGATCTCGATGGCGTCCGCCTCGTTGTACCGCTTGCTCTTGACGATCTCGTCGTAGACCGTCGACCCCTCCACGTACTCCATCACGAAGTAGTGGTACTCCCCGGCCTTGCCCACGTCGTACGCCTGCACGATGTTGGGATGGTTCAGCTGCGCCGCCGCGCGGCCCTCGGCGTAGAACCGCTCGATGAACTGCGGATTGGTCGTGAACTTGCGAGGCAGCACCTTGATGGCCACCATGCGGTCGAGGCTGATCTGCTTGGCCTTGAAGACCGTCGCCATCGCCCCCGCGCCCAGCTTGTTCGTGATCTTGTAGCCGGGAATCTTCTGGCCGCTCTTCTCCGCCGCCGCCATCTCCCGCAGCCGCGTCATCTGCCGCTTGGTGACGTACTCGTTCTGCACCAGCAACTCGGCCAGCGACCGATCGTTGCGGTCGTCGGCCATGCTCTTCACCAACTCGAGGCAGTGCTGCACCTCTTCCGGCGTGGCCAACTGATTGTCGATCACCATCCGACCCACGATGGTGTCGATGTTGCTCCCCTGCTTGGCCACCTCCTGCCGCACCTCTTCCGCCGACGGCACCACCAGGCCGGTCGAACCCAGCCCCTCCACGGAGGGACCTTCCACCCCAGCCGAGGCGTCCTTCGATCCCGGCCCATCTTTCACGCGATCACTCATGACGTTCCGCCCGCCCACGACCGCCCACGACAGACCGGCCCGACCAGTCCGACCAGCCCCCGCCTTGCGCCGACGAATGTCGGCAGACCGGTGCCCGCAGAACCGCGGCGACCGGCCCTGATTCTACCGGTTCAACCCGTGCATGGAGGCAAACCCCTCCCATTCCTACGCACAAGCCCACCCCCAAGTTGCCCAAGCCCACCCGCCCACCCCCCACCCCACCCGCCGCCGTTCCGCGCCCGGACCGATAGCCACGCCCACGGCTTTTTCACCACGTGCCCCTCGCCCATGCAACCACGCCCGCCGCGGCCCCGTATCCATCCACGGGCAGTCGCAACATCCTGTCATGAAAGCGACTGGGACGGTTTGGAACTTCGACACACACACCGGGAGGCATACGCCTCCGGCTCTCTTCACACGACAGCGGGCGTTGACGAACCTTCGTCAACGCCCGCTCGTGTTTTTGACCCAGCCTGAATGTCCTTGGGCCATTGGCCCGTCTTAGCGATGGCCACGCCTCGAGCCGCGGCGACGCTCGCGAGGATGATCTCCCTCACCCCTCCCAGCCCGATCACCCCGCATCATCGGGCCAGCATCACATCCGCCGCGACCCTCGGGACCTCGGCCCATCATCGGCCCGGAACCTCGTCCGCCGCGACCCTCGGGACCTCGGCCCATCATCGGACCTGGGCCATGTCCGCCGCGGCCCTCGGGACCTCGGCCCGTCATCGGGCCTGGGCCTCGTCCGCCGCGGCCCTCAGGACCTCGGCCCATCATCGGCCCGGAACCTCGTCCGCCGCGGCCCTCGGGACCTCGGCCCATCATCGGGCCGGGACCTCGTCCGCCGCGGCCCTCGGGACCTCGGCCCATCATCGGGCCTGGGCCTTCTCCGCCGCGGCCTTCAGGACCTCGGCCCATCATCGGGCCTGGGCCATGTCCGCCGCGACCCTCGGGACCTCGGCCCATCATCGGGCCTGGCCCATGTCCGCCGCGGCCCTCGGGACCTCGGCCCATCATCGGGCCTGGGCCTTGATCACGGCCGCGCTCATCGCGGCGGCGGTCACGTCGCTGCTCAGCGTCATCGTCCCTTCGATCGACCCGCCGCCCATCGCGACGATCGTCGCCCTGCGCATCGCCCTCAGGGCCCCGATCCCGACGGGCCATGCCCTCCGGCGGCTGTCCTTCGCGCGGCGGCGGCGGCGGTTCCTCCCGCTGAGCCGGCTGCGCATGACACGCGCCCGCGCCCAACACCATCGACACCAGATACATCCCCACGAGTTGCTTGATAGACATCTGTGATCTCCTGAATGGTCACGCCGATTCACGAGGCCCAACGCCCACGCGTGCGGCGCATTGCCTCGGATGGTCACGTTGCTCGAAACGCCCCCGCGGCGGGGATGCGACAACCCGTGCCACCACGTCCACGCCGCACGTTCAGGCCCTGCTGACATACCACGCGATCAGCCCCGCCACCGCGAGGCACCCGAGCGTGAAGAACGTGATCTTCCACGCGCTGTACGGCCGACTGCCCGACACGCTCCCGCTGCGACCGTTGACGAGGAACCTGTAGGCCTTGCCGTTGTATCGGTACGCGCTCACCCACACGGGCACGAGAATGTGCTTGAACGTGATGCCGAGGTACGACGAGGTCTTGGACGTGATGGTCTGCACGTCGCCCCCGATGTCGGCGCGGATCGTCGCCTCGATCGCGGGCTGCATCTTCACCTTCGCGCCGTCGAAGCCCCCGCGGAGATCCACCGAATAGGTCTGCGCCCTGAACCCGCTGAGGTACTCGTCCTTGTACGGGGTCAGCGCGCCGAGATCCCAATCCTCGACCCCCGCGAGTTGCTCCGCCGGCAACGCGTCCGATCCCACCACCAGCACGTCGTTGAAGGCGTCGATCACCACGCCCGCCGCGGGCGTCCACCGCGTCCGTCGCTCCCGCACCATCCGCGTCACGCGCTTGCCGTTCACCGTGCTCGTCCGCGGCACGCTCACGTAGTAATGATCGCCTCGCATCCCCGTGTACCGCGTCGTCGCGTGGCAGTCGTACGTCCAGTAGGGCATGTACAACCCGGCCAGCGGGCTCGCGTTCGCGCCCTTGTACTCCGCGTCGCCCTCGATGGTCGCCAGCCGCTTGAGCGCGGAGGGCGCGAACCACCGCGAGCCGATCCACGCGCGAAAGGCCTGCTGCGCCTTGGCCCGCGTGACGGAAAAGGGCAGCACGCTCTTGGGCTTGATGACCCTCGCGCTGACGCCCGAGGCCACGATGTTGCTGCCGCAGAAGGGGCAGGCGCGGCTCGCCGTGTTCTCCTCGAGCCGCACGTGCGCGCTGCACGCCTGGCAGGTCACCTCGATGACCTCGACATGCTCGGCCGCCTCGTCGAGCTGCGCGAGCGCCTCGACGAAGTCGAGCTCCTCGACCGCCCCCGCGGCGGGCGCGATCTCGTTGACCGTCTTGCAGTAGGGACACGCAAGCGACGTCGTGCCGGGCTCGAAGGCCAGGTCCGCGCCGCAGGAGGAGCATGGGAAGGTGCTGACGGCCATGCGTGCCGCTGGTTCGCGTCGTGCCCGGCGTCAGGGCAAAGGCGGGGGCAGCGTGGCGAAGACGGAGG
This sequence comes from Phycisphaerales bacterium, assembly GCA_040397805.1. Lineage (GTDB taxonomy): Bacteria > Planctomycetota > Phycisphaerae > Phycisphaerales > UBA1924 > UBA2402. Next base: position 15,342 of record JBBAVG010000061.1, read on the forward strand.
CCATGTCGGCGACGGTGCCCGCCGGCGACCACGCGGCCATGCCCTGCTTCCACACCAGCGTCTCGCGCGTCAACGTGCCGGCCTTGGCTTGGTTGGCGAGCGTGGCCATGTCGAACGGGCCGGCCTGCTTGCCGTCGATGGCCACGAAGAAGCCCGTGGGCAGGGGCGGAGGCGCGACCGCCGCGGCGTGCATGGCCTGTGCCGCCTGCTGCCCGATGCCGATGCCCAGCCCCGCGCCGACGCCGGCGGCCGCCGCGCCGCCGGGGTTCTTCGCCGCGTCGCGCAGGGCCTCGGCCGCTTGGAGTTGCGTGTACCTCGAGAGGTCGCCGATGACGCCCATCTTCGTGCGGTTGTCGAGCGCCTGCTCCACCTCCGGCGGCAGCGAGATGTTCTCGACCAGGAGCGTCGTGAGTTCGATGCCGTACTGCGAGATCGCCGGCTTCATGTGCCCGGCCATCACCCCGCCCAGTTCGCTGTAGTTGGCGGCCAGATCGAGCGCGGGGATCTTGCTCTCCGCCAGGCACTCGGCGAACCTGCTCACCAGCAGGTTGCGCACCTGGTCGGTCAGCCCGTCGACCGTCAGGCGGCCGTTGGTGCCGGCGATCTCCTTCACGAGCGTGCCGGGGTCGGTCACCTTCATGGCGTAGGTGCCGAAGGCCCGCAGCCGCAGGGGTCCGAACTCGGGGTCGCGGAGCATGATGGGGTTCATCGTGCCCCACTTGAGGTCGGTGAACTGGCGGGTGTTGACGAAGTACACCTCGGCCTTGAAGGGGCTGTTGAAGCCGTACTTCCACCCCTTGAGGGTCGAGAGGATGGGGATGTTCTGCGTCTCGAGGGTGTAGGTCCCCGGCTTGAAGACGTCGGCGAGTTGCCCCTCGTTGATGAAGACGGCGGACTGGCCCTCGCGGACGACGAGCTTGGCGCCGTACTTGATCTCGTTGTTGTGCCGCTCGAAGCGGTAGACAAGCGTGTCGCGGGAGTCGTCGAGCCACTCGACGATGTCGATCAGTTCACCGGTGAGCTTCTTCCAGATGTCCAAGACCATCCTCCTGTGTCAGGCGCGAGAGGCGAGCCCCCCATTCATCGGACAAGGCCGCCTGCGGTTTCAGCGACGCATGCGGTGCACCCAGCAGCCGTACTCGATCAGCGACTTGACGAGCTCCCACCTCGAGGCGGGATATCCCGCCCCGAAGGCCGTGTGCAGTCGCCACGTCCAGTAGTCGCCGCGCAGGCGAAAACCCGAGATCGCCGCGAGGCGAACGAGTTGCCAAAGACCCCCGAGCAGGTTCAGCATGCCGCAAGAATAGCGGACTTCGCCGAACCCCGGGTACGCGAACGCCGATTCGCGCGGGGGGGCACGGAACCGAGCGCACCATCGCGCAGCACTCGCGCATCAGCTCCACCGGGGGCTGGCCCGCAAAGCCGGGCTGCGCACCCGGCTCAACCAAGGGACGCCCGAAGCGGGCTAGCGTTCGCGAATCGACCTCCACCTCACCCCTCCGCCGTCATCTCCACCTTCGACGCGATCCGCTCGAGCGTCTCGGCCTTCGCTCGCCTCGCCTTGAAGATCGCCGAACTCGTCACCTCGTCGTAGGTCCGCACCGGCCCTCGCTTCATCCGCTCCACCGCGTTGCGGGCGTTGACCGGCGAGTACTCCGTGCCGATGAACGAACGCCCCAGCGCACGGGCCATCACGCCCGTCGTGCCGCTGCCCAGGAAAGGGTCCAGCACCACGTCGCCCGGGTTGCTCGTCGAGCGGATCACGCGGTTGAGGTACGCCTCGGGCAACTGGTTGTCGTGGTAGTTCCGCCGCTCGAGGTTGTTCCCCTGCACGCGGCCGAAGTACTGCCCATACCACACGTCCAGCGGCACCCGCTTGCCCGCCGGCATGCCGTCCTTCTTCTCCAGCGTCCTTGGGTCGAAGTACGTCGACGCCCGGTCCGAGAGTTCCAGCACCTCTTCGGGATTCCAGGTCGCCTCGCCTCCGGGCTTCACGAAGTAGAGCACGTGCACCTTGCTGCTGATGAACCGCTCGGTGGTGTTCTGCCCGAAGCGGTAGTGCCAGATGCACCAGTTCCGCATCGCCAGCCCACGACCCTTGAGGTGCACCACGATCTCCGCCGCCCAGTCGTCCGGGATGTTCACCCACAGGCTGCCGCCGGGCCGCAGCCCGCCGATGCACAGGTCCAGCCACTCGTACGTGAACGTCAGGTACTCCTTCAAGGGCATCGCGTCGTTCCACGCGTCGTACCCGCGGTTCCAGTTGAAGGGCGGATCCGCGAAGACCAGGTCCACCTTCCCCCGCTTCACCTCCGCGATCCGGGGCAACGCCTCCCGGCAGTCCCCCACGTACACCTTCGCGCGGGGCGTCTCGAGTTGGAAGGTCGGCACCGCCAACCCGGACGCCTCCACCGCCAAGGGCGGCGGCGTCTCCGGCGACCCCTTCCGCCCCGTCCGAACGCCATTGCGGACCACCGAACTGGCGGCCGAGGCCGTCGTTGTCCCGGTTGTTGTCTTGGATCGACGCTTTGCCACGCACGGGGAGCATATCGCCGCACGTCCGCCCCTGGCGCCCCGCCGCCCCGCCGCCCCGACCATGCCCCGCCTCACGCCCGGCCCGCACACCCACCGTCCACCCACGCGTCATCCACCTTCCCTAGTATTCCCGTGTCCGGAGCCGCGCCTTGAAGGCGGCGGCCGCCGGAATCGGGCGACCAAGGGGTCTCATGTCGGCGCGCGGCCGCGAGGGTTGAAAGACGCGGCCCCACTTCCTCCAAAGCCCCCCGCACGCCCGCGGGTCGACGCCCATTCGTTCCGCGCTCGAGCGCGGCGGACCGGGCGGGCCCCTCACGACGACCAAGCGACGCCCTCCCATGATGACCGATTCCAACGCCCCTTCCGCCCAAGAACCCCAGCAACCCGCCGACCAGGCCCCCGGCTCCTCCACGTCCCCCGACGCGATGATCGACGCCGTTGGCGACGCAGCGGGCGACGACTCCCGCCCCGTCCATGCCCCCCACGGCAAGGGCGAGATCTTCGACGAAACCTCGACCTTCGAGTCCCTCGGCCTGCGCAACTCCGTCCTCAAGGGTTGCGCCGAGTGCGGCTTCTCGCGTCCCACCAAGACGCAGGCCATGCTCATGCCGGCCATCATGTCCGGCCGTGACATCCTCGGCCAGGCCAAGACCGGCACCGGCAAGACCGCCGCCTTCGCCCTGCCCCTGCTGCACGGCCTCGACAAGGACAAGCCCTTCCAGGCCCTCATCCTCGCCCCCACCCGCGAACTGGCCATCCAGATCACCGCGGAAATCGAGGACCTCGGCCGCTTCACCCCCATCAAGTCCGTCTGCCTCTTCGGCGGCCAGGCCGTCCGCACCCAGGCCACCAAGCTCCAACGCGGCGGCAACCAGATCGTCGTCGGCACCCCCGGCCGCGTCATGGACATGCTCGAACGCGGCCTCATCCACTTCGACAATGTCCGCTTCGCGATCCTCGACGAGGTGGATCGCATGCTCGACATCGGCTTCCGCGACGACATCCGCAAGATCCTCGAGCGGATCAAGCACGCTCACCAGACCGTCTTCGTCTCGGCCACCATCTCCCCCGACATCGAGCGCCTCGCCCGCAAGTTCATGCGCGACCCCGAGAAGGTCGTCGTCGCCAGCGGTTCGCTCACCGTCAGCCTCGTCGAGCAGCACTACCTCACCGTCAACCAGTGGGACAAGCGCCGCCTGCTCGTCCACCTCCTCAAGCACGAGGAACCCGCCCTCACCGTCATCTTCTGTCGCCTCAAGCGCGTCGTCGATGAACTCACCACGCTGCTCAACAAGCACGGCATCGACGCCTACGCCATCCACGGCGACATGCCCCAAGGCAAGCGCAATCAGGTCATGCAGCGCCTGCGCACCGGCGACCTTTCCGTCCTCGTCGCCAGCGACCTGGCCTCCCGCGGCATCGACGTCGACGACGTCTCCCACGTCATCAACTACGACCTCCCCGAGGACCCCGAGGTCTACGTCCACCGCATCGGTCGCACCGCCCGCGCCGGCCGCAAGGGCATCGCGTGGGCCTTGGTCACGCCCGACCAGGGCGAACTGCTCACCAGCATCGAGCTGCTGATCAACAAGGAAATCCCGAAGATGGAGTATCCGGATTTCCAGTCCTCCGACCCGCCGCCCGGCTGGCGCAACCCCGACGAGCGTCAGGCCGGCGGCCTGCGCCTCGCCAACGCCCCCGAGGCCCCCGAGGCAGCCCCCAAGGCCCCCGCCATCACGCGGGCCGCCGCCGTGGCCAACCTCGCCGTCCCGGCCCCGGACGCCAAACTCGACGCCTCCAAGTTCCCCGGGGGCGTCGTTCCGACCAAGCTCCCCCCCCGGCGCCTCTTCGGCAAGATGCCCACCCGCGGCCGCTGACGCCAAGGCCGACGCCGCATGGCCAAGCACATCCTCGCCATCGAGACGAGCAACCCCTCGGCGTGGACGCCCTTGTCGCCGGTGCGGCCGGGCGTCGCCGTGCTCACGCACGGCCTCGACCTCCTCGCCCGTGCCGACATCGATCCCGAAGCGGCTCACGAGGATCAGCTCATGTCCGCCGTGGCCGATGCCGTGGCGAAGGCCTCGCTCACGCCGCGTGATCTCGGGATCGTCGCCGTGTCGAACGGGCCCGGCGGGTACACGGCGGTGCGGGTGGCCGTGACGGTCGCCAAGTTCATCGCCGAGGCGACGGGGGCGGCATGCGTGGGCGTGCCCACGGCCCGCGTGGCGGCATTGGCCGTCCCCAAGGGCCGTCCCTTCGCCGTCGCGCTCGCGAGCAAACGCGACACGGCCTTCGTCACGCGGTTCAACCACGACGCAGCACCCGTGGAACCAGGCGACCTGCGCGACGCCTCATGGCTGGAAGGCGCCGGCATCGGACTGCTGGTGGCCGATCGCTTCCTGCCCGACACCTTCAAGGCGACCGCCGCCCGCCTGGGCATCTCGCTCGTCGAACCCGTGCTCGACGCAGCGAACGTGGCGAGGGCGGGAGCGACCCTTGAACCGGTCGACCCCACGCGGCTCGAAGCCTTCTATCCGCGCGAGCCCGAGGCCGTGACCAAGTGGCGTGAACTGCACCGCTGAACCCCGTCGCCCCGTACCCTTCGCCCGCATGCAGGTCCGCATCATCTCCATCGGCGCGCTGGCGGCCAACCCCCTGTGGGGCGAACGCTCGCCCGTCCGCACCGGCCACGCCACCACGACGCTCATCACCACGGGCAACGCCCGCATCCTCGTCGACCCGGGCCTCCCCACGCAGGCGCTCGCCGCGAGGTTGGGCGAACGGGTCAACATGCGGCTGGCCGACATCACGCACGTCTTCCTCACGCAGTTCCACCCCGACTGCCGCCGCGCCATCGAGGCCTTCGACGGCGCGGAATGGCTCATCGCCGAACAGGAACGCGAAACCACCGGCGTGCACCTGGCGCACAAGGCCAAGCACCTGACGCAGACCGGCGACCAAGGCGACCTGCTCGAGGTCCTCAAGCGAGACTTGGCGATCCTCCAGCGATGCCGCCCCGCACCCGACCACCTCGCCGAGAACGTCGACCTCTTCCCGCTCCCAGGCGTGACGCCGGGCCTGTGCGGACTGCTGGTGAGCCAACCTCGCCACACGACGCTGATCTGCGGCGACGCCATCCCCACGCAGGAGTTCCTCGAGCAAGGCAAGGCCCCGCCCTTCTCGATCGACGTGACGCAGGCCGGCGAGAGCTTCCAAGAGGCGGTGGAGATCGCCGACCTGCTCGTGCTGGGACGCGACAACATCGTCGTCAACCC
>JBBAVG010000062.1:0-20313 GCA_040397805.1 Phycisphaerales bacterium
AACGGCGCTCGGCCGTGGGCTCGCCCGCAGAGCCGGGCAGCGCCGCACGGCTACGCCTGGTGCGCCCGAAGCGGGCGAAGGCGGGGTAGCGTTGTGGAACGTGATGGACGTTCCCTCGGGGACCCCGTTGGGGTCCGGGGTCGTTTGGACGTGACCACGGGTTCGCCTCACCCGCGGAGCGGGTTCGGCTCACCCGTGGCAACGGTCGTCGGCCCCGGTGGGGCCGTCGAAGGGCGTTGGTTGGCGAGAATCCCCGCTCAAAATCCCCTGTTCGGGGTTTGTGCGAGCCGCGGCGTTGCCGGTACCATGTGGGCATGACGATCTCGCCCATGCAGTTGCGGCTTGCCGCGGCGTATCCGTCGCCCTCGACTCCCGGCGCTGTCAAGGGCTCCGGCGACTCCGCGGGCGAGCCGCCTGCCGCCCGCGCCGACGTCGTCGACCGCCTCGACCTCTCGCCCACCGCCAAGATGCAGCAGCGGATCCGCGACTCGCTCCTGGCGGGCCGGGTCGACCGGTCGATCCTCGCGGACGAACCGACCGCCGGCGAAGCCCGCGCCACGCTGAGCGCCATCGCCATGCATCGTTCGGCGGCGGCCGCCAACGCCGCGGCGACGGGCGTCGCGGCGGGCGCGACCTTCGACGCCACCGCGTGAATCGCGCGGGCACGCGAAAAAAACGTCGCGACCTCGAGCACGATTTGCATCAGTGATTTCAGGCCGGCGCGACAGGCGTGCCCGTCGCGCGGGTGACGCGCGCGCGCGTCGTGTGTACCATCGCCGCCTCCGTGGCCGATAGACAAGCGCGATGCTGAGCACCTTCGTGACCCCCTCCGCCGTTGCCACCGCCTTGCTCGCCGAGACGCCCGCCGGGCGGCTCTCGCTCGCGAGCGGCGAGTGGTCCATCGACCCCGCCCTGACCTTCCTGAACCACGGGTCGTACGGCGCGGTGCCCCGGGCCGCCATGCGTCAGCAGGCCCAGCTCCGCGAGCGGCTCGAGCGCGACCCGGTGCGGTTCTACAAGGTCGACCTCGAGCCCATGCTCGACGAGGTGCGGACGTCGCTGGCCGCCTTCCTCAACTGCCGGGCGGCGGACCTCGCCCCCCTGCCCAACGCCACCGTCGCCCTCTGCACGGTGCTCAACAACACCAAGCTCGAACCGGGCGACGAGGTCCTGATCACCGATCACGAGTACCAGTCGCTCCCCAACGAGCTCGAGCGGATCTGCGCCCGCACCGGCGCCAAGGTCGTCAAGGCCGAGATTCCCTACCCCATCGACGACGCCTCGACGGTGGTCGAGCGGTTCCTCGCCAAGGTCGGCCCCCGCACCCGCATCGCCTTCATCAGCCACGTCACCAGCTGCACCTCCCTGGTCTTCCCGGTGGCCCCCATCGTCCGCGAGCTCAACCTCCGCGGCATCGACGTCTGCATCGACGGGGCGCACTCGCCCGGCCAAGTTCCGGTCGACCTGGCCGCCCTCAAGCCCACGTACTTCATCGGCAGCGGCCACAAGTGGCTCAGCGGCCCCAAGGGCATCGGTTTCCTCTACGTCCGCTCCGACAAGCAGGCCGGCTTCCGACCCCTCCAGCTCTCGAGCCGCGTCAGCAAGGTCCGCCACGACCGGGCGATGTACCTCCGCGACTTCGATTACCAGGGCACCCTCGACTACTCCCACATCCTCACGCTCCCCAAGAGCATCGAGGCCATGGGCCAGCTCCTGCCCGGCGGCTGGCCCCAGCTCATGCGGGAGAACCACGAGAAGATCATGCAGGCCCGGGAGATCATCGCCCCCGTCCTCGAGCCCCTGGGCTGCACCGTCCACACCGCCCCCGAGCACATGACCGGGACCATGACCAGCGTCATCGTGCCCGACCCCGCCGGTGGCATCGAGGGCTGCCCCACCCGCTACGACGACCCCCTCCAGGACGCCCTCTACGAGCGTCACGGCGTCGTCACGCCCGTCTGGCGGTTCAACCCCACCGGTGCCCGCGTGGTGCGACTCTCGGCGCAGGTGTACAACACCCCCGAGCAGTACGAGTACTTCGCCAAGGCCTTGGCCGAGGAACTCCGCCGCCAAGGCTGAAGCCTTGGCCGAGCGTTCCGCGGCGGTGCCGCCGCCTCATTCGCCCTTGACGTCGGTTCGACCCCTGCCCAGGCGCCGGATGGCCGCGTAGGTGCGGCGCCATTCGGTGGCGGGAGTGGCGGGGATGCCCATGTAGACCTGGCCCGAGGGGACGTCGCCGATGACGCCCGACAGGCCGCCGATCTTCGCGCCGCTGCCGATCGAGACACCGTCCGACACCGCCACGCGGCCGCCGAGCACCACGCCGTCGCCCAGCGTGACCGAGCCGGCCAAGCCGCTCTGGCCGCAGAGGATGCAGCAGCGGCCCACGCGACAGTTGTGGCCGATCTGCACGAGGTTGTCGATCTTGGTGCCCGCGCCCACGAGCGTCGTGCCCAGCTTCGCGCGGTCGACGCAGGAGTTGGCGCCGATCTCGACATCGTGCTCGATCACCGCGTTGCCCACGTGCGGGATCTTCAGCAGGCCCTTGCCGTCGGGGCTGGGGTGGTACCCGAAGCCGTCGGCACCGATGGTCACGCACGCGTGCAAGGTGCACCGGTCGCCCACCACGCAGCGGTCGTACACCGTCACGCCGGGGTGCAGCACGCACGACGCGCCCACCGAGGCCCCGTGGCCCAGGCACACGTTCGCCACCAGCACGCTCCCCTCGCCCACGCTCGCCTCGGGCCCGATGGCGCACCCCGGGCCGACGCTCGCGGTCGGGTGCACCCGCGCCGACGGCGCGACATACGCCTTGGGATGCACCCCCAGGGCGGCCGGCGCGTGCGGCGGCATGAAGGCCTTGAGTACCGCGATCATCGCCAGGTCGACATCCGGCACGATGAGCACCGCCCGGCCCGGACCGGCGTCGGACGTGGCCGCGTCCACCAGCACGCGATCGAGCGGGATCGACGAGCCGACCAGCACGGCCGTGGCCTTGCCCGTCTTCCAGTCGTGCGCGAACTTGGCTTGGCGGATGAAGGTGAGGTGCCCGGGGCCGGCAAGGTCGACCGACTCCATCCCCCGGATCTCGAGGGTGGCGTCGCCGATCAGGCGTGCGCCGAGCAGCGTGGCGAGTTGGCCAGTGGTGGTGGTGAGCACGCGGGCGGACCCTCAGGCGATCGACTCAGCGCTTCGACTTCTTCAGCGACGCGGCGTACTCGTTGTTCATCACCGTGATGAGCTGGTCGGTGATGTCCATCCCTTCGCGGGCGAAGAGCACCCGCTTGCGCTGGATCACGTCGTTGTAGTCCTTCACCGAGCCCGTCTCGGGCATCTGGATGGGCCGGTCGTCGAGCAGCACGAGGTCGAAGCCCTCCTTCTTGGCGAAGGCGTCGATGGCGGCGATGGCCTTGGGGTAGAGATCGTTGAGGATGTCGCCGTGGTCGAGGTCGATGATGCGCTGATAGCTCTTGCCGCGGGCCTCGAAGGTGGCCTCGAGCTCGAACTTCTGCGCCACCTTCTCGATGCGGCGGGTCTTGTCGTCCTTGGGGATCACGTCCTTGAGCTCGGCGTCGATGGCCTTGAGCTGCGTGCTGATCTCGCCCAGCTTGTCCTGGAGCTGCTTGCCCTTGCCCATCGTCAGGTCGTTGCGGTCCTTGAGCTCCTGCAGGTTGTTCATGAGCTTGGCCAGGTCGACCACGCCCACGTTGGCGGGCGTGGGGGCGACGACGGCCGCCGCGTTGCCCGGCATGGCGTCGGAGCGGAACGAAGCCGTTGCGACGATCGCCGCACCCGCAAGGATCGCGAGGGCCGGGGAGTAGGAGCGGGCGAGGTTCGCAAGGCGTGAGGGCAGCTTCATGGTGGATGATAGGGGGAGGTTTCCGTGCGTTGCAAGAGCCGCGGACGTTCCGCGCTGTGCGTGAGAGGCGTGACAGGCGTGAAAGGTCAGACGTCGATGGCGATGTCCAGTTCCACCGCCGCGGGCTCGAGACACTCCGTGTCGCTGCACGCCAGGTAGCTCACCGCGATCAGCGGCTGGCCCTGACGCGGGATCGTCGCATCCCGCTCGAGCACCACCGGGATGTCAAGCGTGCCCGTGCACACCGGCACCTCCACCCCGTCGATGCCCAGCGTGTGCGTGGGGGCCGGGTAGTCGGCGTAGACGTTGACCCCCGAGCCGTTCACGATCGACAGCCGCAGCGGGTGGTGCTCGGCCGAAGCCGCCGCGATGTGCCATCCCGCCGCGATCTGCAGCCGCACCGTGAAGGAGGCGTGGGGTTGTTCGGGCGTGAGCGTCACCCGCTCCGCGGCGGCCAGCACCTCGACCGGGTCCACCTCCGAGGCCTTGCGTCGTCCCTTGCCCGACCGCTCCGGTTCGGGCGCGGTGGCCAGCGGTTCGGGGAGCTGCTCCGACCGGACCAAGAGCCGCAGCAGGGCGGCCACGGCGTTGATGGTGCCCAGCGGGGAGCGGTCGATGGCGGCCGAGTGTGCCGCCAGCGAGCGAGCGCACTCGTCGAGGTGCGCGGTGCTGCCGGTGGCATCGTGGAGGTCGATCCTGGCGTGCAGATACGACGAGAAGCCGCTGGGCACGGCCCCGTCGTGGGTGGCGGTGGCCCGGACGAAGAGGTCGGAGGCGTGGGCCTCGGTGTCGTGCACGAGGCCGTCGACGTCGACGAAGCGTGCCGCCAGCCAGCCCATGAGCGTCTCGGCCCGCTCGAGGGGGGCGGCATCGCCCGTGGCGCGGTGAACGGCCACCAGGCCTTGCACCACCAAGGCGTAGTCCTCCAGCACGCCGGGGGGGCCCAGCCGGTCGTGGCGGATGGAGCGGTGGAGCACGCCATCTCGCACCAAGAGCGTCCACGCGGCGTCGGCCGCGGCTCGGGCGGCGTCGAGGGCGTCTGGCCGCTCAAGGATCGCGCCGGCGGTGGCAAGTCCGCGGATGGCCAGGCCGTTCCATGCCGCGATGCACTTGTCGTCGAGGTGGGGCTGCTTGCGGCGTGAGCGGACGGCGAGCAGGGCGTCGTTGATGCGGTCGAGCCGGTCGAGCAGGGCGTCGGGGTCGAGTCCTTCACGGGCGGCGAGGCGTTCGGGGCGGTCGCCAAGGCGAAGCACCCACGTGCGATCATCGTCGCCGGTGGGCGGGTGGTGGGGGTCTTGGAAGTTGGCGGGCTGGTCGAGGCCGTAGAGGCGGATGGCCAGGGCCGCGTCGTCGGGGCTGAGGGCGGCGGCGACCTGCTCGGGCGTCCAGAGGTAGTTGAGGCCTTCGCGGTGGTCGACCTCGGCATCGATGGCGGAGCGGAAGAGGCCGGAGGGGTCGCGAAGGTCGCGGAGCATCGCGTCGAGGGTGCGGTGGGCGATGCGGGCGAAGGCGGGGTCTTCGAGGTCGCGGGCGGCACGGGCGTAGGTCGCCGCGAGCATCGCGTTGTCGTAGAGCATCTTCTCGAAGTGGGGGACGGTCCAGGAGGCGTCGACGCTGTAGCGGTGGAAGCCGCCGCCGACTTGGTCGAAGAGGCCGCCGCTCATCATGGCCGAGAGGGTGGAGGCGACGATGTGGCGGACGGGGTCGGTGGTGGCGGGCTCGGTGGCGACCTCGAGGACGTCGAGGAGGAAGTCGAGGTTGGAGGGCTGGGGGAACTTGGGGGCCGCGCCGAAGCCGCCCCGGAGTTGGTCGAAGGATCGGGTGAGGCCCGAGAGGGCGTCGGCGACCTGGGTGTGGCCGATGCGGACGGGGGCGTGGCGGGTGGCGAGGTGTTCGGCGACGGCGGCGGCGACCTGTTCGGCCTGGTCGATGACGCCTTGGCGCTGGGTGACCCAGGCCATGCGCATGGCGTCGAGGAGTTGGGGGAAGGAGGGGCGGCCGTAGTGGGGGCGTTCCTCGGCGGGGAAGTAGGTGCCGCAGTAGAAGGGCTTGAGGGCGTGGGGTTCGAGGAAGACGCTCATGGGCCAGCCGCCGTGACCGGTCATGGTGACGGTGGCGGCCATGTAGAGCTCGTCGAGGTCGGGTCGTTCCTCGCGATCGACCTTGACGGGGAGGAAGTCGCGGTTGAGGAGGGCGGCGATGCCTTCGTGTTCGAAGGACTCGCGTTCCATGACGTGGCACCAGTAGCAGGTGGAGTAGCCGATCGAGAGGAAGATCGGCACGTCGCGGCGGCGGGCCTCGGCGAAGGCCTCGGGGCCCCAGGGCCACCAGTCGACGGGGTTGGAGGCGTGCTGCAGGAGGTAGGGGCTGGCCTGCGAGGCGAGGCGATTGGGCATGAAGGGCAACGGTATGGATGGCGCGGCGTGTCCTACTTTTGGGTCAGTCCGCGTCGGCGCGGCCGGCGGGGCGGTGGTTCACTTTCCGCGGAGCACACAGCGATGATCAAGGCCTGGCTTGTCGGCATGGCGGCGTTCACTGTTTCGGCGATGACCTTGGTCAACGTCGCGGGGAGCGTTCCCGAGGCGGCGCCGGCTCCGGCGGCTCCGGCCGCGGCCCAGGCGCCCAAGCTGCGGATCGGCGTGAGCGTGCCGGCGGCGAGTCACGGCTGGACGGCGGGCATCGGCTGGTGGGCCCGCCGGGCGATGGCGATGCACCCGGAGGTGGACTGGGTGTACACGACGGCCACGACGCCGGAGAAGCAGATCGCCGACGTTGAGGACATGATGGTCAAGGGCATCGACGGGCTGGTGATCCTGGCCACCGAATCGGCCCCGCTCACGCCGGTGGCCAAGAAGGCCAAGGAGAAGGGCATCTTCATCGTCAACGTCGACCGCGGCTTCACCGAGCCGGTGGCCGACATCTTTCTTGAAGGCGACAACAAGGCCTTCGGCCGCAAGAGCGCGCAGTACATCGTGGAGAAGCTCGGCGGCAAGGGGAACGTGGTGATCCTCTCGGGCATCCCGTGCACGGTCGACAGCGACCGCGTGAACGCGGCGATGGAGGTCTTCAAGGCCAGCCCGGGCATCAAGGTGCTTGCGCAGCAGCCCGCGATGTGGAACCGCCAGAAGGCCCTCGAGGTCACGGAGAACATGCTGACCAAGTTCCCGAAGATCGACTGCGTCTGGGCGTCGGACGACGACATGGCCCTGGGCGCGATGCAGGCGATCAAGGAGGCCGGCCGCGAGAAGGAGATGTGGATCTTCCCGGGCGCGGGCATGAAGGACGTGGTGAAGATGGTGATGGACGGCAGCGAGCTGATCCCCGCCAACATCACCTATTCGCCCAGCATGATCGCCACGGGCATCCACCTCGCGCACGGCGCGCTGCGGGACGGGAAGAAGGATCAGGTGATGGAGTTCATGCCCCGCCACCTGATGATCGACGTCGAGCTCATCACCAAGGACAACGCGAAGAGCTACTACTTCCCGGATGCGGTGTATTGAGCCCGCGGACGGGACGCGACGCGGTGAAGTTCTCGACACGCAACGACGCTCCATGAGCGGGTCGTCATGGCCGCATGCTGAGGACAAATCGGAGCGACCGTCACGGCGATGTCCCGACCACCGCGTTTCGTTCGGGTTGTTGGTTGCCACATCCTTGCAAATTCGCCATCTGATGGAGGATTTGCAAGGATGTGGCATGCCGACGGGTGTACGGATTGGCCGTCGGCTGCGTGTCGGAGCGTGGGGGGCGAGCCGTCAAGGTCGGATTGGTTCCGCCCGTCACCGCTTCACCGTGCGACACCGCACCGTCAGCGTTCCGTCCGTCGCCTCCACGTCCAGCACTTCCACCGCTCGTCCGTCCTCGAGACGGATGGGCTTGGCCACGTGCTCGAGCCAGCGATCCAGCGGCAGCACGTCGACCGGCACCGGGATCAGGCCGGCCCGCAGGCCCTGGGGCGACAATCGCGGCGGCGACCCGCCTTCCACTGTCAACGTCTGCGACAGGACCATCTCGCCCACGAGCGATCGGTACGTGGCCGCGATGATGAGGCGACCGTCTTCCACGCGGACGGCCGGTGACGACACGCCCGCCGGCATCGCGGCGTCGCGCGAGGCCAGCCATTGGGGCAGCCTCGCTCCCAGCCACGCGTTCAGCTCCTCCTCGGCGAAGGTCAGGTCCCACGCGTCGGAGACATACCCGCCCGGCGGCGAGTCGGGGGCGGCGGGACGCACCCTCGAGAGCTCTCTCGCGACGGCGTTTTCGGTGGCCTCGCCCAGTTGCAGCGTGGCGGACGAGCCTGGGTCGGCCGGCGAGTAATGGGCGGGGGTGGCCAGCAGGGCAACACCAAGGGCGACGATACCCGCGGCCGCCACGGCGGCCATCGCCCCGAGCACCTGCCTGCGGCGTGTCGCTGGCACGGGCGCAGCATACGCACGGCTCGCCATGGGCGAAAAAAGAAACGAACCCGCGAGAGGCGGGTTCGTTCGAAGCGGCATGGATGAAGGACGGATCCGGATCAGCGCTTGCTGAACTGGAAGCGGCGGCGGGCGCCGGCCTGACCGTACTTCTTGCGTTCGACCTTGCGGGCGTCGCGGGTGAGGAAGCCCGCGTCACGCAGGGCGGTCTCGGTGGTGGGGTCGTAGTCGCGAAGGGCGCGGGCGATGGCAAGGCGCAGGGCCTGGGCCTGGCCCATGATGCCGCCGCCCTGGAGCTTGGCGATCACCTGGACCTTGTCGGCCATGTTGGTGAGCTTGAGGGGGGAGAGGGCGTCGGTCTGGTCGCGCTCCTCGGTGAAGTAGACCTCGATGGACTTGGTCTTGCCGGCCTTGGTCTCGATGGTCACGCCCGCCTGAGCCGAGGGCTTCATGCGGATGCGGGCGATGGCCGTCTTGCGGCGGCCGGTGCCCCACCACCAGCCACGCTTGTCGGCGGGCTTGGCGGCGCGGAGGGGACGCACCTGCTGGGCAGGGGCGGCGGGAGCGGGGGCCCCGCCGATGTCGGCGAGACTCAGGTTGGTCAGGTCAGTGGGGATGGAGATCTGCGACATGGGTGTTCCTGTTTCGTTTCGGCTCGCGGGCTCACGCTACGGGGCCGCGTCGAGCGGATGGGTGTCGTTCGAGGGGGGACTCAGGGAAGGGGCACTTCGAGCTTCGCCGGGTTGTTGCCGCCGAACTCGTGCGTCGCGCCCTCGACGATGTGGAGCTTCTTGAGCATGACCCGCGACAGGCGGTTCTTGGGCATCATGCGGCGGACGGCGTCCTCGATGAGCAGGGCCGGCTTGCGGTCGCGGACCTGGGCGTAGGTCTCGGTCTTGAGGCCGCCGGGGTAGCGGGTGTACCGCATCTTGAGGCGCTGCTCGGCCTTGCGGCCGGTCATGGCGACCTTGCCCGCGTTGGTGATGACGACGTGGTCGCCGGTGTCGACGTGGGGGGTGTAGGTGGGCAGGTGCTTGCCCATCAGCACGTTGGCCACTTCGACGGCCAGACGGCCCAGGGGGATGCCCGTGGCGTCCACGATGTGCCACGACTTCTTGATCTCGCCTTCCTTGGCCAGGAAGGTCTGACGACGAGGACTGGTGATTCCCATCTGCGTTGCTCCGATCAGGCCGGCGTTCCACGAGACTCGAAGAGACGAGGCGGCAGGAAGGCCGCGTGCTCCTCGCGCTCGAGGCGCGACGACCGCTGCAGGTACGCCGCCTACCGGGCGGGGCGGGCGACGTGGGCCATATCCGGTGACCCCAGTCGCACGATTGTGTGCATGAAAGCCGATCCGCGAAGGGACCGGTGGATAAGGACAGAAGTCTAGGACCCCTGCCCGCCCGGCGGCCACCCTCACGGATCGCCGAAGCGTTTGTGTTTCGTTCGTATCCTTGCCCTTCAGGCCGTACTATTGTTGGCCGCCGGTCGCCCGATTGGTCGTCGTGCGTGGTTGGGTCGCGGGGCGGCGGCGTTGCTTGTATGACTTGCATCATCATCGCGTGACGTGGCTGGGGCTTCGACGCCCCGCTCGGACGCGCCGTGCCGCCACATTGCGGGCCGACCTCTACCACATCACGGTCGACGGGCTCTTCTACTGCCTCATGCTGGGCTTCGGCGAGATGTACCTGGCCAAGTTCGTGCTGGCGCTCGACTTGGGGCAGGTCGCCTCGGGGCTCGTGACGACCGTGCCCCTGCTGTTGGCGTCGGTGATGGCGCTGGGCTGTCCTCGTCTGCTGCGACGGATGGGGAGTTTCTCGCGGTTCATCGGCACCTTCGCCTCCATGCAGGCCGTCATGCTCCTGCCGCTCGCGGGGTTGGCGATCGCGTGGCCATTCATGCGCGAGGCGGTGCTGGCCCACGGGCTCACGTGGCTCGCGGCTGGGGTGGTCTTTGCGTGCGTGACGCTGTACCACTTCGGCGCGGTGGGCACCGGTGCGGCATGGATGACCAGCACGGGCGAGCTCATTCCGCCCCGGCTTCGCGCCCGCTACACCGCGCGTCGCCTGCGACTGCTGCAGGTCGCGGTGCTCGTGGCGATTCTCGCCCACGGCGCGGGGGCGACGCTGATCGAGCGGCTGCTGGGCTCGAACGTGACGCTGGCGTCGTGGGGGCTTGATCCGGTGCTTGCGGGGATCGCGGTGATGTTCCTGATCGCGGCGGCGTGCCGCGGCGTGTCGGCGTGGCATCTCTTCCGCTACTCGACGCCGGCGATGCGACCGGCCGACCAGGTGAAGGTGCCTCCCCGCGAGTTCGTGGGGAGGTTCTCGCACGGCGACGACGGGCGATTCCTGATCTACGCGATCGCCGCCTATGCCGCGTTGCAGGTGGCCCAGCCCTTCTTCAATCCGTACCTGCTGCGGGGCGGCGCGATGGCGGGTCCGGCCTTCGATTGGGTGGTGGCGACGTACGGACCGCAGGCGCCGTACAGCATTCTCATCGCGGCGATCTACGTGGGCCGCATGCTGGTGCTCGACCTTTCGGGGACCATCGCCCACCGTCACGGTCCGCGTCGTCTGCTGTGGATGGGCAATGTCGCGTTGCCCTTCCTCGCCGTCTTCTGGCTCTTCTCGACCGACTTCGTCCTGCTGGTGGCGGGGCAGGTCGCCACGGGCGCGGTCTTCGGGATGTGGGAACTGGGCGTCTTCCTGATGAACTTCGAGGCCATCCGTCCGCGCGAACGCACGGCCGTGCTCACGTACTTCATGGTGGCCAACGAGGCGGGCAAGACGACCGGCTCGCTCGCGGGCGGGTGGATGCTCGACGGGATGGGCAAGGACCACGGCGCGTACGCGGCGGTCTTCTGGACCTCCTTTGCCGCCCGTGCGGCGGTGATGGGTCTGCTCGCGCGGGTGCGACGCACGCAGCCGATCGACGGCGATGAGCCGGTCGTGGCCGAGGGCGAAGGCCCGTCGGTTCGATGACCCGATTCGTTCCTACGCTCCGCCATGGCAACCCCCGGCGATGACGGTTCGGGCGTGATCATCTTCGATCACCCGTTGATCCAGCACAAGCTCGGCTATCTCCGCGACCGCTCCACCGGGCATCGCGCCTTCCGGTCGCTCATGTACCAGATCGCGGGGCTGATGGTCTTCGAGGCCACGCGTCACCTGCCCGTGCATGACGTGCCCATCGAGACGCCCATGGAGCCAATGACCGGCAAGCGGCTCTCCGCCCGCGTCACCGTGGTGCCCGTGCTTCGCGCCGGTCTGGGGCTGGCCGAGGGCATCCTCGAGATGATGCCCGAGGCGAGACTGGGCCACCTGGGCCTGGCGAGGGACGAGAAGACCTTGCAGCCCACCGTCTACCTCCGCAAGCTGCCCAAGGACATCGCCGCGGGGCCCGTCTTCATCGTCGATCCCATGCTCGCCACCGGCGGCTCGGCCGTCGAGGCCATCCGCATCATCCGGGGCCTGGGCGTGGGCGACGTTCGCTTCGTGTGCCTCGTCGCCGCGCCCGAGGGCATCGCGAACCTGCGGCGGGCGGACGCGACGCTGCCGATCTACGCCGCGGCGATCGATCGCCAGCTGTCGGAGAAGGGGTACATCCTGCCGGGGCTTGGCGATGCGGGCGACCGGCTGTACGGGACGGAATGACCTGCGCGTGGCGCACGTCCGAGCACGATCTCCATGGGGAAAGGAACCACGATGAACGCGAACCTCTCTCGTCGCACGCTCTTGGGCGCCGCGGCGGCCTCGCTGATGGCGACACCCCGCCTCTTCGCCGCCCGCACGTCTCGCAAGTCGGGGCTCGAGCCGCTCGTGCTGGGCGTGCCGGGGCACCGCTACGAGTGCGTTCACGACTGGCTCAAGCCGCCGCAGGACCTGATGTGGGGCGACACGCACGGGCTGTCACAGGACGCTTCGGGCCGCATCTACGTCGCGCACACGGTGCACCCGCAGAGCACGCGGGCCGACGCGGTGGCGGTCTTCTCGGAGTCGGGCGTCTTCGAGACGGCGTGGGGCGCGTCGTTCCGGGGCGGGGCGCACGGGCTCGACATCCGCCGCGAAGGTGACGAGGAGTTCCTGTACCACTGCGACACCAACCGGCGGCTGGTGGTCAAGACGAACCTCGCGGGCGAGACGCTGTGGGAACGGGGCACGCCCGCCGAGGCGAAGGTCTACGACGATTCGAAGCGATTCGTCCCCACCAACGTGGCCTTCCTGCCGGGCGACGGCGGCAAGGGCGACGTGCTCGTGGGCGACGGCTACGGCGCGAGCTACGTGCACCGCTTCACCGCCGACGGGGCGTTCGTCAAGGTGCTGCTCGAGCCCGGGAGCGAACCCGGCAAGGTGAGTTGCCCGCACGGGCTGTGGGTCGACGAGCGGTCGGGCACGCCGCGGCTCGCGGTGGCCGACCGTGGCAATCGCCGGCTGCAGTACTTCACGCTCGACGGCAAGCCGCTGGGCATCGTCACCCAGGGCCTTCGCATGCCCTGCCACTTCAAGACCAGGGGCGAGATGCTGCTGGTGCCCGACCTCGAGAGCGTGGTGACGCTGCTGGACGCCAACGACAAGGTGATCGCGCATCTGGGCGACGGCCACCCGTCGTCGCTGCGCGGCGCGCCGCGAGAGCAGTTCGTCGCGGGCAGGTTCATCCACCCGCACACCGCGATCTTCCTTCGCAACGGGGACATCCTCGTGGCCGAGTGGGTGCCCATCGGCCGCGTGACGCTGCTTCGCAAGGTGGACTGAGCGGGGCGAGGCGGCCATCTCGCGAACGCGTTCACGCCGCGGCGTCGCCGCCGATGCGGTGAATGGCCAGCGTGTTGGTGCGTTTGGCCTGCCCCAGGGGCCTGCCCGCCAGCAGCACGATCGCTTCGCCCATCTGCGCCACGCCCATCTGCATCAGCGATTCGTCCACGAGCGCGGCCCACGCCGAGATCGTCCCGCTCGCCGGCGGCTGCATCTGCACAGGGGTGACGCCGCGGAGGAGCGCCATGCGGCGGCATGCCGCGGGATCGGAGGAATACGCGATGATCGGGATCGAGAAGCGGTTCTGCGACAGGTAGCGGGCCGTGCCTCCCGCCTGGCTCCACACCACCACCGCCTTGGCGTCAAGATCGTGCGCGATGCGCCACGCCCCGTGGGCGAGCGCGGCCGTGCCCTTGTGCTGGTCGGCCATGCGGGAGGGCGATTGGTGCTGCGGCGAAGGGGCCGCCATGTGCGACTCCGCGAAGCGGATGATCCTCGCCATCGTCTCGACGACGGTCACCGGGTGCCGCCCCGTCGCCGTCTCTGCGCTCAGCATCACCGCGTCCGCCCCCTCGAAGACCGCGTTGGCCACGTCCGTGGCCTCCGCTCGCGTGGGCGAGGCCTGCTCGATCATGCTCTCGAGCATCTGCGTCGCCACGATGCAGGGCTTGCCGAACTCGCGGCATGTCTTCACGATCCGCTTCTGCACGACCGGCACCTGCGCGATGTCCATCTCCACCCCAAGGTCGCCCCGCGCCACCATGATGCCGTCCGCCGCCGCGACCACTTCCTCGAGGCACGCCACCGCCTCGGGCATCTCGACCTTCGCGATGATCGGGATCCATGCCCCCTCGTCGGGCTTGCACCCCGGCTGCACGCCCTTCATCGCCGCCAATCCCGCACGCAACTGCTCGACGTCGCGAGCCGACCGCACGAACGACAGCGCCACGTAGTCGAGGTGGTTCGCCGCCGCCCACCGTGCGCACTCCCAGTCGCGGTCGGTGATCGCCGGCGCCGACAGCGACGACTGCGGCACGTTGATCCCCTTGCCCGAGGTCACCGCCCCGCCGATCACCACCCGACACCGGAGCTCCCCCGGCGCCTCGCGGCCGATGGCCAGCATCCGGATCGCCCCGTCGTTGATCAACACCTTGTGCCCGGGCTCCACCTCGTCGACCAGGGGCTGGAACGTCACCGGCAGCACCACCTCAACGCCGTGGTCGCCCTGGCGGAGGCAGGCCTCGTCGATGCCCTGCTTGAAGATCACGTCCTGCCCGGGGCTCACGTCGATGGCCGAGCCGCCCGACGCGTGGGGGCGTCCGAGCCCCGCGGGCACCTTGCCCACCCGGATCTTCGGACCTTGCAGGTCGCCCAGGCACGCGATGGGGCGGCCGAGGTCCGACGCGACCGCCCGCACGGTGGCCAGCCGCCGCCCGTGGGCTTCCAGATCGCCGTGCGAGAAGTTGAACCGAAAGACGGCCACCCCCGACTCGATGAGGCGACGGACGGTGTCCGCGGACTCGCTGGCCGGTCCGATGGTGGCGACGATGGTGGTCAGCAGGGGCCGCTGCAGGGGCATGACACCCTCATATCGGCCCTTGGGGGCCAGTTCCACCGGCCGGTTTCACCCTTCCGGGGCATCCAACGGGCAAAAGCGGGGTGGCGGCAGGACCGATGAACCGTGCGGGACACCCTTCCCGCGGCTTGCCGCCGCCACGGGGCGTCCGTATCATCCCGTCCGCATTGGGGATTGGTGTAACGGTAGCACGACTGACTCTGACTCAGTTAGTCTAGGTTCAAATCCTAGATCCCCAGTTTCTCGTTTCGCGTCGCGCGGCCCATGGCCGCGAACGGTTCGGGCCCCTTCCGCGGCCCACGGCCCAACGCGAGCGCCCTCAGTCGGCATCTGACCTGCACGGCCCGCCACCAGTGGGGCGGGCGGGATCGCCTTTGCGTCTGCGGTCGCGAAGGTCGTGCGGCGTCAGGCCGGCGCGTGGCCGCACCTTCGCCAGAAGTTCAGCCAGTTGCCGGAGCGGAACCCCGCGATGTCGTCGTCGGACCAGTTGCGGGCGTGAAGCGTGTCGGCCAAGCGGACGAGTTCACGCGGCGAGTCGACGCCTTCGGGCATCATGGCCGCGCTGAAGCCGCCGTCCATGTCGGTGCCCAGGCCCACGCACGCGCGGGTGCCCTGCAGGTCGCAGATGCGGTCGACGTGTGCCGCCCATTCCGTGAGCGTGGCCCTGCGCGTCCGCAGCGCCCCGGGGATGATGAAGGGCGAGAAGACATTCACGCCGATCATGCCCTTGCGATGCGCGATCTCGCGGATGGTCGCGTCGGTCAGGTGCCGCTGGCGGACCTGATCGTCGACGTCGATCAGCGTGCGGCAGTTGCTGTGCGAGGCGATCACGGGGCGATCGGTGAGTTCCAGCAGGCGAGCGAGCGATCGGTCACTCAGGTGCGACAGGTCGTGCACGACGCCCAGGCGGTCCATCTCCCGGATCATCGCTTCGCCCAAGGGCGTCAGCGGGTCGTCGGTGGTGTTGCCGCCGGCATAGCGAGACGACTTGGCCCAGGCGAGCCCGACGGCCACCACGCCCTGCTTCACCCACCACGACAACTCGGAGGGGTCGGCGATGGGGTCGGCCCCTTCCACGAGCAGTCCCATGTGCAGCGGGGCCTCTCGTGAATCGCTCGCGACGTTCCAGCGGCGGACCAGGCCACGATCGGCCCAGTCGCGATAGACATCGAGTTGCTCACGGCCGCGTGCCGCCGCGGCGGAGGCGTCGCCCGCCGGGTAACCGACGGCGTCGGTGCCGTCGGCCTCGATGAAGATGGTCGCCAGGCACCACCGCACGCGGCCCGCGGCCAGCGAGGGGAGCGTCACGGCGCACGGCGGCCAGGGCTTGTCGCATCGGGCGGGGTCGGTCGCGATCATGTCGCGGCCCAGACGCTCGAGGCAGGCCAGGTCCAGATGTGAATCGAACCAGTCCGGGGTGGTGGTGGGCATCGGTCAACTCACGTGCCGGCGGCATCCGCCTCGTGGCGACTCCACTCGACCGTTTCGGCCAGTCCCTCCTCGAAGGAGCAGACGGGCTCGTAGCCCAGCAGCGACTTGGCGAGCGAGATGTCCGCCACCGAGTGGCGCACGTCGCCGGCGCGTTCGGGCGAGTGGGTCGGGTGCAGGTGCGGCGGGGCTTGGCAGATCGCCCCGAGCTTCAGGGCGCAGTCGAGGAGCGTGGCCTGCACGCCGCTGGCCACGTTGACGGCTTCGCCCTTGAGGGGCGTGGTCGTCGAGCCGGCCAGCAGGGTGGCGAGCACGGCGTTGGCGACGAAGGTGAAGTCTCGCGTCTGGAGCCCGTCGCCGTGGATGATCGGGGCTTCGCCGGCGAGCAGTCGCTTCGTGAAGGCGGGCACGACGGCGGCGTATTGCGAGTCGGCCCGTTGGCGGGGTCCGAAGACGTTGAAGTAGCGCAGCGAGACCGTCGAGAGCGTGTAGCACGAGGCGTACGACAGGAAGAGGTGCTCGAGGGCGAGCTTGCTGGCGGCATAGGGCGACAGCGGGCGAGGGAGCTGCGTCTCTCGCTTGGGGAGTTCGGGCTGGTTGCCGTAGATCGACGAGCTCGATGCGCCCACCACGCGGGCCGCGCCCGCCCGGCGGGCCGACTCCAGCACGCGGAGCGTGCCCGTGGCGTTGACCGCCCAGGTGCGGGCGGGCGCTTCGACGCTGCGGGGGACCGAGCCCATGGCGCCCAGGTGAAAGACCGTCGCCGCGCCCTGGAGGGCTTCGTCGAGGGCCTTGTCCTCGAGGATCGAGCCGTGCACGAAGCGAACGCGGTCGGGTTCGAGCTCGATGAGTTCGGACAGGTGGTCGAGCGTCGAGTTCGAGAGGTCGTCGATCACGCGGATCGTCGCTCCCAGCGAGAGGAGCGCGTCGCAGAGGTGTCCGCCGATGAACCCGGCCCCGCCCGTGACGCACACCGGTCGCCCTTCGTAGAAGGACTTGAGACGACTGACCTTGTCGGCGGGGAGTTTCATCGGCTGTTGAACGATATCCGCCGCGAGGGCCCGGGTGGGCCGGCGGGAGGGGCCGGGAACTATCGGCTGCGCTGGACGAAGACGGCCGCGATGATGATGAGGCCCTTGACCAGCCCCTGGAGGTGCGCGATGTTGACGCCCTCGAGCCCCAGGGCCTTGAGCGTGTCGCTCGAGGAGATCATATTGAGCATGTTGTTGACGACGCCCAGGATGAGCACCCCGACGACGGTGCCCAGGATGCTGCCCAGGCCGCCCCGCATGGATGCGCCGCCCACCACCACGGCGGCGATGGCGTCGAGCTCGTACAACTGGCCGGTTTGGGCGCTGGCGATGGAGTTCATGCGGGTGGAGACGATGAAGGCGGCGATGCCGCACATCAGGCCGCAGAGGGCGTAGGTGGCGATTCGCACGCGGTCGAGCTTGATGCCGGCGTAGCGGGCGGCGGTCTCGTTGTCGCCCACGGCGTGCACGGCGGTACCGAACCAGGTTCGCTTGAGCACGACGCCCAGCACGATGGCGAGCGCGAAGAAGAGCAGGGCGGTGAATCGGCGCGACCAGTCGCCCATCCATTGGGGCTGGGCGAGGCCGGCGAAACCGGCCGCCTGCGCCCGGTATTCGCCCCCGTCGACGAAGACGAGGGAGAGGGACCGGAAGATGACCATGGTGCCCAGCGTGGCGATGAAGGGCGTGATGCGTCCCTTGGTGATGACCAAGCCGTTGAAGGCGCCCAGCAGCGGGCCGCCGAGGAGCATGGTGCCGACCGCCGCGAGGATGGCGGTCGATTCGGGCCAGCCGCTCTCCATGGCCTTGTTCATGGCGAGGATGCCGACGCCTCCGAGCAGGGCGGCCATGGAGCCCACGGAGAGGTCGATGCCCCCGAGGATGATGACGAAGGTCATGCCCAGGGCGATGACGCCCACGGCGGCGTTCTGGCGGAGGATGTTCTCGAAGTTCCGGAGCGTGAGGAACCTGCCATCCTTGTCGATGAGCCACGCCACGAGGATGAGCAGCAGCAAGGCGACGATGGGGCCCAGCCGCTGGAGGAGCGTCGCTGCGCGAGGGGCGATTGCCATGGCCGGAGTTTACGGTCGGCCGCGTCGGGTGGCGGCGGATGCGGTCGCGTGCCGATGGAAGGGCACACGGTGTCGATACCATCCGTCATGCTCAACCCCCGCGCCGTCGCCGCGACCCTGTGTCTCGCCGCCGCGGCGTGCACGGTCTCGGCCCGCCAGCCCCAGCAGCCACCCATGACCCAGCCCTTCGCTTCGACCTACCAGCATGCCGCCGTCGCGGCCGACCATCCGTTGGCGTCGCAGGCGGGGGCCGAGATCCTCAAGGCCGGCGGGAACGCCGTCGACGCCGCCGTCGCGACGTCGTTCGCCTTGTCGGTGGTCCGTCCGTACTCCTGCGGCATCGGCGGCGGGGGTTTCATGGTGATCCGCCTGCCCAACCATCCGCGGCTGGGCAAGGTCGAGACGGCCATCAACTACCGCGAGTGGGGCATCGCGGCGGCACGGCCCGACATGTTCGAAGCGGACCCCGACCCCGACGCGGCGACGCACGGCGGGAAGGCCGTGTGCGTGCCGGGCACGGTGGCGGGCCTGCTGCACGCACTCGACAGGTACGGCACGATGACGCGCGGGCAGGTGATGGCGCCGGCCATTCGTCTGGCCCGCGAGGGGTTCGCCGTCGACCAGCACTACGAGGACAGCGCGCGGAAGGACAAGCTCGTGCTGCCGTGGCTGGAGCAGGACGTTGCCCGCCAGCGGCGATTCGCGTTCCTGTGGGAGCGATTCCTTGATGTCGGCCGTGTGCGGAAGGGCTACGTGCTGAAGTTGCCCGAGCAGGCCCGGGCTCTCGAGCTCATCGCCGAGGAGGGTGCGAAGGCGTTCTACGAGGGTGAGATCGCCCGGGCGATCGTGAAGGCGGTTCGCGAGGACGGCGGCGCGATGACCATGGAGGACCTCGCGGGCTACCGCCCGGAGGAGCGAGCGCCGCTGCGGACGACGTTCCAAGGCCGGAGCATCATGACGATGCCGCCGCCGAGCAGCGGGGGCGTGGTGTTGGCGCAGGTGATGGCGATGCTCGAGTCGCGGCCTGACCTGCTGTCGCAGGCGAAGGACGCGGCGACGGGCGGGCCAGGTTCCGCGACGTACATCCATCTGGTGACGGAGGCCTCGAAGCACGCCTTCGCCGACCGGGCGCGGTGGATGGGCGACCCCAACTTCACGAAGCTGCCCTTGAAGGCCATGCTGTCGAGCGAGTACGTGCGGTCGCGCGGTGCGATGATCGACATGGGCAAGACGCTCGCGCCCGAGGCCTACGGCACGGCGACGCCGCTGCCGGCCGACGCGGGGACGAGCCACCTGAGCGTGATCGACGCGGAGGGCGGCGCGGTGGCGTGCACGGAGACGATCAACCTGATTTTCGGGTCGCTGTTGCCGGTGCCGGAGTTCGGGTTCATCCTCAACGACGAGATGGACGACTTCGCGACCCGCGGGGGCAAGGCCAATGCCTTCGGGCTCGATCACGCGGACCTCAACCGGCCCGAGCCCCGCAAGCGGCCGCTGTCGAGCATGACGCCGACGATCGTGACGCGGGACGGGACGGTGGAGCTGATCGTCGGCGGCGCGGGCGGGCCTCGCATCATCAGCGGGACGATTCAGGTGACGCTCAACGCGCTGCTCTTCGGCATGACCGCGCACGACGCCATCGAGCGGCCGCGGTTTCACCACCAGTGGCGACCGGACGTGCTGCAACTCGAACCGGGGGTGCGGCAGGCGGCCGGTCTGGCCGACGCGCTTGGCGCGAGGGGACATTCGGTGGGCGATCGCGAAACGGTGGCGTCGGTGCAGTTGATTCGCGCCTCGCCGGAGGGATGGCAGGCGGCCAGCGACCCCCGCAAGGGCGGTGCGCCGGCGGGGCACTGAGGTGGCGTCGGTCGACGCGTGCGCCACGCCGAAGGCGTGTTCGTCGAGAGCCGGGGGTGTCGGCGTTTCGCCGACACCCCCGGACACAACGACCAACGCGTTCAACGCCGAAGGCGTTTTCGTGGGATCGGCCCGATGCGTTGGCATGCAACGTTGACGCGTCGTCGAAGGTCGTGCACGTTCCCACGGCGACCCCGTCGGGGTCGTGGTGGTTTGCGTGGCGTGACCGGGGGTTGCGGCGAGACGCCGCAACCCCCGGCTCTCAACGGGAATCGCTTCGCGATTGGGGAAGGGCGTCGGTCGACGCGTGCGCCACG
>JBBAVG010000063.1:0-10731 GCA_040397805.1 Phycisphaerales bacterium
GGCACCTGCGAGGTGAGTGGGGCGAGGCGACAGGACCCCCGTCGGCCCAAAAACGACAACCCCCGAGTCTCGCGACCCGGGGGTTCTCCAATAGAGGACGAGGGGTGGTCTGACGACGTGCTTTTCAGAGCCCCAGAGACACGACGCCCGGATGTCGGAACCCGGTAAGGTACACGGCTTGTCTCGGTGATGCCGGGCCACTCGCCTCGTCTACGGCTCGTCGCTGGTGCGCTGCATCCCCTCCATGTGCCACGCCGGGAACGGATCGGGAATGCGCTTCCACGCGTCGATGCCGCCTCGCATCTCGTCGTCGGTGAGCAAGCACGATTCGAGCAGGAGGCGTTGGGACTGTTTGTCGAAGTCCACCCCGATAAGCACGAGTTGTTGGCGGCGGTCGCCGAAGGGCTCCTGCCAGCACTTGTCGAGCCATGCGCGGGCCTCGGGGTCGCTCGGGCGGTGCTCTTTGGGGCGCGCCGCCCACCACACGCCCGCGGGTTCGAGGCGGAACGAGCCGCCGGCCTGGGACCAGAGGCCAGCGACGTCGCTGCGGTTGGCAAGCCACACGAAGCCCTTGCTGCGCACGGTCTTGAGGAATCCGCCGACGATGAAGTTGTAGAGCCGCTCAGGGTGGAACGGGCGGCGGGACTCGAAGACGAACGACGAGACGCCGTACTCCTCCGTCTCAGGCGTGTGCTCGTTGTTCAGTTCCTTGATCCACTTGGCCGAGGCCTGGGCCTTGGCCATGTCGAACCGCTTGGTGTCGAGCATTGCGTCCAGCGGCACCTTGCCGAAGGTACTGCGGATGATCGTCGCGTCCGCGTTGAGCGAGCGGATGTGCCCTTCGACGCGTCGGAGTTGGGCCTCATCGACGAGATCACACTTGTTCAGGAGGATCACGTCGGCGAACTCGACTTGGTCGGTCAGGAGGTCGGCGATCGAGCGCGTGTCGGTCTCGTCGTTGCCGATGCCACGGTCGGCCAGGTCGTCCTCGGTCTGGAAGTTCTTGATGAAGTTGAAGGCGTCGACGACGGTGACCATCGTGTCAAGCCGCGTGATCTCGGCGAGCGAGCGGCCCTCTTCATCCTCGAACGTGAAGGTCTGCGCGATCGGCAGAGGCTCGGCAATGCCGGTGCCCTCGATGAGCAGGTAGTCGAACTTCTTCTCGCGGGCGAGGCGAGACACCTCTTTGAGCAGGTCCTCGCGGAGCGTGCAGCAGATGCAGCCGTTGGAGAGCTCGACCATTCTCTCGTCCACCCGGTCAAGCACGACCTCGCCGACCTTGCCGCCGGTCTTCACAAGCTCAGCATCGATGTTCACCTCGCTCATGTCGTTGACGATGACGGCCACGCGCTTGCCCTCGCGGTTGGCGAGGATGTGGTTGAGCAGCGTCGTCTTGCCCGCTCCAAGGAAGCCCGACAGCACCGTGACGGGCAGCTTCTCGGGGACGGCCGAACGCTTGCCAGCGATCGCATTGGCGGCGGAGTGGATCATGTTCTTGAGTGTGCTCATGGGTTGCTCGTTTCACCGACAGGGGTGGTCTGCTTCAACGCGGAAGGGGGTACTGAGTTGGCGATTGAGGGCTTTGACGTGAACCATCGGCCTCGTTGCCGTGGTCACTCGTGATGCCGTGTTTCGATACGCCTCGAGGATCGCCCCGGCCCGTTCGCGGATGGCGCGGTCCTCGTCGCGCTCGGCATGACCGAGCGGGACGGCCCACGTGAACTGCCCCTGCGCGGCGGAGGCAGTGGGCACGTGGTAGAACTCACGGTCCTTGCCGGGTCCGACTTCGGTACCGCTTTCCTTCGCCCGCTCCCCGGCTACGACGAAGAACTCGATGGCGTACCTCGGATAGCCGAAGAGCATGCCGTACGCGCGCCACCGGTCGGCCCGCGGCAGACGATCGACGATCGCGACGACCTCTGCGGGGTGCGTGCACGGCGTGACGCCCAGCGGCGACCAGAACTCGCGTTCCCGCTCGATCATTGCGGCGAAGGACGCGAGATGCACCACATACGCCTCCAGGTGCCGCTTGCCGTTGTGCGCGGTGGCGAAGGCCTGGACGTCCGCGTAGTAGGTTTCGTCACGCAGCGGCGCGAGGACACGGCGGACACGCACGATCTCCGCGGTGTCCGGCTGCTCGATATCGAGCTCGGCGCGCCAGAAGCCGGTGCTCAGGGGCTTGAGCCCGCCGACCAGCGTGTACAGGGCCTCGCGATCAAGGGCCTTGAGCAGCAGCTCATGGAACTGGTCTCGCTCGGCGGCGGTCGAGAGCGGAGCATCGCGGTCGGCGACGCGGTCAGAGTTTGTGGCGCAGCCGCTTGGGGAGAGCAGGACGCAAGCTACGACCATCGCGGCGGCGATGCCGGTGAAGAACCGAAGTGGTAGTGAGCCGTGACTCTTCATGTGGAGTGGTCATCACGCGAACGCTTGATCTCACGCATCCTTCCACGAGACCTTGAAGAGCCCTTTGGCCTGGTCGTACGGCTTGCCGTCCCACGCCAGCTCGTACGAGCGGGCCTTGGGCGAGAAGTGCGTGAAGAAGTCCACGAGGGTGGCTCCCTCGTCGCCCGCCTCGACGTGGTGGATGTTGTCGCGGTCGCGCGTGAGCGTCGAGAGCTGACGCGGCCGCAGCACCGTGTCGACGTTCTGGCGGATGAGGAAGTCCTCGCCCTTGGCGGGCACTTCCCCGTCGGCGACGTCGAGCCGATTGCCGTCGGGCTGCACGATGTCAAAGTTGCGGCACCGGGCCGCGCCCTGCGTCGCGAGCAGCACGCCGTTGTAGTGCCGATGGTCGTGCAGATGGATCACGGACTTGGGGGCCATCTTGATCTGCATGAGCACGATGGGCGGGTAGTAGGCGATGTTGTCGATATCCCAGCCCTGCCCGGTCGGGGACATGTGCCAGGTCGGCGGCGGCTCGACTCGCGCCAGCAGCGTGGTGACGGCGGCCAAATAGGCCTCCTCGTCCGGCGCTTGAGCCGAGATCAGCGCCCGCGCCTGCGGCATCACTGCAGCGACGAACTCATCGGCGCTCGCGGCGGCGCTGGCGGGTCCCGGGCCGCCCTTGGATGTGGCTCGCGATCCGGTTGCGCATCCACTCAGACCGAGCCCTGAGAGTGCCGCCAGGCCCGCGGCCGAGAGCCCCAGGCGAAGGAATGTCCGTCGCTGCACCACGACGCCCGGCGAGATCTCCTCGCCTTGTTCGTGGTCGGCCAGCGTGTGCGATTTGAGCGTGTCAACGGGCCAGAACTGCATAACCCTCCTCTACGCTGGGCGATGGCATGGCAGAGCAAACACACCGGACTGGCTGGCGAGCGATGGATCGATGTGTCGGCGGGACATCACCCATGGCACCCCGCCTCTCCGCAGCAACTCCCGCCACCGTGCCCCGCGCCACCGCTCGGGCCATGCCGCGTCCCCAAGAGCATGGCGGGGCCGATCATCCGCTGGACCTTGGCGGATGCCGGGGTCTTGCCGCGCTGGACGCGGGCTGCCTTGCACACCTCGCCCCAGGTGCGCAGCGTGACCGAGATCGAGTGAGTGACCTCGACTGTGCGGTCATTGGCAGGGCAGAAGTAGTCGTAGCGAGGCAAAGGGCTGGACTCCAGATGCGAATGCATTATCATCTGCATCTTGGGTCGCGATGTCAACCCACTCTCCGATACCCTGTTTGACCCTCATGGACCGCCACACGTCCCAACGCATCGCGATCGAAGCGTCCCTCAGGTCCGCCCAGCGGCCGTTGAGTCCGGCGGAGATTCTGGATGCCGCGAAGCCCGACGCGCCGACGATTAATCTCGCCACGGTCTATCGCACGCTCAAGCGTCTCATCGAAAGTGGCTTGATCCGTCCAGTGGAGTTGCCGGGCGAGCCAAGCCGCTACGAACTCGCGGGGCTCCCACATCACCACCACTTCAAGTGCGACGCGTGCGACCGTGTGTTCGACGTGCCCGGCAAGTGCCCATCGGGTCTGACCGATGGTCTGCCCTCGGGCTTCCGCGTGCGGGATCACGAGGTCGTGCTGGTTGGGACCTGCGCCGACTGCGGCCCTCGCCCCACATCAGCCCGGCCATCACATCGATCAACGGTCAGCCGCCAGAGCAACCGCCGCAGTTGACTCCGCCCGGCCGCCCCAAAACCGACAACCCCCGAGTCTCACGACCCGGGGGTTATCAAATAGCGGGGGCTGGATTTGAACCAGCGACCTTCGGGTTATGAGCCCGACGAGCTACCGGGCTGCTCCACCCCGCAATCTAGGGCCACCAGTCTAGCCGACCCTCCCGCCCCGATCAACCCGCGGCATGCCTCCAAAATCATCCTGTGCCGCGTCTCGCCGCTGCATTCAACCATACCGTTCTGTATGACCAGTGCTGCCGAGGTGCCAGCCCAAGCCAAGCACCGACTCCTCGCCGCCGCCGGCGACCTCTTCTACGCCAAGGGCATTCATGCCGTTGGCGTCGATGCCGTCGTCGCCGCCTCGGGCGTGGCCAAGATGACGCTGTACAAGCACTTCGGGAGCAAGGATGCCCTGGTCGCCGCGTGTCTCCGCAAGGCCAGTGAAGACTGGCGGGCCGGGTTCGAGCGTTCGCTCGCCCGCGTGGCGCCCGCACCGGCCTCGCGGCTGGGCGCCTTCTTCGATGTCTTCGCCGAGTGGTTCGCCGACCCCTCGTTCCGCGGCTGTCCGCTCGTCAACGCCCTCTGCGAACTCCCT
The DNA here is from genome assembly GCA_040397805.1 of Phycisphaerales bacterium. Taxonomy (GTDB): domain Bacteria; phylum Planctomycetota; class Phycisphaerae; order Phycisphaerales; family UBA1924; genus UBA2402. The sequence continues at coordinate 4,712 of JBBAVG010000063.1, forward strand.
GATGCCGCCCATCCAGCCCGGCCCATCATCCTCGAACACCGGCGGCTCATGCTCGATCTCTTGACCCGCCTCGCCTGGGATGCCGGCGTCCGCGACCATCAGGCCGTCGCCAAGTCCTTGTCGTTGCTGGCGGACGGGGCCGTGGTCGCCGCCATGGCCGAGGGGTCTCCCGAGCCCGCCCGCCACGCGGCGGTCGCCGCGAGGGCTATCATCAACGCCGCTCAGAAGTGAGCTAGTAGACAGACCGGTACGTATAATCAAAGGAGCGATCATGCCTCGCCTGAATGTCGTCGATCCCGCCCATGCCGCCCCGGCCGCCAAGGCCATCTTCGACGGGCCCCTCAAGGGCAAGCACTTCAACATCTTCAAGGGGCTGGCCAACAGCCCCGCGGCGTTGCAGGCCTACTTGAGTCTCTCCGGCGCGCTCGGCGCGGGCATGCTCACGGCCCAGGAACGCGAACTCATCGCCCTGTGCGTGGGCCAGGCCAACAACTGCGGCTATTGCCTGGCCGCCCACACGGCCATCGGCGCGGGGGCGGGCCTGACGCCCGACCAGATCATCGCCGCCCGCCGCGGCGGTTCGCAGGACGCCAAGCACGACGCGCTCGTGAAGTTCACGCTCGCGGTGCACGAGAAGCGTGGGTTCGTGAGCGAGGCGGATCTCGCCGCGTTCCGCAAGGCCGGCTACACGGACGGCCACGTGGCCGAGGTGGTGGCCTGCTACGCCCTCAACGTCTTCACCAACACCTTCAACCACGTGAACGACACGGCGGTCGACTTCCCCGCGGCGCCGGTGCTGTAAGGCCCCGTTCGCATGGCGTTTGCATGCCCTGTCGAGGGCATTTCGTGCAACGTTTCGGACGCGCGTGCGATCAGTTATTGACACGTCCCGCCCGCTTCCGGTATGCTGGAAGCGTCGGGCGGCGATGTCGCACCGAGGTGGTGCGACGCGTGCCAACACCCGCGGCGTTCCTGCCGCATGGAGAACTGATCCCATGATGACCCGGTCTTTCCTCACCGTGACGTGCGGATGTCTGGCGGCCATGAGCGGCCTGTGCTTCGGCATCGACGGCAAGTCGCAGCCCGCGGCCGTCGCGAAGGCCGACGTGGTGGCGGCCGATGGCGACCTCGCGAAGCGATGGCGCGCCGAGCGTGACGCCCACCTGCAGTTCTTCCCCGATGCGCCGCACGACGCCTCGAGCATGCTGATCCAGTGGAGCAAGGACGCCGACGAGGCGTCGCGCGAGTTGCTCCGCACGATGCTCTCGATCGACACCCTCCAGACCTTCGAACTCGTGCCCGGCCTTGAGCACGTGTACGTGCCCGGCAACGTCGACGAGGCGATCAAGATGGCCGCAGCCATCGGCGCGGGGCTGGGCATCGTCGAATACGCCGAGCCCGACCACTTCTACCGCACGATCGCCACGCCCAACGACACGGGGTATGGCCTCTGCTGGGGGCTCAACAACACGGGCCAGACGGTCAACGGCGACCCTGGCGTGGCCAACAACGACATCGACGCCAACCTGGCCTGGGATGTCTCGACGGGTTCCTCGTCGATGGTGGTGGGGGTGGCCGATTCGGGCATCCGCGCCACGCACGAGGACCTTGCCGCCAACCGCTGGACCAACACCGGCGAGATCGCGGGCAACCGCGTCGACGACGATCGCAACGGCCGCATCGACGACGTCTGGGGCTGGGACTTCTGGAACAACGACGCCGACCCCACCGACGACAACGGCCACGGCACGCACGTCGCGGGCACCATCGGCGCGGTGGGCAATAACGCCAAGGGCGTCACCGGCGTCTGCTGGAACGTCAAGCTCGCGGGGCTCAAGATCGGCTCCCGCACCGGCAGCATCTCCGTCACGGCGGGCATCAACGCCATCAGCTACTGCGTCGGCAAGGGCATCAAGGTCTCCAACCACTCGTGGGGCGGCGGCGGGTTCAACTCGTCGCTCAACACCGCCATCTCCAACGCCCGCACCTCCGGCCACCTGCTGATCTGCGCCGCGGGCAACAGCGGCACCAACAACGACACCACGCCCTCCTACCCCGCCAGCTACGCGCAGGACAACATCATCGCCGTCGCCGCCATCGACAACAACGGGGCCATGGCCTCCTTCTCCAACTACGGCGCGAGCAGCGTCGACCTCGCCGCCCCCGGCGTCACCATCCGCTCCTCCTACATCAGCAACAACAGCAACACCACCTACGCCTACCTCAGCGGCACCTCGATGGCCACGCCCCACGTCACCGGCGTCGCCGCCCTGGTGTGGAGCGTCAACCCCACCTGGACCTACAGCCAGGTCCGTTCCAAGATCCTCTCGACCGTCAAGCCCCTCCCCTCGCTGAGCGGCAAGACCGTCACCGGCGGCCTGCTCAACGCCAACAACGCCGTTCGCTGAGTTCGGCGATTCGGTCGTCCATCCTCGTCGCCCCGCGCTCGGCACGCCCCTTCGGCCACCCGGCGCGGGGCGACGTTCGTTCCGGAACCGGGTGTTCCGTTCCTACCCTCGCCCATGCCCAGCACGCACCTGGCCATCTACCCCGGGTCCTTCGACCCCATCACCTACGGCCACCTCGACGTGGTCGCCCGCGCCCGCGGCCTCTTCGACGAGCTCATCGTCGCCGTCGGTCGCAACCCCGGCAAGGATTCCCTCTTCTCCGCTGACGAACGCGTCGAGATGGCCAAGACCCTCGTGGCCGACCTCGTGCGGTCCCATCCCGCCGGCGCGCCCGTCCGCGTCAAGTCCTTCTCCGGCCTCACCGTCGACTTCGCCAAGGCCAACAACGCCTCCGCCCTCCTCCGCGGCGTGCGCAACCTCTCCGACCTGCAATACGAGGTCCAACAAGCCGTCACCAACCGCGAGGTCGCCGGCATCGAGACGGCCTTCATCGTCGCTGGCCAGAGCTTCGCCTACACGAGCTCGTCGCTCATCCGCCAGATCGCGGCCATGAGCACCGACCTCTCCAAGCTCGAGACGATGGTCCCGCCCGTCGTCATCGAGATGCTCAAGGCCAAGAAGGCCCAGAAGCACCCCGCGCTCATGCGGCTGCTCCAGCCCGCCGACGAGGGATGAGCCCCGCTGCGGCGCCCGCTCAGGGCCCCTGCAGCTTGCGGCGGGTTTCCTGCGCGCCCTGCACGTCGCCGATCTCCATCTGCAACGCGATCAGCCGTTCGATCCACCCCCGGTTGGTCGGATCCATCGACACCGCCTTCTTCATCGTCTCGACCGCGAGCGCGGGGTCCCTGGCGTAGAACTGCGCGGTGGCCAGGCCCGCGTGGTAGATCGCCACGTCGGGTGACGCCGCCACCGCCCGCTCCATCGCCTCGAGTGCTCGGTTCTGCATGCCGCAGTTGATGAGCAGCTCCGTCGCACGGACGTACTGCATCGGCTGGGGCGGCTGCTCGGTGTCGGCGAGCATCCGCTGCAGGTGCTCGGCTGCGCGCATGCCGTCGTTGCTCATGAGCTCCAGTTGGGCCAAGGCGAGCCGCACGTCGTGCAGGTGCGGGTGTCGCTCGAGCGTCCGCTCGTACAGGTCTCGCCCCATCGTCGCGGGCTTGTCCTGCAGCATGTAGAGACGGGCCAGGCCGAAGATCCAGTCGGGCGACGGGTCGCCCTCCTCGATGGCTTGCGCGAGATGCTTCTCCGCGCCCGGCAGGTCCTTGGCCACCGCGTGCAGCCACGAGCGTCGCACGAGCGTCTTGGGAAGGTGCTTCCACCCTAGGCCCCCCTCGGCCATGGGCCCGCCGGCGACGATATGGGCGATCGCCCGTTCGGCCCGGGCCTTGTCCTCCGGCGCGGGGACGTAGTCCGGGCTGAAGACGGTCGCGAAGGGCACGGTGATCGACGTGTCGAAGAGGTCCGCCCGCCAGCGGTGGTACTTCACCACGTTGCCCCACGACGCGACGCCCACGTACGCCAGCGTGAAGAGCACGAAGAGCCACCCCGTCGCGGTGAGCCGGCCCTTGATCTTCGCCTGCAGGTTCTGGACCCGCACCGAGGGCTGCGTGACCAGTTGCCACGTCTTGGCGATGGCGAAGACGCCCATGCCCGCCAGGCCGCCCGCCATGAGCAGGGGCACCTGGTCGAGCAGGCCCCGGAACCCCATGAAGAGCGCGATGCCCACTGCCAGCAGCAGGGCATCCTGCACGAGCGTCAGGTCGTAGGGGGGCCGCGTCGACGGCGTCACCTTCGCCTCGCCCCTTGGCGAGGCCAGAATCGCGGGCTTGGCGAATCCGAACGACAACGCGTCATTGGGGCACACGCTCACGCAGTCGAGGCACTTCAGGCATCCCGGGTCCACGACCATGCCGTAGTCGCGGACCTCCTGGTGCACGCGCACGTTGCTCGTGCACGCGGCGGTGCAGTGCCCGCATTGGTGGCACGAGTCGTTCACCACGATGCGGCCCACCGCCAGCTTGTCCGCCGGCGCGAAGAAGCCCCCGTACGGGCAGCCGTACGTGCAGAAGCCCTTCGAGCCCAGGAAGTAGACGCACGCGAACCCGCAGACCAGCAGGAAGGGGATGGCCACGTACCACGGCGGGAAGGTGGCCCAGAAGTCCTCGACCATCAGGTGGTTCGAGAACCCGGGGAAGGGAACCGGCGGCGCGATCCACGCCGGGTGGGCGATCTTCATCGCGTCGAGCGCGGGGAAGAGCAGGGCCCGCTTGAACGTGGGCCACACGAACATGTACAGCGCGAGCAGCAGGGGGCCCAGCAGGAGCAGTCGCGTCCGGAAGGGCTTGGGGCGCACGCCGACCTTCCCGAGCATCCACGTGCAAAGGTCCTGGAGGGCCACCACGTGGCAGCCCCAGCCGCAGAAGAAGCGGCCGAAGACCAGCGTCGAGAGGATGGCCGCGACGAAGAAGATGAACCCGGCGTTGACCTTGCCGAACTCGAGCGTGTACATCGCCTCGCTAGGCTCGATGGGGGAGAGGGTCATGCCGTGCACCAGCCACTGCACGATGTGCGCGGCGATGAGCACATTGATGAGGATGAGCACCACGGCCCGGCGGCGGGCGTTGCGCGACGCCTTGGGCTTGCGGGCGTCGAGGACTGGCAGGGAAATCGGCTTGGCCACGCCTGATCGTAGCGACGCGTGGATCGCGTGCCTCCGGCCGTTCACGTCCGCGTCGGCGCAGGCGAGCCCAAAAAGAACATCGGGCGACCCCCTCGCGGATCGCCCGACGCTCGAAGTGTGTGTCGTGTGCCGCAGGTCAGGCCGCGACGCGGCTGACGGCTTCGATCTTCTCGACGACGTCGCGAACCTGGAAGGGCTTGCGGAGGAAGTCGTCGAAACCCGAGAGGCGGAGCGTCTGGGCCTGGCCGTCGGTCACCTTGCCGCTCATCGCGACGATCTTGGTGAACTGCAACTGCTCGTTGCGACGGACGTTCTCGGCGAAGGCCTTGGCGTCGGCGTCGGAGAGGTGGATGTCCAGCAGCACCACATGCGGCTTGAACTTCTCGCACTCCATGCCGGCCTGGAAGGCGGTGGTGGCGGTGTGGATCTCGTAGCTGGTCTGCTCGGTGAGGATGCGGTTGAGCGTCTCAACCACGTCCTTCTCGCCGTCGACGATGAGCACGCGGGTGCGGCCGCTGGTCATGCCCTCGAGGGGGATGCCGTGGGCACGCATGAACTTCATGAGTTCGTTGGAGGGGATCCTCCGGTCACGCGAGCCGGGAATGCGATACCCCCGAAGCGCTCCCGTGTCGAACCACTTGGAGACGGTGCGTGGGGCCACGTTGCAGATCTTGGCCACTTCGCCCGTCGTCAGGACTTCCTTGTCGAATGCCATGCAGCACCTCGGTAACACGACCAGGTCCGGCGATCCGAGTTGCCTCGGGGCGGAAAACACACGCCTGCCGTGGCAGAGGAATCGGCATTCGCCGGTCGCGTGTTCAGCCCGCGTGTCCGAGTCGCGCCGACATTCCCGGTCCCGGCATGTGAATCTGTGCCGGTCGTGCGGCCCCCGACGCACGAAACGCCCCTGCACAGACGCCAATGGCCGTGCA
>JBBAVG010000063.1:10831-20014 GCA_040397805.1 Phycisphaerales bacterium
AGGGACTTGATGCAGTTGAGGTGCGTGGCCTTGCCCGTGGAGTCGACCGCCATGTCGACGCCGCGCTTTCCCGTCCACCCGCGGACCTCCTTGCTCCAGTCGTGCCCCTGGTCCAGCACGCACAGGTCCGCGCCCAGCGCCTTGGCGCGGTCGAGCTTCCACTGGTGGCGACTCGTCACCGCCACGGGGCAGGCCATGTGCTTGGCCAGCGTCAACGCCGCCGCCGCCACGCCGCCACCGATGCCGGTGATCAGCACCGATTGCCCGGGACGCAGGCGCCCCTTGCTCATCATCATGGAGTAGGCCGTGAGCGAGCAGAGCCCGAAGGCCGCCGCCGACGCCGGGTCGCACGCGTCGCCCGCCGGGGCGAGGTTCTCCACGGGCGCGTTGAACCGCTCCGTCAACATGCCGTGGTGGTGCTCGCCGATCAACTCATACTGCGGCGCGAGCGTCGAGGCCGGCGGATCGTCCGGGCGCGACGGCGTCGGAATCGCAACCGCCGCGTTCACGATCACCCGCCGGCCCTTCCATGAGGGATCGACCCCCGGGCCCACCGCCTCGACCACGCCGCAGGCGTCGCACCCGCTCACCCTGGGGTAGGTCAGAGGCACGCCGGGAATGCCCATGCCCACCCACAAGTCCATGTGGTTGAGCGCGGTGGCCAGCGTGCGGATCTGGGCCTCGCCCGCGGCCGGCGCGGGTGGCTCGGGCCAATCCGTGCGGAACTCGACGTTGCCGGCGACCGGGGCGCCCTGACGGGTGGTGACGATGGCTCGCATGATCCATGATAAGGCCGCGACAAGGCCATCCTTCCATTCCCAAATGAACAGCGAGGCGCCCAAGGGGCGCCTCGCTGAGGGATCATGCGATGAACGCGGAGGCTCAGGCCTTCACGTGCTTCAGGCCGCGACGCTTGTCGCGGAGGCGACGCGACTTGCCGGTCCGCTCGCGGAGGAAGTAGAGCTTGGCGCGACGGGCATCGCCGCGACGGACCATCTCGATCTCGGCGACCATCGGGCTGTTGAGCGGGAAGATGCGCTCGACGCCGATCTCCTCGACGATCTTGCGAACCGTCACCATCTCGCCGATGCCCCGGCCCTTGCGGGAGATCACCACGCCCTGGAAGACCTGCTGGCGCTCCTTGTCGCCTTCCACGATGCGGAACGAGACGCTGATGGTGTCGCCCACGCCGAAGTTCACGAACTTCTTGCTGGCGACGAGTTCGGCGTTGAGCGATTCGAGCAGTTGCTGGGACATGATGCTACCTCAAGGTGACCGCCGACGAACCGTGGCGGGTCGTGATGATAGCCGTTGCCCCCGCTCGTGTCACGCCCCCGCCCTCGGCCCGATCGCCGTTGAGATCCTTTCAGGGCCCTAACAGATCGGGGCGGCGGGCCTTCGTTCGGGCCACTTTCTGCTCGAGACGCCACTGGGCCACCTTCCCGTGGTCTCCGCTCATCAGGATCTCGGGCACCTCGCGACCCATCCACTCCCGCGGCCGGGTGTAGTGCGGGCAGTCCAGCAGCCGCCGCCCGTCCGCCTCTTGGCTGAAACTGTCCTGAAGGTTGCTCTCTTGGTCCCCGAGCACGCCGGGAAGCAGCCGCACCACTGCATCGATCAGCACCATCGCCGCCAGTTCGCCCCCCGAGAGCACGTAGTCCCCGATGCTGATCTCCTGGGGTGCCAACGCCTCGATCACTCGTTCGTCGATGCCCTCGTAGTGCCCGGCGATCAGCAGCAGCCGGGGCAGGGTCGCCAACTCCTCGACCAAGGGCTGCGTCAGGGGCCGGCCTTGGGGCGTCAGCAGGATCCGCCTCGCGGGCCTGGGGTCCATCGCCTCCACCCCCTGCACCGCGTCCCACATGGGTTGGCACATCATCACCATGCCGGGGCCGCCTCCAAAGGGGCGGTCGTCCGTCTTGCGGTGACGGTTGGTCGTGTACGCGCGGATGTCCGTGGCGTGGATCTCCACCAACCCCGCCGCCGCCGCCCGGCCGGGAATGCTCACGCCCAACGCGGCGGGCGCCTGCGTCGAGAACATCTCCGGGAATGTCGTGAGCATGTCGATCCGCATGCGTTCACCAGAGCGTATCCGCCACGCCCAGCAGGCCCAGCACGCAGCTCACCACGCCGTTGACCGTGAAGAAGGCCATGTCCAGCCCCGCCTCGCCGCGCTTCGCCACGATTGCGTGCTCCAAGGCCAGGAGGCCGCCCACGAGGGCCACCGCTCCGGCGAAGATCCACGAGAACCGCGGCTCGCTCCGCGCGGCCATCACCAGACACGCGTAGCCCCCGACATGCAGCCCGCGGCTCACCCAGAGTGCGCCCCGGGTCCCCAAACGTGCAGGAATGCTCGACAAACCGGCACCCCGGTCGAAGGCCTGATCCGCCAAGGCATAGATGACGTCGAACCCGGCGACCCAGCAGAGCACGAACGCCGCCAGCCACCAGACCGTCCACGAGGCCCCGAGGTACGACGGATCGATCGCGATGGCCGCCGCCACCGGGCTGGCGGCCAACGCGCCCCCGAGGAAGACATGGCACAGCGCGGTGAAGCGCTTGGTCAGCGAGTAGAAGGCGATCCACGCCAGCACGGGCACGCTGAGCCACAAGGGCCACGGGTTGCCATAGAGCACGCGAAAGAGCGAAGTGGCCCCGACGAAGGCCAAGGCGCACCCGAGGGCCACGGCCCACCCCGTGCGGGCGTCGAGGGCCCCCGAGGCGAAGACGCGCCGGGCCGTGCGGGGGTTGCCGGCATCGAAGCGGCGGTCGGCCAAGCGGTTGAAGAGCATCGCCCAGGTGCGGGCCAGCACCATGCACACCACCACGAGGGCCAGCTTGCCCAAGAAGGGGGGCCACGTCGCGCCGTCGAGCGACGTGGCGGCCAGGAAGCTCGCCAAGACCGCGAAGGGCAGCGCGAAGATCGAGTGCGAGAGCTTGATGTCGGTGGCGATGAGCCGCGCGGCTGCGAGCATCGGGGAGTCTATCGCCCACCCAAGGGCAAGCCGCGGCATCCCGAAGCTCGTCTCCATGGCGGGTGCCGCCCCGCGGCGATAGACTCCAGACGATGTCCGAACCGTCGACCACGCGTCCCACCGAGGCCAAGGCGCCCATCATCGCGCCCGAGGGCCTGCCCATCGTCCTGACGTTCTTCGTCGTCTCGGACGTCCTGAGCGTCGCGGCGTGGTTCCTTCTTCCTCTGTGGGCCTTCGCCGCCGTCGCGGGCGTCTGCCTGCTGTTGACGCTCTGGTGCATCTGGTTCTTCCGCGACCCGCAGCGGGTGATCCCGCAGGACGCGGACGCGGTGATCTGCCCGGCCGACGGGCGGGTGGTGATCGTCGATGTCGCGGCCCCGCCGCCGGAACTGGGGCTGGGGTCCGAGCGGATGCAGCGGATCTGCATCTTCATGAACGTCTTCAACGTGCACGTGAACCGCTCGCCGGTCGACGGCACGGTGGAGCGGATCGCCTATCGCCCCGGCGCGTTCTTCAACGCCTCCTTCGACAAGGCCAGCGACCTCAACGAGCGGTGCTCGCTGCTGCTTCGTCTCCGCGACGGGCGGCCGGTGGTGTGCGTGCAGATCGCGGGCCTGGTGGCCCGGCGGATCGTGTGTCGCGTGAAGGAAGGCACGTTCCTTCACGGCGGCCAGCGGTTCGGGTTGATCCGTTTCGGCTCGCGGGTCGACGTGTACCTGCCCGTGGGCACGACGCCCGCCGTGGCGGTGGGGCAGGTGACGGCGGCGGGAGCGACGGTGATCGCCAGACTGAAGGCCTGAGGCCGGAGAGGACCGAGCGTCATGTTCATCAGGATCGGCCCCAAGACCACCGAGATCCCCGTCGCCGTCCTGGTGCCCAACTTCATCACGACGCTGTCGATGTGCAGCGGGTTGGCGTCGATCCACTTCTCGCTGATGGGCAAGTGGGAGCACGCCGTGGCGGCCATCGCGATGGCCATGGTCTTCGACGCGCTCGACGGCCGCGCCGCCCGCATGCTCCGCGTGTCGTCGAAGTTCGGCGCGGTGCTTGATTCGCTCTCCGACTTCGTCTCCTTCGGCGTCGCGCCCGCCATCATCCTGCACCAGTGGCTGCTCAAGCCCGCCGTGTCGCCACTCGAACTGGGTGCCGTGATGGTCTTCGCCCTGTGCGCGGGCCTGCGTCTGGCCCGGTTCACCGCGGCGGTGCCCGGCGTGAAGCCCGCCGCCGCGCCCGTCACGGGCGGCGTGGCGTCGCCCGTGCCCAACACCACCTCGAACTACTTCACCGGCATGCCCACGCCCGCGGGCGCGGCCACCGTGATGATCCCCGCGATGCACGAGTTGGCCGACTGGACGGCATGGAAGTTCCCGCAGTGGTCGATCGCCGCCCTCGCCTTCGCCACCGGCTTGCTCATGGTGAGCACGCTCCCCACGTTCGCCTTCAAGAAACTCTCCATCCGCCGGCCGCTGGTGATCCCCGCGATGATCGTGCTGGGCTTCGTGGCGGTGTCGCTGGTCACGCACCTGTGGCTGACGCTGATGATCATCGCGTCGATCAACCTCGCGCTCGTGCCGTGGAGTTGGTTCGTGCGCCGCCGCGCTCGCATGGCGGCTCTCAAGGCCGCGACCGCGCCGTGAGCGGCCTTTCGCCCGTTCACGCCCTGGGGTGGTGCTTGCGGTGCACGCTTCGCAGCCGCGCCTTGTCGACGTGCGTGTAGATCTGCGTGGTCGAGATGTCGGCGTGCCCGAGCAGTTCCTGCACGATGCGAAGGTCGGCCCCGCCCATCACCAGGTGCGTGGCGAAGGAGTGACGCAACTGGTGCGGGTGGATCTGGGGCAATCCAGCCGCCGCCGCGTTGCGCCGCACGATCTGCCAGATCGCGATGCGGGTCAGGGGCAGTCCCCGGGCCGAGACGAACAGCCGCCCCTTGTCTCGGAAGGTGGCCAGCGAGCGGCGGCCCTCGGCCAGCCACGTCTCGACCGCCTGCTGCGCGGGGTCGCCCATGGGCACCAGGCGCTGCTTGTCGCCCTTGCCGATGACGCGGACGACGCCCAGTTCGCGGAGGAAGTCCTTGAGCCCCACGGTGCAGCACTCGGTGGCGCGCAGTCCGCTGGCGTACATGAGTTCCAGCAACGCCGCGTCCCGCTGACGCAGCGAGAGTCGCCCCTTGTAGAGGTCGTGCTTCATCGGGGCGGCCAAGAGGTCTCGGAGTTGGCCCGGCGACAGGGCGTCGGGCAGACGCCGCCACCGCGTCGGACGCATCAGGACGCTGGTGGGGTCCTCGGCCGTGCGCAAGGTGGTGCGGGCCCAGCGCCAGAAGACGCGGATGCTCGCGATCTGACGGATCACCGACTCGCCCGTCATCCCGCGGACCGCCTTGAGCGACTGCACGTGATCCACCATCACGCGGGGCGTGATGGCGTCGAGCGTGTCCAGTCCGGCCCCCTGCGCCGTCTGGAAGACGTACAGCAGATCGCGCCCATAGGCCTCGATGGTGTGGGGCGAGAGGCCGCACTCGACCCGCAGGTACGCGCCAAAGTCGCGGAGCAGCGAGCCGTACGTCGCCGGCAGTTCCGCCGCGGCACGCGCGATGGCGGAGGGACGTTTGGGAGGGGTCTTTCGGGCGGTGGCCATGGGTCGGGAGAGGAGGAAACGACTCGTCGGCGGATCATCCTTATCGGCACGAGGGTTCCTCCGGCCGCACCGCCGCTACCCTCGAAGCGACCATGCGAATCACGGTGCTCTTGTTCGGTGCGGAGCGCGACGCCGCCGGGACGCCCAGGGCGTTGGTGGAGTTGTCGCACGACCGGTCGTGCGCGACGCTCCGAGGGGCGTTGGGCAAGGCCATTCCGGCCCTTCAGGACGCCCTGCTGAGCGCCCGATTCGCCGTCAACGGCGAGTTCGCGCCCGATTCGCATGTGCTGGCCGAGGGGGACGAGGTCGCCCTGATCGGCCCGGTGGGAGGGGGCTGATGCACGCGGTGCACGTCGTGGCCGAGCCGCTGGCTCCGTGGGTCCCCATGGCCTTCGCCGGGGCCGGTGCGGTGGTGGTCTTCGACGGCGTCGTCCGGCCCCTGGAAGACGGCCGCACCCTCGAAGCCCTCGACTACGAGGCGTATCGACCGATGGCCGATCGGCAACTCGAGCGTCTCGCGGCGGAAACGGCGGCTCGTCACGGGCTCATCGCGTGCCTGGCGTGGCACAGCGTCGGCCGGGTGGCGGTGGGGGAGGCGTCGTTCCGGCTCGTGGTCGCCTCGGCGCACCGGCGGGAGGCCCTGGCGGCGATGGACTGGTTCATCGACGTCATGAAGAAGGATGTGCCCATCTGGAAGCGACCGGTCTGGAAGCCCTGAGGGCGGCCGGGCGCGGCGGGCGGCTCAGCCGCCGATGGCCGACATGGGTCGTTCGGGCTGCTTGAAGCCGGGCGCGTCGATGCCGTGGCCATGCTGCTTGGTCCACGCGCTGTCGAGCAGGAAGTCACGCAGGGCTCGATCGGAGGCCCCGGCCCGCATGAGCGAGCCGATGTCCCATTCCTCGAGGCTGAAGAGGCACGGGCGAACCTTGCCCTCGGCGGTGATGCGAAGCCGCGAACACGCGCCGCAGAACGGCCGCGTGACCGGGGCGATGAGCCCGATGCGGCCGGGCGTGCCGTCGGCGAAGGCGTACTCGAGGGCCGTGCTGTGCTCGTGGTCCTTGCCGTGGGCCACAAGGGGGAACTCGCGAGCGATGGCGTCGACGATCTCCGAGGCCGGCACCAGCTTCGAGGCGTCCCACGCCCGCCCGCTGTCGAGGGGCATGTACTCGATGAACCGCATCTCGATGCCCAGGGTGCGGGCCAGGCGGGCCAGGGGCACGACTTGGTGCTCGTTGCGGCCCCGCATCACCACGGCGTTGACCTTGACCGGCCCCAGCCCCGCGGCGACGGCCACGCGAATGGCCTCGACCACGCTCCCGCTCGTGCATGACGAACGCGTCATGGCGGCGAACGTGGCGTCGTCGAGGCTGTCGAGGCTGAAGGTCAGGCGGGTGAGGCCCGCGGCTTTCCACGCCTGAGCGGCGAGGGGCGTGACGAGCGACCCGTTGGTGGTCATCGCCAGGTCGTCGGGGCCAAGGGCGGCGACGGCGGCGATGATGTCGACCAAGTCCGGGCGGACGGTGGGTTCGCCGCCGGTGAGCCGCACGCGACGGACGCCCAGCGAGAGGCAGAGGGCGGCGAGGCGGGCGAGTTCGGAGGCGGAGAGGAGCTGCTCGCGGGGCAGGAAGCGGACATCGGGCTCCATGCAGTAGAGGCAGCGGAAGTTGCAGCGGTCGGTGATGGAGAGTCGCAGGTCGCGGATGACGCGGCCGTGGGAATCGACGAGCGTGTCGCCGCGTGCGGGGGCGGCGGGGGGCGTTTGCGGGGGGTGGAGGAGGGGAAGTCGCACGCGTCGCGGGGAGGGTATGGGGGCGTGTCGGAACCCCGCGCAGGAACGGGGAAATGCAAGTCGAAACCGGCGTTTTGCGTGAAATCGCGCAGGTCGCGTTCCTCGAGGGCGTTGCGGTCGGAAAAAGCGGAAAAGGCCGCACAGGCGGTTGGCAATCCCCAAAACGCGTGGCATGTTGTGGGTGGGTCTGGAACGAGTGTTCGTTCTATAGCGTTTAGTGGGTCAGGGGTGCATCACGCATCCTTCCAGTTGTTTCGAGGAGTCATTCGTGAAGAACATCATCGCCTCTATCGTCGCGGCCGCCGGCATCGCCTCCATGGCGAGCGCCCAGATCACCCAGATGGACGTCGAGACGTCCCTCGACGGCGTGAGCTGGTCGGGTGGCAACCGGGCCGTCAACCCCGGCACCACCGTTCAGTTCCGCTACAAGGTCTCGTTCAACGCGAACGGCACCACGGCCACCCCGACGGGCTTCGCCAGCCTGACCTTCCAGCCGACGGTCAGCAACTGGGGCACCGACACCCTCGGCGCGTTCGCCACCAGCGGCAACAACACCAACGGCGGCGCTGTGACCGAGGCTTCGGGCAACTTCGGCCGCATCATCCCCTTCGCCTCGACGGGCGCCACGACCTCCGACCCCTACCGGGGCCACGTGCAGACGGTCAGCGGCACGCAGTTCCTCCGCATCGCCCGCACGACGATCACCAACTGGGTCGGCCAGGGCCTGACCAGCGGCACGTCGGCCGCCAACAACTTCAACGGTGCGGGCGGTCTGGCGACCGTGCAGAAGGGCTTCTCGCTGGTGGTTCCGGGCACCGATCCGGCCTTCAACCCGGCCATCGCCAACGTGGTGCTCGCCAAGTTCTCGCTGACCCTCAGCAACGACGGCACGGCCCGTACGCTCGTGATCAGCGCTCCGACCGACGGCATGAGCCGCAACGCCACGACGGGCGCCCGCGAGGCCTCGTGGTTCTCCAGCAACACCGACAACTTCGGCTCGATCAAGGCCGCGGTCTCGGTCGCTGACGCCTCGCTGACGGTCGTCCCGGCTCCGGGTGCTCTGGCCCTCCTGGGCATGGGCGGCCTGATGGCTGCTCGCCGCCGCCGCTGAAGTGTTCACCACGCGGGATGAACCCCGCGTGGCGGACAAGCGGACTCGGGTGAATCCTCGATGCCGCTAATCGCAAGACTCGCCCCTCCCCGGACCTCCGGGGAGGGGTTTTCGCTGCGGGCCCTCGCGGGTTTGGAGGGCCTCCAGCGATCAAGGTGCCGATAACCGGCTGCCGGGTCGCGAGAATCCGAACGACGCACGTACAAATCGTGCAGAAATGGGCAAACCGAGGCTGAGGGCCTTGGTTTGTCCCTGTCGTTTTGGACAAAAACTCTTGCATTTGCCTCAACCACGATGTATGCTCATCCTGTCCCCGGGACGGGCGTTGGCTTCGTATCCGTGGATGTTTCCAGTGCTGTCAGAGTACTGAGCCTGAGTATCAGGCTCGCATATAGAGGAGATCGAGATGAAGAATGTGATTGGTTCCCTTATCGCCGTGGCTGGACTTGCCGCTGCCGCTCACGCGCAGCAGAGCCAGCTGGACATCAAGGTCAGCAAGGATGGCGTGAACTGGTCGTCCAGCGTCACGGTCAACCAGAACGCTGGTGACTCGGGTCGCGTGTACGTCGGCTACTTCATGACGTTCGTCGGTGGCGTTGCCCCCAACGCCTTCGCCAGCCTCACCTTCCAGCCCGTGTTCTCGAACGTTCGCTTCGGCACGGACACGATGGCCG
>JBBAVG010000064.1:0-4939 GCA_040397805.1 Phycisphaerales bacterium
ACCCCAAGGTTTGCCATGTCCTCCGCGATCGCTCCCTCCGCCTCCCCGTCCACGGCTTCGACCATGTCCACCGACTCCACGCTCCGCAATCCCACGATCCGCAACGTCGCCATCATCGCGCACGTCGACCACGGCAAGACGACGCTGGTGGACAACCTGCTCAAGCAGTCGGGCAACTTCCGCTCGGGCGAACTCGAGAAGCTCGAGGGCGGGCAGCACGGCCTGATCATGGACAGCAACCCGCTCGAACGCGAGCGCGGCATCACGATCCTGGCCAAGAACTGCGCGGTCATGTACAACGGCCTCGACGGGAACGAGTACCGCATCAACATCCTCGACACGCCGGGCCACGCCGACTTCGGCGGCGAGGTGGAGCGGGTGCTCCGCATGGCCGACGGGTGCTGCCTCCTGGTCGACTCCTCGGAAGGCGCGATGCCCCAGACCAAGTTCGTGCTGGGCAAGGCGCTCGAGGCCGGGCTCAAGCCGTTGGTCATCATCAACAAGTGCGACCGCCCCGACCAGCGGGTGCAGGAAGTGATCAACGAGGTCTTCGACCTGCTCGTGGAGCTGGGCGCCGAGGACCACGCGCTCGACTTCCCGATCATCTACGCCACCGGCCGCGACGGCTGGGCGACCCGCGAGTGGCCGGTGCCCACGGGCGACCAGAAGCCCACGACGCTGCGTCCGATCTTCGAGGCGATCGTCAAGGAGATCCCCGCGCCCCCGGCCGACACCGCCAAGCCCCTCCAGACGCTCATCACGAACATCGACTACAACGAGTACGTGGGCCGCATCGGCATCGGCCGCGTCTTCAACGGCGTGATCAAGGCCGGTCAGCAGGTGTGCGTGATCAAGGCCGACGGACGTCAGGTGGTCACGAAGGTGGCCCAGTTGCTCCAGTTCGTCGGGCTCAAGCGTCAGGAGGTCGCGCAGGTGGAGGCCGGCGACCTGTGCGCCATCGTGGGGCTCGAGTCGGTGGACATCGGCGACACCGTGGCCGCCGTCGACAGCCCCGTCGCCCTCCCGCCCGTGCGGGTGGAGGAGCCGACGATGACGATGCTCTTCCGCATCAACGACTCTCCCTTCGCGGGCCAGGAGGGCGAGTACGTCACGAGCCGCCAGATCCGCGAGCGGCTCCACAAGGAGCTCGAGAAGAACGTGGCGATGCGGGTCGAGCCCGGCCGCACCGCCGACGAGTTCATGGTCAGCGGCCGCGGCGTGCTGAGCCTGGGCATCCTTATCGAGACGATGCGCCGCGAGGGATTCGAGCTCTCGGTGGGCAAGCCCGAGGTCATCATCAAGGAGATCGACGGGGTGAAGAGCGAGCCCATCGAGGAGCTCGTCGTCGACACGCCCAACGAGACGGTCGGCGCGGTGATGGAGCTGGTGGGCGGCCGCAAGGGTGAAGTGAAGAAGATGGAGCCCCGCGGGGAGGCCTCGACGCACCTCAAGTTCGAGATCCCCAGCCGCAGCCTGATCGGCATGCGCAGCCGCATCATGACGGCCACGCAGGGCCAGGCGATCATGCACCACTCGTTCCTGCGGTTCGACCCCGTCAGCGGCGAGATGGCGCACCGCAAGCTGGGCGTGCTCATCAGCCTCGAGACCAACCCCGTCACGGGCTACGCCGTCGAGGCCCTGGCCGACCGGGGCGTCCTCTTCGTGGTGCCCGGCGACAAGGTGTACGCCGGCCAGGTGGTGGGCGAGCACAATCGCGACAACGACCTGACGGTCAACATCACGCGGCTCAAGCACCTCACCAACATCCGCGCGGCGAGCAAGGAGCAGACGGTGGTCCTCAAGGCCCCCCGCAAGCTCACGCTCGAGGCGGCCCTCGAGTACATCGAGGACGACGAGCTGGTCGAGGTGACGCCCACGTCCATCCGGCTGCGGAAGAAGCTCCTCGACGAGAGCTCCCGCAAGCGCGCCGACCGCGCCAGCCGCGAGGAGTGAGCCCCTCCCGCGGCGTTGGGCCGGCCCCGGAGGGTCGGGCGGGTCCCTAAAGTCGTCCCGTGTCGACGGTCGATCCTGCACGCGCGTCGCGTCTGGCCTTGGCGGGCATGCTCGCCAACGTCGTCCTTGCGGCCGTGAAGATCATCGCCGGCGTGCTCGGCCATTCCTCCGCCCTGGTCGCCGACGGCATCGAATCCGTCGCCGACATCGTGGGCTCGGCGGTCATCTGGGGCGGGCTCCGCGTGGCGTCGCTGCCTCGGTCGGAGCGTCACCCTTACGGCTTCGGCAAGGCCGAGGCCCTCGCGGCGGTGGTGGTGGCGATCATGATCATCGCCGCGGCGGGCTTCATCGCCGCCGACGCCGTCGGCGAGATCCGCCGGCCCGGCCCCGCGCCCGCGGGCTTCACGCTCGTGGTCCTCATCGTGGTCATCGTGGTCAAGGAGGGGCTCTTCCGGCTCGTGCGGCGGGCGGCCCGCGACACGGCCAGCAGCGCGGTCCGCACCGATGCCTGGCACCACCGCGTCGACGCCATCACCAGCCTGGCCGCCCTCGTGGGCATCTCCCTCACGCTCCTGGCGGGCCAGGGGTGGGAGTCGGCCGAGGACTGGGCCGCCCTGCTCGCGGCGTGCATCATCGCCTTCAACGGCCTCTCGCTCCTCCTGCCCCCGCTGCGGGAACTGCTCGACGCCCAGGCCCTCGACGTGGTGGACGTGGTGACCCGTCACGCGGCGGCGGTACCCGGGGTGGTGCGCGTGCAGAAGGCCTACGCCCGGCGAAGCGGCCGCGAACTCTGGATCGACATGCACATCTGGGTCGAAGGCACGATGAACGTGCATGACGCCCACACGCTGGCGCACGCGGTGAAGGACGCGGTGCGGGCGGGGGTGCCCGCGGTGCGGGACGTGCTGATCCACATCGAGCCCGCGCCGGCGGCGGGGGCCGCGTCGGGGGCGGCGGACTCGGGGCCCGAGGCCTATACCTAAGGCATGGCACACCTGACCCGCCGCGCGTTCCTGGCCGTTCCTCCGGCGATGCTGCTTGTTCCCGCCTCGGGCGGGGCGGTGCGTCACGAGCCCGTGAGCGTGGGAGACTCGCACCGCGGCCCGGCGTCGATCGCCTCGCTCAACGGGCTTCGGGCGGCGGAACGGGCCTACGCCTTGATGCAGGAGGGATACGACCCGGCCGACTGCGTGGTGCAGGGGGTTCGGATCATCGAGGACGACCCGACGGACACGTCGGTGGGCCTGGGCGGGCTGCCCAACGAGGACGGCGTGGTGGAACTCGACGCCTCGGTGATGCACGGCCCGACGCACAAGTGCGGATCGGTGGCGTCGCTGCGGGGCATCCGCAACCCGGCGATGGTGGCCCTCGAGGTGCTGCGCCGGACGGACCACTGCCTGATCGTGGGCGATGGCGCGTTGCGGTTCGCCAAGCAGATGGGCTTTGCCGAGGAGAACCTGCTGACCGAGTCGACGCGTCTGGAATGGCTCAAGTGGCGGGAGAACATGACCAAGGAGGACGACCGCCTCAACGACGACGAGCGGGACGCCCCGGTGGGCAAGACCTTCGTCGAGCCCGGCAAGGCGGCGGCACTGGCCGGTGCCGCCGGGCCGGTCAAGCACCACACGGGCACGGTGCACTGCTCGGTGCTGACCAAGGCGGGCGACGTGTCGAGTTGCACGAGCACGAGCGGGCTGAGCTGGAAGATCCCCGGCCGCGTGGGCGATTCGCCCATCGTGGGCGCGGGCAACTTCTGCGACAACGAGGTGGGGTGCGCGGGCAGCACCGGCCGGGGCGAGGCCAACCTCGCGAACCTGTCGGCCTTCCTGATCGTGGAGTTGATGCGACGGGGCATGAACCCCGCGGCGGCGTGCCTCGAGGCGGCCAAGCGGGTGGTGGCCAACTCGAAGGAACGGCGGCTCAAGGGCCCCGACGGCCGCGTGCTCTTCGATCTCAAGTTTTACGCCCTCCGCAAGGATGGGGCGTACGGCGCGGCGACGCTCTTCCCGGGCGGCAAGCTCGCCGTGTGCGACGAGACGGGTCCGCACACCATCGACGCGCTGCACGTCTATGACGCGCCCATGGCGGGTTGACGGCGGGTTGATGGGCGGGTTGACGGGGCACGCATCGCGGCCGGGCGGTCCTACGCTGCGCCCATGAAGCGATTCCTGACGGCGTCGGTCTGCGTCCTCTCGCTCCTTTCGGCGGCCTCGTGCACGCAGCCCCGGGCCGCTTCGCCCGAGCGGCTCCGCGAGGAGATGCGCGAGATGGTCGCCAAGGCGCGTGACCGCGTCTATCCCGCCCTGGTCAACATCAGCGTCATTACCGTCTCCTACTGGGGCGGCAAGGAGACCAAGGGGGGCTCGACGGGCAGCGGCACCATCCTGAGCGAGGAGGGGTACGTGCTCACCAACCAGCACGTGGTCAACGACGGCCGCAAGTTCCGCGTGACGCTTGCCGACAAGCGGGAGCTTCCCGCCACCATGGTGGGCGAAGACCCGCTGACCGACCTGGCCGTGATCCGCATCGACACCTCGAAGCTCGAGCCGGGCGAGAAGTTGCCCGTGGCGGCCTTCGGCGACTCGGACGGATTGGTCGTGGGCGACACGGTGATGGCGATGGGCTCGCCCTTGGCGTTGTCGCGGTCGGTGACGCTGGGCATCGTGAGCAACACGGAGCGGGTCTTCACGTCCGACGGCGGCGACGAGGTGGAGGAGATGGCCTTCGAGCGGGGCCGCACGGGCCTGTTCACCAAGTGGGTGCAGCACGACGCGGCGATCAACCCCGGCAACTCGGGGGGGCCGCTCGTGGACCTCGAGGGCCGCGTGGTGGGCGTCAACGCGATGAAGGTCGGCTCGTCGGGCATCGGATTGGCGATCCCCGAGTCGCTGGCTCGGCCGGTCTACGAGTCGCTGGTGGCCAAGGGCGAGGTGGAGCGCAGCGCCATCGGCGTGGCCTTCAAGTCGATCAAGCGGAGCGACTACGC
>JBBAVG010000064.1:5039-19566 GCA_040397805.1 Phycisphaerales bacterium
TGGAGCGCAGCGCCATCGGCGTGGCCTTCAAGTCGATCAAGCGGAGCGACTACGCCGAGGGCGTCATCGTCAACAGCGTGCTCAAGGGAAGCGCGTCGGACCGCGCGGGGCTCAAGGCCGGCGACCTGGTGGTGTCGCTCGACGGCGAGCCGGTCACGGTGCGGTTCCCCGAGCAGGTGCCCCTCTTCACCCGACGCATCGCCGACATGCCGGTGGGCACGTCGATGCGGCTGGGCTATCGGCGCGGCGCGGAGACCCGCGAGGCGTCGATCGTGACCGAGAAGCTCCTCAAGGAGACGGGCGACGAGACGGCGCTGCGCATGTGGGGCCTGTCGGTGCGGGAGATCACCGAGAAACTGGCCCGCGACCTGCAACTCCCGGACATGCTGGGGGCGTTCGTGCTGGGCACCCGCGGGGGCAGCCCCGCGGAGACGGCCGAGCCCCAGCTGGTCTTCGGCGACATCATCCGCAGCGTCGATGGCGCGGCGATCGACTCGATGAAGGACCTGATCGAGGCGTACAAGCGGATCATGACTTCCGATCCGATCCCCGAGCACGTGATGGTCGGGTTCGATCGGCAGGGCAAGAACCTGCTGACGATCATCAAGCCGCGGCCCGACAAGAAGGAAGACCCGCCGCGGGAGGTGCCCAAGAGCTGGATCGGCGTGGCGACCCAGCCGGTGCTCCGCGAACTGGCCGCCAAGCTGGGCGAGCCCAAGGACACGGGGTTCCGCGTCACCCGCATCTACCCCGGCACCGAGGCGGCCAAGAGCGACCTCAAGGTGGGTGACGTGATCGTGTCGGTCAACGGCGAGCGGATCGGGCCGCGGACCATGCAGGAGGCCGGCGCGTTCAGCCGCAAGGTCCGCACGCTGCCCACCGGGTCCGCGGCGAAGCTCGGCGTGCTGCGGGACGCCAAGCCCGTCGAGGTCGAGGTGACGACCGAACGCACCCGCATCACCCGCGAGGAGGCGATCAAGGACACGAACAAGGACTTCGAGCTCACCGTCCGAGAGCTCACCTTCTTCGACCGCGACGAGGCCCGCTGGGGCGACGACGTGACGGGCGTCATCGTCGAGAGCGTCGAGCAGGCGGGCTGGGCTGGCCTGGCCGGCATGGGACCCGGCGACCTCATCCAACGCATCAACGACGTGGCGATCACGGACATCCCCGGCTACCGCAAGGCCATGGACGCCATCGCCAAGGATCAGCCCGCCAAGGTGACGTTCCTCGTCCTCCGCGGCACCCGCACGTTCATCCTCTTCGCCGAACCCGAGTGGAAGCCCATCGCCAAGAGCGACACGGCGGCCGAGGGCGACGGCAAGCCCAAGTGATGGCGTTGCGGGCGACACCCCCGGGATGAAACGCCCAACGCGGCCATCGCCGAAGGCGTTTGCGTGGGATCGGCCCGACGCGTACGCATGCAACGTTGACGCGTCGTCGAAGGTCGTGCCCATTCCCACGGCGACCCCGTCGGGGTCGGGCGCATTCGTCGCCGTGACCGGGGGTAGCGGCGAAACGCCGCAACCCCCGGCTGTCAACGGGAATCGCTTCGCGATTGGGCGTGGCGTCCGTCGACGCGTGTGCCACGCCGAAGGCGTTTGCGTGGGATCGGCCCGCCGCGTTGGCATGCAACGTTGACGCGTCGTCGAAGGTCGTGCCCGTTCCCACGGCGACCCCGTCGGGGTCGGGGGCGTTGGTCGCGTGACCGGGGGTTGCGGCGAGACGCCGCAACCCCCGGCTGTCAACGGGAATCGCTTCGCGATTGGGGCCGTGCGTCCCCGGTGTTCCCCCGGCGCCGCGCCGTCGGTCCGCGCGTGTCGCGGCCATAACGTTGCCGATTCCGCGGAGACGAGCCCATGACCGACACTCGTGAAGCCAGCGTTCCTGCCGCCCCCGTCGCCCCTCCCGTCGACTTCGTCACGCCGCAGCTGACGCTGCGGGCCTTGGGCACGGGCGTGATTCTCGGCGGCGTGCTTTCGATCTGCAACGTCTACACGGGCCTGAAGATCGGCTGGGGCCTCAACATGTCCATCACGGGCATCCTGCTGGCGTACGTGATGTGGCTGGCCATCAGCCGCGCGTCGGCGGGTCGTGTTCGGATGATGAACCGGCTGGAGAACAACATCAATCAGTCGGCGGTCTCCGCCGCGGGCGCGGTGTCGAGCGCGGGGCTGGTGAGCGCGATCCCCGCCGTGACGCTGCTCGACGGCACGGTCTTTCCGTGGTGGCAACTGACGATCTGGATGATCACGGTGTGCCTGGTGGGCATCGCCGTGGCGATGGGCCTGCGTCAGCAGATGATCATCCGCGACGCCCTGCCCTTCCCCGGCGGCCTGGCGTGCGCGGAGACGCTCAAGGAGATCTACAACACCGGGGCGGAGGCCGTGCGCCGCGTGGCCGTGCTGGTGGGGGGCGCGATCGTCGCCTCCGTGGTCAAGATCCTCGCCATCCTCAAGATCGTCAAGACGACCGACCTTGGCCTCGTCGTCAACGGGGCGCCGGCGAGCAAGTACCTCCTCGCGCTCGACCCCACGCTGCTGATGGTCGCCGTGGGCGGGCTCGTGGGCCTGCGATCGTGCATGTCGCTGCTGGGCGGCGCGATCCTCTCGTACCTCGTGCTCGCGCCGTGGCTCGTCAACTCCGGTCGCGCGGTGCTCGACAAGGCCGCCGCCGTCAGCCACAACGCGACCCTCCCGGTCGAGCAGCACCTCGTGCCCTTCGGCGAGTGGCTCCTCTGGCCCGGCGTCACGCTCATGGTCGTCGCCTCGCTGGTCTCCTTCTCCTTCTCGATGCCCTCCATCCTCCGCGCCTTCAAGGGCGGCGGCGGCTCGGCCTCGACCGAGGACCAGGGTGACGTGCCCCGCCGCTGGTTCTTCTTCTCCGTCGCCGCGTCGCTCGTGCTGTGCGTCGCGCTCCAGACGTGGCTCTTCGGCATCGCGTGGTGGGCCGCGGTCTTCGCCGTGGTGCTCAGCTTCCTGCTGGCGGTGGTGGCCACCCGCGTCTCGGGCGAGACCAACGTCACGCCCGTGGGGGCGATGGGCAAGGTCACCCAGCTCCTCTTCGCCGTCATGCTCCCCAAGAACGCCGCCGCCAACCTCATGGGCGCGAGCATCACCGCCGGCGCGGCCTCGCAGTGCGCCGACCTCATGCACGACCTCAAGTGCGGCCACCTCCTGGGCGCGGTCGCCCGCAAGCAGGTCGTGGCGCAGATCGGCGGCGCGATCGCCGGCTCCATCGTCGGCAGCGCGTTCTACCTCGTGCTCATCCCCGATCCCGCGGGCATGCTCCTGACGCCCGAGTGGCCCGCCCCCGCCGTGGCCATGTGGAAGGCCGTCGCCGAGGTCTTCCGGCGCGGGCTCGAGTCGCTCCCGCCCGACGCCGGGCTGGCCATGCTCCTCGCGGGCGTCGCGGGCGTGGTCTTCCCCGTGCTCGAGAAGGTGCTTCCCCGTGCGGCGTCCGTCTACGTGCCCAGTTGCTCCGCCGCGGGCCTGGCCTTCGTCATCTCGGGCACCAACACCATCTCGATGTTCGTGGGCGCGGTCGTCGCGGCGGCCGTGGCGAAGCTCTTCCCCACGTGGCACCAGCGATTCTTCGTCACGCTGTGCGCGGGTGTCATCGCGGGCGAAAGCCTCACCGGCGCGGGCGACGCCATTCGACTCGTGCTGCAGACGGCGGGCAAGTGAGCAGGGCCATGCTCGTCGGTCGTCAACGTGCGTGGGTCGCGCTCGCCACCGTCGGCTGCAGCGGCACCGGCCATGCGCTGTACGTCAGGGCGCCGTCGCTCTCGCGGGGTTCCACCACGATCGATCGGGCCGCCAGGTAACGCTCACGCGGTCCCGACGACACCGAGCAGCCGCCCGCCACCATGGTCGCGGCGGCGAGGAGCATGAAGGCCCGAAGGCCGATGCACGCGGCATGCCTGCCGCACGTGGTCTGTTCTTGCGTTGAGGCCATGGGTGGCGTCCTGTGAACATTCGGGCATCGGCCGGATCGGTTCCCGGCTTGCCCTCCCCCGCCACGATCCCCCTCTTCGTGCGGTGGACCTGCTCCGCCTGTCGCCAAAGTGACCCCGGGTTCCCCGCTGCGTTCCAACCATTTCACGTCCAATAATCGAAAATCCCGCGACAGGAGGCGTGTGCTTGCCGGCGGGGTGCGGGGTTCGGGTCAGGGTCCAAGTACGTATACATTCGTGGGTTGAAGGTGGTCGATACCTGTTGGTCGCGGGCGGCGGGTGGGCGGCACCCTCGACCGCGGCTCGCCGCGAAAGGAATCCAGTGTCGCAGGCGGATCGGGACACGTCGACGCAGGCAAGCGAGGCCATTGGTCGCGTGGTGGCCGCCTTGTCGGCGGTTCGGGCCACCGCCAGGCTGCTGCTGGTGTCGCAGCGACTGGTGACGATCGTCGCGTTCATGCTGGGCGCGGTCATCGTCATGGCCGTGCTCGACTACCTCTTGCGGTTCCCGACGCCGCTGCGGGTCTTCCACCTGATGGCGGGCCTTGTCGGATCAATGGTGCTGCTGCGGGCACGGCTGCTGCCGGCCGCCCGATTCGCGCCGTCGCTGACGGATGTCGCGCTGCGAATCGAACGTGCCGCGGTGGGCACCGCGCCCGAACTGGGTGGCGTGCTCGCCACGGGCGTCGACTTTGCGAGAATGCACGAGCGGAGCGACTCGCTCGCCGCGCCCGCCGCCGCGATGGTGGCGCGGGTGCAGGCCGACGCGGCCGAGCGGTACCGGCACGCGGCATCGAGGGTCCGGCTCTTCGATCTGTCGGGCCTCGCGCGAGCCGCGGGTCTGTTGCTGTTGGCGGCGATTCCCGCGGCGGCGAGCCTTGCGTTCGCCCCGACGCACGCGAGGATCGGGCTGGCCAGGACGTTGATGCCATGGAGCGACACGTCGTGGCCCAAGCGAACGGGCGTGGCGTTGGCGGACATGCCGCGGGCCTTTCCGCTTGGCGTGGCGCTCCCGGTGCGAGCATCGCTGACGGCGACCGACCGCCCGGCCGGTCGCACGAGCGTGATGCTCTGCTACCGCGTGATCGCCTCGGGCCGCCAGAGCGAGATTCGCAAGGCGCCCATGACGGCGCAGGGACGCAGGACCAACGAGGGGACGCCGGCCGAGGGCGAGCTCTTCGAGCGTCTGCTCGATCCTGACGCGATGCAGGTGACGGGCGTGGAACCCGGCGGCGACGTGACGCTCGAGTACTGGTTCGAGACGGCTGACGACCGGTCGCCCACGGGCGAGGTGCTGGTGGTGCCGCCGCCGGCGATTCGGGCCGCCACGGCCGTTGTTCAGCCGCCGGCGTACGCGGCGGCGTTGCTCGAATCGTCGGGCGGGGAGTTCGCGCGGGCGTCCGAGTGGGTGGCGGGTGAGGCGGACGCGTCGCCCGCGGGGCCGGCGCGTGGCGTGATCGGGCCCGTGCTGTCGGGTTCGAAGGTGACGTTGCTCATCGAGTTCAACAAGGACTTGCCGGCACCTGGGCCCGGGACGGACGCGGCGCAGGTGCGTCGATTCGTGGGTGAGGCGTTGCCGGGGCTCGAGGATGCCGCGGACTTGGCGTTCCATGCGGGCGGGGCGTCGTGGCAGGTGTCGTTCACGGCCGAGAACGCGCTTCGGGTGGTGCCGACGCTCCGCGACGAGCATGGGATTTCGGGGTCGGAGGACGCGGCGTTCAAGCTGGAGGTGACGCAGGATCGTCCGCCGGCGGCGGCGATCATCGATCCTTCGCAGGACGAGGCGGTGCTCGCGACGGCGGTGCTGGAGGTGACGGGCGAGGGTCGCGACGACGTGGCGGTGGCGGGGGTCGAGGTGCTGCGGCAGGTGGCCACGCTGGGGCCGGCGGAGGGACGTTCGCCGGGCGCGATGCCCGAAGCGGCGGGCCCGGCCGAGGTGATCGCTCGCGTGGAGGCTCAGGCGGGGCAGCCGATCGTGGACGTGCGGTCGGTGACGACGAGTGTGGAGATGGCGTCCTTGGGCGTGGGCCCCGGCGACGAGGTGTGGCTGCAGGCGTCGGTGCGGGACCTGCTGCTGGCGTCGGGGGGCGAGCCGGTGCTGTCGCCTCGGAGGCGGCTGCGGATCATCGGCGAGACGGAGCTGATCGAGCAGGTGCGGGCGGAGCTGGCGGGCCTTCGCGAGGCGGCCAAGCGGGCCGAGGCGGATCAGTCGCGGCTCTCGGCTCGTCGCGAGGCGGCGGCGGGCTCGGCGAAGGAGGCCGAATCGCAACTGTCGGCCCAGCAGTCGCTGGGCGAGCGACTGGGGCCGATGAAGGACGTGGTGTCGCGTCTGCAGGGTCGCGCGCGTCGCAACCAACTCGAGGACGAGGCGCTCGCGGGCGTGCTGCGCGACGCGGCGGAACTGGCGGGCGAGGCGAAGGAGCAGGGCGACCGGGCCTCGGACGCGCTCGATCGGCTGGCGCAACAGGCTTCGGCCGAGGATGCCGCCGCGAAGGCCGCGGCGGAGCAGTTGGCCTCGGCGCAGCGTGGCGTCGAGAACGCGTTGTCGGAACTGGCCGGCATGCTCGACCGGGGCGAGGACGACTGGGCGGTGCGGCGGTCGATCGAGAAGCTCCTGACCGAGCAGCGGCAGCTCGCGTCTCGGACGGCGACGAGCACCCGCGCCATGCAGGGCAAGGCGGCCTCGGAGTTGACGCCGCAGCAGCGGGCGGAACTCGAGAAGCTCGCCTCGGAGCAGAAGGACCTGTCGCAGAAGTCGCAGGCGATGGTGAACGTCGCGCAGGAGCGTGCGACGCGGATGGAATCGACCGACAAGGCCCAGGCGCAGGCCATGCAGGCGGCGGCCGACAAGGCGCGTTCGTCGCAGCTGTCGAGGCGTCAGGAGGAGGCCGCGGAGCAGATCGCCTCGAACCGCACGGGCGAAGCGCAGCAGATGCAGGAGCAGGCGGCCGAGACGCTCGAGTCGATGCTCGAGGAGCTCGACAAGACCCAGCAACGCAAGGACGAGGCGTTGCGTCGCGTGCTGGCGGACGTGCAGCAGTCGATCCGAACGCTGATCGACGCGCAGACGGCGCAGCTGGGCGTGCTGGCCGACGCGATGGCGGGCCGCGGGGCGGCGCAGGGCCTCGACCAGGGCATGATCGTGCTGCACCAGAACACGCTGGGCGTGCAGCAGACGGTGAAGGCCGAGGTCAAGGGGGGCGAACGGCTCGTGACCCTGCTGGAGGCGGCGGCCGAATCGCAGACGGGCGCCATCGCCGCCCTGCGGGCTTCGCCGGCCGATCAGCCGGGCGCGGACGCGGCGGAACGCACGAGCCTGGCGCGGCTGAAGGACGCCCTCGCCGAGGCACAGCGGCTCGACGACGCGGCGGAGGAACGCGAGGAGGACCGTCGTCGCGACGAACTGCGAAAGGCGTACGCGCAGATGCTCGAGGTGCAGCTGGCGGTGGGGGCCGATCTCCAGCCGATGGTCGGCAAGCCGCTCGACCGCCGCGCCCGGGCGGCGGCACGCGTGCTGGGCTCCAAGCAGCTCGAGCTCAAGGAGCGGATGGCGCAGGTGCGATCGGGCACCGAGGGGTTGGGCGAGGCGGCGATCTTCGACTTCGCGCACCGGCGGTACGACGCCGCGGCGGGAAGCGCGGCCCGCTCGCTCGAGGCCGGCGAGACGCCCGAGGCCGTCGGCCGCGAGGTCGCGACGGCGACGAGGATCCTGCAGGGGCTCGTGGCCGCGCTCGACGAGGCCAAGAAGCAGCGGGACGAGTTCAAGGAGGACGAAGCCGGCGGCGGCGGCGGCGAGGGGGGCGGTGACAGCCAGAAGCAGCCGATGATCCCGCCGATCGCCGAACTCAAGCTGCTGCGAGCGATGCAGGCCGAGGCCGCTGAACGCACGCGGGTGGTTTCGGAAGGTCGCGACGATCTCGACGCCGTGGCGGACCTGCAGGCCGAGTTGGCCAAGTTCGGGCAGCAACTGCTCGACAAGCTGAAGGAAGAGAACGACCAGGACGCCCAGCCCGCGAAGGAGCGATCATGAACCCACGAGCGGTCGTCGCGATGGTGACGCTGGCGATGGGGCTGTGGGGCGTCGCCGCGGCCCAGGAGGCGCCGGTCGCGCCGCCGCCGGTCGAACCGGCGAAGCCCGGCGGTCCCACGCCCGCCGCCGAGCCGACGCTCGACGAGTTGCTGGGCATCGCGCCCGAGGGGAAGCCGCAGGGCGAGGGGGTCGCGAAGGACGCGGCCAAGTCGGAACTCGAGCGGAAACTCTCGCTCGAGGAGCTCGACGACGCCTTCGCGCAGGCGGTGCAGTTGATGGGCGACACGGCCAAGCGACTGGGCGAATCGAAGGACGCGGGCATCGACACGCAGCGGATGCAGGAGCAGGCGCTGGCCAAGATCGACAAGTTGATCGACATGGCCCGTTCGCAGCAGCAACAGCAGAAGCAGAAGCGTCGCCAGAAGCAGGACCAGCAGGATCAACAGCAGCAACAACAGCAGCAGTCGAGCCAACAGCAGCAACAGCAGCAGCAGGCCTCGGCCCAGCAGCAAGGCGCGGACGCCACGGGTGGCGAGAATCCGCAGCAGGGCGGGCGGGTGAACGCCCCTCCGGGGGCGGGGGCGGCGTGGGGCAACTTGCCCGCGCGGCTTCGCGACGCGCTCCTGCAGGGCTCGGGCGACGTGACCAGCGCGAAGTGGGAGGCGCTGACGCGCGAGTATTACAAGCGCCTGGCGGAACAACCCGGAGGTCCCAAGTGACGCGTGTGCGCCGAGAGGAACAGGCATGATGTTGCGGGCCCTCATCGCCGCGCTCGTCTCGACGGGCGCGATCGTCGCCGAACCTCCAGATCCGCCGCGTCCGGCGACGATGGCGCCCTCGGCGGCGAACAACCCGCTGCAGCAGGAGATGACCGCCGCGGTCGACGGCGCGGTGGCCAGGGGGCTGGCCGCGCTGGCCCGCGAGCAGAACCCCGACGGCTCCTTCGGCGGCAGCCAGTTCGGCCGCAACGTGGCGGTGACGAGCCTGGCGTGCCTGGCCTTCATGGCCGACGGCAACCTGCCCGGCCGCGGCGCGTACGGCGAGGTGGTCTCCAAGGGCCTCGACTACGTGCTGACGCACTGCTCCGAGAGCGGGCTAGTCGCGACGCCCAACGCGAGCAACCCGATGTACGGGCATGGGTTCGCCACGCTCTTCCTCGGCGAGGTGTACGGCATGACGCAGGGCGGCGGCGAGACGACGCAGGCCGACCGCCTCTACCGCGCGTTGCTCAAGGCGGTGCAGCTCATCGAGCGCACGCAGAATGACGAGGGGGGCTGGCGGTACAACCCCGTCGCCGCCGACGCCGACGTCTCCGTGACGATCTGCCAGATCATGGCGTTGCGGTCGGCACGCAACGCCGGGCTCGACGTCTCGAAGAAGGTCATCGATCGCGCGGTGCAGTACGCCCGCACGCTCCAGAACCCCGACGGCGGGTTCCGGTACCAGATGATCACGGGTCCCAGCGCGTGGCCCAGGTCCGCCGCGGGCGTCGCGTGCCTCTATTACGCCGGCATCTACGAGGACCAGGCCATCGACCGGGGCATCGCGTATCTCAACACCAACGCCATGCCCGGCAAGAGCGAGAACCAGGCCATCCACTTCTTCTACGGCCACTACTACGCCGTGCAGGCGATGTTCCTCGCCGGCGGCGAGCACTGGGCCACGTGGTGGCCCGCCATCCGGTCGCTGCTCCTCCAGACGCAGGACGCCAACGGCAAGTGGGAGGATTCCTCGGCGGGCGAGGAGTACGGCACCGCCATGGCCCTCATCATTCTTCAAATGCCCAAGCGGTACTTGCCGATCTTCCAGAAGTGATGCTCGTCGCCTGCTCCATCACCGTCGTCATGGTGGCCATCGCGGCCGCCCGCGAGGCTCCGCCGCGTCGGCCCGAGGCGTTCGCCCGCACCGTCATCCTGCAGGATCTCTCGGCCCGCACCGGCCGGCTCCACGCCCTCGACGCCACCCGCGTCTCGCTCGTGGGTCCCGATGGCATCATCGTCTCGACGCCCGCGGCCGAGGTGGTCGCCGTGGTCATGCCTCCGGTTCAAAGGGGTGATGGGCCGGGCCGCGCCGCCATCGACGCGTGGCGCGACGTCTCGCTCCTCGACGAAGTGCCCCAGGGGGTGATTCGGCTGATCGACGGCCAGTCCTTCCCCGGCGTGCTCTCGTCCGAACCGTCCGAACCTGATCGCGTGCGATGGGCCGGTCGCGTCGGAGGCCTGCTGTCGGTGCCCCTCGAGCGGGTGGCGGCGATGCAGCTTCGCCCCGTCGCGATGCCCCTCTGCGACGGCACGAGCGACGTGCTGCTGCTGACCAACGGCGACCGCGTGGAAGGGTTCCTCGCCTCGGTCGGCCCTTTGGTCACCATCGAGGTGGGCGGCGCGCCCACGACCATCGAATCAGGCCGCGTGGCGGCGGCATCGCTGGCCAATCCCGCCAAGCCGGCCACGGGAACGTGGGTCTGGCTCGCCAGCGGCGCGGTGTGCCGCGTCACGGCGGTGTCGCTCGGACAGGACGGGCGAGGCGAACTGACGCTCGAGGCGGGCGACGGCAAGGCCGTCTCGGTCGAAGCCGGCGAGGTGCGGGCGGTCGTCTTCGAGGCCTCGGCGCTTCGCACGCTCGCCCAATCGACGCCTCGGGTGACGTCGAGCGACGCCGATCGCCCGTGGACGCCGCCGCCGGTGGTGGGCGACCCCGCTCTGGCGTTGTTGGGCGCCGCGGACATCGAGTTGCCCGGACCGATGACGGTCACGTGGGCGCTGCCCGGCGCGGTGCGGATCGCCGGCACCGTCGAGCTTCCGGAGGCGGCACGACTGTGGGGTGATTGCGACGTGGCGATCGAGGCGGTCGCGTCGGGCCGCGTCGTGCCGCTCTGGCGTCATCGGCTCAACGAGGCGACGCCCGAGGCGTCGTTCAATCTCGAGCTTCCGGGCGGTTCGGACCTCGAGTGGACGGTGCGGCTCGAGGCGGGCGAGAACGGCCCGATCATGGATCGGATCGTGCTGCGACGCGTCTTGGTGAAGTGAGGCGGCGTCGCCGCGTCAACGCATCTTGAGCGTGGTGATGCCGATCACCACGAGGATCACCGACACGATCCAGAACCGCACGACGATCTTGGGCTCGGGCCACCCCGAGAGGTGGAGGTTGTGGTGGTAGGGGGCGATCTTGAAGATCCGCTTGCCCCCGGTGAGCTTGTAGCACGCCGTCTGCAGGAAGCTGCTGCCGACCTCGATGATGAAGATGCCGCTCATGAGGACGATCACGAACTCCTGGCGGATGATGACGGCGATGTAACCGAGGATGCCTCCCAGCGCCAGGGCGCCCGTGTCGCCCATGAAGACGACCGCAGGGGAGCAGTTCCACCACAGGAACCCCAGGCACGACCCGGCCATCGCGCCTGCGAGCACGGCCAACTCGCTGGCTTC
Organism: Phycisphaerales bacterium; assembly: GCA_040397805.1. Lineage (GTDB taxonomy): Bacteria > Planctomycetota > Phycisphaerae > Phycisphaerales > UBA1924 > UBA2402. The sequence continues at coordinate 16,450 of JBBAVG010000064.1, forward strand.
GGGGACGTACGGCAGCAGCAGGCCCTGCGCCCATGCCTGGTTGCCGGCGATGAGGCAGAGCACGAACGCGCCGATCGAGACCGCCACCGAGACGCCCGTGGCCAGGCCGTCGAGCCCGTCGGTGATGTTCACGGCGTTGCTCATGCCCGCCACCATCAGCGTGGCGAAGAGGATGAAGATGGGCATGCCCAGGAAGATGAGGTTGGGGTTGAGCTTCTGGCCGCCGGGTTCGTACGTTCGCTGGAAGGGCAGGTTGAGCACGTGTCGCACGTCGCCCGCGTCCGTCGATTCGGGAATCGCCTCGGCGTCGCTCGTCTCACGAACCTCCGTCGCCGTCGCCGCCACGCCCGTCGCCGCCGTCGCCACCTCGCCCGTCGAGCTCGCCGGGGCGGGGTCCGTCACCGTTCCCTGGTGGAAGGCGAACCAGCCCACCAGCACGCCCACGCCCAGCTGGAAGACGAGCTTCTCCCAGGCGTACAGGCCCTGGCGGCTGCCGGTGCCGCGACGCTTGGCCGTCAGCTTCAGGTAGTCGTCCGCGCCGCCGACGGCCGCGAGCCACAGGGCCACCATCAGTCCGGCGATGACGTAGAAGCTGGAGATGTCCGCCAGCAGCAGCACGCTGCCGCAGATGGCGCCCACGATGAGGATGCCGCCCATCGACGGCACGTTGGCCTTGCTGGCCGCGTGCTGCGCGAGGCACTCGGCGTCCGAGAGGCCCGCGTCGCCGATCTTCTTGCGCGTCAGCCAGCCGATGGTTCGCGGCCCCAGCAGCAGCACGAAGGCGAAGGCGATGCCCGCCGCCGACAAGGCGCGAAACTCGATGCGGTCGAGCACCTGCGTGAAGCGGTACAGGTCGTGCTCGACCAGCCAGCCGCGGATCAGGTCATGAAGCAGATAGAGCAAGGGGCCCTCCTTGGCCGGACATGCCTCTGGCGATCACGGACGATTCCTTCGTCCGACGGGTCGAATGCGACCGGCCGAGTGTACGGCGTGTCAGAGCCGGGCGGCGTAGCGGTTGCTCCGGACGCCCAGATGCACCAGCAGCTCATATGCGAACAGGCCCACCAGCGCCAAGACCGCCGGGATGGCGATCGTCAGCACGTCGCCCCAGGTCGTCGGCGGGAGGCCGAACCGTCGCAGGTCGATCGCGCCCCCCAAGGGCAGCCGCAGCACCGACGTCAGCACATGCAGGATCGCCAGGCCGGCCAATGGCGCCAGCGCCACCGCCAACCACCCCACGGTGGCGTGGCAGCACACCTGCCAGGCTCCCGCACGCGTCAATCGCCATCCGCGGCGTGCGGCGATGAAGCGGATGCCCGCGTACTCGCACCACGTCAGGCAGAGGAGCACCGCGCCCACCGCCGCCGTCTGGGCCGCGAAGACCCATGCGTACGTGAAGGCCACCTGCAGATCGCTCCCGCCGCGGGCCGCCCTCGCGGGATCGCCGGCGGGCGTCCCCAGCCATGGCGCCACCAGGATCGCGCCCGCCATCCCGCAGTTGAGGGCCGCCAGCATCGTCGATCGCGACGAGTCGATGCGGAGTCGCGCCATCGTGTCACGGGGCGACCGAACGACCGAAAGGTTGGTGAGCCACCACGACCAGAGGCCCGGCCCACGCTGCCAGGCCGAGCCTGGCCGGCTTGCCGGCAAGGAGCGGCTGACGGGGCGGCTGCACTCCGGGCACGTCCCCGAGGGTTCGAGACCCGTCAGGTCGTAGCCGCAGGATTCGCAGAGGATCGTGCGTTCGTCCACCACCGGTTGTACGCGCGTCGGAGGCTGGAGGATTCAGGCCGTGCGACGGGTGGCGGCGCACCAGATGGTCCCCGCCGCGAGCTGGAACGTGGGCGCAAGCCCCGGCAAGGCCCGGCGGACCTCCTCGGGGAAGCCCATGTCCTCCGCGTCCAGTTGCTCGACGACGAAGCCGTTGCGCTCGCACCGGGCCTCGAGGAACCGCTTGGCGTCCTCGGCCCCGAAGAACCACTTGTGACGATCGACCGGCTTCTCCTCGCCGATGCCGTAGTACTTGAACGTGTCGCACCCGCGCCGTGCCAGTTCGCAAATGAAGTTGCGATAGGGGTTGGGCAGCGACACGATGACGTGCTTGTCGGCCACGCGGCAGAGTTCGTCGAAGAGCGAGTGCATCGAGTCGACATGCTCAAGCACGTCGGCCGCCACCACCGTCTCGACGCTCCGGTCGTCCAGCGGCAGCGTGCCCCACTCGAGATCGGTCACCACGTCGGCCGAGGTGGCGATGTCGACGCCCGTGTACGCGACGCCCGCGGGCAAGGCCGCCTGCAGTTGCTTGCGGTCGCAGCCCACGTCGAGCACGCTCGCGGTCAGCAGCGGGGCGTACTTCGAGGCGATGTAGCTCGCCTTGCCCGTCCTGTCGGTGTACCGGATGGTCGTGGAGTACCGCTTGGTCAGCTTCTGCACCATGGGCATTGCATCGGCACGGCGGCCTTGTCGTAGTCCGATAATACCTAAATAGTTGTGGCCTGCCGCCGGTTCGGGGGGGTGAGGGGGTGGGGGCCGACAAACGGAAACCCGCCACCTACCGTTCACCCCATGGCCTGGATCACCAAACCCTCCGCGACGATGAAGGTCGAGAAGCGTCCCGAGCCGTACCTCACGGCGGCGATGAAGGACGAACTGACCCGGACGTACCTGCCCCGGTACGAGACCAAGCACGCCGCGCTGCTGCCGACGCTGCACATGGTGCAGCACGAGTACGGGTGGGTGCCCCATCAGGCGATGCTCGAGGTGGCCGAGTTCCTGTCGCTGCCCCCATCCGAGGTCATCGACACGGCGAGCTTCTACGAGGAGTACTGGCTCAAGCCCAAGGGCACGCACCTGATCTCGATCTGCCGCAGCATCGCGTGCGAGTTCTGCGGCCACGAGGCCATCACGCAGGCCGTGAAGGACCGCCTGGGCATCGACGTGGGCGAGACGACCGACGACGGCATGTTCACGCTGATCGAGCTCGAGTGCCTCGGGTCCTGCGGCACCGCCCCGGTGGCGCTCATGAACGAGGAACTCCTCGAGTGCCTCACCCCGCAGGCGGTGGTGAAGGCCATCGACGAGATCTACGCCGGCGGCGGCAAGAAGCACGGGCACTGA
>JBBAVG010000065.1:0-19183 GCA_040397805.1 Phycisphaerales bacterium
GCTGGGCGTAGTGCCGCCGGTAGTCGTTGATGATCACGCTCGCCTCCCGAAGGCTGTGGAACGCCTCGATGTTCAGGCATTCGTCACGAAGCCGCCCGTTGAAGCTCTCCACGATCCCGTTCTGCCACGGGGAGCCGGGTTCCACGTACAGCGTCGCGACGCCGTGCGACTCCAAGTGGCTCCGCAGTCTCGACGCCATCAACTCCGGCCCGTTATCCGAGCGGATCGCCCGCGGCACGCCGTGCACCGCGAACAGCTTCGACACCTCCCGGATCAGGTCCCGCGAGTTGATCGTCCTCGCCACGTACGTCAGCAGCGGGACGCGCGTGTATTCGTCGACCACCGTCAGCACCCGGAACGTTCGCCCGTCGTTCATGGTCTGATCGCTCACGAAGTCCCAGGTCCAGATGTCGTTCCTGGCCTTTGCACGCAGCATGTGCACCGCGTTCGCCGACGCTCCGACGGCTCGACGCCGCCGGATGCGGCGGGGCACGCGAAGCCCATGGCGACGTGACAATCGGTAGACCTGATCCCTGCCGACCCGGAAGCCCTCTCGCTTGACCATGTGATGCAGCATCCGATAGCCCAGACGCGGGTGCTTGGCCGCAAGCTTGGTCAACGCCGCCACCAGCGGCTTGTCCTTGTCGATCTGGGCCCTCGGCGCCTTGACCGCGTTGCGAGAGAGCCCGACCAGGCCGCTGGCTCGGCGAATGGATAGACCGGGATACCAGTCCCGGATCAGGTCCACCGCCTCCCGCCGTCGGGTCGGGCTCACCATTTTCCCTCGCTCAGCTCCTTGAGGATCTGCTTGTCGAGCGTCAGGTCCGCCACCGCCCGCTTGAGCCGCCGGTTCTCGTCCTCAAGCTCCTTGAGTCGCTTGATCTCCGCGTCGCCCATGCCGCGGAACTGCGAGCGCCAACGGGCCAGCGTGGCAACGCTGATCTCCAGCTTCTGGCAGATCTGCGCCACGGGATGCCCCGCGGCCTCCATCTGCTCCACCTCACGCAGCTTGCGGATGATCTCTTCGGGGGTGTGCCTTTTTCGCTTCATGTCGAGAGCCTTTCTGGGGCATTCTTGCCCCGCCGGATCTCACTCGCGCTGGCTCGGATTTTTCAGGGCAGGTCACTCGCCCGCAGAGCCGGGCAGCGCCTTGGGCTACCTGTTGGTTCGCCCGCAGCGGGCGAGGAGGGGCTGGGCGGGCGTGGGGTCGCGAGGTGTATCAGCGCGTGTCCGTGGGCTGGCCCGAGCACTCGCAGCGCCGCACGGCTACGACTGGTGCGCCCTGACCGGGCGACGCCATTGAACTCACGGCGCCTTGAACGGCGTCGCCGAGAGTTCGCATCCCGGGTTGCGGGACGTGAAGTGACGGATGCCCCATTCGTCGGTGAAGAGCACGATGGGGCGGCCGCGGTCGTCGTAGGCGAGGCGTGCGCCGTCGGGCGCGTCGGGCCAGGGGAAGTCGGTGTCGTCGCCGCGGACGGGGGGCTTTTCGCCCGGGCGGCGCCACCAGCGGGCGATGCTCCAGGACATTCGTTCGACGCGCGACTCGGCGTTGTATTCCGACTGCAGGCGGTACTGCACCACCTCGAACTGCAGCGGGCCCACCGCCGCGAGCAGGGCGACCTTCTGCGCGCCGCCCACGGGCTCGAAGCGCCGCACCACGCCCTCGCGCAGCAACTGCTCGAGACCGAGCGTGAACTTCTTGGCGTTGCCCGGCTGCGGGTTGTGCAGGTAGGCGAAGCACTCGGCGGTGAAGTCGGGGATCTCGTCGAAGACGATGGTGCGGTCGTCGGTCAGCGTGTCGCCGATGCCGAAGAGGTCGTTGCCGACCAAGCCCACGACGTCGCCCGCCACCGCCTCGTCGACGGTCTCCCGCTGGTTGCCGAAGAGTTTCTGGGCGTTGCCCAGCCGCACGCGGCGTCCGCTCTGGGCGTGGACGGCGAACATGTCGCGTTCGAACCGGCCCGAGACGATGCGGACGAAGGCCACGCGGTCGCGGTGGCGGGGGTCCATGTTGGCCTGGATCTTGAAGACGAACCCGCTGAAGCGGGCATCGTCGGGGGCGATGGTGCCGGCCGCCGAATCGCGGGACGTGGGCGGGCTGGCGTGACGCAGGAAGGCGTCGAGCAGGAGCTGCACGCCGAAGTTGTTCATCGCGCTGCCGAAGAAGACGGGCGTCGTGTGGCCCGCCAGCACCTCGGCGGGGTCGAAGGAAGCGCCCGCGCCGTCGAGCATGCGGATCTCGTCGAGGCTCTCGTGCTGCTCGGGCGCCTCGAGCAGCGACGTGAGGCCCGGGTCCTCGAGCCCGAGCACCTGCACCGGGGCGGCGTGCGCTCCGCGGCTGGTCCGCTGGAAGAGATGCACCTTGTGCTCCAGGCGGTCGTAGACGCCCCGGAACGTCGGGCCGGTGCCGATGGGCCAGTTGACCGGGAAGGCCTGGATGCCCAGCACCTTCTCGAGCTCGTCGATGAGGTCGAGGGGCGGCCGCGTCGGGCGGTCGCACTTGTTCATGAACGTGAAGATCGGCACCCCGCGGCGGCGACAGACCTCGAAGAGCTTGCGGGTCTGCGGCTCGACGCCCTTGCCGGCGTCGATCACCATCACCGCCGCGTCGACGGCCGTGAGCACGCGGTAGGTGTCCTCGGAGAAGTCCTTGTGGCCGGGCGTGTCGAGGAGGTTGACGCGACAGCCACCGTACTCGAACTGCAGGAGGGTCGAGCTGATCGAGATGCCGCGTTGACGTTCGAGTTCCATCCAGTCCGAGGCGGTCGACCGCTGGTCCTTGCGGGCCGTGACCGAGCCGGCGAGGTCGATCGCGCCGCCGTAGAGGAGCAGCTTCTCGGTCAGCGTCGTCTTGCCCGCGTCGGGGTGCGAGATGATCGCGAAGGTGCGGCGGGTCTTGATGGCGTCTGCCAGGGTGGACATGGAGACCGTGAGGGTAGGGGCGGGCGCGGGGCCGCGATCATGGGGCGAACGGGCCAACGGCCGGGCACGCTCAGGTCATGCTGGCGACGCGTTCGACCTCGTCGATGCTCGTGACGCCCTCGGCGACGAGGCGCCACCCGAACTGCTGGAGCGTCGTGAAGAGGCCCTGCTCGATGATCCGCTTCATGCCGGTGATCGAGGGGTTGGACAGGACCATGTCGCGGAGCTCGTCGTTGAAGTCGAGGAGCTCGAAGATGGCCCGCCGCCCGCGGAAGCCTGTCCGCAGGCATTTGCTGCAGCCGGTGGCGGCGAAGGTGTGCGTCTTCCCCATGAGGTGGCGGCCCATCCGCGTGGCCACGCCGGGAGGGACGGGGTGGGGCTGTTTGCAGTTGGGGCACAGGAGCCGCACGAGCCGCTGGGCGAGCACGAGGTTGAGCGAGTTGGCGACCAGGTACGGCTCGACGTTGAGGTCGAGCAGGCGGAAGATGGCGACGATCGATTCCTTGGCGTGCACCGACGAGAAGACCAGGTGCCCGGTCATGGCCGCCTGCATGGCGGTGCGGGCGGTCTCCTGGTCGCGGATCTCGCCGACGAGGATGACGTCGGGGTCTTGCCGCAGCACGCTGCGGAGCATGGTGCCGAAGGTGTTGCCCTTGTGCTCGTCGATGGGGATCTGCGTGACGTGCTCGACCTGGTACTCGACGGGGTCCTCGATGGTGATGACGTTGCGGCTGACGCGGTCGATCGACCGCAGGCAGTTGTAGAGCGTGGTCGTCTTGCCGCTGCCGGTGGGGCCGCACGTCAAGATCAGGCCCGAGTCCTGCTCGCAGACCTTGCGGAGCCTTTCCTCCATGTAGCCCGCGAGGCCCAGATCGCCGACCGAGCCCGGCGAGCCCCGCTGGTCGAGGATGCGGAGCACGAGTTTCTGGCCGTGCATCGAGGGCGTGAAGCTCACGCGGTACTCGACGCGGCGGTCGGGGAAGACGCACGAGAAGTGGCCGTCCTGCACCGCGTCGCGGCCCGCCATGTGCATGTGGCACGCGGCCTTCACGACGCCGACCAGCAGGTCGCCCACGCGCCTTGGCGTCTCGCAGATCGACACCATGTCGCCGTCGACCCGCATGCGGATGTTGCTCCGCTCGGGCTTGGGCTCGACGTGGATGTCCGTCGCCCGCGACTTGCTGCCCAGTTGCAGCAGCAGGCGAAGGGCGTTGGGGCCGTCGGAGGTGCCCGAGAGGACGTCGGTGGGGTTGCCGTTGGCGTCGATGATCGCCACGCCCTCGGCGGGGCAGCGGGGGGGCAGCTCCTCGAGCATGCCCGCCAAATCGAACATCCACGAAAGCTCGCCGCTGTTCATCGTCGCGGCGGCGAGCCGCTCGGTCTCAGCCGCCGCCGCGGCGAAGGACGCCGCCAACGCGCTCTCGCCCCGCTCGGCCGTGCGGGGACCCTCCACCATGAACTCGTGCGATCCGACCTTCACCACGTCGCCGGCCTTGAGCTGGATCGACTCCACCCGCACGTCGTTGACCTTCGTCCCGTTGCGGGAGCCCAGGTCCTTGAGCAGCAGGCGGCCCGCCGCGTCGGCTTCGATGCAGCAGTGAAGGCGGCTGGCCCGTTCGTCGATCAGGGGGATCGTGTTGTCAGGCCCCCGACCGATGGTGATGCGTCCCCGCCCCAAGGGCACCGGCTTCGAACTGCCCCGGATGGGCGTGAGCGTGTAGGCGTCGGGCGGCATGGCGTGGATCGACTTTCGGCGGATGGTACGCCCCGAGGCGTCGGCTGCTTGCCTGGTCCTTTCGGGCCTCGGGTGGCAGCAGTTCCTACACTGGCCCTCCCATGATCGACCTCAAGCACCTTCGCGAGCATCCCCAGCGTTTCAAGGACGGTTGCGCCAAGAAGCGGATCTCGGCCGACATCGATCGTCTGCTCCACCTCGACGAGCAGCGGCGGACGCTGCTCACCGCGATGGAGGCCCGCCGGGCCGAGCAGAACCGCATCGCCAAGGAGAGCGGGCCCCTTATCGGCAAGCTGGCCGGCGCGATCAAGAAGGCGGGGCCCGAGGAAGCCGCGAAGATGCAGGCCGAGCTCGACGAGCTCAAGTCGAGGCCCGCCGCCCTCAAGGCCCAGATCACCGAGATGGAGGCGCAGCTCGCCGCCGTCGAGCCCGAGCTCAACTCGATCCTGCTGCAGGTGCCGCTGCCTCCCGACGATGACGTGCCGGTGGGGACCTCAAGCGAGGACAACAAGGAACTCAAGCGTTGGAACCCCTCGTGGTTCGACGTCTCCCGCAGCTTCGAGGCCAACAAGGGCTTCAAGCCCAAGACCCACATCGAACTCGTCCGAGACCTTGGCCTCGCCGACTTCGAACGCGGCGTCAAGATGGCCGGCACCCGCAGCTACGTCCTGACGGGCGACGGCATGCGGCTGCACCAGGCCGTGCTCCGCTACGCCATGGACCACATGATCGATCGGCAGGGCTTCAAGCCCATGTCGGTGCCGGTGCTGGTTCGCGAGGAGGCGATGGTGGGGACGGGCTTCTTCCCCGCGGGCCGCGAGCAGGCGTACCACATCGCCGAGTCGCAGCGGCAGGCGGCGGACGACCCCACGGGCTCGGGCGCGAAGGGGTACGACCTCTTCCTCACGGGCACGGGCGAAGTGGGGCTGATGGGTCTGCACCAGGGCGAGATTCTCGATGAAGCGTCGCTGCCCCGGTGTTATGTGACCGTGAGCACGTGCTTCCGCCGCGAGGCGGGCGCGGCGGGCAAGGACACGGCGGGGCTCTACCGCATCCACCAGTTCGACAAGGTGGAGCAGGTGGTGATCTGTCGCGCCGACGAGGCCGAGAGCCGCGCGTGGCACCAGAAGATGATCGGGTACGTCGAGGCGATCCTGCAGGGACTGGAGATTCCGTATCGACTCCTCCAGTGCTGCACGGGCGACCTTGGTCCCAAGAACGCGGACATGGTGGACATCGAGAGCTGGATGCCCGGTCGCGGCGAGTTGGACGCTTCTGGCAGGCCGAGCGGGGCCTACGGCGAGACCCACTCGGCCAGCCGCCTGTACGACTTCCAGTGTCGGCGGCTCAACATGCGGTACCGGGCGGGCGGCGAGGGGGCGGGCAAGGGGGAGACGACCTTCTGCCACTCCCTGAACAACACCGTCCTGGCGAGCCCCAGGTTCCTCGTGCCGCTGCTCGAGATGTACCAGAACGCCGATGGCTCGGTGACGATCCCGCCCGCGCTGCGGCCGTACATGGGCGGCAAGGAGCGGATGGGCTGAGCCGCCAGGGCCCTCGCATAGACTTGGGGCATGCATCAGCGGACCGCAGGGATCCTGTCGGTGGGGGACGAGTTGATCCTCGGCCAGACGCTCGACACGAACAGTCGCTGGCTGGCCCAGCGGCTTGTCGACGTGGGCATCATGCCGCTGGTCCACGTCACCGTTCCCGACACGCTCGACGCGCAACGCGACACCCTGGCGTCGTTGGCATCACGGGTGGATGTCGTGGTGTGCAGCGGCGGGCTGGGGCCCACGGCCGATGACCTGACGCGAGAGGCGTTGGCCGGCGCGATGGGCACGGCGCTCGAACTCGACGCGGTGTCGTTGTCGCAGGTCGAGGCGTGGTTCGTCTCGCGCGGGCGGCAGATGGCGCCGATCAACCGCGTGCAGGCGATGATCCCGCGCGGGGGCCGGGCGATTCCCAACCTCAACGGCACCGCCCCCGGCATTCACGGCGCCATCGGCGGGTGCGATGTCTTCTGCCTGCCCGGGCCGCCTCGGGAGATGATGCCGATGTTCGAGTCGCACGTGCTGCCACGTCTGCGGCCCGACCCGGCGGCGGCGATCACGACGCGGACCATCCACACCTTCGGCATCGGCGAGAGCGACCTGGCCCAGCGACTGGGCGACCTGATGAATCGCGACGCGAGGCCCACGGTGGGCACCACGGCCAGCGGTGGCGTCGTGTCGATCCGCATCCGCCTGCAGGGCGACGCGGCGAGCGACGAGGCGGTGCGGTTGCTGCACGACTGCGAGTCGCGGGCGAGGGCCGCCGCGGGGGTCTACGCCTTCGGTTCCGGCGACGAGACGCTCCCCGCGTGCATCGTGCGGCTGCTGCAGGAGACGAACTCCACGGTGGGCACGGTCGAGAGTTGCACCGGCGGCGGGTTGGGAGCCCTGCTGACGCAGGTGGCGGGTTCCTCGAGCGTCTACGCGGGCGGGTTCACGACGTACTCCAACGCGATCAAGACGCACTTGGCGGGCGTGCCCGAGGCCATGTTCGCGCCCGGCGGGCCCGGCGCGGTGAGCGGGGCGTGTGCGTTGGCGATGGCCAAGGGGGGCGTCGAGCGGCTCGGCGTCCATCACGTGCTGGCGATCACCGGCGTGGCGGGGCCCGGCGGCGGGAGCAAGGACAAGCCCGTCGGGACGGTCTGGATCTCGCGTGCCAGCCACGACGGTTCGAGCGACACGCGACGATTCGCCTTCAGCGGCGATCGTGCCTTCATTCGCGATCTTGCCGCCAAGTCGGCATTGGCGATGCTGCGGTTGCGGCTCGTCGGCGTGGATGCGCCGCTGCTCCGCGAGGCCGAGCGGTATTCGCCGTGAGTCGCGTCAGTCGTTGACGGCGTCTTCCTCGTCCTGCACCTCGTCGTGGGCCTTGCACGCCTCGAGGATGCCGATGAGCTGCAGGTCGGGCACGACGTGCTCCACCAGTTCGTCGTGCTCGAAGAGTGCCGCGGCGTCGCCGCCGGTGGCGATGACCTGCGGGTAGGCCTCGTAGGCCTCGGCGTACGAGTTGATGAGGTGGTGCACCATGCCCACGGCCGCGGCGGTGACGCCCAGGTGCATCGCGTGCGTCGTGTCCTTGCCGAAGGCTCCGCGAGCGGCGTCGGGGGGCGAGTAGGTGAGGGCGGGCAACGCGGCGGTGCCCGCGTGCATGCTGCGGAGCATCAGGTTCACGCCCGGCGCGATCGCGCCGCCTTGGAAGGCGCCTTCGCCATCGACGAAGTCGACGGTGATGGCCGTGCCCGCGTCGATCACGATGCACGCCTGCTTGGCCCGGCGCCACGCGGCGAAGGCGCACAGGACGCGGTCCTGCCCCAGCGTGGTGGCGTCGTCGAGGGCGTGATTCATGGGCACCAGCACGTCCTTGCCGATGCGAAGGACGGGGCCGTGGCCGGCATCCTCGATGGCACGGGCGATGGCCTCGGCGCGAGGGGCGTTGACGCTCGACATGACCACGGGCAGGCCGTGACGCTCGGCCGTCCATTCGGAGGCCGCCTGGACGGCCGCCGCGGCGTCGTCGCTGGCGATGGTGCGGGTCGACGAGAGGTCGCCGTCGATGAAGAGGCCCATCCGGGTCCGAGTATTGCCCACGGCGATGGCGAGCAGGTGGGTCGAGTCGCTGGTCATGCGGTCAGGATAGGGGCGACGCTACCATTCCACCATGAGAGGGTCCCTCCTGCCGTGCGTCGCGTGGTGCGCCCCGTCCGTGGTGGTCGCCCTCGCGGCGGCCCAACCTTCGGTCTCGATCGACCTTGCCGGCGTGAGCGTCCCGTCCCTCTCGACCAATCCGGCCGACGTGGTTCGGACCAGCGGCACCGCGACCGTCAGTGCCGCTCCGGGGTACCTCTATTCGTTCAACCCGGTCGTGCGAGGCACCGGTCTTCTCGGCGGCATCGTCATCCCCAACCCGACGCCCTTGGGCGATGTCCTCAACTCGTTCGTCCCGGGCCAATATCGCGTCGTCACGGGGGCCATGCGGAACCCGCCGGGGACGAGGCCGTGTCGAGTGTTCCAGAACGCCGTCGGGGGCACTTTCTCGGGGCTCGCGATCAACCTCACGCTCGCGCTCGAGGTGCTCGACACCGGCGTCGGTCAGGCGGGCGTCCGCAACATCTCCAAGCCCAGCGGGCTCGGCCTGTCGATCGTGTCGGGCGCGGGCGTCATCACCGCGTGGACGCCGCCGCCGCCCGTCCACACCGAGTGGCACTTCGAAGGCGATCTGCGAAGCGTCCTTGAGACGGGCTTGGCCCCCGCCTCGGGCCCCTCTCGACTCCGCTACCTCGACGATCCGGCCTTCGGGCCCATCCTCGGCGGCCCCGGCCAGGAGACGCAGCTCCCCAGCTCGCCCACGCCCACGGGCGTCACGCAGGCGCAGTCGGCCTTCGGCGCCGCGTCCTCCTTCGGGATTCCCCTGCCCGGCGGCGAGGACGACGTCGTCTACCGCACCAGCCCGACCCGCAATCTCGCCGATCCGACCAACCGCGCCAAGTCGCGAGGGCTCGGGCTTGCGCTCTGGCCCAACACGCGGGACTTCTGGCCCGACGACAAACTGAGCCAATGGACGCTCGTGTGGGATCTCTTCATCCCGACGTCGGCGTGGGCGAGCGAGTTCCCCGTCGCGCTCATCGAGGACAACCACAACAACGACGCCGCCGCGGACTGCCTGATTCGCCAATCCGGCGGCACGGGCTCCATGGGCCATTCAGTGCAGCCCGGCGAGTTCGTCGTCTCGCCGCGTCTGGCCCCGGGACGCTGGATGCGGCTGGCGATCGTGAGCGACGGCTACCGCCTCGGCCAGAGCCGACTCTTCGTCGACGGCACGTTCATCGGCACCACCGGCGGCGACTGGGTGTACAACTCGACCAAGTCGACCGACCCGCGGTACGGCGATGTCTCGACCGCCCAGCCCGTGGGCACGCCCGTCGCGCCCACGACGTGGGTCTCGTGGGGTTCGTTCCCTTCGCCGTGGGCGGTTGCGCCCGTGAGTTCCAACGCCGCTCCGATGGCCAGCACCCTGTGCCTCTTCGCCGACCTGCAGGGCCGCGGCGAGAGTGTCTATGTCGCCAACATGCTCTTCGCCGACGAGGCGATGACCGATGGGCAGATCGCCGCCCTTGGCGCCACCTCGGCCCGCGGCATCATGTTCCCCCGTCCGGCCTCCCGCTGCATCGCCGACTACAACGCCGACGGCGGCGTCGACGGGGCCGACATCGAGTCCTTCTTCCTCGATTGGGAACAGGGCGTGTCCGCCGCGGACGTGAACGAGGACGGCGGCGTGGATGGCCCGGACATCGAGGCCTTCTTCGTCGCGTGGCAGGCCGGGGGCTGCTGATGACGCACGGCGTCGACCCGATGCACGACGGCGACAGGCGCTATCACCGCCAACGGATCCTGCCCTTCATCGGTGATCAGGGGCAGCGCACGCTTCGGTCGTCGCACGCGATGATCGTCGGCGTCGGGGCCTTGGGGTGTCAGATCGCCGACCTGCTCGTTCGCGCCGGCGTGGGCACGCTCACCTTCATCGACCGTGACGTCGTCGAAGCGACGAACCTCCAGCGTCAGTGCCTCTTCACCGAGGACGACGCGGCGAACGGGCGGCCGAAGGTGGAGGCGGCGCGGCGGCGATTGGAGGCGGTCAACTCGGGCGTCGCGCTGCGGCCGGTGGCGGCGGACTTTTGCGCCCGCAACGCCTTGATGCTGGCGTCAGAGGCCGCCGCGGCGTCGCCCTTGGGCGTCCTGCTCGACGGCACGGACAACTTCGAGACGCGATACCTGCTCAACGATCTCTCGGTGCAGTTGAACGTGCCGTACGTCTACGGCGGCGCCATCGGGGCTCGCGCCATGGCGGCGACGTTCCGTGCCCGGGCCGAAGCGCCGTGCCTGCGGTGCGTTTTCCCGGATCCGCCCGCCCCGGGATCGCAGCCCACGTGCGACACGGCGGGCGTGCTCGGGCCCGCGGTGGCGCTGGCCGCGTCATGGCAGGCGGCGATGGCCATGCGAGTGCTCGTCGGGCCTGCGCCCGTCGAGGCGGTGCTGCACGACGAGGATGTCTGGGAGGGAACCTCGCGGGCGATGCGGATGCCTCGTGCGGCGGAGTGTCCATGCTGCGGTCCGGCCGGACGACGTGAGTTCCTGCACGCGGCCGAGGCTCGCACCACGCTCTGCGGCAGCGAAGCGGTCCAGGTATGGCCCCGACGCGTGCGAGATTCGATGATCGACCTCAAGGCGTTGGCGACGCGGCTCGCGACCGCCGGGAGCGTGTCGTCATCGGCGATGATGGTGCGGTTCAAGCCCGCCGAGGGGACGTTCGAGCTGTCGCTCTTCGCCGATGGCCGGGCCATCGTGAAGGGCACGCGAGACGAAGCCGCCGCCCGGGCGGCGTACGCGAAGTACGTCGGGGCGTGAGTCGTCTCAGCCGCGGCGGTTCGCGCCGGGCACCCACAGGACGTCCGATGCTCCGTTGCCGTTGGCGCACCGCGACAGGACGAAGAGGAGGTCGCTGAGGCGGTTGAGGTACTTGATGGCCTCGGGATTGATCGCCCCGGCCCGCGAGTTCATGAGCGTGACGCCGATGCGTTCGGCGCGGCGGACGATGGTGCGGGCGAGGTGGAGTTGTGCCGCGGCGGGTGAGCCGCCGGGCAGCACGAAGCTATTGAGGGGGGCGAGTCGCTCGTTGCGGGCGTCGATCTCGCGTTCAAGGCGGGCGACCTGGGCGGGGACCACGCGCAAGCGCGTTCCGGGCTGTTCGTCCTTCGTCAGGGGTGTGGCGAGGTCGGCGCCCAGGTCGAACAGGTCGTGCTGGATGGAGCGGAGCAACGCCGCGAGACCGGCGTCGTTGGCGGCGTCGGCGGCGAGCACGGCCAAGCCGATGGCGCTGTTGGCCTCGTCGGCGGTGCCGTAGGCCTCGACGGCCAAGTCGTCCTTGGAGACGCGCTGGCCGGTGGCAAGGCCGGTGGTGCCATCGTCGCCGGTCTTGGTGTAGATGCTCGTGAGTCGAACCATGTGGGCTCCGGGTCGGACGATTGCAGGATACGCTCGCCGGATCGTTCGCCGGATCGTCGTTCGTCCGGCGGCGTAGGGCGTGGGGATGCGTGGATGGCTGACTACGAGCAGGCAACCGATTCGGATTCGGCGGTGCGGGGCTTCCGCAAGCGATGGGAGCGCCGCGCGGGGGGCGATGTCGCGCCGCCGGGGGCTCCGCTCGTCCAGCGGGTGCTGGCCGTGCGAGGGCTCGCGGATCCCGCGGCGGCCGAGGCGTTCCTGTCGCCCTCGCTCGGGCGTCTGCATTCGCCCTCGTTGATGCACGACCTCGACCGGGCGGCGGCGAGGATCATCGAGTCGGTCAAGTCGCGGCGGCGGATCGTCATCTACGGCGACTACGACGTCGACGGCATCACGGCCACGGCGATCCTCTACCACGTCATCAAGGCCCTGAGCCCCGACGCGGCGGTCGAGTCGTACGTGCCGCACCGGCTCGACGAGGGGTACGGGCTCAACGCCGAGGCGATCCGCGAACTCGCCAAGGGCGGGGCCGACCTCATCGTGACGGTCGACTGCGGCGTGAGCGGCAAGGGCATGCCGGCCATCGCCCGCGAGTTCGGCGCCGACATGATCATCACCGACCACCACGCCCTGCCGGCGTCGGCAGCGGACCTTCCCGACGCGTACGCGGTGGTGCACCCTCGCCATCCGCTGGGGCAGTACCCCTTCGGCGACCTGTGCGGCGCGGGCGTGGCGTACAAGCTCGCGTGGCGGCTGTGCACGACGTGGTGCGGCACCGATCGCATCACGCAGGACCTTCGCGAACTGCTGCTCGACCTGCTGGGGCCGTGTTCGCTGGGCGTGATCGCCGACGTGGTGCCGCTCTTGGGCGAGAATCGCATCATCGCCTTTCACGGACTGGGGCGAGTGCGACACTCTCGGATTCCCGGGCTTCGCATGCTCGTCGAGGCGAGCGGGCTGGCGGGCGAGAAGATCAGCGAGCAGGACGTGGGCTTCAAGCTCGCGCCGCGGCTCAACGCCTGCGGCCGCATGGGGCACGCACGCGAGGCGGTGGAGCTGCTCACCACCGCGAGGGGCGAACGAGGGATGGAGATCGCCAAGCAGCTCTCGGCCTTCAACGACCAGCGTCGCCAAGTGGAGCGGCGGATCGTCGAGCAGGCCATCGAGCTCGCCGAGGTGAAAGGCATGACGGGGCCCGACAGGCGAGCCATCGTGCTGGCCCATCCCGACTGGCACGCGGGCGTGGTGGGCATCGTCTGCTCGCGGCTGGTGGAGCGGTTTCATCGCCCGACGTTCCTGATGGCGACGGGCGACGGCACGTGCCACGGCTCGGGGCGTTCGATCCGCGGGTTCGACCTCGCGGACGCGCTCAACGCCTGTCGGCACCTGCTCATCAAGGGCGGCGGGCACGCGATGGCGGCGGGGCTGGAGCTCGAGTCGGACAAGCTCGAGGCCTTCAGCGAGGCCTTCACGTCGCTGTGCAACGAGCGGATCGATCCGGCGATGCTCACGGGTCACGCGGCGTACGACTGCGAGGCGGACGTCTCGGAGTTGACGCGAGAGGCGATGACGTGGCTCGAGAAGCTCGGGCCCTTCGGGCGGGACTCGAACCCTGAGGTGTGCCTGCGGCTTCGGGGCGTGAAGCTCCACCGGGCGCCGATGCCCCTGGGCAAGGACGGGCGGCACATCCGCTTCGACGCCTTCTCGACGGCGAGCGGCTTGAAGGCGTTGCGGGTGGTGGCGTGGGACGCGGCGGAGTTGATCGAGCGGGTGCCGGTGGGGCGGCCGTTCGACCTCCTGATCCACCCGTCGATCAGCGAGTACAGCGGGCAGGTCGAGGGGACGATGGTGGACTTCACCGCGTGATACCGCTCGCCCGCCGGGCGTGATCAGTTCTCGGGGACGCTCGCGAGCAGCGAGGCGGCGTTGGCGTGGCCGGGCTCCTGGCGGAGGGCTTCGCGGAAGCTCTCCTTGGCCCTCGAGGTCTGGCGGAGGTCCTGCTGCACCATGCCAAGGAGCACGAACGTGTCGCTGTCGCGGCGGAGGGCCAGTGCCTGCTCGAAGCTGGACTTGGCCGCCTCGAGTTCGCCCGCGCGGCGCTGCATGAGGCCGCGGAGGATCCAGCCGTCGGGCGACTTGGGCGAGATGGCGATCAGGCGGGAGGCGCAGAGCTTGAGCCGCGGCGTGTCCTTGAGCACGAAGGCGACCTCGCCCAGGCCTCGCCACGCCTCGATGTCGGCGTTGCCGTCGCGGTCCTTGGTGAGTTCGAGGTAGACGTCGCGGGCCTCGACGAGGCGGTCGAGTTGCACGAGGCACTTGGCCCGCATGTGGCGGAGGTCGCGGCGATCCTGCATCGCGCGGTCGGAAAGGAGCTTGGAGAGGTTGACCTCGGCGTCGGCGATCGCGCCGTTGGCCATCTGGGCGCGGATGAGGTTCTCGACGACGGCCTTGTTGTCGGGCGAGAGGAGCCGGGCCTCGCCGTAAAGGGTCTGGGCGGTGCGGGTGTCCTTGCGGAGCATGGCGATGTTGCCGAGCACCTGCTTGACGCCGCCGTTGTTCACGAAGCGTTCCTGCCGCTGGCGGAGGTAGGCGTCGGCCTCGTCGATGCGGGCGAGGTCGATCATCATCTCGGTGGCGGCGATGCAGTACTGCGCGTTGGAGGGCTCGAGGTCGGCGGCCTTGCGGTAGAAGGTCAGGGCCTCCTCCTTGCGGGCGACGCGTTCGGCGAGCACGCCCTGGTAGTACGCCGCGTCGACGTTGGAGGCGTCGAGCGTCTCGGCGTGCTGGAAGCACGCGGCTGCCCGCTCGAGATTGCCCATCTCCATCATGATGCGGCCGCGGAGGATGTGCGTCTTGACCACCGAGTCGTTGAGCGTGAGCGAGTAGTCGACGTGGTTGTTGGCCTTCTGGAGGTCGCCGGCCATGAAGGCCTGATAGGCCATCTGGTACTCGGTCGCCGACTTGAGCATGTTCATCTTCGCCTTGGCGGCGTTGGTGTGCTCGGTCGTGTACTTGCCCTTGCCGCAGCCCTGGAGGGCGAGGAGGCCCGCGGCGGCGACGACGCAGAGGAGCGGGCGGGAGTGGGGGAGTCGCTTCATCGGACGGTGCTCCTGGCGTTCGTGGCCTGACGGCCCGCTGCGTCGAATCGGACCGGGACGGACGTGCGACGCGCACGCAATCGCACGCCCGTCCGGATTGGTGTCGTGATCAGTCCTGCTTGGGGCTCTCGTCGGCGCCCGCGAAGGTCTGCGACTCGTCGATGCCGCCCTTGTGGCCGAAGGAGCGACCCAGGAAGTGGCGGGGGTTGTACCACGCCTGGGCGTACTTCCACTCGGCCTGCTGGAGCGCCGCGGCGAGTTCCTCGGGGGTCAACTCGCGGAAGCCGGGAGCGTCCGCGGGGTCGGAGGCGGCCTGAGGACTTCCAGCCTCGACGGGTTGCTCGGCCGGAGCCGGGACATCGGCGGCGGGCTCGGCGGCGGAACTCTGCTTGCCGGCGTCACGCATCTCCTTGTCCATGATGCGGTTGAGCATGCTCCGCTCGTGACGCTGGGTGCGGCTGCCGGTCAGACGCTCGCGCATCGCGATGACCTCGGGCTGCAGCGGGTTGAGGGCCAGCGAACGCTCGACCTTCCAGAGGGCCTTCTCGTTGTTGCCCTCGGCGGCGAGCTTCTCGGCCTCGACGTTGAGCTGGCTCGTGATGCGTTCGCGGCTCCACTTGAGGGTGCCGGCCCGGGCGCCGGCCTGGGCCTGTTCGGCGAGCTTCGCGCCCGCGTCGCCCGCGGCGGTCATTGCCGCGTCGTCGACGATGCTGGGGGTGATGAGGAAGATGATCTCGCTGCGCTGCGTCTCGTCGTCGTTGCCGCGGAAGGCCGAGCCGATCAGCGGGATGTCGCCCAGGAGGGGCCACTGGCGGCGGCTGGCGGTCGTCGACTCGCGGAAGAGGCCGCCGAGCACGATGGTCTGGCCGTCGCGGACGATGACGTTGGTGGAGAGTTCGTTGGTGATCTCGTCAGGGATCGTCACGGCGGCGCCGGCCGAGTCCTTGACGTCGCGGATGACGGCCTCCGAGACCTGCGGCTTGAGCTCCATGCGGATGGTCCGCTGGACGGGGTCGACGAAGGGGCGGAAGTAGAGCTGCGTGCCCGTGTCGAGGAACTCGACGGTCTGGGTGGTGGCGGTCTCGGTCGAGGTCGTGTTGAGGTAGCCGACCTTGCGGCCGACGAGCACGCGGGCGGCCTGACGGTTGAGGGTGAGCAGCTTGGGGTTGCTCAGCACGGTCGAGTCGGTGACTTCGTCGAGCATGCGGAGGAAGATGGAGACGTCGTTGCTGACGATGCCCAGCTTCACGCCGCCGGCGCCGGCGGTGTTGCCCACGGTGCTGGAGAGGGCGGTGCCGCCGCGGTCGGCGGGGAGCACGTTGGTGCCCGCCTTGCCGCCCTGGAGGGCCTGCGGGCCCACGAGCGGGCCGCCGACCTGGACGAAGTCGCCGAAGGCCATGTTGCCCACGACGGCGAAGTCGACGCCGAAGGCGTTGGCCTCGTTGAGGCTGGTCTGCAGGATGGTGGCCTCGACGAGCACCTGGGAGGGGCGTGTGTCGATCTGCTTGATGAGGGCCTCGATCTCGGCGACGTTCTCCTCGAAGTCGTAGATGACCAGCGCGGCGGAGAGGGCGTAGTCCTCGGCGCCCGTGGGCGTGTCGCCCAGGGCGGGGAAGTTGCCCGCCTTGCCGGGGGTCTTGATCTGGCCCGTGTCGCTCAGCAGCGGCTTGACGAACTCCGCGGCGTCGGTCGCCGCGATGTACGAGAGCGTGATGACCTTGCTGACGCGCTGGCGGTTCTGCTTCTGGATCGTGGCGATCTCGTCGAGCGTGTAGACGTAGATGAAGTTGCCTTCCTCGATGAAGCCGAAGCCGTTGACGTTGAGGATGGCCTCGAGGGCCTCGTAGAAGGTGACGCCGTAGAGGTTCGCCGTCACGCGGGCCGTCACGTTCTTGCTGGCGACGATGTTCCGCTGGCTCTGGATGCTCAGCATCTCGAGCACGGCCGAGAGGTCTTCCTCGTTGACGTGCAGGTCGACGATGTTGTTCTCGTCGATCGAGAGCTTGATGTCGGTGTTGGTCGGCTTGGCGGCGGGCGACCCCGGCGCGGGCGGAATCGCCGCGCCGCGGGGTTGCTGCACGATCGACGACATGGTGCTCGGTTGGCCGACGCCCTGCTGCATCGGATCGGTGGCGGCCGCGGGCGGTGCCGCCGGGGCGTTGGTGAACGTCGCGGGGCCCGACGGCGCGGCCTGCTTGGCGTCCTTGCTCTTGGACGAGCTCGTCTGTCCCAGCGCCATCGACGTGCCCGCGACATGCATCATCAGCACCGCGAGCGCGATGCGACCGGTCATGCCGGGGGTCGTGGAACGGTGCGACTTCTTCGTGAGCATGGGGAGGGCCTTTCCCGCCGGGTGGCATGCCGCTGCATCCAGCGGCGACTCTGACTCTGACGAACGACTGGAGCTCGAAGGGGGAGGCGCCTGCGCGTCGCGACCCTTCGACTCCTCGTCATTCGACCCGAATCCGCGGCGACTTTGGCCCATCCGTCGCCATCGGCCCCAACAACACCGAGGGGTCTCGTAATAGACCCACTCCCCTCGCGAGGGTGGAGCCTCGATGGAGCCCTGGCAAAGCCCGGCCTCCACGACGCGTCCGGGGCCGCCTCCCGCGTTCCCCGACCCGGGGAGACGCCGCGGCGGGGTCGAGCGGCCGAGGCCGACGATCCGATGACCGATGGCTATACTTGACCCCGCCGGAGAGGTGGCCGAGAGGCTGAAGGCGGCGGTTTGCTAAACCGTTATACTGGTTTAGGCCGGTATCGGGGGTTCGAATCCCCCCCTCTCCGCTTCGAGCAGCCCTTGCAGTCGCAAGGGCTGTTTTCATAGATACTTGCGAGGTGGGCCGCGCACGAACAAAGGCCGTGTGCCCCGTTTTTGCCCCTGTCGGCGGTTTTCGTGATGGGCGGATTTGGACGCTTCGCGGCTGCGTCGTGACGCTCAGACGCTGAGCTGCGGTTGGGCGGTCGGTCCGTCCTCAAGCAATCGCTCGCGTTCATCGAGACGCCTCGAGACGAGGCAAGCAGCAACGGCTCGCCGTCCCTTGGCGTCTTGAGTCGCCGACCAGCCCCCTACCAAATGGACAGGGCGATCGCTATTCTGTTGACTGATTGAGGCGCGTTTAGTACCATCGAGACTGGCGTCGTCTCGCCCAAGTTGCGGCGAGCCGAGGGGATACGTGACTCCGTTGAGTCACCAGAAGAAAGACTTGCCTTCGCGGTGCCGTCTAGTCGCGCCAGGTGTGGCGCGGCTCGCCGCAAGACCACATGCGGTCAGCGGAGGTGGCTAGTTCGATGGTTTGACCTGTAAAGGGGATTCTATGAAGCGACTGTTCGCATCGATGATAGTTGTGATCATGTTGCTTGCCGTGCGGGTGCACGGGCAGGGGTGGTCGGCGCTAGGGACGGGGATGAACCACGTCGTCTACCGCCTTGCCGTTCTTCCCAACGGCGACCTGATCGCGGGCGGCGACTTCACCACCGCGGGCGGGGTGACGGCAAACTACATCGCGCGGTGGAACGGCACGTCGTGGGCGGCGTTGGGGACGGGGATGAACCATCAAGTCCACGCCCTGACCGTCCTTCCCAACGGCGACCTGATCGCGGGCGGCGCCTTCACCACCGCGGGCGGGGTGACGGCAAACTACATCGCGCGGTGGAACGGCACGTCGTGGGCGGCGTTGGGGACGGGGATGAACCATCAAGTCCACGCCCTGACCGTCCTTCCCAACGGCGACCTGATCGCGGGCGGCGCCTTCACCACCGCGGGCGGGGTGACGGCAAACTACATCGCGCGGTGGAACGGCACGTCATGGGCGGCGCTGGGGACGGGGATGAACAACTGGGTCCACACCCTTGCCGTCCTTCCCAACGGCGACCTGATCGCGGGCGGCGACTTCACCACCGCGGGCGGGGTGTCGGCGAACTACATCGCGCGGTGGAACGGCACGTCGTGGTCGGCGATGGGGACGGGGATGAACAGCGACGTCCGCGCCCTGGCCGTGCTTCCCAACGGCAACCTGATCGCGGGCGGCCTCTTCACCACGGCGGGCGGGGTGACGGCGAACCGCATCGCGCGGTGGAACGGCACGTCGTGGTCGGCGTTGGGGACGGGGATGAACAACTGGGTCTTCCCCCTTGCCGTTCTTCCCAACGGCGACCTGATCGCGGGCGGTGCCTTCACCACCGCGGGCGGGGTGACGGCAAACTACATCGCGCGGTGGAACGGCACGTCGTGGTCGGCGATGGGGACGGGGACAGACTGCTGCGCCGTCTTCGCCCTTGCCGTTCTTCCCAACGGCGACCTGATCGCGGGTGGCCACTTCACCACCGCGGGCGGGGTGACGGCGAACGGCATCGCGCGGTGGAACTGTCTG
>JBBAVG010000066.1:0-19074 GCA_040397805.1 Phycisphaerales bacterium
GGAGTTGTGCCGCGGCGTCGGGTGAGGACTTGCCGAGTTCGGCGATGATGGCCTCGCGCTGGGCCGGGGACGCTCCGTCGCAGCGGTCGAAGGCCTCCTCGAGCAAGGAGAAGACGGCGGCGTTCACGCGTGGCCCCCGCGGGCGGCGTCGATCAGCCACTTGGTGGCGAACGCGATGTCGCGTTGGACCGTCTTCTCGCTCACGCCGAGCATGGTGGCGATCTGCCTCATCGTGCGGCCGTGGACGGCCCAGAGCCGCAACGCCTCGGCCTTGCGGGGGTAGGCCTTCTCGAGCGCCTTGAAGTGCCGCGAAAGCGAGAGGGAGATGCCGCCCTCGCTCGGGACGGGGCGAGCCTCGTGACGACGGGCGTCCTCGTGCTTGCGTTGGCGGGCGTTGCGTCGAAGGCGGTCGACAAACCCCCATTCCATGAACTGGTGCGCCAGGCCGTGGACGGCATCGCCGTCGGCGGGGGGCGTGGGGAGCTTGAGCAGCCTGCAGACGGTGTCGTTGGCGAGCGAACTGGGCGAAACGCCGCTGGCCCCGACGCGGGCGGCGGCCATGCGACGCAGGGCCGGGTAGCTCGCGGCGATCAGGTCGTTGAGGGACCGCTGGGGGTCCTCGGGCGGCTGGGGTGGGTCGGGAGGGTGCATCCGGGATGGACGACGCGGCCGGCGATGGCAACGTGCCGGAGGCATCCTAACGGATTGGCGGGTGGGATTCAAGGCGAAAACTCCGCAACGTGCACAGCGAGAACGAACGACGCGGCGGGAAACGGTCAGCGGAGGTGACGCAATCTTGAGAACGGAGGCAGTCAGCCCGGCCATTCGGGCAAGCCGACGGCGGAGTACCTGCCCTTAGCCCCGCCAGCCCGGAGGGCGTCCCCTCGTTGAGCCGCGGGCGCGGCCCGGCTCTGCGGGCAAGCCCACGGCGGAGCCAGACACGGCGACACCCGCCCCTCACGAACCCAACACCAAACTTCAGCCGCCACGCCACCAAACAAAAAAGATCGCAAGACCGAGTTCCATGTCCGAAGTGCGACGCGACAGGCGTTTGCGGGATGGAGCCACACGTGCGGCACGTGCAGGCCCAAGGTCGAAGGGGCCGCACGCCCCGCTGAAGGAGAGAGACCATGCATCATCGGAGCGTCGCGGGATTCCTCACCGGCATGCTGCTTGCCGGACTGGCGGTGGCACAGCCGGTGCAGTGGCGGGTGGAGGACGGGGGGAATGGCCACTGGTATGACACGCTCGTCTGGCCGCGTCTGGTCACGTGGACCGAGGCCCGCGACGCAGCGGCAGCAGTCGGGGGACATCTGGCGACCATGCAGAACGCTTCCGAAAACGACTTTGTGTTTTCGATTGCCAATGCTCGCCCGGTATGGACTCTCGGACGGATCGTTGGGCCGTGGATCGGGCTTTACACACAACGCGACTGCCGTGACTGCTACGAATGGGTCACTGGAGAACCGGTCACTTTTTCAAACTGGTGGTACGTGGACTCGCCGAACTGCAGTTGCCGGACTGGAGTGTGTTACTGGGAAGGAACCAGCCGTTGGCAGGACATGAACGCCAACTACTCGGGGGCTTTCGGGGGTGATGGCGTTCGTAGCGCCATCATCGAATGGTCCGCCGACTGCAACAACGACGGCATCGTCGACAAGGGCCAGATCCTCTCCGGCGAGCTCCCCGACGCCAACAACAACGGCATCCCCGACGGCGGGCCCACGATCACCTCGCAGCCCATCGACCAGAACGTCGGCGTTGACGTACCCGTGACGTTCATCGTCGAGGTGGCGAACGATCCGGCGTGCACCGCGCCGATGACGTATCAGTGGCAACGCCGCAATCCGTTGGTGGCCGACCCGGCCGCGCTAGGCGCGTGGATCGACCTCGCTGACGGCAGCGGCTTCCTGAACACCCGCGGCTCAGGCCTCATCATCGTCCGCCCCACCCCTGGCTTGGCAACCGGCTACCGCTGCAAGATGTCCGGTGGTTGCGGCGGCTGCGAACCTGGCCCGGGCGGCTTCATCTACACCAACACCGTCAACTTCACCATCGCCTGCCCCGCCGACTTCAACGCCGACGGGGGCGTCGACTTCGGGGACGTGGAGGAGTTCTTCTCGCGGTGGGAGAACGGGTGCTGAAGCACAACTAACAAAGGGGATCCGAGTGAAGTACGCAACGCTGCCTCTGTTTGCACTGCTCTCACAAGTCGCTTTCTCGCAGTCAGCGACGTGGACACTCAAGTCAACGTCAGGTCCGGCCGGCCGCGCCTACGGGTCGATGGCATACGACAGCAACAGGCGTGTGGTCGTGCTTTTCGGCGGATTGACATCTCGCCTCGCAGGTGGAATCAGACTGGGCGACACTTGGGAGTGGAACGGAGCCACATGGACGCTGGTGACCACAAGCGGTCCGACGCCCAGATTGGGAGCGGGCATGTGCTACGACACGGTCCGAAATCGTATCGTTCTGTTCGGCGGAGGTGATGCCAACCAGTATCTCCAAGACACGTGGACATGGGATGGGAGCCGTTGGCAACAGGTCGCGGCTGCAGGGCCGTCCCCACGGATCGTCCCGAATCAGATGTGCTTCGACACGGCTCGTGGCGTTGCGGTGCTCTACGGCGGTTCGGGCGGCTCCGACAACTACATTTCAGAGACGTGGGAATGGAATGGGACGTCGTGGACGAATCGAAATGCCAGCACCCCTGGCGGAAGACTCGAAACATCGCTCGCCTTTGATAGCGTCCGGAACACGACGCTGCTCTTCGGCGGATCGAACGGCGGATACCTCGGCGGGACGTGGATCTGGAATGGCTCTTCGTGGACGAGACGTGTGATTTCCGAACCAGCAGCTCGCTGGTCGCCCGGATTGGCATTTGACTCTTCTCGTGGCAAGACAGTTCTATTCGGTGGCGTGAACGGCAGCGGAGCACTGAATGACACGTGGGAGTGGGATGGACAATCGTGGGCGAGTATCGCTGTCGGCGGTCCAAGCCCCCGCCTCAACCACATGATGGCGTTCGATTCGAACAGGAACGTCACGGTCATGTTCGGCGGTTTGCGGAGCGACTACGCAACCTCCAACAACGAAACGTGGGAATACGGCCCCCCCTGCACTCCACCCGCCACAACCACCCAGCCTGTCTCCCAATCCATCTGCACCGGAAGCTCCATCTCCATGGCCGCGGCATTTTCCGGCACGTCCCCATCCGTTCAATGGCGGAGGAACGACATCGCCATCCCGGGAGCCACGACTACCACGCTCACCATCGCCTCCGTCACGGCCGCCGATCCCGGCCTTTACGACTGCGTCGCCACCAACGCCTGCGGCACCGCCACGACGAACGCCGCCACCCTCACTGTCCAAACCCCTCCGGCGATCACGGACCAACCGCAGGCTCAACCCCTCGTCCCAGGCGCGACGGCCACCTTCACCGTCGCCGCCAGCGGAAGCAACCTCTCCTTTCAGTGGCGACGCAACGGCACACCCCTCGCATCAGGAGGACGGATCAGCGGCGCAACAAGCGGCATCCTCACGATCACCTCCGTCGCCTCCGCCGACCAAGGGTCGTACGACTGCATCGTCACCGGCCCCTGCGGCGTGGCTGGCTCCGACACCGCGCCGCTGACGTGTGCACCAATTGTCACGCAGCAACCCCAGGGCGGCAGCTACACCGGCGGCACCACCATCACGCTCACGACCGGCGTCACGACCGCCGGCACCTCCACCTACCGCTGGCGCAAGAACGGGGCGAACATCTTCAACTCGCAGACCTACGCCGGCGTTTCGACCCCCACGCTCACCATCCGCGCCAACGACCCCAACGACTCGGGCGTCTACACGCTCGCCGCCACGAACGCCTGCGGCACCGCCATCTCCGACCCCGCCGCGATCGACGTCTCGTGCCTCTCCGACTTCAACCTCGACGGCGGTGTCGACGGTGACGACCTCTTCGCCTTCTTCGGTGTCTGGGAGCAGGGTCAACCCGACGCCGACGTGAACCAGGACGGCGGCGTGGACTTCGGCGACGTCTCGATGTTCTTCGAGAAGTGGGAGGCGGGGTGCTGACCGCCGGCCCCGACGCCACAGAGGCCGGGACGGACCGAGACAACCACGGAGAATCGATGCGGTCTTTTTCGCTCTAAGAGTTCGCCAGCACGGTGGTGCCCGGCACCACCTGCATGATCGCTTTCCTCATCGCGACGGGCGTCCCCGCACCCGTCGACGAACTCCCCACGTCCCTTCAGGTGACCATTTTCGCAGTGCTGAGCTACGCGTGCGGACAGGTGATGCAGATGGTCGGCAAGGAAGCGGAGTGGCTGGCGCTCTGGGGGCGGCGGGGCGAGCCGGTGGCATGGTTGTCACCGCTGAAGAGGCAAACCGCATGCCCGTCACCCACGACGTGCAAGTGTCGTCGAATCCGGCGACTTCTGACGCCCGCTCAAGTCAAGGGGATCACTGGGACCAAAGCGTGGAGAGAGCACGCCCCGTGCGATGCGTGTCCTCCCGACGCCTGGGAGCATTGGCTTCGCCACGAATCGATACGCTACCGAAAGACGGACAAGGCCTCGCGGCTCAACTACCTCACGTCAATCTACGCCCTGTGTCGCGGACTCGTGGTGGCGTTCCTCTTGCTCGGAATCGCGTTCTTCGTGAAGCAGTCGATTCCTGCGGGGTCGGCCTGCGTGATCGCGGCGTCGACGCTCCTCGTTCGAGTCGAGCAACTCAAGATCTCTTCGACACAGGAGATCCTCCTGCAGATGCTCGAACGCGGGACGGCCGATGACCGGCGGGAGCTCGAGTCTCCCGCTTCCCCGTCTGCCGCCGCTCCCGAACAGACCAACGCGTGACCCGCTCGTCGCACGGCCGTGCAAGGCGAGCTTGAGCGATGGTCGCGATGGACGAGCCAAGCGCGGCACCCGGGCCAACGCCTTCGTCCGACGCCGGGGGCTTGGCCCGCAAAGCCGGACCGCGCCTCCGGCTCAGCAAGGGAACGCCCTGCCGGGCTGGCGAAGAGCCGCGGTCACGGAACGCACGCCGGCTCACGCATCTTCAGCACAACAGGTCGAGCGGGGGGGATCGCGTCGATCGCGCGGGCCGGAATAAAACCGAACATCGTCCTATCAGACAGCCCCGCGGCACGCTCGACAGACCGCCCGAAAGCCCAGAACCACTCGGGAAATCATGCGTATCTCTAGGCGGCCGATGCCACCACGGGTGGCCTCGCCACGTGGCGATCGGACGCATCGCTCTGTGAAGATTCCGTTGACTGGGGCTTGCGTCGGCCCCTGCTTGTGGGGATAATCGACGACCGCAACTCTGCGGTGCATGCGAGTCCACACTCGACCCCCGTCCGTGGCATTCACGATTTCACGATCTGGATTCCGGCAGGAACCTCGAGCTTGGACGAAAGGGAACTCATGATGCTCAACAATCTTCGTCGTACTGGCGGCGTGCGCGGGTTCACGCTCATCGAACTCTTGGTGGTCATCGCCATCATCGCGGTGCTCATCGGCGTGCTGCTGCCCGCCATCTCCAAGTCGCGCAAGTCTGCCCGCCAGACGATCTCCTTGAGCAACATCCGCTCGATCGCCCAGGCCGGCGCGGTCTACCAGAACGACACCAACGGCCAGATGCCGATGCAGCCCACCTGGTCGGGCCACTTCGGTCCCCCGAACCCCCGTACGCCCGACAGCCCGGCCATCGCCGGTTGGTGCACGTGGAGCAGCTGGGGCAAGACCACCAGCACCTGGTGGCTGCAGAACGCCCAGGTCTTCGACATCAAGGCCAACGACCGGATGCTGAACAGGTATCTGTACCCCGATCTGGTCGACAAGCCCAACACCACCGGCGCCCCCTCCTACGCCCAGAGCACGGCCGCCGAGCGGACCAACTTGGCGATGCCGGTCTTCAAGGATCCCTCCGACCAGATCGGCCACCAGCAAGCGTGGCCCAACAACAACCCGCTCTTCCAGGGTCAGGTGCTCTCCTGCTACGCCGACGTGGGCACCAGCTATCAGTGGCAGGCCAAGTGGTGGGATCAGGTGATGGCCGACCCTCAGCTCGCCGGCATCCGCAACAACTGGCGGCTCCTCTTCGAGGCCGGCATGCGTCGCTTCCGCATCGCCGACTCCTTCGCCCCCTCCCGCCTCGTGTGGCTCAATGACGAATGGGCCGACATCACCATGAATCGCGCCGCCGGCGCGGCCGTCAAGAACGGCTATGACGACATCAACAAGTCCGTCATGGGCTTCATGGACGCCCACGCGGCCTATCTGCCCGTCATCACCGGCGGCGGCACCCCCACCGACGGCGACTTCAACTCGGTCGAAGCCTACAACAACTCCAAGTACACCGTCATCTTCCCCTACGCCCGCTGAACGCGGCCCCGACACGCACCTTCCCGCAAGGCCGATCCGAACGGATCGGCCTTGCTCGTTTTTCGGCCCGCTCGAATATCATTGACGCCGTGGCCGACTCGCCCAGCACCCACTTCGACGTCATCGTCATCGGCGGCGGCCACGCCGGCGTCGAAGCCGCGTGGGCCTGCTGCAACCTCCTCGAACCCGCCGGCCTTCGCGTCGCCATGGTCACCATGGACGCCTCCAGGATCGGCGTCATGTCGTGCAACCCCGCCATCGGCGGGCTCGCCAAGGGCCAACTCGTCCGCGAGATCGACGCCTGCGGCGGCCTCATGGGCCTGGCCACCGACGCCACCGGCATCCAGTTCCGCCTCCTCAACACCAGCAAGGGCCCCGCCGTCCACGGCCCAAGGGCCCAGTGCGACAAGCACGCCTACGCCCGCTGCGTGCAGGCCATGCTCGCCACCAGGAGCGGCCTCACCGTCATCCACGGCAGCGTCGAATCGCTCGTCACCGATCGCGCCGGCATCCGCGCCGTCCGCGTCGCCAACGCCTGCCAGACGCTCGCGCCCGGACCAGACGCCACCTCGACCTACGCCCCCGCGGGCGCACCCACCTCCATCGAGATTTCCTGCACGGCCGTGGTCCTCACCACCGGCACCTTCATGCGCGGCCTCATGCACGTGGGCGAGGTGCAACGCGAGGGCGGCCGCGTGGGAGAAGCCGCCGCCGTCGGCATCTCGGGAAGCCTTGCCGCCCTGGGCTTCGAACTCGGCCGCCTCAAGACCGGCACGCCCCCGCGGCTGCGTCGATCGACGATCGACTGGGACGCCCTTGAACCCCAGCACGGCGACGCCGAGCCCGTGCCCTTCTCCGACCTCACCGCCACCGCCGACCACCACGCGGCCTTCCCCTCGCTCGCGCGATTCCCCGTGCTGCCTCAGGTCGAGTGTCGCCAGACCCGCACCAGCGAGGCGATCCACGCGCTGATCCGCGACAACCTGCACCTCGCGCCCATGTACAGCGGACAGATCGAGGGCGTGGGCCCCCGCTACTGCCCCAGCCTCGAGGACAAGGTCGTTCGCTTCGCCGACCGTGATTCGCACGGCGTCTTCCTCGAACCCGAAAGCCTCGAGGACGACTGGATCTACTGCAACGGCATCTCCACCAGCCTGCCCGCGCACGTGCAGGACGCCATCGTCCGCGGCATGCCCGGGTGCGAACGCGCCGAGATCCTCCGCCACGGCTATGCCGTCGAGTACGACATGGTCCGCCCGCACCAGTTGCTCGCCGGGGGCATGAGCAAGCGGGTCGCCGGCCTGTTCCTCGCCGGACAGATCAACGGCACCAGCGGCTACGAGGAGGCCGCCGCCCAGGGCCTCGTCGCCGGCATCAACGCCGCACGCATGGCGATGGGCGCAGCCCCCGACTTCACCTTCGGACGCGACCAGGCGTACATCGGCGTGATGATGGACGATCTGGTCACCAAGACGCCCCTCGAACCCTACCGCATGTTCACGAGCCGCGCCGAGCACCGGCTGCTGCTCCGGTCGGACAACGCCGCGGACCGCCTGACGCCCCTCGCCGACTCGCTGGGCCTGCTCTCAGGCCCGCTCGGACGTCGGCGAGTCGACTGCTTCCGCGCCAAGCAGGCGACCATGTCGCGACTGGGCGCCCTCATCGAGCGGGCGTCGCACGAGGGACGCCCGCTCGAGAAGGCCATTCGCGCCGACGCGTTCGAACTCACCGACCTTCGACGCGCGTTGCCCGACGAGCCCTTCGACCGTGCCGCGTGGCAGACGGTGCTCGCCGATCGCCGCTACGAGGCGTACATCGTGCGCCAACGCGCGGAGATCCGGCGCCAGGCCGAGATGGAGCACCGCCGAATCCCCGCCGACATCGACTTCCTGTCGGTGCCCAACATGCGGACCGAGGCCAAGCAGGCCCTCGATCGCTTCCGGCCCGAAACGTTCGGGCAGGCCGGCCGCCTCGAGGGCATGACGCCCGCGGACGTGTCGATCCTCGCGGTCATCGTGCGGTCGCGAGGCGGCTCGGGCCCCGAGCGGTGACCCATCGACGCAACCCACACGCAGGCCGTCAACGAACCGTCATGATCGATCGGTTCGTGACGATCTGCGGGCACATGCCGGCCATGGGGTAATGGCGGCACAGCGCCTCGCCCAGGTGGGCTGCGTCGGCCAGCACGAAGCGACACGACTGGCCCAGCCGCCACCCCGCGAACTTGAGCGCCCGCACCAAGTGCTCCTGCGTGGTGCAGGCGACCAGGTCCTCGGCGTCGAAGGTCAGGGGCAGCATGCAGAACTGCCACGCCTGGCGTCGGTTGATGAGTTCCAACACCCGCGGATGCACCTCGATGCCCCTGGGATCGATGCGGGGGGCGATCGACGCGTACTGCTCGGCCCACGCCGCCTCGACGGCTTGGGGCGAGATGCCGAACATCTCCTCGGCCAGCACGCCGAAGGGGCCGCCCCTGCCCCGTTGCGCCTCCAGCACCGCGTCGCGCTGCTCGGGGGTCATGACGTGGTTGCGGACCAGCAGTTCGCCCAAGTGAATCGAGGCCATCGTGCGGCACTCCTTGACGCGTCGGCGAGAAGGTCGCCGAGGCGTGCATGGTGGATCGGCGGCCCCGCCTGCACGATTCACGGCACGCCCGCCGACGATCGACGAACTTCCCGCCACGGACGCGTGTGCGCACGATGGGTGGATTCTGAAGGAAGCGTGTGCGGCATCGCGATGAAAAACGTGCGGAGGGGTTGCCGGCGACGCCCCGGAAACGGAGTGCTCCAGGCCCGGGAACACGGTCGCGGACGCGTCGCCGGAGTGGAGGATTCGCGGACCTCCCGTCGCCGCCGTCACGAACGCCCCCTGACTTCTCGCGGGCGATGCGCAGGATGGCCGATGACACGCCCATGACCGCCTGCCTGCTCTGCCAGCGGACCGACCTTCGCGGACTCGGTCCGCTGCCGGCCCTCCCCGACACGGCCGTCCTGCAATGCGACGCGTGCAACGCCGCACGGCTCGATCCGCTCCCCGACGCCAAGGCGCTCGACGAGTACTACGCCGGGGCGTATGCGGCCGAGTTCGGCGCGGCCAACCCGTACAGCCCCGCGTTCATCGCCAACAAGGCCCGCAAGGCCGCGGACCGCTGGCGGTTCCTGGATGGACGGTCGGTCGATCCTGGCCGCCGCCTCCTCGAGATCGGCTGCGCGGAGGGCGAGTTCCTCCGCCTGTCGGCGTCGCGCGGGTTGGCGTGCGTGGGCATCGAGCCCGACGCCCGCCTTGCGGCCCGTGCCTCGGAGGCGGCGGGGTGCCCCGTGGTCACCGGCATGTTCCCCGTGCCGCTGCCGGTCCCGACGTTCACCACCATCGCCTCCTTCCACGTCGTGGAACACGTGCCCGACCCCGCCGCGTTCCTGCGGGCGTGCGTCGAACGGCTCGACCCCGGCGGCACGCTCTACATCGCCACGCCCGACCTCGAGAACACGGGCTACGACCTGAAGCACCCGGTCTTCCGACCGTGTCACCTGGTCTACTTCTCCGCCGCGTCGCTGCACGACGCCCTGCTGGGTGCGGGATGCCGCGAGGCGCACGTGGTTCGCACCGACGTCTGCGGCAAGCCGGAACTCAAGGCCATCGGAGTGGCATGATGCCGCTCGCGTGACGCGAACGGGGTGGGGCGTTTCGGCCGGCTCAACAGGGGGACGCCCGAAGCGGGCTGGCGAAGAACGACAAGGCCCGACCGAATCCGGCCGGGCCTTGGGGTTCAGTTCATCGATCTCGCCGCGGTCACTTGTCTTCCTTGACCTTGAACTCCGCGTCGATCACGTCGTCCTTGCCGCCGCCGCCCGAGGGCTTGGGCTCGGCCTGCGGCTGCTCCTTGGCCGCCTGCTCGTAGATCACCTTGCCCAGCTCCATGCTCGCCTTCTCGAGCTCCTTCATGGCCGCCTCGATGGCCGCCTTGTCGTCGCCCTTGATCTTGGCCTCGAGGTTCGAGAGCGAGCTCTCCACCGCGCCGCGGGTCTCGGCCGAGACCTTGCCGCCGTGCTCCTCGAGCGCCTTGCGGGTCTGGATGACGAACGCGTCGGCCCGGTTCTTGAGGTCCACCAGCTCGCGGCGGGCCTTGTCCTCGGCGGCGTGCGCCTCGGCGTCCCGCTTCATCCGGTCGATCTCGTCCTTCGACAGGCCGCCGCTGTTGCTGATCTTGATGTCCGCCTTCTTGCCCGTGCCCTTGTCCGCCGCCGTCACCGTCAGGATGCCGTTGGCGTCGAGGCTGAACTCCACCTCGATCTGCGGCGTGCCTCGCGGGGCCGGGGCGATGCCGGCCAGCTCGAACTGGCCCAGCGTGCGGTTGTCCTTGGCAAACTCGCGTTCGCCCTGGAGCACGTGGATCTGCACGCTGGTCTGACTGTCGGCCGCGGTCGAGAAGATCTCCTTCTTGCTCGTGGGGATCGTCGTGTTCTTCTCGATGAGCTTGGTCATGACGCCGCCCATCGTCTCGACGCCCAGGGAGAGGGGCGTGACGTCGAGCAGGAGGATGTCCTTCACGTCGCCCGCCAGCACGCCGCCCTGGATGGCCGCGCCGATGGCGACGACCTCGTCGGGGTTGACGCTCTTGTTGGGCTCCTTGCCGAAGATTTCCTTGGCGATGGCCTGGGCCTTGGGCATGCGGGTCGAACCGCCCACCAGCACCACCTCGTCGATCTTGCTGATGTCGAGCTTGGCGTCGCGGAGGGCGTTGAGGCACGGGGCCTTGAGCCGCTCGAAGAGATCGCCGCAGAGCGCCTCGAACTTGGCGCGGCTGATGGTCACCTGCAGGTGCTTGGGGCCGCTCTGGTCGGCGGTGATGAAGGGCAGGTTGACGGTCGTCTCCTGCGCAGTCGAGAGCTCGACCTTGGCCTTTTCCGAGGCTTCCTTGAGACGCTGCAGGGCCATCGGGTCCTTGCGGACGTCGATGCCCTCCTTCTTGCGGAAGTCGTCGGCGATGAAGTCGATCAGCGCCTGGTCCCAGTCGTCGCCGCCCAGGTGCGTGTCGCCGTTGGTGCTCAGCACCTCGAAGACGCCGTCGCCGATGTCGAGGATCGACACGTCGAACGTGCCACCGCCCAGGTCGAAGACGGCGATCTTTTGGTTCTTGCGGCCCTTGTCGAGGCCGTAGGCCAGCGCGGCGGCCGTGGGCTCGTTGATGATGCGTTCGACCTTGAGGCCGGCGATCTCGCCGGCGTCCTTGGTGGCCTGACGCTGGGCGTCGTTGAAGTAGGCCGGCACGGTGATGACGGCGCGGGAGACCGTCTCGCCGAGGTAGTCCTCGGCGGTCTTCTTGAGGTCCTGCAGGATGAAGGCCGAGATCTGCTGGGGCGTGAACTCGCCCTGGTTGACCTTCACCTTCACGAAGTCGTCGGCCGAGCCGGTGAGGGCGTAGGGAACCTTGCCCTCCTCGTTGCCGCTCTGGCCGTACGCGCTGCTGCCCTGACTCGACACCTCGGCGCGGCGGCGGCCCATGAACCGCTTCACCGAGAAGATGGTGTTGCGGGGGTTGGTGACCTGCTGGTGGCGGGCCTGCTGCCCGACCAGTCGCTCACCCTTCTCCGTGAAGCCGACCACGGAGGGGGTGGTGCGGTTGCCGCTGCTGTTGATGAGCACCTTCGGCTGGTTGCCCTCCATGATGGCGACGCAGCTGTTGGTGGTGCCGAGGTCGATGCCGATGATCTTGGACATGGTGGATGGTTCCTTTGCTTGGCGGACGCAAGGAGGGTTGCAACCCTCGTGCCAAATGCCCCACGAGCACTCCTCCCCGCTCGGGCGCCGACCGAACCCCCTCGCACCCGGCGGCGGGCCCGCCGAGGCCGCTCCCGACCGCCATGCCACCCACGGCCGGGTTCCGTCAGGACCGACGGATGCCAAGCTGGCAGGAATCGCCCGGGAGGGCACGGGGACTCCCACCCCGCTATCCTTCCCTGTCGTCATGGGTAGCCGATAACCTGCGCCCCGCCAGAGGGGGCGGCATCGGGCCTTCCGGCCCGGTTCGGGGCTCGTCCCCGCAGGGTGTCCGCTTCAACGGCGGCAAGGAGACTCTCCGCCAGTGTTCCTCGACCGAATCGTCGGACTCTTCAGCGTCGACATGGGCATCGACCTGGGCACCTGCAACACCCTCGTTGCCGTGCGCGGGCAGGGCATCGTGCTGAACGAGCCGAGCGTGGTCGCCGTCAAGAAGGGCACCAACCAGGTGCTCAACAACGGCGAGGCCGTCGGCTGGGTCGCCAAGGAGATGCTCGGCAAGACCCCCGGCAACATCACCGCCGTCCGTCCCCTCAAGAACGGCGTGATCTCCGACTTCGAGATCACCGAGGCGATGCTCTCCTACTTCATCCGCAAGGTCAACGGCAAGAGCAAGATCATCGGCCCGCGCGTGGTCGTCAGCGTGCCCAGCGGCATCACCGCCGTCGAGAAGCGGGCCGTCTTCGATTCCTGCGAACGCGCTGGCGCCCGCCGCACCTACCTCATCGAGGAACCCGTCGCCGCCGCCATCGGCGCGGGCCTGCCCTTCGCCGAGGCCACCGCCAGCATGATCGTCGACATCGGCGGCGGCACCACCGAGGTCGCCATCATGGCCCTGGCCGGCATCGCCACCTGCGAGTCCGTCCGCGTCGCCGGCGACGACATGGACGAGGCGATCATGAACCACATGAAGCGCACCTACAACATGATGATCGGCGAGCAGACCGCCGAACGCATCAAGATCGAGGTGGGCTCGGCCGCGCCCGTCGCCGCGGAAACCCGCATGACCGTCCGCGGCCGCGACATGATCTCGGGCCTGCCCCGCGGCGTCGAGATCAGCAGCGAGGAGATCCGCGAGGCCCTCATGGAGCCCGTGCAGGGCATCGTCGAGGCCGTCGTCCGCACCCTCGAACACGCCGAACCCGAACTTGCCGCCGACCTCGTCGAGAACGGCATCACCATGGCCGGCGGCGGCTCGCTCCTCCGCGGGCTCACCAACGTCATCCAGAAGGCCACCGGACTGCCCACCAAGCTCGCCGACGACCCGCTCACCTGCGTCGCCCGCGGCACGTGCATCTACCTCGAGCACCTCGAGGAGTGGAAGTCCACCCTCGAGAACGACATGGAGGGTTGATCGCCCCGCGGCGTCCTCGCCCCGTGCTCTCCCCCGCCTTCACATCCCGCCTGCTTCCCTTCACGCTGGGCTTCCTGCTCCTGTGTTCGCTCGCGGTGCCCGTGCGCTTCCTGGCCTTCGCCCGCCCCCTCGGCCAACTCGTCACCGCGCTGGCCGCCCCCGTCAGCCACCCCTTCGCCGCCTTCTCGCGGTGGATCCTCCCCGCCGAGAGCGGCCCGGCCGTCGACGTCAGGGTGAAGGAACTCGAAGCCCGCCTCGAGGAGACCGAACGCGAGCTCCGCCGCATCCAGCAGGAGAACCGCCGCCTCGTGCAGTCGCTCGAGGAGGTCAACGTGCTGGCCATCGTCAACACGACGCCCGTCCGCCAGATCTACGCGCCGGTCTTCGCTTCCTCGAGCGACCTCTCTTCCGACATCATCCGCGCCCGCGCGGGCACGGTCGAGGGCGTCGACCTGGCGTCGGTGGCCACCGCCGCGGGCATGCAACTGCTCGGCCGGGTCGTCAGCGTCGACGACCGCACGTGCGACATCCAGGTCATCACGTCCAAGTCGGCCGAGCCGATCAACTGCATGATCATGATCGACGCCACGGCCAACGGCCTGGCGTGCCGCCTCTCCCCCACCGGCAAGGGCACCCTTCGCGGCCCCGTCGAGGACCGCCGCGTCAGCGGCACGGCCCAGCCGGTCGAGCCCGTGCCCGGGCAGGTCGTGCGTCTCTCCGACGGCCGCTGGCCCGGCGGGGCGCAGATGCTGCTGGTGGGCAAGGTCGTCGCCGTCGAGCCCTCTCCCGACAACCCGCTGCGACGACTGGTCGTGGTCGCGCCGGTCATCGAACGCCTCGAACGCGTGAGCGAGGTGGTCATCCGCGCCTCGGCCCCCGCCGCCACGCCGGAGGGCGAGCGATGAGCGGCGCGTCGCTGGCGATCATGGCGTGGATCTTCCTGGGCCTCGAGCTTGGCCTCAAGGACGCCCTGTCGATGGGCCACTCGCACGTGGCGCCCAGCTTCATGTTCTGCCTGGTGACGTTCATCGCCATGTTCACGTCGCACCCCAGGCCCACGTGGTGCGCCCTGGGTCTGGGCCTGCTGATGGACCTCACCTTCCGCGTGCCGCTCCGCGATGGCGCGGGCGTCGCGATCATTCCCGGTCCGCACGCGCTCGCCTATGTGCTCGCCGTGCAGTTGATCACCGCCCTCCGCGGGCTGGTCATCAAGCGCAATCCCCTGACCGTCGGGTTCCTGAGCTTCACGGGCGCCCTCGTCGCGCAGATCGTGCTGGTGGGCATCCTCTCCATCCGGATGATGTGGGGGGACGCCATCTTCGCGCTCGAGGCGGCGCCGTCGCGAGAACTGCTCGCGAGGCTGGCCTCCGCCGCGTACACCGGCGCGCTGGGCTGCGTCCTCTCGCTGGTGCTCTTCCCGCTCTCGCCGTGGCTTGGCCTGCAGACGCAGTCGCGTCGGCGTTGACCCCCCTCCCCTACGCTCTTGGCCATGGAACACCGACCCGTCGGCGCCACTGGCATCAAGGTCTCCGTCATCGGCTTCGGCTGCTGGACCATGGGCGGTCCCAACTGGTCGGTCGCCAACGGCCAACCCATCGGCTGGGCCGACGTGAACGAAGCGGAGATCCTCGCGGGCATCAAGGCTGGCCTCGACGCGGGCGTCAACCACTGGGACAACGCCGACATCTACGGCAACGGCCGCGCCGAACGCCTGCTCGCCTCGTGCTTCGCCACGCTGGGCGTCGCCCGCGACTCGCAGGTCATCGCCACCAAGGTCGGCCACTTCAAGGGCACCGCCCCCCACGCCTACGACCCCGCCCACATCCGCCACCAGTGCGAGCAGTCGCTCCGCAACCTCCGCACCGACCACATCGACATCTACTACTTCCACCACGGCACCTATGTGGGCCCCGGCTACGACGGCCGCGATCACGATTACCTCCACGAGGCCGCCGCCACCATGCACGCGCTCGTCAAGGAGGGCAAGGTTCGCGCCATCGGCCAGTCGGCCTACACCGACGAGGACTTCGAACGCGCCGTGCCCGTGCTGCGCCCCCACGTGCTGCAGAACAAGGCCAACCTCCGGTACCCGGACTTCATCAAGAGCGGCTCGCGTTGCCGCCGCCTCTGCGAACAACACGGGTGCACCTTCGTCGCCTTCGGACCCCTCGACCAAGGCATCCTCCTCGACAAGTTCGATCCCGCGAACCCGCCGGCCTTCGAGCCCGGCGACTACCGCGCCAACCGCAAGGACTTCAACCAGGAGACCCTCGGCGGCGTGCGTTCGAAGCTCGCGCAGGTCCGGGCCCGCTTCGCGAGCCGCGCCGCGCCCGTCACCCCCGAGGACACGGCCTTCCTGTCGTCGATCGCCAGCCGCTGGGTCCTCTCGCACCCGCAGGTGTGCAGCGCGATCCCCGGGTTCCGCAACGCGCGGCAGGCCTCGTGCAACGTGCGGGCCGCGACCGACACCACCATGTCCGCCGCCGATGCCGCGTGGCTGGGCGACCTGTTCGCGTCCTGAGGTCGGCGGCACGATCTCTCCCGGAATCACGCGCCCGTGTCCCTCGTCTGCGTTCCCATCACCGTTCACGACCTGGCCCCCGCGCTCGCCGATGCGCATGCCGCACGAGACGGCGGCGCGGACCTGGTCGAGTTCCGCATCGACGAGTGCTTCTCGGGGAGCGGCGACGATCGCGAGGAACGCCTCGTGCGCACGCTCGTGGCCGACTCGCCCCTCCCGTGCATCGTGACGTGCCGCTCCGTCGCCGAAGGCGGCTCGTACGACGGCGACGAGATGGAACGCGTGTCGCTGCTCGAGCGGCTCGTGCTCGGGCAGGGCGTCGTGCACCCGCCCCGCTTCATCGACGTCGAACTCGGCGCGTATGTCGCGTCGGCGAACATCCGGCAGAAGATCGACCTGGCCGTGCGACATCCCGCGCAGGTTCGCGACGTCGACACCTCGCTCATCCTCTCGATCCACGACTTCGCCGGCCGCCCCGCCGACCTCTCCCGCCGCCTGCTCAAGGCGTGCCAAGAGCCCGCCGCCGCGGTGGTCAAGGTCGCCTTCCGGGCCCGCTCCCTGCACGACGCCCTGGAACTGCTCGACCTTCCCGCCAACCTCGGTCGGCCGGTCATCGCGCTGGGCATGGGCGAGTTCGGCGTCGTCACGCGGCTGCTCGCGGGCAAGTTCGGCGGCCTGCTGACCTTCGCCTCCCTCCGCCCATCCTCCGCCACCGCGCCCGGCCAGCCGACGCTCAGGGACCTCGTCGAGACCTTCCGCTTCCGCGCCGTGCGACGCTCGACGAAGGTCTACGGCGTCGTCGGATTCCCCGTCAGCCACAGCCGCTCCTCCGCCGTCCACAACGCGGGCTTCGAGGCCCTGGGCATCGACGCCTGCTACGTGCCCCTCCCCGTGAGCGCCTCGCCCGACGACCCCGAGGCCTCGTACGCCTCCTTCAAGGGCGCGATGACCGAACTGGTCGATCACCCGCGACTGGACCTGTGCGGCTGCTCCGTCACGCTCCCCCACAAGGAGCACGCCCTGCGGCTGGCCACCGAAGCGGGCTGGCGCATCGAGCCCGTCACCGCCATCGCCGGCGCAGCCAACACGCTCGTCATCGACCGCTCGGGCGACGAACCCGTCGTGACGGCGACCAACACCGACGCCCCGGCGATCGTCGCGCGGCTCGCGTCGGTCATGGGCCCGCTGGCGGGCCGAAGCGTCGCCATCATCGGCGCAGGCGGCGTGGCCCGGGCCGCGGCGGCGGGGTGCCTGTTGGCCGGCGCGAGCGTGCGGCTCTTCAACCGAACGCACGAACGGGCCGTGCGGCTCGCGGACGAGCTGCGGAGTCGCATCGACCTCGCCCATGTCGAGGCTTTGACGCTCGCCGTGCTCGCGACGCATGCGTGCGACGCGCTGGTGCAGGCGACGTCGATGGGCATGGAGGGCGGCGACGCCGCGACGTCGTTGGCCGCGCCGCTCGAGGCGATGGCGAGGCTGAATCCCGCGATGGTCGTGCTCGAGACGGTCTACGCGCCCGCGGTCACGCCCCTGGTGGCCGAATCGCGGCGCCTGAACATGCGGTGCATCACGGGTCTCGAGGTCTTCGTCGATCAGGCGGAACGCCAG
Source organism: Phycisphaerales bacterium (assembly GCA_040397805.1). Lineage (GTDB taxonomy): Bacteria > Planctomycetota > Phycisphaerae > Phycisphaerales > UBA1924 > UBA2402. Next base: position 17,648 of record JBBAVG010000066.1, read on the forward strand.
TTCGAGCGTTGGACCGGGCACCCGGCCCCCGCGGGCCTCTTCGCCCGCATCGCCTCGGCGACGGCTCCTTCCGACCGCTGAATCAGGCGACCACGCGAACATCGTACGAACAATGTGCGTGTCCGAGGCCCGCAGAATCGACAAATCCGGCCCAGGCCGCGGAATCCACTTGGACGCGGTCCCGAAATCCATTATCCTGACAGGACCCTTGCCTTCTCACGAGGCGGGGATCTCGTCGGGATCGGTCGGGGGGCACGGTCGCCTCTCGGGTCGTCACGTCCCTCTTGCAGCAAAGGTCGAACCGAATATGAAAACGTCGAGCGTGTCGCGGATCGTGCTGTCGCTGGTCGCCGGATCGTGCATGAGCGGTGCGGCGTTGGCCGGCGACGGGCCGGACGTGATCGTGGGCGACCTGCCCGACTTCTCGTCGTACACGCCATTCAACGGCATCGCGGCCTTCGCGGTGGGCACGACCTCGTGCAACGTCGGCAACCGCAACTTGGCGTGGGTGTCGAGCACGAACCAGCACCCGGTGATCGGCCAGAACCTGTACCGCTGGCGTCTGGTGAACGGCGCAGGGCAGTACGAGCAGATCGGCGCATCGTGGCTCAAGCACGGCTTCACGGCCCTCAACGGCACGATCTGCGGCCCCTGCGCCAACCCTGACGGCACGGGCGCGACGCTCGACCCGACGTGTTCCGACCCGTACTCGGCCGGCCTCAACGGCTCGCAGTCGCGGCTCGGCCCGCGTTCGCAGGTGAACGCGTACACGGGCTTCTACCCCTACCCCTTCACGGCCTCGGCCATTCCCACCGACGCCTCGAACACGATCTGGCGTCGTCTGCAGGTGCGTGTCAACGACGTGCTGCCGAGCGCGAATCCGGGGGCGTGGTACTTCGCCGAGGGGCACTACATCGCCGCCGACGACGCCGCGGCGGGCAACAGCGTGAACAACGCGGCGTACCGGCGGGTCAACATCACCGGCACCTCGACGGCCCTGACGATGTCGACGGTGACGGGCTTCTCGACCCAGCGGACGCTGCCGGCCATCTACGGCTGGACGGTGGCCGAGCCCGGCGTGACGGTCCGCTCCGTGGTGGTGCCCAACGAGGGCACCTTCAACATCGCCTACAAGGTGACCGCGCTCGCCAACGGCATGTACCACTACGAGTACATGCTCCACAACCTCAACTCCGACCGCTCCGCGGCGTCCTTCCAGCTGAACCTGCCCGCCATGGGCAGCTCCGAGTTCACCGAGTTCGCCAACGTCGGCTTCCGCGACGTCGAGTCGCACAGCGGCGAACCCTACTCGAACGTCGACTGGACGTCGAACCGCACGTCGGGCGCCTTCGGCTGGGCCTGCACGCAGTCCTTCACCCAGAACGCCAACGCCAACGCCCTCCGCTGGGGCACGGCCTACTCCTTCC
>JBBAVG010000067.1:0-19037 GCA_040397805.1 Phycisphaerales bacterium
AGGGCCTTGCGGCAGTGCGAGTGCGCCGCTCCTTCGAGCCCCGCGGCGATCGAGATGCCAAGCTTCACCAACGCGACGGTGCGAGCGTCGAGGGGGCCCGACGCGGCGCACGCCGCACCGAGGGCCTCATAGGCCTTGACCATCTCGGGGTTGGTCGCCTTCATGCGCTGATAGGCCGAGGGGATCGACATGCTCACGCTCCCTTGGGTGACGCCTCGAGGGCGAGTCGGTGCAACGCCGCGACGCGGGCGAGGTACGCCGCGCCGGGTTCGACCTTGCGTCGGCCCATCGCCGTCCGCATGATCTCCGTGAACTTGTCGAGGCGGAACGAACGCGTGCCCGCGTCGGTGCACCAGGCGAAGGGGAGCACGCAACCGCTCGCGGCGGCGGTGGTGGCGATCATCGCGCCCGTGTGCACCACCGTGCCGGTCATGAGCCGCGTGCAGATGGCGGTCTTGACATGGTCGCCGATGACCGAGCCCAGGTACTGCAGGCCGGTGCGTTCGTTGCCCAGCGCGGGCGAGGCCTTGGCGATGATCTCGCCGTAGGTGTTCAGCAGGTTGCTCGTCGTGGTGCCCGCGCCGAGGTTGACCCATTCGCCCACGTACGAATCGCCGACATAGCCGTCGTGGGCCTTGTTGGAAAAGCCCTGGAAGATCGTGCCGCCGACCTCGCCGTTGACCTTGCACACCGGCCCGACGGCCGTGCCGGGGCGGATGGTGGCCCGCTCGAGGATCGTGCTGTCGCGGCCCACATAGCACGGACCGATCAGCTGCGCTCCGGGCCGAATCACGGCCCGCTCGTCGATGACGATCGGCCCCGACTCGAGGTCGAAGGTGACGCCCGGGTAGATCCGGGCCGACGCGGCGACGTGCAGCCGCTGCGGGCCGAAGGCGATGCACGCGGGCAGCGAGGTGGCGAAGGGGATCTTGGCCGCCAGCAGCGCCATGTCGCGAGAGAGGCAGGCGTCGCGGTGCGTCCGCACGTGCCATGGCCGCGTCAGCATCGGCGCCGCCGACGCGATGGCCCGCAGCCCGCCCAGGTCGCCCGCGAGCAGACGACCCGCGGCGGCATGGTCGACCATGGCGGCGACCGTCTCGCCCCGCTCGTCGACGAGCGTCTCGCCCATCGCGAGCGAGAAGACGCGATCGGGGGGCAGCACGCAGCGGGCGTTGAGGTACAGGCCTGCGGGCGTGTCCGAGGGCGAGAGCACGCGCGGGTCGCCTTCTCGGGCCAGGTCCGCCAAGTCCCCGCCGCAGACCAGGCCGTCGACGGCCCTGCCGAGCGTCGCCTCGACGCGTTCGAGCGTCGTGAACGCGCCGGTGCGGATGTCCCACGCGGGCCGAAGGTCCGCGAGGGGCGAGAGGGAGGGAAGGCGATCGTCGAAGAGGAACGTGCCCGGCATCGGTGCCACTGTAGAACGCCGGCGACGGGCCGCGGGGGCTCAACGGCGACGGTGCAGACGGCGGCCGAGGACGGCCTTGAGGCGTCTCGCGGCGGCCGTCACGGCCTCGTAGTAGTCCGCCGCGGCGTGCGTGACGATGATGGCGGGGGCCCTGTTCACGTGCGCGTGGATGGCCACCACCTTGTCGACGCCGCCCTTGGGGCCGTTGGTGTCGATGACGTGCACGCGCACCTCGCTGATGTGCTGCGAGAATCGCTCGATGGCCTGGGAAAGCTTGGCGTGCACGTGCGAGAGCATGGCGGGGGTCGTCCTGATGTTGCTGTCGACGAGGGTGATCGTCATGGCGTGACTCCGATTCTTCCTGTTGAAACGGGTGCAACGAATCCCACGCCATGTGATACGGGCGACGTCGCGTGGGGTTCGCGACATCGGCATCGATCTCGCTCGGCGTGTCCCCCGGAAGGGTGCCGTGCGTCGAACGCCTTGCGTACGGAGTCGGACCTCGCACGAACCGCATGCGAACTGGGTGCGAACGGGGCACGCCGACGCGTCAACGGCGGTCGGGGTCGCCGCGTCCGGCCAGGAATCTCCACGGCTGGGTGAAGAGCATGCCGGTCAGGCCCGCCGTCAGGAAGATGACGGCCTCGGACGCGCTGACGAGCAGCGCGACGGGCGCGAACGCGCTCGCGTGCGCGCCGCCCGCGGCCAGGAGCGACGTCAGGCCGGTCGCCGCGCTCTCCCTGGCGCCGAGCGAACCCGAAGGGCTCACCACGCCGATGACGTAGTAGGTGCACGCCGCCGCCACGGCCGCGTCGAAGCCCACGTCGCTGCCGAGCATCCGCGCCGCGAGCAGGAACCTCGCGGCCTGAAGCATCAGGTCCGCCACGCGAATGAGCAGGCCCAGACCCACGACGGTCGGCGACGAGAGCATGTCGAACGCGGCGTGCAACGTGGCGAACCTCGCCGACGCCAGCACGCGGTCGAGGAGCGACAGGCGAACGAGCGATCCCCACCGGCGGATGCGGGCCAGCCCTCGCTCGCCCGCGAAGAGACGCGCGGAACCGACGATCGTGCCGAAGGCCGCGAGCAGCAGCGCCGAGGCGACGAGCCAGAAGAGGCCGTCGGCCCGCCCTCTCCACGCGGCGACCCCCGCCAACGGCAGGAACGTGGCGAGGAGAATCACCGCCGTGGCCCCCAGCCACGCGCCAACCAGCAGCAGCGGCATGCCGTCGCGACGCGTGTGGACCATCGCGCGATAGACGATGCTGAGCTTGGCCGGCGCGTAGCTGAGCATCGAGGCCGTCGCGTTTACCGCCTGCACGTGCCAGGGCGAGAGCCGCCGCACGGGCCGCAGCACCAGCCAGAAGGTCAGCCCGTTGAGCGCCACCGACGCCGCCGAAAGGGCCAGCAGCATCGCGACGTCGCTCGCCGAGGCGTCGGCCAGTCGCGAGAGTTGGTCGCGGTTGGCGGGCGAGAGCGCGGCCCGCACGCACCACCAGAGCAGCGCCATGCACGCCAGGAACCCCGCGACCTGCACCGGCGTGCGCCATCGTCCCGCGCGACCGCGGATCGCCTCGGCCTCGCGGAGGTGGTCGCCGTCAGCGTGCATCGGGTTCCTTGTCGCCGGGGCCTTCCACGAGCACGAGCACCTGCCCCAACTCCTGCCAGGCCTTCACCGGCCGGCCGTGCCGCGCGATCCACTCCGACATCCGCGACGACGACCAGCCCGGCTCGATGAAGCCCGACCGCGAGAGACGCTCGAGCTCCGCGAAGTCGACCAGGAGGAATCGCTGCTCGCCCTTCGCCGCCGCCGCGAGCGCCGCGCTGAGGTCGGGCCATGCGTCCCACGTCGTGTTGTACTGCACCTTTCGCGTGAGGTAGAGGGGCGTCGCGCCGCCCACCAGCGTCACCACGGCCTCCCGCGGGAGCGCGAGGTTCACCGCGTGCTCGGGCCCGAGCGAGTCGAGCAGGTCGGGCGTGAACTCGCGAGGGTTCGCCGCCAGGTACGCCCGCTGCGTCTCGCCGGCCCGGTCCGCCGGCGTCACCGAAAGGAGCATGTTCGGACGCCCCCCGCGCTGCGAGGCGAAGCACGCCACCGACGCTCCGATCTGCAGCAGCGTCGCGGCGACGCCGATGGCCGCGGCCGCCCTTGCCGACGGCACCGACGCCAGGGCCAACGCCAGCAGCATGCACGCCGAGGGCATGAGTGGCATGAGGAAGCGGGATTGGACGTGCGTGGTCGTCAGCCACAACGCCACCTGCGCGACAAGCCCCACCGCAAGCGCCGCGACGAGGCGACCTCGCACGCTCCCGGCGACGCAGGCCCGCGCCGCCGCGATCGCCGCGAGGGGGAAGAAGGCGAACCACTGGGGGTGCAACATGCCCCGATGGCGAACGCCCGCGGGGTCGCTCGGGTCGGGCAGCACGCACAGTCGCAGCGCGTCGAGCAGCGACCCGTCGAAGGCGTGTCCCTTGGCGAACCGGGCCACCTGCTCGGCCGTCCAGTGCCCCGTGCCGCCCGTGGCGTTGGGGAAGAGCGACGCCGCGAAGGGGAAGACCGGGTTGGCGGCGTGCGCCCAGTTGCGGAGCATCCACGGCGCGAGCATGGCCACGCCGACGACGGCGCCCGTGAGCGTGGCGGGCAAGAGGTGTCGCGGCGGGCAGTTGGCCAGCAGCAGCAGCGCGACGGGCACGCCACCGAAGAGCAGGGCGGTGGGTTTGGCCCCGCACGCCCCGCCGACGAGCAGGGCGCACCCGGCGAAGATGCGCGCCCACTCGGCGCGTCGGTCGGAGGCGGCCCCGGCCGCCAGCGCGCACGCCGCGGCGACGAGCGCGACCACCGGCATCTCGTTGTACGCGAGCGAGCCGGTGACGAGGCTCCACGGCGTCGCGAGAAAGACCATCGCGGCGATGCACGGCGCGACGCGGTTGGCGGTGGCAAGGCCCGTGACGCGATCGACGACCACGCTCGCCGCCGCGTGGATGCAGCGGGCGGCGAAGAGGGTCATGAAGGCGTGCAGGAACTGGCATGCCACCAGCGGCCACGCCGCGGCGAGCATGCCCGCGGGCCGGACCGAGAGCGGGTCGATCGCGCCGGCGACGAAGCCGGTGCGGGGAGGCGACAGCGACATTGCGCCAAGGTGCATGAACGCCGCCTCGACATGGCCGGGCAGGAACGAGTAGACGTTGTGACGGAGCGGTTCGAGGCGGCCCGAGGCGAGCCACTCCTGCGGGAGTTGGAGGTGATAGCTCAGGGCGTCGTAGCCGCCGAACTCGCTCTCCCACATCGACCCTGGCGCGTTGGCCGCCGCCACGAGCAGGATGCACGCGGGCACGAGCGCCAGCATGGGCCACCAGCCGGAGAAGGGTGACGGGGCGGCGGAAGGCTTCGGCGTGGAGAGGGTCCACGCGAGCAGCGACAACCCGGCCAGCACGGTCGTCCACGCCGCGACCGGCCCCAGGAGTCCGATCGCACCCAAGGCGTGCGAGAGCGAGAGCATGGCGGCCAGTCCCATCGCGCCGCGGATGGTGCCCGCCGCGGGCGTGGCGTCGGGGACGAGGGGGCGGAAGAGGGCGCCCAGGCCCAGCGCGGCCAGCAGGTAGGCCGCCGCGACGGGGATCGCCGGGCTGAGCACGGCGTTGAGCCAGTGGGCGAGCGGGACGGGGAAGGTGGAGGCGTCCTCGCCGACGGCCGTCAGTCCGGCGATCGTCGCCAGGCCCGCGATGCCGACGGCGGCGAGTCGTCTCGCTCGGGAGCGGTCGGGTGATGTGGGCGGCATCGGCATGAGCTGGAACGGAGCGTAGCGTCGGCGCGTGACGCCCGGTCAGGGCGAGCGATCGCGTATGATGTTCGTCGATGCCCGGCCGCGTCACGAATCCCGCTCCGACGGAAACGCCGACCCTCGCGTTGCAGGTGGCCGAGCCGCTCTGCGCCGTCTTCCGGCGCAAGTTGCGGTCCGAGGGGCTCAAGTACACGCCCGAGCGAGCGCAGGTGCTCGACACGATCGTGCGTCACGACGGCATCTTCGAGGCCGACACGATCATCGAGAAGGTCAAGGGCACGGGCATCCGCGTGAGCAAGGCGACGGTCTACCGGACGATCAAGCTGCTGCAGGAGGCGGGCGTGATCCAGCGGGTGCTCTTCGACGGCGAGCTCGCGCACTACCAACTGGTGTACGGCCAATCGCCCAAGCAGCTGCTGGTGCAGGTCGACGGCACGATGGCGGTCGAGGTGGAGGTGCCCGGGCTCGACGCGCTCTGTCGCGAGGTGGCGGCCTCGCGCGGCGTGCGGCTCAGCGGGTACCGATTGCAGATCTTCGTCGAGAAGGCCTGACCGGACGTCGGTCGCGATCATCGCATCGACGCGACGATCTCGCCCACGCCTTGCGCGACCGTCTCGACGGCGAGGGCGGCGAGGATGAGCCCCATGATCCGCGAGAGCACGCTCGTGCCGCCGTCGCCCAGCAGCCGCTGGATGCGGGAGGCGCCCATGAGCAGCAGCCACTGGATGAAGAGCACCGCGAGCATCACCAGGCACGTGACGGCCTGCTCGAGGACGCTGAACTTCTCGTTGTCGGTGAGCACCACCGCGGCGAGGATCGTCCCGGGACCCGCGATCGAGGGGATGGCCAGCGGGAAGATGGCGATGTCGGCGCCCTGGATGGCCCTGTCGTCGCCCTCCCGCTTGCGACCCTCCTCGGCCTGCGAGAAGATCATCGACATCGCGAAGCGAAACAGGATGATCCCGCCCGCGACGCGGAAGGCCGGCAGGCTCACGCCCATGTGCTCGAGCAGGAACTGACCGAAGGCCGCGAAGCAGCAGAGCACGCCCGCCGCGACGACGACCGCCTTGGTGGCGATGGATCGGAGTTGGGCGGGCGACCGACCCGCGGCCAGCGCGAGGAAGACCGGCACCGTCCCGATCGGGTCGACGGCCACGAAGAACGTGACGAAGTCCTTGAGGAGTTCCTGCATGCGGGACGATCGGCCGCCCGTCCGGCCGACGGCGGCTCAGTAGTTCGGCGTCGGCGGACGGAAGTGCTCCATGTTGAGCGACTTGAAGTAGGCGATGGTCTTCGCGAGGCCTTCCTCGAGGGGCACCTTGGGCTCCCAGCCCGAGAGGTGCTTGCGGGCCAGCGTGATGTCGGGCTGGCGCTGCTTGGGGTCGTCGGCCGGCATGGGCTTGAAGACGATCTTGCTCGTGCTGCCGGTCAGGCGGATGATCATGTCCGCCAGTTGGCGCATCGAGAACTCGCGCGGGTTGCCGATGTTGACCGGGCCCACGAAGCCGTCGGGGCCGTTCATCATGCGGATGATCGCCTCGATCAGGTCGTCCACGTAGCAGAAGGAGCGGCTCTGCGTGCCGTCGCCGTAGAGCGTGATGTCCTCGTTGCAGATCGCCTGGCGGATGAAGTTGCTCACCACGCGGCCGTCGAAGGGGTGCATCCGGGGCCCGAAGGTGTTGAAGATGCGCACCACGCGGATGTTGACGCGGTTGGTGCGGTGATAGTCGAAGAAGAGCGTCTCGGCGGCGCGCTTGCCCTCGTCGTAGCACGCGCGGGGGCCGATGGGGTTCACGTTGCCCCGGTAGGCCTCGGTCTGGGGGTGCTCGGTCGGGTCGCCGTAGACCTCGGAGGTCGAGAACTGCAGCACCTTCGCGCGGCAGCGCTTGGCCATTCCCAGCACGTTGATGGCGCCCAGCACGCTCGTCTTCATCGTCTTGATCGGGTTGTACTGGTAGTGGCCCGGGGCCGCGGGGCACGCCGCGTTGTAGATCTCGTCGACCTCCAGCCACACCGGGTGCGTCACGTCGTGGCGGATGAGCTCGAAGTTCGGACGCCCCAGGAGGTGCGCCACGTTGGTCTTCTGGCTCGTGAAGAAGTTGTCGAGGCAGATCACGTCGTGCCCCTCGTTGACGAGGCGGTCGCAGATGTGCGAGCCGAGGAAGCCGGCGCCGCCGGTGACAAGGATGCGTCGAAGGTTCATGGGTCGTGCCTCTGCAGGTCGCTGTGCCGACGGGACCGCCCTGGCTCGCGCCGAACGCGCCGTCGGTCCCCGAGTATCGGCCACCATGGTACTCGGGGGCAAGCGACGATGTCGCCCGCATGCACACGTCCGGGGGATGGCCGTCGACTCACGCCCTCGCCGCCGCGACGTTGGCCTCGAGGTGGGGGATGCTCGCCGTTCCCGTGATCACGCTCGACACGCCCGGGGTCGACAGGGCCAACCGCAGGCACGCCCGGCGGGACGCCTCCTCCATCGCGAGGTGGCCGCTCCCGAAGGCCTTCTTCACCAGCACCCCCGCGCCGTGACCCTTCGCCGCCGCGATCGCCGGCAGGTCCTCCGCATGGCCGGGGTTGAGCGTCAGCATCACCACGTCGCAGGCGGCCGCGGCGAGCAGGCCGCCGGCCGTCGTCTTGGTCGATGCGCCGATGGCCCGGATCTTTCCCGCCTCCTTCAGGCGGGCCAGGGCCTCCATGGGTTCACGCGGGTCCGCCTCGATCAGGCCGTCCGAGTGGAGGAGCACCACGTCGATGACGTCCGTGCGAAGACGCCGCAGGCTGCGATCCACGCTCGCCGTCACCGCCCCGGCCGCGAAGTCGAACCGCGAGACCCCGTCGACGAACTCCTCGCCCACCTTGGTGCACACCACCCAGCGATCGCGACGCCCCTTCAGCAGCGAGCCCAGTCGATCCTCGGAGGTGCCGTACGCCGGCGCGGTGTCGATCAGGTTGATGCCCAGCTCCTCCGCCCGGGCGATCAACGCGGCGGCCTCGTCGTCGGTGGGAATCCGCACCGGGTGCGGGTACTTCACGCCCTCCGACCGCCCGAGCTTGACCGTGCCCAGCCCCAACGGACTCACCATGAGGCCCGTGCGTCCGAGCGCCCGTCGTTCGACCAGTCTCCCTTCGTCGGGTCGCATGCAGGTGCTCAGCGTACGGCGGGGGGCGGCGAGGCCGGGACGTCCCATGGAAACGCGGCCACCGGGAACGCGAGCGTCGACGTCGGGGCCGAACGCGACGCGACGGCGACGCCCGACGACTCGACCTCCGACACCAGCGAGGCGGCGAGCGCCGGCGCCAGCGCCAGTTTCGTGGGCCAGATCGCCCACGCCGGCACGCCGCATCGGTCGCCGTGCAACCGGCGGCACACCGGTCCGTCGGGTCGACTCCCGTCCTCGCGACGGCCCTCGGCCCGGTCGATCCGCAGCGTGCTCCAGGTCGCGTGGCGAAGGTCAGCCCATCCGAGGCACGCCTCGATTTCGGCGATCGTCGCCCGAACCTGCGACGCCTCGTCGAGCGGCACGCCCCGTTCCGCGATGTCGCCCCCGATGTACCAGACTCGATCCCCGCCCGAACGCGACGTCGTGATCGTCAGTCGAGGCTTGTCGGAGAGTTCCTGCAGGCAGTGCCCGTTGAGGTCGAAGGGGGCGCGGCGCATCACGACCATGTGCAGCGGCCGCCGTTGGCACATCGACGACGCATCGAGTCCCAGCCCCGTCAGCAGCGGTTCGTTGCCCACGCCCGCGGCGAGGACGACCGCCGCCGCGCCGACCCGCGCGGCCAAGGCCGCCACGCCCTCCTCGCCGCCGGCGATGATCGGTCCGGACTCGACGTCACGGAGCGTCGACAGCAACGCCCGCACGTCGATGCAGCGTTCCTCGACCTCCCACGCGTTGACGCTCGCGGGCGACGGCGCGAGCGAAGCGGGGAACTCGGCCCGGGCAAGCCGCCGCACGCCCGACTTCATGGCCAGCGAGGCGGCCATCCCCGTCAGCGAGCCCATCATCGAGCCGAGCGCCGAGCCGAGCGACGAACCCTCGCTCCCGGGGCGGGTCCACAGGTGCATCCGCGACGAAACCACAGGCAGGTCGCGCAGGTCCACGCACCCTCGGCCCGCGAAGTGGTCATCCCACGCGGCCAGCGACAGTTCGAGCGCGTCGGCGGCTTTGGCGGCCTTGCGGGACAGGGCATACTTCACGCCCCGGTGCAGAATGCCCTGAGAGGCGATGGTCTGGCCGTCGCCCAGTGCCGACCGTTCGGCGAGCACGACGTGATGACCGCGCGAGGCGAAGAGGGCCCGGGCGTAGAGGCCCGCGATGCCGCCGCCGATGATGAGGATGGGCCCGCGCGTCGCCATCGATCGGCTGAGCGTATGGGCCGGGCGGGGCGGCTCACTGCACGGGCTTGGGCGGAATGATCAGTTTCTGCCCCACGCGAAGGGAATGCTCGTCCTTCATCGTGGCGCGGTTGGCCTCGTAGATGAGCTTGGCGTGCTTGCTCTCGCCGTAGAGCCGCTGCGAGATGGTCGAGAGCGAGTCGCCCTGAAGGACGGTGTAGGTGGTGGTGGGGCCCTTGGGCGTCTTGCCGGGTTCACGCACCGGGAGGCCCTGCACGTTCTTGGGGTCCTTCGGCACGCGGAGCACTCGGCCCGGCTTGAGCGACGCGGGGCTCGCCAGCGGGTTGGCCTTGGCGATCGACGTCGCGTACGCGGCGGTTCCGTAGTACTTGAGCGAGAGCGTCGCGTACGTCTCGCCGGGGGCCAGCGTGTGCTCGAGGAACTCGGGAGGGATCACCGCCGGCGGCTGCGGGCGGGACCGCCGCGTTTGGTCCGCGGTCGCCTCGCCGTGATCGGTCGCTTCCGGAATCTGTTCGGTGGTCGTGGGGTCCGTCGGCGTCGGCGTCGGCGTTGGCGTTGCGATCGGATTCTGTGAGGGTTTCGGGACGACTGTTGGGGTCTGGGTTGGCGCGGCCTGGTTCGCGGGTTGATTGGCCGCGGTCACGGCGCGAGGGGTGCCTGGAGTCGGCCACCACCAATACAGCCCGATCCACAGCAAGGCGAGTCCGAGCAAACCGGCGGCGATGCGGGGGGTGGAATCGTTCATGGCCAACGGTCCGGCAGGGGCGGCTCGAGGATTCGAGGTCGCGGGTATCAGGTGTCTCTGACGCTCCAGATCGGCAGTTGGTTCACTCCGACGCGAGAACGACCCCGCTTGTCCGGGCGTGGTTACAAACCGGTGACGTCGCCGGAGCAACTTGGCCCACACCGTACCCGTAAGGCGAGGGGTGGGGGATGGCTCGGCGGGCGGGAACGGTCGGTGGTCGCAGGTCGCGACACCATGTACCATCCGCCTCGATCGGGGGATTGGTCGCGTCATGACATCGGCCGGAGTGCGTCAGGGTTCCTTTCGGCGTCGTGGTTCGCGAGTGGACAGGTCTTGAGTGAAAGGGTGACTCCCATGGCATCTTCGAGCGTCAGTTGGGGCATCGAGATCGGGGCGGCGGCCATCAAGGCCGTCAAGTTGGAGGCGACCGGCGACGGCGGCGTTCGGCTGCTGGAGTACGCCAACATCCAGCATCCCAAGCCGCTCTCGACGCCGGACATCAACCCCAACGACGTGCTCCGCGTGTCGCTGGGCGCGTTGACCAGCCAGTACGACCTGTCGAAGGCGCAGATCGCGGTGTCGGTGCCCGGTCACTCGGCCTTCGCCCGGTTCGCGAAGCTCCCGCCGGTGGAGCCCAAGAAGGTGCCCGACATCGTCAAGTTCGAGGCGATGCAGCAGATCCCCTTCCCGCTCGATCAGGTCGAGTGGGACTACCAGACGTTCGTCACGCCCGATTCGCCTGACGTCGAGGTGGGCATCTTCGCCATCACCCGCGAGAAGGTGATGGAGCGCCTGTCGATGCTCGAGGAGTTCGGCATCGCGCCCGGCCACGTCGTGCTGAGCCCCATCGCCGTCTACAACGCCCTCGCGTACGACCTGGGCTTCGACGAGAAGGCCCCCGGCACCATCATCGTCGACGTGGGCACCACCTCGACCGACCTGGTCATCGCCACGCCCGGACGCATGTGGGTCCGCACGTTCCCCATCGGCGGCCATCAGTTCACCGAAGGGCTCGTCGAGCAGTTCTCCCTCAGCTACGCCAAGGCCGAGAAGCTCAAGCGAGAGGCCGAGGACAGCACCCACGCCAGGCAGATCTTCCAGGCCATGCGGCCCAGTTTCGCCAACCTCGCGCAGGACATCCAGCGGTCGATCGGCTATTACCAGTCGCTCAACCGCGACGCCGAGCTCACCCGCCTCATCGGCGTCGGATCGACGTTCCTGTTGCCGGGCCTTCGCAAGTTCCTCAAGCAGCAGCTCTCGATCGACGTCTACCGCGTCGAGGAGTTCAAGAAGATCAAGGCCGACGGCGAGGCCCAGCAGCGATTCAACGACCTCAGCCTCAACTTCGCCACGGCCTACGGGTTGGCGTTGCAGGGGCTGGGTCTCAACGCCGTGGGCGGCAACCTCATGCCCGTGTCGGTGCTCCGCCGCAGCATGTGGCGGGAGAAGGTGCCCTACTTCGGCATCGCCGCGGGCATCGCCGTGGCCGCGAGTGCGTCGATGTTCCTCTTCCCGCTCCGCGACGGTCAGGCCGCCCGAGAGAACCAGCCGCCGATGGTGGTCCGCGAGGCCGCCGACAAGTTCAAGCAGCTCAAGGCCGAGGCTGACGCGGCGGGCGTGCTCGCCGCCATCGAGCCCGACACCAAGGCGGCGGGGCTGATGGCCATGCTCGATCGCCGCCACGTCTTCCAGCAGGTGACCGCCGACGTGCAGTCCCTGCTCGAGGCGGCCGAAGCGAGGCGCAAGGGATGGGCGACCGAGCAGCAGGTGCAGGAGGTCGCCGGGCCGGCCTTCGTCGTCAAGTCGCTCGCCACCGCCTACATGCCCCCGGCGCCGCCGACGGAAGGCGATCCCGCCATGCAAGGCGGCGACGCCGCGCCCGATCCGCTCCAGATCGCGGCCTTCCCCCGCATCCAGTGCACCCTGACGCTCCACACCGATCAGCCCGAGCCGACGAAGTTCGTGCGTGAGGTCGCCGAGCGTTGGATGCGGACGCTCAAGGCTCGCCAGGGCGGGACGTTCGAGGTCGTCGCCGCCGCGGGGTGGGTGAACGTCACGGACGAGAAGGGCGAGGGCGATTCCCCGCAGGCCTCGCTGCCCGGTGGCGGCGATGGCGGCCGTGGGTCCTTCGGCGGGGCGGTGGCGCCCGGCGGCGAGCGCGGCGTTCGCCGCATGAGCGGCACCGAGGACGGCGTCGTCATGCTCCCCGACGGCACCATCGGTCAGATGTCTCGACGCATCCGCGGCGCGATCATCGTCGGTGGAGCGGACGGCCCTGAGGTCGTCGGCGGCGCGGGCGGCTCCAAGGCCGAAGCCGATGCCGCCGCCGATGTCGACAAACTCGCCGACTTCGCCGCCATCGGCGCGACGTCCGAACCCCCCCGTCACGCGGCGACGGTCACCGGAACCTGGTACATCGTCTTCAAGCCCGCCGGGACCGGCGAGGCGCAGGACGGAGGTGCGAAGTGAAGAACGTGCTCGACTGGATCAAGTCCAACCTCCTCATCGTCATCTTCAGCGTGGTCACGCTGCTCGTCCTGCCCCTCTCGTACTTCTTCAGCATGAAGATGCGGGTCGACGGGCTCGATGAACGCAAGAAGCAGGCCTCGGCCGCCTACGACGCCGCGTCGCGTCTCGAGGTCTCCTACTCGCTGCCCGCCAAGGACGCCACGGGCGCTCCCATCGAGATCAAGGGCCCGCCCAACACGAGGCTCACCGACTGGTTCGCCGAACGGCGCAAGGCCATTCAGCAGTCGATCGGCGGCGTCTCCCGCATCGCCGACGACTTCAACCAGGGACGCGGCGCCGATGCCGCCGCCGTCGGCCGTTCGGAGTTCAAGCCCTTCGTCGACGGCCTCTTTCCATCGGTCTCCGCGTCCATCGAGCGGGAGGCGTTGCTCGCCCGCGGCACGGCCGTCGTCGACGCGATGCCCGAGGAACAGCGAGCCGAGGAGCTCAAGGCCATGTCGCTCGATGAGCTTCGCCTCGCCAAGGGCAAGGAGGAGTTCGAGAAGCTCGACGAGAAGGCCAAGGCCGACGCCGCCAAGGCGATCGCCGAGCAGGCCCGCGACCTCGAGCAGAAGAAGATCGAGCAGATGGAGGACTCGCTCCTGGGCAAGCGCGGCAAGACCAATCCGTACCAGGACCTGCTGGCCGCGTCGGGCGCCGGTTCGCCCGCCGACATCGTCCGCGTCGCCGAGGCGCTGCGCGACATGAACACCCGCGAGATCGAGAAGATCACCGCCGGCAAGCGGGCCCTCACCAACGAGGAGCAGACCGCGCTCGCCAAGCAACTCGCCGAGCGTCGGCTTGCCGAATACCAGGCGGCCGCCAAGGGGTTCTCCTTCTACGCGACGATGGAGTCGCTCCCTCGCGATCGCAACGCACGGTCGATCCCCCGCGGGCGCATCCTGCCGGACCAACTCAACCCTTCCGAGATGTTCCTGCACCAGTGGGACTTCTGGGTCCTGCAGGACGTGCTCGCGGCCGCGAGATTGGCCAACACCGTGGACAGCCGTGCGATTGATGTCGAACGCGGGGTCGTCAAGCGGATCGATTCGATCGCCTTGGCCGACCCCGAGGGGCTGTACGCGTCGAGCGAGGAGTCGTCGGACGGGAGCATGCAGGCCGCTCCGGCCCCCGCCGAGGCCGCGCCCGGCACGGTCCCGCTCGACTTCGGTCGCTCGGTCACCGGCAGGGCCAACTCGCCGACCAACTCGCTGTACGACGTCCGCCGCGTCACCCTCGTCGCGGTGGTCAGCTCGGCGCGTCTTTCCGAGTTCCTTGACGCCATCACCAAGGTCAACCTGATGACCGTGACGTCGATGGACGTCCAAGCCGTCGACGTGTGGCAGGATCTCAAGGAGGGGTACTACTACGGCAACGACCACGTGGTCCGCGTCACCCTCGAGATCGAGAGCCTGTGGCTGCGGTCGTGGATGACCGCCTACATGCCCGCCGACATCCTCGGTGCGCTCACCAGCGCGCCGTCCGCCGACGGAGCCGCAGCTCCGGGTGCCGCCCCGGGCTTCGACGGCGGGGGCAAGGGGCGTGGACGAGCCCCCGGTCGCGGCTGAGCGTTTCCGTTCACGACATCACCCGCCGCCTCGGCCGGTCGGAATCTCCAATCCGACCGTTCACGGGCGGCCGACAGCACAGGCCTGGGTTCGAAAGAGGATCATCATGAAGCTCAAGGGCATCAAGCCGGTCGAACAGCATCTCGAGAAGATCGTCATCGGCGTGGTCGGCGCGGCCGGCCTCGGACTGGTGGGCGTGCAGTTCTTCACCCCCTCGACCGTCGAGGTGGGCAAGTCCCAGGTCTCGGTCGCCGACGCCTTCCGCCCCGCGGTGGAAGCCTCCGAGCGTGCCAAGGCGGGCATGGAGAATGCCGAGCCGCGGCTGCCCGGTGAACCGGTGGCCGGCGGGAATGCGGCGCTCGCGTTGGGGCGTGCCGCGGGTTCGACCGTCAAGGCTTCGGCCGTGGCGTTGGGGGTGGCCCCCAACTTCGGCAGGGCCGCGTCCGACCGGGCGGTGGCCAGGGCGACCTACGCGATGCCGCGGATCGACGCGCCGCAGGCGATGGTCGGTCAGTCGATCCGGTCGACGGTCAGCCCGCTGGAGCGGATCACGACCCCGGAGCTCGCGTCGCTGCTGCCGGCCGTCCAGCCCTTCGACAAGGCCGCCGTCACGCTCGAGAGCGTCTTCAACGGGAGCGAACTGCGGCGGCAACTCGAGGCCGACCCTGACGGCGAGTCGGGTCCGATGGCCTCGATTCCGCTGAGTTGGTGGCGGGACTCGGCCTCGGAGACGTCGAGCATGGTGCAGATCATCGGCGTGCAGGTCGAGCGAGAGACGCTTCGGCAGGCCGACGGCACCACGCCCGCCACGCCCGTCATCACGACCGTGGGCGTGATCCCCGGCCGTGTCGACGGCTTGAAGAGTTGGAACGAGTCGGTCAGGTCGCTGGGCGACGTCCCCCCGATGATCGAGGAGTACCGCACACTCGAGGAGGAGATCCTCCGGCCCGCGTACCTGTCGACCATCGCCGGACCGGCGTGGAGGCCCGCGTCCGAACTGGCGGCCGCCGCGTCGTCGAGCGTGGGCGACGGCAAGTCGCGCCGCGTTGCCGATGCACGGCGTCGATTGGCCGAGTTGGATGAACGCATCGCCGACATCGAGGAACGCATCGCCAACGCCCCCAGCGACGACCGTCGTCGCGACGAGGGGCGGCCCGGCGAGGGCGGCCGTGGCGGCGGCGGAGGTGGTGGAGGGGGCGGTGGGAAGGGTGGCAGCGGCGGTGGGGGCAACGTGGCTCCGCCCGCCCCCAAGCGCGACGAGCCGCAGGCCAACAAGGCCGCGCTGGAACGCCAGTTGGCGGCACGGGTCGAAGAGCGCAAGCGGGTGGTCAAGACGCTCGAGGACCTGGGCGAGCAGGTCGGCGATGCGGCGACCGACACTCGTGCGGCGGCGGTCAAGCCCTTGCTCGACAACGAAGCCGTGCGGCTGTTCTCGCACGACCTGACGGTCGAGCCGGGCGCCCAGTATCGCTACCGCATGCGGGTGGTGGTGAACAACCCGCTGTACGGCCGCAATCTTCAGGACTCGCAGCGGACGCTCGCGGACCGGTCGCTCATCGAGGGGCAGTGGTCGGGTTGGTCGGCTCCGGTCGATGTCGATCCCAACGAGTTCTTCTTCGTGACCAGCGCGGAGCCTCGCAGCGAGATCAACCGGTCGCCCAAGGCGGCGGCCGAGATGTACGTCTTCTACTACGGCTATTACCGTGCCGCGAGCGTGAGCCTTGAGCCGGGCGACATGCTGGCCGGCACGGCGCGTCTCCCCGAGTTGAAGCTTGCGGACATGAAGAAGCTGGAGGAGATGGCGGCGAATCAGCAGATGCCGTCACAGCCCATGGCACCGTCGAGCCAGCCCGCCCCGGGCGGGAAGAGCGGCGGCGGGGGACGAGACAGGGAACGAGAGGCCGTGGATCGCGGCGGCGTTCCCGTGGACGGCGGTGAGGAGCCGGCTGCAGGGGCCGAGTGGCTGACCGTTCCGGCGAAGCGAAACCTGGAGTTGAAGGTTGATGCGGTGTACCTCGACACGCTGCCGGTGTCGCTGGGTCGTCAGGGCATGGAGGGCCAGGAGCAGGTGCGGTTCGCGGCGATGATGCGAGACCAGTTGGGTCGCGTCGTGTGGCGGATGCCCGATGTGGAGCGGGCGGCGGAGGTGTACAAGCGGCTGGAGGCTTCGGCGAAGGAGGGCGAGCGTCAGGGCGCGCCCGAGGTGAAGCCTCAGGAATCCCGTCCGCGTCCCCAGAAGCCGGACAGGCCCCGTACTCAGCCGGCGGCACCGGCCAAGAGTGGCGGGGGTTCGGGCGGCTAAGCCCGAATGCACCACGAACAGGTCATGAAGACAGGGGCGAACCGCAAAGGTTCGCCCCTTGTCGTTGAGAGGATGGCGGTGCGGCAAGTGGCGTTCGGCCAGCAACTTGCGGAATCGCACGCAAATCAGGGGCACCAACGCTTGACGCAACGGGCCGGATCGCTACACTTCCCTCCCCACCCTGCGGGACACCCAAACGGGAGTGTCGCGAGGTGCGGGAAGATCTTTGACAACCGGATACGTACGAATCTCAACATCCGCGTTGCCGGGCGTTGGCCGATGCCGCAAGGCCTCGAGCAGCGGTCGGCAAGGTCGCGTTCCCCTTCAACCAGGGAGTGTGACTGAGAACGCGGATAGGTTTATATGAAGAAGCAAGCTGCAATGAAGTTAGAATCATGCAGCGCCAAAGGCGAAAATCAAGCTCTTGAACCGGTAGCCGCTCCTTGCGGAACCGGGGCGCACGACCAGATCCAGTCATCGGGAGGTCCTTCGGGACGGAACGTCGACGGGGCCTGGTTGGTGGCCGAGCATAAGGGCACATGGTGGATGTCTTGGCATCAAGAGGCGACGAAAGACGCGAGAACCTGCGATAAGCCCAGAGGAGCCGGTAACTAGGCAGCGATCCTGGGATTTCTGAATGGGGCAACCCACCCGCAAGGGTACCTTCCGCTGAATGTATAGGCGGCAGGAGCGAACGTGCTGAAGTGAAACATCTCAGTAGGCACAGGAAAAGAAAGCAACAGCGATTCCGTGAGTAGCGGCGAGCGAAAGCGGATCAACCAGACGACGAATGAAGCGTTTGAATGGCGCACCTCAGAAGGTGAAAGTCCTGTAATCGAAGTCTGGCCAGCCCTCGAGTAAACTCGGGCTCGGGAAACCCGGGTTGAATATGGGGAGTCCACTCTCCAAGGCTAAATACTACTTGATGACCGATAGCGAACCAGTAAGGCGACTGAAC
Organism: Phycisphaerales bacterium; assembly: GCA_040397805.1. Taxonomy (GTDB): domain Bacteria; phylum Planctomycetota; class Phycisphaerae; order Phycisphaerales; family UBA1924; genus UBA2402. Next base: position 17,626 of record JBBAVG010000067.1, read on the forward strand.
GATGAAAAGCACCGCGATGAGCGGGGTGAAAGAGTACCTGAAACCATGTGCTTACAAGCGGTCGGAGCCCGCAAGGGTGACGGCGTGCTTTTTGCATAATGAGCCGACGAGTTATTGTGTACGGCGAGCCTAAGGCCTCACGGGCCGGAGGCGGAGCGAAAGCGAGTCTGATAAGGGCGCTAAGTCGTACGCAATAGACGCGAAACCTTGTGATCTACCGTTGGTCAGACTGAAGGGCGGGTAAGACCGCCTGGAGGGTCGAACGGGTGACCGTTGAAAAGGTCTCCGATGAACTGACGGGAGGACTCAAAGTGTAATCAAACTGGGAGATAGCTCGTTCTCTCCGAAATAACTTTAGGGTTAGCCTCAAGAATCAGATGTTGGGGGTAGAGCTACTGGATGAGGCGAGGGGTCTACCCGACTACCTCCCTCAACCAAACTCCGAATACCAACATTGTTGTCTTGGGAGATAGACGGTGAGTGACAATATCCATCGTCAAAAGGAGAACAATCCTGATCGCCAGCTAAGGTCCCTAATGCATGCTCAGTTCGAAAGGAAGTTGGGTTGCTGTGACATCCAGGATGTTGGCTTAGAAGCAGCCACCATTTAAAGAGTGCGTAACAGCTCACTGGACGAGGAACTCAGCGCCGATAATGATCGGGAATAAGCATGCAGCCGAAGCTGCGGGAATCGAAAGATTCGGTAGGAGAGCGTTCTTGGCAGCGGTGAAGCCGTCCCGGAAGGGTAGGTGGAGCGCCAAGAAGTGAATATGTCGGCTTGAGTAACGATTAACCAGGTGAGAATCCTGGTCGCCGTATGTCCAAGGTTTCCTGGGGAAGGTAATTCCGCCCAGGGTTAGCCGGGTCCTAAGGCAAGGCCGAAAGGCGTAGTCGATGGACATGGGGTCAATATTCCCCAGCACGCACGGAGATCAAACCACGTTGCGGATCACGGAGCTTCGCGGGACTGTTAGATGTCCAGGCCGTATGGCCGATGCGAGGCAATGTGGTTCCTAGAAAAGGCGTGGGGGCAAAGTGCGTCCCGTACCAAAACTGACACAGGTGGACGAGGCGAATAGCCTAAGGCGCTCGAGAGAACGGTCGTGAAGGAACTAGGCAAGTTAACCCCGTAAGTTCGCAAGAAGGGGGGCCTACTCCGCAAGGAGAGGCCGCAGAGAAAAGGGTCTGGGAACTGTTTATCAAAAACACAGCTCTGTGCTAAGAAGCAATTCGATGTATACAGAGTGACGCTTGCCCGATGCCGGAATGTCAAGAAAGTGGGTCAGCGAAAGCGAAGCTCGCGATCGAAGCACCGGTGAATGGCGGCCGTAACTATGACGGTCCTAAGGTAGCGAAGTTCCTTGTCGGGTAAGTTCCGACGCGCATGAATAGCGTAATCACTGGAGCACTGT
>JBBAVG010000068.1:0-18824 GCA_040397805.1 Phycisphaerales bacterium
CGGCGACCTCCGGGACTCTCATAGGCCTGGATCAGGAAACGGGGTGCAGGTCACCTTCACTCGGGTCAACGGCGTTCCCGACACGCTATTCAACCGCGTTGCTCGTTGGAACGGCACGACATGGGTGCCTCTGGGCGGAGGGTTCAACTACATCGTCTGGTCGGTGACTGTCATGGCCAACGGCGACCTCGTCGCGGCGGGTGAATTCAACTCGGCGTTCGGCATGAGTTGCAGTCGGGTGCCACCCGACTGCAGCGGAGGAGTAACTTGCAACCGGGTGGCCCGGTGGAACGGCGTCGCCTGGTCGCCCATGGGCGCGGGTTTTGACTCCTCGGTGATCGACCTGCTGACGCTTCCGAACGGCGATCTGGTCGCCGGAGGGTACTTCACGACCGCCGACAACTTGCCATGCCGCAGCATCGCGCGCTGGGACGGGGCGGCGTGGCGTCCGATGCCGGGCGTGGCGGGCGGCGTGAACGAGTTCGTGTGGCACCTTGGCCTTGTCGGCACGACGCACTTGGTCGCGGCCGGGGAGTTCGCGACGGCCAACGACGGGTTTTCTCGCGGGGTGGCGATGTACCCCTTGGCGAATCCGCCTCGCATCCTCGAGCAACCGCTGGATCAGCAGTTGGTTCCCGGAGCCGCGGCGTCGTTCTCCGTGACGGCGTCCGCAAGCGCGACGAGTTTCCAGTGGCATCGCGATGGCGTGGCGTTGAGCGACGGGGCTCGCGTCACCGGGGCGACCGGTCCGGTGCTGCACATTTCCGGCGTGACCGCGGCGGATGCGGGGTCGTACGCCTGCGACGCGAGCAACTCGTGCGGCACCACGCGTTCTCAGTTGGCGGCACTTAGCGCTAGACCGTGCGACGCCGCCCAGTTGCAATCGATCGGGGGGCTGCCCGGGGCGAACTCAGAGATGTATACCATCGCATTCCTGAGCAACGGCGACCTGCTCGCCGGCGGCTCCTTCACGACCATTGGAGGACAGCCGATCCGCTATTTGGCTCGTTGGGACGGACGGCGTTGGTCGGCCATGGGACCGCCGCTCGATGCTGCAGTGCGGACCATCTCCGTACTTCCCGGTGACGACATCGTGATCGGTGGAGGGTTCACCACCTGCGGCACGGAACCCTGCAATCGAATCGCGCGTTGGAATGGCACTCGCTGGGTTCAGATCGGGACCGGAGTGAACGGAGAGGTACGGGATATCTTGCGCCTCGACGGCGGAGCCCTCGCGATTACGGGGCCCTTCACCCATACGGCCGACGGTGCCACGCAACTGCACTCCATCGCGATATGGTCGAACAGTCAGTGGCGCACGATCGGCGGAGGCCTTCGGATGGGCTCTGGTGTTGCCGATACGTTTTGCCTCGCTCGTCTGCCGAATGGCGACATCATCTCAGGAGGGTACTTTGACTCGGCCGGGGGCACGGCGTGCAGGAACATCGCACGCTGGAACGGCACGCGATGGTTACCACTCGGCCAAGGTACGGATTACTTCGTATTGTCCATCGTTGCCCGTTCCGATGGCGAGGTAATCGCCGCCGGCTATTTCAGCTCCGCTGGAAACGTTGCGTGTAGCCGCATCGCTTCATGGAATGGAGTCTCGTGGAGTCCGCTCGGCAGTGGATTGAACGGCGGGGGGTTTAAACTCCATCTCCTCCCGAACGACGACATCATTGTGATAGGCGACTTTGATTGGGCTGGCGACGCTGCCTGCTCCAACATCGCGCTCTGGCGCGATGGCCGCGCGCAGCCGGTCACCCCGAAATACATCGGCGGCTGGCTGGGTGCACTCGCGTTCGCTCCCGATGGTGACCTTGTCGTTGCAGGCGGGTTCACATCAGCCGACGGCGTGCTGTGCAACAACATCGCCCGCTGGAACGGCACCCGCTGGCGACCGCTCGGCGACGGCATGAACGACTGGGTCTATTCGCTCGCAAGGATGCCCGACGGCGATCTCGTCGCCGCCGGCAACTTCGCGGTCGCGGGCGGGGTCGCGTGCAACCGAATCGCCCGTCGCAACGGGCCCGTGTGGGAGCCCCTCGGCAGCGGCGTCGACGGCATCGTCTACGCCGTCACGCCTCGGAGCGACGGCTCGGTCGTCGCCGGCGGCCAGTTCATGAACGCGGGCGGCGTCGCGTGCAACCGAATCGCCCAGTACAACGGCACTGCGTGGACGGCAATGGGCACCGGCATGAACGCTGATGTGTACGCCCTCGCCACGCTCCCCAACGGCGACGTGGTCGCGGGCGGTGCGTTCACCACCGCGGGCGGGAGGACCTGCAACCGCATCGCGCGGTGGAACGGAACGCAGTGGTCGCCCCTTGGAACGGGCGTCAACAACGCCGTCTACGCGCTCCTCGTGCTCCCCAACGGCGATCTCATCGCGGGCGGCCGCTTCACGCAGGCCGGCGGCGTCGCCTGCGGCAACATCGCCCGCTGGAACGGCACCGCGTGGTCCCCTATCGGCGGCGGCATGAACTACTGGGTCTCCGCGCTCGCGATGTTCCCTGACGGAACCTTCGTCGCGGGCGGGGGCTTCACCGCCGCGGGCGGCGTCGCGTGCAACCGCGTGGCCCGCTGGGACGGGAGTGCGTGGCAGCCGCTGGGGCAGGGCGTCGATGAATGGGTGTACGCCGTGGCCGCGCTCCCCAATGGGCATGTCATCGCCGGGGGTGCGTTCGCCGCGGCGGGCGGCGTGGCCGTTCGCAACGTGGCTCGATGGAACGGCTCGGCGTGGAGCGGCATCGGCGACGGCACCGACAACTGGGTCTCGGCGATGTTGACGCTGCCGAGCGGCGAGGTCGCGGTCGGGGGCGGGTTCACGATCGCGGGTCAGGAGGCGTCGGGCTACCTCGCGTTCCTGCCCTTCTTCGGCCCGCCTCCGATTCTCCGCCAGCCGCAAACGCAGCACATCGTCATCGGCTCGACGATGACGCTGAGCGTCGAGAGCGCCATTCCCGGGGCGGCGGTGGCCTATCGCTGGCATCGCAACGGTGTCCCGCTGGAGGACGGCGACCGGCGTTCAGGGACCGCCTCGCCGACGCTGACGATCACGAATGCCGCCGCCTCGGATGCGGGCCAGTATTGGTGCGCGCTGACCAACGCCTGCGGCACGACGACGAGCACCGCCGCGGAGCTCACCGGCTGCAACCCCACGATCACGGCCCAGCCGCAGGGAGGGGCCATCCGGCGGGGCGAGTCGTTCACGCTGGCGGTTCAGGCGGACGACGCCGTCTCGCACCGCTGGCGGCGGCAGGGCGTCGACCTGATCGAGTCGGACATGTTCCAAGGGGTCGCCACCTCGACGCTGACGATCGCGACTCCGGGTTCGGCGGAGGCGGGCGCCTATCGCTGCCTGGTCACCACCTCCTGCGGAGCGGTGCTGTCGGACGAAGCCGTCGTGACGCTTCCGTGCCTGGGCGACTTCAACAGCGACGGCGGCATCGACGGCATGGATGTGGGCGTCTTCTTCGAGGCCTGGGAGGCGGGCCAGTCATGGAGCGACGTGAACGAGGACGGCGGCATCGACGGGCTCGACCTGTTCGAGTTCTTCGATCACTGGGAATCCGGATGTTGATCGGAACGGGCCGAGCTTGCCCGACCACGCGAGACCGGCCCGGAAAGCCGGCCTGACCGGCGAGCGGCACATCCAAGGATGTTCACGATGCGTCACAAGTTGCTTTCGGCCGTGCCGCTGATCCTCACCGGCGCCGCGAACGGGCAATCCGTCTACTTCGCCGACTTCAACGACGGCACGGCGCCCGGCTTCACGAACGCCAGGTTCACGCAGTCGCCCGATGGAACCCGGCGAGTGCTGGGAAAGTACGGCAACGAGACGGCCCGACTCACCCTCGACGGCCTGATGCCCGGGCGTCTCTACGTCGTCACCGCGAACATCTACGCCTTCGACTCATGGGACGGCAGCACCAACTCCGCGCACGGCCCCGACTTTTGGACGTTTCGCGTCGGCGATCGACTCTCGTGGACGACGACCTTCTCCGCCTTTGACATCTATCGGCAGTCGTTCCCCTCCGCCTTCGGTGAGGCGGAAAATCCGCCCGGCACCGGCGGCGTTCGCTGCGACTGCGGCTGGCGGTGTTGGGAAGGTCGCGTCGGCCCGTGGATCTATCCACTTCGGATTACGTTCGCCGCCTCGAGCACTCGCGAAGTGCTCGAGTTCTCGGCCGAGCGACTCACGCCGATCTGTGATGAATCATGGGGACTGGACGACGTCGCCGTGACCGGCGACTTCTGCCTCGCCGACTTCAACGACGATGGCGGCATCGATGCGGGCGACGTGGCCGCGTTCTTCGAGGCCTGGGAGGGCGGCGTCCCGCAGGGTGACGTCAATGCGGACGGCGGGATCGACGGCCTGGACCTGTTCCACTTCTTCGATCACTGGCAGTCCGGGTGCTGAGACGACCTTGCCTGCCTTGGGAACACTTTCCCGCAACAGGCCGTCGCCCCGCACGATGACAGGGCCGTCTGCCTCGTCGGTCCGCGGTTACCAGCCGTCGACATCAAGAGCCACGCGGCTCGCGAACGCTTTTTGTTGGCGTCTGCACCGTTGGGCGGCACGACGTCGCTGCGTTCGCGGTAGACTGCTCGCGATGCACCGCACCAGCCAAGGAAGCTCGATGCCCATGCACAGTCGGCGTTCTCGGACGTGGCTCTTTCATTCGTGGTTTGCGGCGGCCTTGGCCGTCGTCGTCGGCGTGGCGACCACGCACGCGCGGGCGCAATCGTGCCCGGCCGGGTCGTGGGTCGCCACGGGCGCCCCCGTGGGACTCAACAACGCGGTGTGGTCGCTCGCCACGCTCCCCAACGGCGACCTGGTGGCGGGCGGGTCGTTCACCAGCGCGAGCGGCACGCCGTGCAGTTCGATCGCGCGGTGGAACGGTTCGGCGTGGTCGGCCTTTGGCACCGGATTGAACGGCGTCGCGTACGCCTTGGCGGTGATGCCCGGCGGCGACCTGATCGCCGCGGGGGCGTTCACGACCGCGGGGGGCGTGGCGTGCAACCGCGTGGCTCGTTGGAACGGCTCGAGTTGGTCGCCCTTGGGCTCGGGCATGAACGCCGATGTCCGTGCCCTGGCGGTCTTGCCCAGCGGCGAACTCGTCGCCGCCGGGCCCTTCACGCAGGCCGGCGGCGCAGCGTGCGCGTACATCGCCCGCTGGAACGGCGCGGCGTGGTCGCCCGTGGGCGGGGGCGCCAACGCGGTGGTGCTGGCCTTGACCGTGCTCTCGAATGGCGACCTCGCGGCGGGCGGCTCCTTCACGCAGGCGGGCGGCGTGGCGTGCAACTTCGTGGCGAAGTGGAACGGCGCGGCGTGGTCGCCCTTGGGTGCTGGCGTCGACTTGCCGGTGCAGGCCCTGACGCCGCTGCCGGGCGGCGGCCTGGTCGCGGGCGGCGCATTCCTGAACGCGGGCGGCGCGCCTGCCAACCGCGTCGCTCGGTGGAACGGGGCGGCATGGTCGGCCATGGGCGGCGGCACGACCGACGAAATCCTCGCGTTGCTGACGCTGCCCAACGGGCACGTGATCGCCGGTGGCCGCTTCCTGAGCGCGGGCGGCGTGTTCTGCAGCCGCGTGGCGAGGTGGAACGGCTCGTCGTGGTCGACGCTGCAGGGCGTCGGCACGAGCGTGGGCGTCAACAACCGCGTGCACTGCCTGCTCGCCCGCCCTGCGGGCGGCCTTTTCGCCGGCGGGCTGTTCTCGTCGGCGGGCGGCTATTCGACCCCCTACTTGGGCATGTACGCCGAACCCCAGCCGCCAAGCGTCGTCGACCATCCCGACGATGTGGCCGTCGTCGGCGGCGACACGGCCGGCTTCTCCGCCTACGGCTCGATCGACACGACGGCGTATCGCTGGCACTTCGAGGGCTCGCCCCTCTCGAACGACGGCCGCATCCGCGGCGCGGACACCTCGATCCTCATCATCGACGCCACCACGCCCGCCGACGCCGGCTCGTACACGTGCGTGATCTCCAACGCCTGCGGCTCGGTCACGACCAACCCGGCCATCCTCGAGGTGGCCTGCCCCGCCGACTTCAACTTCGACGGCGGCGTCGACGGCGCGGACGTCGACGCCTTCTTCGCGGCGTGGGAGGCCGGCGACTCGTCCGCCGACATCAACCGCGACGGCGGCATCGACGGGTCGGACGTGTCGTACTTCTTCTTCCGCTGGGAGAATGGGTGCTGAAGCAAGGCGGCACCCGTGACGCGTGAGGCGTCACGGCGAGTTCAACGCATCGCGCGGCTCCGGTCGTCGGTCCGTCCGGGACCACGGAACTCCCGAACCAAGGGCCCGAAGGGCCCACGGGCGTTGCCACGAATGAACCAACGTCGCCGCCGCATCCTGACGTGCCCCGAACGATCATGGTCGAAAGGCGGCGTCGGCCTGAATACTGTCGAACGCGCCGCTCGCGCTTCGACGTGCCCCATTCGCTCCCTCCAACCTCCGACCCTTTTTGGCACTTCGCCCGCGGCCTCTTCCGGCACCGCGCCGTCGTCGTCGCCGCGTTGACGTTCGTGATCCTCTCGGGGGTGAGCCTGTCGGTGGGCCTCTTGGGGGCCGCGCCGGTGATGAACGCCATCCTCGGGCAGGCGCAGAACCTCCAGACGCTGGCGGGGGACGTGAACGCGCGGCTGGCGGGGTTGCCGTCGTGGCTGGGCACGCCGCGGATTCCGGCGGCGTGGATCGCGTCACTGCCCACCGAGCCCTTCGCGTCGCTGGCGTGGCTGATGGGCGGCCTGTGCGTGGTGACGGTCTTCGGGTCGTTCTGCGCGTTCATGCACGCGTACCTGTCGCTGACGGCGGTGAACGCGGCGACGACGGCGGTGCGGCGGCAGGCCTTCCACGCGGTGCTGCGGGCCCCGCTGTGGACGGTGATGCTCAAGGGTCCCAGCGACCCCATCAGCCGCATCGTCAACGACAGCGCGATGCTCGCCAACGGGCTCAACGTGCTCATGAGCAAGGCCGTGCTGCAGGTCTTCAAGGGGGGCGCGGCCCTCGCCGTGGCGTTGGCCACCGAATGGCGCGTGACGGCGGCCGCGTTGGCGGTGACGCCCCTCATGTACACGATCATCCGCAAGCTGGGCAAGCGGATCCGCAAGGCGGCCAACGCCGCGCTCCAGAGCCAGGCGGGCCTCTACGCGGCGGCGTCGGAATCGCTGCAGGGCCTGCGCGTGGTGAAAGTGCACACCACCGAGCGACTCGAGGCCGGCCGCTTCCACCGCATGAACAAGCAGATGCTCCGCGAGCTCAACCGGGTGCGGACGGCCCGCGCGCTCGCGAGCCCCCTGACGGAGATGCTCAGCATCTTCCTGCTCTGCGGCCTGGTGCTCGTGGCGGGCCACGCCATCCTCTTCTCCGGCGTCGAAGGGGAGCGGTTCATCCTCGCGCTGGGGTTCCTGGGGGTGGCCGGCGCGTCGCTCAAGCCGCTCACCGGCATCGTCAACGACATCCAGGCCACGCAGCCCGCGGCGGCTCGCCTGAAGGAACTCCTCGACGCCCCTTCCGAGCCTGGACGCGGCCCCTCGCTCCCGCGTCTGGCACGCCACGCCGCGGAGATCCGCTTCGAGGGTGTGCGGGTGGCGTATCCGGGGGCGAGCGAGGACGCGCTCCGCGACGTGACGCTCCGCATCCCGCACGGGACGCGGACGGCCTTCGTCGGCCCCAACGGCAGCGGCAAGACGACGCTCCTGGGCCTCGTGCCCCGCCTGTACGACCCGTCGAAGGGCCGCGTGCTCATCGACGGCGTCGACATCGCCTCCGTGGGCGTGCGGTCGCTGCGCGAGCAGATCGGGGTGGTGACGCAGGAAACCGTGCTCTTCCGCGGCAGCATCCTGCACAACATCGCCTACGGCACCGGCGCCGACGAGGCCCGCGTGCGCGACGCGGCCATGCGGGCCCGGGCGCACGAGTTCATCGATCGGCTGCCCAAGGGGTACCAGACCATGCTGGGCGAGGGCGGCGCGGGGCTGTCCGGCGGCCAGCGTCAGCGACTGTCGATCGCCCGCGCGATCCTTCGCGATCCGGCGATCCTGATCCTCGACGAGGCGACCAGCATGATCGACCCCGAGAGCGAGGCGGGCATCGGCGAGGCCTTGGGCGAGTTCAGCAAGGGACGCACCACGCTCATCGTGGCGCACCGCCTGTCGACCGTGATGGACTGCGACTCGATCGTGGTGCTCGATCAGGGTCGCGTGGTGGATCAAGGCACGCACGTCGCGTTGCTGGAGCGGTGCGACCTGTACCAGCGGCTGGTGCGTTCGCAGTTCGGGGCATGAACACCCCGGGGAGCAGGCCATGCACGACACCGACAAGGACGGCAACGAGTTCTTCAAGTGCGACTTCTGCCACCAGGCGTGGGCGGAGGATCGACCCATGGTCGAAGGGCACCGGGGTTCGCTCATCTGCGGGCCGTGCCTGACGATCGCCTACCGGTTGGTGCACCTGCAGGAGTCGGGCCTCCGCACGCAGCCCGAACAGGTCTGCACCCTGTGCCAGCAGCACCACGACACGCTCCACTGGCAGAGCCCGGCCTTCGACGAGGCCGTGGCGTGCGCCCGCTGCATCAAGCAGTCGTCCCGCGTGCTGCAGAAGGATGTCGAATCGGGATGGAAGATCCCCACGGAATGACGGCCGGGTGCAATCACCCCCGGGCACGAGCCTCGTCGAGGAAGTCCACCGCCCGTCGCAGGTGCGGGATGACGATCGACCCGCCGACGATCAACGCCACGTCGAAGGTCTCCCACAACTCCTCGTCGGTGGCGCCCGCCTTGACGCACTGATCGACGTGATAGGCGATGCAGTCGTCGCACCGCAGCACCATGCTCGCCACGAGCCCGAGCAGTTCCTTCGTGCGGGCCGACAACGACCCGTCCTCGTACGTGCGTCCGTCGAGGCCGAAAAACCGCTTGGTCACCAGCGTGCCGCCCATGCGGATCGACCCGTCCGGATTGGTCCCCCGCTCGGCGTCATCGCCGAGGATGCGGGCGTTCATGCGGGTGCGGTAGGCCTGAAATTCCTCGTAGCGTCCCATGCGAAAGCGTAGCGGGCGTACGCCTGCTGTTCGTGCACGCCGGGAACGCGATTTCCCGTGGTGCACCACAGACCACCCCATCTAGTATTCGACCACTGCATGACTTCCGCAGCGTCCACTCCCGACGACACCATCGCCTTCGCGCCGCCGCCGGTGGTGGCGTGCGGCGTTGGCGACGCGGCGCTCCCCTCGGGATATCTCGGGCTGGGCGTCATCGGTCGCAGCGAGGCGAGCGTGGTTCACAGGGCGTACGACCTGAAGAGCGGGGCGACGGTGGCGGTGAGCGTGCCCACGACGCCGCGGGCCGCGAATCGCGACGTGATCGTCAAGGCCACTCGCGTGAAGCACCCGGCTGCGGCCCGCGTGCTCGGGGAGGCGTCGTGCGGCGTCGGCACGTGCTGCGTGATGGAGTTCGTGGAGGGACGGCCGCTCTCCGAAGTGCTGCCGCTGCTTCGAGACAGGGCGCTCGCCTCGTTGACGCTCGACGATCTGGTCGCCCCCTGCTGCATCGATCGTCGGCGGCTGCGGCCCGAGCTGGTCTCGCTCGCCGGCGGCCGAGGCGCGTGGCAGCGATTGGCGGCGCGTTGGATCATCGACGTCTGCGGCGTGCTTCGCGAAGCGCACGCATTGACGCTCGCGAACCTCTCGCCCCGCACGTCACGGCTCCTGCTTCGTCCCGACGGTTCGGTGGCCATCACCGGCTTGGGATTGGCGACCATCGATCCCGACCGCGCGGCGCTGGCTTCGGACGCTCGCGACGTGGTGGCGTGCCTGCAGGAGTTGTTCACGCTGCAAGCGACCCCTTCCGCCGCCGCGATTCGCGCGATGCCGCCGGAGCTTCAGGCGGCGTGCGACGCGTGCCTCGCGAGGGCCGGCCACGAAGACGCCTTGACCGACTTTGCCGACTCGCTCGAGCGATGGGTGTCGCGTCCCCGCGGCACGGTTTTCGCGGGCCTGGTTCGCCGCCTCTGGCCGGCGCCGAGGACCGCATGACCACGCGTGGTCCGACGGCGGTGCCGTCGTGGTGCGCTCCGCGACTGCGACTCCTGACGCCCGACGGGGCCACGGTCCGACCGTTGTGCGTCGACTTGCCGATGGCCGACGCCGAGATCGTGCTGGGCCGCGACGCCACCTCGACCATCCGGCTGCCGGACCCGTGGGTGAGCCGTCGGCATGCGATGATCTCCATGCGCCAGGGGCGCCTCGTCCTCGAGGATCTCGGAAGCCGCTGGGGCACGAGACTCCATGACGGTGCGTTGACCGGCGCTCGCCCACTGGTCGACGGGGATGCGTTCGTGATCGGGGGCACGTCCGTCGTGGTCGAACACCCTTGGAAGGGCGTGGCCATCGAGCGGCTTCACGCATCGACCGCCCGCGAGGGTTCGACCGACGGCCTGTCGCTCTTCGACTCCGTGACGCGTCGGCTGCCGCCGGCGACCATCGCCCGCGGCCCCGCGGTATCCGCCGGATGGGAACAATGGCTCGGGGTCGTCGCGACGGTACTCTTGGCGACCTGCGCGGCCTTCTTGGCTTGGCGACTTCTCGCCGGCCTGTGACGGTCGCGTTCGCGATCGGATGCCCTCCACGCCATGAACGCCGCCGAGCGACTCATCCTCGAGCATCAGTCCTTCCTCAGGGCGCTGGTCAGGAACATCGCGTCGACGCTGCCCCACCACGTCGACTTCGACGAACTTGTCGCTTTCGGGCAGGTGGGACTGACCGAGGCCGCCCGTTCGTACGAACCCGGCCGAGGCGTGCTCTTCACCACCTTCGCGCACTATCGCATTCGCGGGGCCGTCTTCGACGGGTTGCGGAAGATGACGTGGCTCCCTCCCGCCGCACGACGGTGCGTCAGGGAGCAATCCGCCGCGGACGAGGTGCTCAGGGACGCCGAGGAATCAGCCGCGGCGCCCGCATCGGGCCCCGTGCTCGCCGGGAGGTTCGCCAGCGCCGTCGAACGTCTGGGCGCGGTCTTCCTCATCTCGGGGCTCGGCGAGGGCGACGGCCAACTGAACCCGACCGACCGCCGGGCGGCACCCGCCAACGCGGAAGCCAAGGAGATGCACGCTCGCCTGCTGCGGGCGATGGAGCGGCTCCCGGAGGACATGTCCTCGCTCCTGCGGATGCTGTACATCGAGAACCGGAGCATGTCGGACGTGGGCGTGGCGCTCGGCCGCAACAAGTCCACGGTCTGTCGTCGCCATGCGGAGGCCATCGACCTGCTCCGGGCGATGCTCGAACCGCCGCCGCCCCCGAAGACCACCCCCAAGGCCGCCGGGCGGAGCATCCGCCGAGAGCAGACCTGACGGCCGAATCAGCTCGAGCGGCGTCCCCCCGCATCGGGCAATTCGGACACCGCGATCCGGGCCAATTCCGACCAACGACGAAATTCGTGACGTCATGGAGCGGGCAAGCACGCTCATGATGGAGGCGGCATGGGCCGCCGCGGCACCCGACGCGCGAACACGCGGGGCGCGAGGGGGCGCCCCGCGTCGGGACAGGCCGAAGCCCCCTGCCGCGTCCACGACGGGACCAAGCTCAACCTCGGCCGAGGCAGGCCGCCTCCACCTCGCGAGCGAGGTCGCGGGCGGCGACGAGCAGCGAGGCCATGCTCGCCTGCGTGGCAGCCGCCGCCGCGGGATCGAGCGTGGGCAGGTTGACGGCGACGTTCCAGTGGGAGGCCTCGACGGTGGCCCTTGCGAGCACGGCGGCGATGGCGAGATCGCTGCGAAGGTGCGGGTTGGTGGTCCCCGTCAGCGAATGAAAGTGACGAAGCAGGTCGACGGCGGTGGCCGCCAGCGCGAGCGGCACCTGCGCGCTGGCCAGGCGGGCGGCATCGAGGCCGGCCCGGTCGGGATGGCCCTCTGGCAGGCGGGACAGTTCGTTGACCGCACCGTACGCGGCGGCGTCCTCGTCGGCGAACTCGAGCATCATCGCGGCGGCGCGGCGGAAACGTCGCTCTGCCTCCTCGAGGGCGGGCTGGTGCTCGGCGAGGGACTTGCGGCCGATGGAGTAGTTGACGACCATGCGGGCCAGGGCCGCGCCCAGCGCGCCCACGACGCCCGCGACCGAGCCGCCGCCGGGCGTGGGCGACTTGGCGCCCGAGGCATCGACGAACTCGGCGACGGACATGGATCGGAACGAGGGATCGCTCATGCCGGCAGCGTAGCGTGCGTACGGAGCAGGTCCCACAGCTCGCGGACGTGGCGTTCGCGGGTGAGCGTGCCGCTGACGGCGACGCGGAGGATGATGGCGCCGGGAGCGACCGGGTGGTTCGCGGGAAGGGTGGTGTGGGTGAGGTACGCGCGGCCGGTGGCGTTCACCGCGTCGATGAGGGCCTTGTTGGCGTGATCGCCGCCGGCACGCAGTCGCAGGCAGACGAGGTTGACCGTGCGAGGCGAGACCACCTCGAAGCGGTCGTCGGATCGCACCAGCGACTCGAAGAGCTCGGCGAGGCGCAGGTGCTCGCGGATGTACCCCCGAAGGCCTTCGAGGCCGTAGGCCCGCATGACGAACCAGAGCTTGAGGGAACGGAAGCGGCGGCCCAAGGGCACCTGCCAATCGCGGTAGTCGACCACGCTGCCGGAGTCGGTGGCGGCGTTGCGGAGGAACTCGGGCGTGATCGACAGGGCGTCGAGCAGAGGCTCGCGATCGGCCACCCACAGGCACCCGCAGTCGAAGTTCACCAAGAGCCACTTGTGCGGGTTGAAGCAGAAGGAGTCGACGAGTTCCACGCCGTCGAGCATCCACCGCAGCTCCGGGCAGACGCACGCCGCCCCGCTGTGGGCGGCATCGATGTGCACCCACGGCTGGAAGGGCAGGCGCCGGGCGGCGAGGCACACGTCTCGCACCGGATCGACCGCGGTGACGCCGGTGGTGCCGACGGTGGCGGCGATGAAGAAGGGCGTGCGTCCCGCGGCGAGGTCGTCTCGCATCGCCCGCTCGAGATCATCGACGCGGAGGCGACAGCGGTCGTCGACGGCGATGCGGCGGACATGCGTGGTGTCGGCGGCGGACGACGCGACGCCCGCGATCATGGCGGCCTTGATGACGGAGGAATGGGCCTGGTCGCTGGTGTAGGCGACGAGTTCGCCGCGGTGGCCGGCCTTGCGGGCGCGGGCCCTGGCGGCGAGCATGGAGACGAGCGTGGACTCGCTGGCGGTGCCCGCGATGACGCCGCCGCCGGAGCCGCCGGCGCGGAAGAGGAATCGCTCGGGCAGTCCGATGGCCTCGCCGAGCCAGTCGAGCATGCGCTGCTCGAGTTCGGTGCAGGCGGGGCTGGTGGCCCAGAGCATGCCCTGCACGCCCAACCCGGAACTGAGCATGTCGGCGAGCACGGAGGGACCGGAGATGTTGGCCGAGAAGAAGGCGAAGAAGCCCGGGTGGTGCCAGTGCGTCAGCCCCGGCATGACCACGTGGTCGATGTCGTGCGAGAGCGCGTTCCAGAAGGCGTCGGGGCGGGCGGGATCGAACTCGCCGTGCTCGGGCGCGGAGAGCGGCAGGGCGGCGAGCACGTCGCCGGGAGCGACCTTGGAGAGCACGGGGTGGCGTTCGACCTGATCCCAGTAGTCGGCGATCAGGTCGACCATGCGATGACCCATGGCGCGAAAGGCGGGGGCGTCCATGGACCAGCGTATGGGCCTGTGCAGGCGGGACGGACTTAGAGCTTCATGGCCTTGAGGACGGCCTGGCCCATGTCGGCGGGGCTCATGGCGACCTCGACGCCCGCGGCCTTGAGGGCGGCGATCTTGGCGTCGGCCGTGTCGTCCGCACCGCCGATGATGGCGCCGGCGTGGCCCATGCGGCGGCCCGGGGGGGCGGTGCGGCCGGCGATGAAGGCGGCGACGGGCTTCTTGACGTGCTGCTTCACGTAGTTGGCGGCTTCGATCTCGTCGGTGCCGCCGATCTCGCCGATCATGAGGATGGCGTGGGTGTCGGGGTCGGCCTCGAACATGCGGATGCAGTCGATGTGGTTCATGCCGCGGACGGGATCGCCGCCGATGCCGACGCAGGTGCTCTGGGCGAGGCCGCGGTGGCTGGTCTGCCAGACGGCTTCATAGGTGAGGGTGCCCGAGCGGCTGACGATGCCGACGGCCTTGCCGAGCTTGGCCTCGCTGATGTGCGTGTGGATGTAGCCGGGCATGATGCCGATCTTGACGCCGGCATTGGTGTAGACGTCGACGGAGCCGTCGGCGTTGCGGCGGCCGCCGCCGGTCTTGGGGCCGGGCGTGATGACGCCGGGGCAGTTGGGGCCGATGAGGTGCACGCGGCGCTTCTCGGCGGGCGTCTCGGCCCCGCCGTTCATGTCGTCGAGCAGCGCGCGGGCCTTGATCATGTCCTGCACGGGCACGCCCTCGGTGATGCAGCAGATGACGCGGATGCCCGCGGCGGCGGCCTCGAGGATGGCGTCGGCGGCGAAGGCCGGGGGCACGAAGATCATCGTGGCGTCGGCGCCGGTGGCCTCGACGGCCTGGCGGACGGTGTCGA
Source organism: Phycisphaerales bacterium (assembly GCA_040397805.1). Lineage (GTDB taxonomy): Bacteria > Planctomycetota > Phycisphaerae > Phycisphaerales > UBA1924 > UBA2402. The sequence goes on from JBBAVG010000068.1 coordinate 14,539, forward strand.
AGATGGGCAGGCCGTTGTCGTCCTTGGTGCCGCCCTTGCCGGGGGTGGTGCCGCCGACGACCCGGCCGCAGTACTCGTGGCATCCCTTGGTGTGGACGGCCCCGAAGGAGCCGGTGATGCCTTGGCAGATGACCTTGGTGTCCTTGTTGATGAGAATGGCCATGGGTGGGTCGAGGATACGCGCGAAGTTCGCCCTCCGGGCGGGGTTGGGGAATCAGGACGCGGGCGTGGCGGCGGGCCGATCGCCGGGCATGGCGGGAAGCCACCCCGGGCACAGGGCCGCGGCCAGCATCATCAGCATCATGGGCTGCACGCTGACGGTCACGACGTCGAAGGGCCAGAGGAGCACGGTGGCCAGGAGCAGCCAGGCCGGGGCGGCGGCGTAGGCGTGTATCAGCGAGGGGCCCTGTGCGCAGGTGTCGCCGCGGCGGAACCCTGCCGCCAGGCAGGCGACGACGGCGAGGACGAGCAACGCCACGCCGGGCAGGCCCGCGGCGACGGCCATTTCGAGGGGGGTGTTGTGGCAGTGGCCGTGCCGCTCCCGCTCGAACTGCTCGATGGCGCCGAGTTCGTCGCCCGAGGCCATGGGCGTGCGCTGACGGACCCACGAGGGGAACTGGCCCGGGCCGATGCCGGTCACGGGGTGCTGCATGACGGCCTGCCACCCCCACGCGAGCATGCGGGCGCGAAGGCCGATGTTGGTCTGCGACTCGCCGCGTTCGACGAGGCGGGCCACTTCGTTGCGGGCGTCGACCAGGCGTCGGCGGCCGCCGTCGCTGGCCAGCAGCGCGACCGTCGCGGCGGCGATCGTGATCGCGACGGCCGCGATGGCGAGACGACGATGCACGGCGGATCGCACACGCGTGCGGAACCCGACGATGATGACGACGAGCAGGAGCACGGCGGCGGCGAGCCATGCGCCGCGTGTGCCGGAGAGGAGGATGCCTCCCAGGGAAAGCACCGCGCCGACGGACGCGACCGCGGCGACGGCGCGTGAGCGGGCGTGGAGCAGGGCGGCGGCGTTGATGGCGAGCGCGCCGACGAGCAGTTCGCCGGCGAGCACGGGGGGCCACCACCCGCCGACACGTCCGTCGGGCGTGCGATGCTCGAGCCACGCGACGTCGATCAACGAGGGGGCGATGGCCTCGACGAGTTGAAGCGAGGCGCCGAGGGCGAAGCCCGCGGCGGCGGCGAGCATGAGCCAGCCGCGGTGGCGGGCGAGGGGGTAGAGGGCGGGGACGAGGGCGGCATAGCGGAAGGCTCCCCACTGCTCGACGCCTTCCTTGGCGTCGCGGATGCCGCTGAGCGAGAGGGTGTGCCAGAGGAAGAGGAGGAGCAGGAGCAGGAAGTGCCACTGGCGGCAGAGGAGCAGTTGGGACCGCCAGAGGAACGGAAGGCGGATGAGCCAGCAGATGGCCAGCGCGAGCGCGGCGGACTCGGCGATGGAGACGGGCCACGCGGCGGCGAAGCAGAAGAGGCAGGCGAGCGCGAGATGGATGGGGTCGCCGAATCGGTCGACGGGATATCGGAACCAGAAGGCAACGCGGGCGACGTGGCCGCTCCGGGGCGGAAACCACCAGGCGAACGAGGACCACTGGTGCGGTGGATGGTCGGGTGACGAAGGCACCGTGCGGGCAGGATAGCGGGCGGGCGGCCGGGTCGGCGAGTTACCGGTGCCATCGAACGTGAGGAAAGAGCGAAGCCCGGAGTGGCCCGCATTGACAGACGGGGCATCCACACTACCCTTAGGGCGAGGAGAGATCGAGTCGAGCGGCCGCGGATCGGCCCACCAAGTTTCGAGGAGACGAGCGGCCGGAACGCGGAGCGCGTACTGGCGGCGGCGTGTGCATCCATGGCTCCGGGTCCCGGCGGGACGGCGGAGGGTTCATCGAACGGCATCAACCAAGGGAGATTCGCGAATGAAGTCTTGCGTGAAGGCGTGCGGCGTGATGGCGGCGGTGCTGACGGCGGCGTGCGGCTCGGCATCCGCGCAGGTGATCATCTCGGAGGTGGTGTCGGGCTCGATGCTGAGCGCCAACCCCAAGTTCGTCGAACTGACGAACGTGTCGGCGACGCAGACGATCACGCTGGGCGCCACCGACACGCTCCGCATCTACAGCAACACGAACACGACCTCGACGGTGGTGTACGACTTCGGCGCCAACGAGGGCGCGAACAACGTGACCTTGTCGCCCGGCCAGTCGTGGACCATCGCGTTGGGGGGTTCGACCGCGGGCACGTCGTGGACGGCGGCGTACGGCGCCAACCAGCCGAACCTCTTCCTGCCCTTCCCCGGGGGGCCCGCGGGCAACGGCAACGATGTGTACGAACTGCAGATCGCGGGCGTGCGGTCGGACATCTACGGCATCGTGCCGGGCAATCCCGGGGCCACGACGAGCAGCTCCGACTTCTCGATGCCGTGGGCCTACAGCCGCGGCTACGCGAAGCGGCTCCCGAACGTGTGCGTCCCCAACGCGACGTTCACGATCGGCGAATGGGCCATCGGCGGGAACAACTCGCTGGGCACGTCGAACACCGACGCCAACGCCCAGGCCATGGCGACCAACACCACGCCCAACTCGCACGCCAACATCTGCCTGACCGGCAACGACTGCAACGGCAACGGCCGTCCCGACGCCACCGACATCGCCACGGGCACCTCGCAGGACTGCAACGCCAACGCCGTCCCCGACGAGTGCGACATCTCCTCGGGCGGCAGCCGCGACTGCAACTTCAACGGCCGCCCGGACGACTGCGAGATCGCCGAACTGCCGAGCCGCGACTGCAACACCAACGGCGTGCTTGACAGCTGCGAGATCGCCAACAACGACTGCAACAACAACGGCATCCTCGACAGCTGCGACATCGCGAGCGGCGTCAGCGTGGACGCCAACGGCAACGGCCGTCCCGACAGCTGCGAGCCCTTCGTGTTCGACTGCAACGGCAACGGGATCGAGGACGCGACCGACATCGCCAACGCGACCAGCGTCGACTGCAACGCCAACGTGATCCCCGACGAGTGCGAACTCTTCAATGGCCGCCTGACCGACGCGAACGCCAACGGCACGCCCGACGCCTGCGAGGCGGCGTACGTGGCCGAGGCGAACGTGAACGCCACGGTGAATCCCGCGCCCTTCGGCATCCGCAACGGTCCGAACGGCCTGGCCTTCCTCAACGTCGAGGGTTCCGATCTGGGCACCTTCGCCTCCTACGGCGGCCTTCGGTTCGACATGGCGCCGATGAAGGCCAAGTTCGACACCGCGTACGGCGCGGGCAACTGGCACGTCGAGAAGGCCTACCTGTTCCTGATGCAGTCCAACGCGGCCTTCACCGCCGGCGGTGACGTTCAGGTCGTGTGGACCGGCAACGACACGCAGGACTTCAACGACCTGGCCAATCCCGAGGTCACCTTCTACGAGAACTACGTCACCGACTACGCCGATGCCGCCACCGTCGCGAGCTACACCTTCAGCCGCGGCGCGGACCTGCCCCCCGGCAACCCCGGCGGCAACGGCACCATCGAGACGCATCAGATCGGCGACGTCGCCTCGCCCAACGAGGTCGTCAACGAACTCAACGGCGCGAGCGGCAACCTGACCCTCCTGCTCCGTGACGCCACCACCAGCGTGGCCGCCACCTACGCGGGCATCACCAACAACACGTGGCGCGGCCCGACGATCGTCGTCTTCGCCGCCGCGGGCGGCACCAACCCCTGCGGCTGCGCGGCCGACTACAACCAGGACGGCGGCGTCGACGGCGGCGACATCGAGACCTTCTTCTCCGAGTGGGAGGCCTCCGCGGGCTGCTCCGACGTCAACCAGGACGGCGGCGTCGACGGTGGCGACATCGAGGCCTTCTTCCAGGTCTGGGAGGCGGGCGGCTGCTGAGCCGCTCCACCCCGACACCCTGAAGCGACCATGAAGCAAGGCCGCGGCGGAGATCCCGCCGCGGCCTTGTTGTTTGGAGGATCGGGAACGAGTCGCCCGCGAGCGGGCGTTGGAAAGGACATCGCGCGAGTTCGGGACCGCGAGCCCGCTTCGGAGGGGGCTCGGCGCTGATTCGCACATGCCAGCCCGCTTCGGGCGTCCCTTGGTTGAGCCGGGGTGCGCAGCCCGGCTTTGCGGGCAAGCCCCCGGCGGAGCCGATTCGCGCGGCGCGTGGCGGCCGATCCGCGTCGCGATCACGAACGTCCCACGCCCTCCTCGCCCGCCCCGCGGGCGAACCGGCAGGGAGCCCAGGGCGCTGCGAGTCTTCGAGCGAGCCCTGGGTGGCGGGGCGTGATGCGC
>JBBAVG010000069.1:0-18629 GCA_040397805.1 Phycisphaerales bacterium
AGGGCCCCGGACCCGTCACGTCGAACGGCCGACGGAGGGACGAACGCCCACATTCTCTTCTTCCGATTCGGGCGGCCCGAGGTTCGCGGCCGGGCTCGACAAATCCGTTCGGGTTCAGTTCGCGGGGACGATCAGGTCGTCGAAGCCCGCCGCGAAGTCCTCGCGGGGGCCGGGGACGAAGCTGTCGCCGTAGTGGAGCACGCCACCGGTGCGGCGGCTGGCTCCACGCTCGGAGAGCCCTGCGTAGGTGTAGTTGGGTCCGGCGGCATGGATGATGACGCTGCCGCGGGGCGCGGAGGGGACGATGTTCTGGGGCTGGGCGGTGGCGGGGAAGGGCACCGGCGAGTTGGGGTTGCCCAGGAGCGCGCCGAGGTTGGGGGCATGGGCGGCGATGCCGCTGCCCAGCGCGCTCTTGGTCGACTGGTTGACGCGGTACTTGCCGACGGCGGCATTGCCTCCCAGGAACGCCGCGTTGCTCGCCCAGTAGAAGCGGGCGGGCGTGGCGCCGGCGGAGGTTTCGCGGGCGAAGTCGGTGTTCATGTCGGCGGCGACGCGGATCTCCTTGCGGGCGGTGTCGTCGACGGTCCACATGAGGATGGGCATGCCGTCGGAATCGACGAGCACGGGCATCTCGCGGTTGTTGCCGGTCGAGTTGCGGTTGCCACCGTCGTCATCGGCGCCGTTCTGCTGGCGGAAGTACTTGGCCTTGGGGCTGAAGTACGACTTGCCGGAGCCCGCGCCGATGAGCGAGGGACGGATGGCGACGGCGCCGGCGGTGGTCGGGCCCACGTCGGCGAGATCGCCCGGTTGCGCCGCGCCCGTGGCGATGCCCCCGGCGAGTTCGAGCATCGCGTTCTCCATCTGGGAGAAGCCGCGGGTCATGTTCTCGACCGACCCCATGTCACGCTGCGAGAAGTAGCCCGGGGCGCGACGCTCGTCGAGGATGAACTGGCTGCAGGCCTGGGAGAGGCCGTTGCACAGGTTGAGCGTGTCGGCCTTGCGGGCGGACTTGCGGGCCGAGGCGACGGCGGGCACCACGATCGAGACGATCAGGGCGATGATGGCGATCACCACCAGCAGTTCGATCAGGCTGAAGCCCGGACGCGTCGCGGGGAGGGCTTCGGAGGAACGCCGGGTGGTCGTGTGGTTGGGCATGATCGATCCAATCCATCCAAGGCTGGCCAATCTGGTTCGCCGGGGCCGATCCGGCTCGCGGAAGCGGACCGCCTCGGGGTGCGTGGCGGCCGACGAACGAACCGTACGCCGGCACCCATCGGGGCTCACGACGGTCCATTCGTGCCCCGACCCGTCGGGGTTGCCGCGGCCATCGACGCGACGACCCAAACGCCCACCGATCGAGTGGCCCGCCGCCCCGGGAGGTCGAACCCATGGAGGCCGGGTGCGAACAGCAAGCGGATAAACTCTTGCTCCCGACCGGCGGCTGCGACGCCGCGGTCGGAGGGTGAACCAGCGTGGAGCGTGCATGAACCGGCGGAACGACATGGCCATCGAGGCGCTCGAACGACGCGACATGCTCGTGGGCGATCTCACGGTCTCGCTCGGATCGGTGGGCGCCACCCTGGCCCGCGGGGCCGAGTACGGCGCGACGGTGACGGTGTCGAACAGGGGCGAGGACCTGGGCTCCGAGACGCGGGCCATGGTGCAGCTCTACCTGACCCGCGACACCACCTTCAGGGTCGCCACCGCGGGTGCGCTGCCCGGCGCGTCGACGACCTTCCTGGGGTCGTTCGCCGCGGGCTCCTCGCAGTCGGACATGATCGCCTTCACGCTCCCCGAGACGATGCCCGGGGGCACGTGGCGGCTCTTCGCGTGGGTGGATCCGTCGCAGACGGTGCCCGACCGCAACCGCACCAACAACGTCTCTGGCGGCGTCTCGTTCACGGTGACTGGCCCGGGCGGCGAGCCCATCCCCGAGCCGCCGAAGGTGGACCTCCGATCGAGCGTGGCGATGCTGAGCCCCTCGCTGGTGATCAACGAGCCGATCCGCATGCGGGTGTCGGTGCAGAACACGGGACCCGAGGCGGTGGCGGCGGGCGGCACGTTCGCGCAGATCTACCGCACGCGGAACGCGACGCCCAATCCGGCGACGGACCAGGCCGCGGGCGACCCGGTGATCATCGCGTCGCTGGGCGCGGGCGCGACCGTCTCGCAGGACGTGTCGCTGACGCTCCCCGAGGCCGATTCCTCGGGCGTGTGGCGCTTCTACGCGGTGGTCGACGGCTCGAACCAGACGGTCGAACTCAACGAGGACAACAACGTCTCGACGATGGTGAGCGGGGTGTACAACCTCGGCGTGCGCGACATCGCCGGGGCGTTCGTGTCGACGACGCTGCCGACGGAGTTCACCATCGGCCAGAAGTTCAGCCGCGGTCCTTCGGTGAAGTTCTCGTACCGCAACGGCGGCGACTTCCGCCTGTCGGGCTCGGTGTCGATGGCGGTCCGCGTGGCGTTGCGGCCGATCTCGGCGATCGACGCCTCGACGGACGTGCTGCTGGCGTCGCCGCGGAACGAGTCGGTCTCGGGGCTGGCGGCAGGCGCGTCGCGCACGCGCGACATGAGCCTGAAGGTGCCGACGACGATCGCCGCGGGCTCCTATCGGCTCATCGTGTCGCTCGACGACACGAACGCGATCTTCGAGGTCAACGAGGCGAACAACCTGCTCGAGGCGCCGACGCTCTTCACGGTGCGGCCGCAGACCTTCGACCCGGCCATCACCTCGTCGGCGACGACCTTCCCGGCCGCGATCAAGGCCGGCGCGTCGGGACGCGTGTCGCTCGTCCTCTCGAACCTGGGCAACACGTCGTTCAAGGGACGCGTCACGCTGCAGTTCTACTTCCTCGACGCCGAGGGCAACGAGACCTTCGCCACCAGCGTGTCGCGGAGCGTCGAGATCCGCACCGACCGCGTGCTGCGGTGGGACCGCATCAGCGTCCGCACGCCCCCCGCGCCCGGCGCGTACTCGATGGGCGTCAGGCTCGTGCTGCCCGAAGGCGTGGCCGACCTCTCGCCGTTCAACAACATCCGCGACCTGGGCGCGGTCAACGTCGTCGCCTGAGTCGAACTCGACGCGGCATGGCGCTCAGAGTCCCGTGGCCTTGCGGATGATCGCGTCGAGCGCGGGAGGCACGGCCATCACGCTCAGTCGGCCCTGGGTCACGAGCGCGAAACCCGCGAACCGCGGATCGGCCTTGATGGTCTCGAGCGTCATGGGCGAGCGTGCCGCACGCGTCGCCCGGAGGGGCACCACGGGGAACTTGATCTCCCCCGCCGCCGTCAACCCGGGCTGCTCGGGATCGGCCCTCGCCGGGCCGGCGACCGTGGCCAACCCCACGACGGCCCGCTCGTCGCCGGTGTGGTAGACGAGCACCTCGTCGCCGGGCTTCATGGCGCGGAGGGCCTTGCACGCCGCGGGGTTCGTCACGCCGTCCCACGTGCACGTCTTCTGCTCGAGCAGTCGCGAGAAGGAGTATTCGCCGGGTTCGGTCTTGACCAGGAACGTGCTCATGCGGGGTCCTCGACGTCGAAGGACACGCTCCACGCGCCCTCGAAGGTGCGGCCGGGGTCGACGTCGACGACGCCGGTGCCGGGCCAACCCGCTTCGCGGAGGTTGAAGCCGTTGTTGACCATCGTGACGGGCTCGAGGCAGAAGCAGCCGGCATCCGGACCGGTCTGCGGCGAGTAGAGCACCGCGTGCGAGAACTCGGGCGAACACTCGCACCTGGCCGTGACGCCCGCGTCCGGCCACGTCACCTCGGCCCGCCCCTCGAACCCGGCGAAGACGTCGTCGAGGTCGAGCCCCTCGAGCGTGGTGCCGCCCGCGAGACGCTCGACCACGTCGTCGCGAACGGCGGGCCCCGCGGGCATGACTCGCTCGCAGGGGTACCTGGCGGCGACGGGGAGGCGAACGATCGCCTCGCCGCCGCACGCGCCGTCGCGGGCGGCGAGGCGGCGTTGCCAGAAGGGGTGGAACCCCAGTCCGGCGGGGAAGGGTTCACGGTCGAGATTGGTGACCGAGAGGGCCGTCAGCAGGGTGGCGCCACGGAGTTCGTAGCGAATGACGGCGCGATAGGCCCACGGGAAGTTGCGGTCGCCGGCGTCCGTCACGTCGACGGCGAGGCGAACCGAGCGGGGGGACCGGTCGAGCACGCGCCACGGGCGGTGCTTGGCGTCGCCGTGAATGGCGGTGCCGTCGCGCCAGTCGGCCTTCAGGCGGAGCGTGCGTCCGCGGTGATGGAGCGTCGCGTGGTCGATGCGATTGGACCAAGGCACGAGCGAGTAGGACGCCAGCGAGGTGAAGCAGGTCGGCGTGGCGGGCGCGGGCCGCCAAGGGGAGAGCACCCCCAGCGACGGGTGTCGCAGATCGAGCCTCGCGACGCCGCCGCCCAGATCGGGGAGGACGTCGAGTCGGAGCAGGGGCGTCTCGAGCGAGATCACGAGGGGAGAGTAGTGGCGTTCGGGGCCCGCGGGCCCCCGCCTCGGGCTGGAGGGGGTGGACCGGGGCCTCGTGCATCGGGGGGGAGTCATCCGGGGCCCGGATCGGGCCGATGCAACAGGACCCACGCACACGGCGGGAGTTCCCGCGGAGATCGGCACCATGAACCACCAGCACGACGACGGCCAGGCACAGCCCGCGGGCGAGGGCGCCACGTCTCCGGACACGAAGGAACTGACGCTGCGCGAGGAGGCCCGAGCACTCGAACGGCTGCGGCGCGAGCTCGAGGCGACGCAGGCGCACCTCAACGAGGAGCAGTCGCGCGTGGCGTCGGAGTCGCTGGTGGTTGGCGTCGATCGGGCCGAACTCGACGAGCGGGCCAAGGAGCTCGACCGTCGCGCGGCCGCCCTGGCGATGGCGGAGCGGGACCTGGCCCGGCGACTGGAGGCCTCGGGCGCGGGCGAGGCCGCCGACGCCTCGCGTGCCACCATCGAGGTCTTCGAGGAATACGAGGCATTGTGGCGGCTCGAGCGGCGGGCCTCCTCCGAACTGGCGACGATGTGCGACTCGCTGGGCAAGGAGGCCGTGCGTCACGACGCGGCGAGACAAGCCGCCGAGGAGGAACTCCACGCCCTCCGCGGCGCGATTCAGTCACTCCACGCGCGGGGTCGGGAGGCGTCGTCGCGTTCGAAGGACCGCATCCGCCGCAGGCTCGGGCAGGTCCGCGCGCTGCTGGCCAAGCATCGGGAGGCGATGCGGCTCAAGGAACAGGACCTTCGCGTCAAGGCCACGGAACTGCAGGCCAAGGCGCGTCGCGGCCGACGTCGGATGGCGACGGGCGCGATCCTCACGCGGGTGTCGGTCTTCGTCACGGCGATGGCCGCGACGCTGTCGATCGTGGGCGTGCTGAGTTGGCTGGCGGCCGACGTGGTCGCGCCGGCGACGTACGCCGCGACGTCCACCATCGAGGGACAGGCCACGGGCCGCACCATGACGACGGGCGAGCGTGCCGCGTGGCAGATGCTGCATGAGGGGCTGATGGGCGACCCGCGGTTCCACGACTCGCTGGCGTCGCGATTCGCGCGTCAGGGGTACATGGACCTCAAGTCGCCGGGCGCGGTGGCCAACCTCGTCACCACGCAGCTCTCGCACGAATCGGGCGCGGCGGGCGAACTGACGCTGCGTCTGCAGGGCGAGGGCGCCGACTCGACCGTGCACATGCTGCGGATCATCACCAACGGCATCGTCGACTACGTCAACTCGGGAACGCTCCAGCGGGTCGACGGCGGCACCACCGCCGTCAGCGTGCGACCGGCGTCCGACGGACGGCCGGTGAACTCGCAGCGGACGCTCTACACGCTCATCATGTCCGCCGCGGGATCGGTCGCGTGCCTGGTGCTGGGACTCTACTCGTGGCAGCGAATGGCCGCGGCACAAGCCCGGTTCCTGAACTCGACCCTGCCGATCGAGCAGGAGGCCATGGACCAGGTCGACCTGGCGATCGCCTCAGGAGACGTGCGCCTGGAGACACACCGAACCCGCCGAGGCAGGACGCCCGCGGGGGGCGCAGACGATCGCAAGGCGGCTGCCTGAATCAAGGTGGCGAGCGGCGACCTTGACGGTGCGAATGGCCTTGTCGCCGCCCGGGCCCAGCGAGGCCAACTCGTCGGCGACGGCGCCGGCGGCGTCGAGCGTCACGAGGCGGTAGTCGCTGCCGTCCTGCTGCGGCAGGTCCTTGAAGGAGACGACACCCTCCTCCCAGCCCGGGCCATGGAGCACCGAGGCCACGCCCGTGAAGCCGTCCGAGGCGGCGAAGTAGCTGCGCTGCGTCGCGCCCCCGAAGAGCACGTCGTTGATCCGCTCGGCGCCGAGGCCCTGCATCACTTCCTTGGGCAGGTCGGAGACCGTCATCGAACGGTTGATCTGGGTGTTGATGGACACGACGTTCGCGAGCGCGACGCCCAGCACGCCGCACGCGCCCACCATCGCGACCGCCGCGGTCCGCCAGCGACGCGACACGACGGGAGTCGAGCGGAACTCGTAGAGGTCGGAACCCGGGGCCGAGACGGCGCTCGAGGCCGACGACGCGGCGAGCGCGATCTCCGCCGAGATCGCGGCGAGCACGCGGGCCCGCAGTTCGGGCGACGCGGTCATGTCGGGCAGGATGGCCCCGATGTCGCAGGCCCGCGCCTGCTCGCGACGGACCATCTCCCGCACGGGCGGCGGCGCCTCGGCGAGGGCTCGCTGGAACTCGACCTGCTCCTGCGGCTCGAGCATCCCCAAGGCATCGAGATGGGCGTGTTCAAGCAACTGCTGCACGTTCATAAAGCCAACTCCTCGACGCCACGTTCCCTCAACCGAACCAGCGCCCGACTGAGCGCCGACTTGACCGTTCCCAAGGGCGTGCCGAGCTCCTCGCCGATCTGCCGCAACGTTTGGCCGCCCAGGTACGCCCTGGTGACCACCGTTCGCTGCAACTCCGGCAACTGCTCGATCCGCTCCATCACGACCTTCATCTTCTCCGCCAACTCCATCCGGCCGACATCCCCGCCCTTGGCCACCGCCTCGCCCGCCTGGTCGATCGAGGCGGGTCGCAGTCTGGCCTTGCTCCGCCGGAGCTTGTCCACGAGGTGACGGCGCGAGATCAGCATCACCCACGTGACGAGCGCGCTGCGACGGTCGTCGTACCGACCCGCCGTGCGCCAGAGCCGGATGAAGACCTCCTGCACGGCATCCTCGGCCTCCGCCCGGCTCGGCATCGACTGACACGCCATGCGGAAGACCAAGCTGCCGAAACGATCGTACAACTCCGCGATGGCCTGCTGGTCGTCGGCCGCGACGCGACGCATCAGGGCCGCGTCGACCCCTTCGGGTCCGGCCGGAGACGCACCGGGTTGTCGCGATTCGCCGACCCCCATCGCCAGCTTCCCATGCAGACCGCACCGATCGTTGCGAGCGGGCCCCGCGACCTTCCGCGACACCGCCGCTTGCGCCAACCCATACGGACCGAATCGTCAGACGGTTGCCGCCGTTCGTCCACGCGTCGAACATGCCGCCCGAACGGGGGAGCGACGGACGCGGCGGGCCTCCTCCGATTGCGAACGCCTTGCGAACAAAGGTCGATCGTCCGCCGCCGGGACGGAAATCCGGTCGCCGTTGCGTGAAGAATTCCTTGAACGAAACTTCAACGGCCGGTATTGTGGAGAGGAAGAGCACGCCATCGGCCCGTGGTCGCCGCAGGTTCGCCATGCCATGAATCGCCTTCCGACCATGTCCCAGAAGTCGCCGGCCCCGAACCGCCGCCAGGTGCGGGTCGCGGCCTTGCTCCGCAGCGGATTCACGCTGGTGGACGTGCTGGCGACGATCTCCGTGATCGCCGTCCTGATCGGCCTGCTGGTTCCGGGATTGGCGGGCGTCACCGAATCGGCCCGCCGTGTCACGTGCCAGTCGAACGTCCGCCAGATCGGTCTGGCCTTGGTGATGTACACCAACGACTACCACGGCCAACTTCCGCGCAGCCGCTACGTCGACGCTCGCGGCGGAGGCTCGGCCCGTGGAGCGAACAACGCCGAGAAGATGGTGATGGTGCGGCTGGCCTCTTCGGAGGTCGATCCCGCCGACCGCTTCGGCGCGTGGGACGGGCTCGGGCTTCTGTTCCAGACCGAGTACCTCAACGCCTCGAAGGTCTTCTACTGCCCCTCGCATCGGGGCGAGAACCAGCACGTGGCGTTCGCCCGCGCCTGGGCCGGCGCCGACGGCGAGATCATCAGCAACTTCCACTTCCGCGGCCAAGGCCCCACCACTCGCGTCGACCCGTCGACCGGCACCCGCACCGCCACGACGGTGCTCTGGAACATCGACCCGGCGCAGTCGTCCCTGATCGCCGACTCGATGCGTTCGAAGCGCGACTACAACCACTTGCGGGGCGTCAACTTCTTCCGGGCCGACCTCTCCGTGCACTGGTTCGAGGATCCCGACGGGTCCATCCGCGAGTCGCTCCCCGAGTCGAAGGACCAACCCGGCGGCGGCAACGCCGTCTCTGAGGCGTGGAACGCCCTCGACACCGCCGCCAACGACGAAGGCCGCTGAACAAGTCGCTGTTTCCGCCGCCGCATACGGTTGGCCCATGCGGCTCGCCCCCAGCAGCGCGGTCATCCTCTCGTCGTTCGTGATCGCGTGCCTCTCGCCGGAATCGGCGGCGCAGATCACCCCCGACCGAACGTACTACGGCATCAATCGGCCGATGCCCATGTCGGTCAAGTCGCCCACCCCTGACCGCCCCGCGCCGCTCCCAAACGACGTGCCCGGACCGCCCGCTCCGGAGACCCCGCCCCCCTCGCTGGTGATCGAACTGCTCGCCTTCGGCGAAGCGACGCCCGTCGCCTCGTCGCACGTGCTCGAGGGCCGTGTCGACCTCGCCGCCCTCTTCCCCGAGCTGTGGACCTCGCGGCCGCCTCGCCTCCTCTACGCCCAACTCCGCTTTGGCGGGAAGGAAGTGGGCGGTCCGGTCGTGCTTGAACCGATGACGACGCCCCCGACGGCCACGATCGTCAACCCGCAAACCCGCCAGGCCTGGTTCATCGATCCGGCCACCAACGCACCGAGCTTCGACGCCAGGACCCAGGGCGAACTCCTCTTCAACTCGCCGCCGCTCAACTACACGGGCGTCCGCGCGTGGGTCGAGGACTACCTGGCCGTCGACACCGACCAGGGCCGGATCACGTTCCGATTCCGTCCCGATCAGGCCCCCGCCACGGTCGCCAACATCCGCGAACTGGTCGCCGGCGGCTTCTATACCGACACCATCATCCATCGCGTCGTCAATCGACTGCCCACGACGGGTCATCCCTTCGTCATCCAGTTCGGCGACCCGGGCGGCACGGGCGAAGGGGGCCACGGCCGCCACGTCGACCTCGAACGCAGCCAGTTGCCCCACGACTTCGGCGTGCTCAGCATGGCGCGCGACGATCACCCCGACACCGGCGGGTCGCAGGTCTTCATCTGTCTGAGTCGCGAAGGCACCGCTCGCCTCGATGGCAAGTACACCGCCTTTGGGCAGGCCGTCGACGGCGCGGAGGTCATTCTTCGCCTCGCGACGGTTCGAACCGACGCCGCCACGCAGCGGCCCGTCACCCCGCCGCGAGTGCTCGGCGCGTCGTTGATCCCCGCCGAACCCTTTGGCGCGGCGCCCCGCCCGGTGACCAGGCCCGCGGCCGCGGGCCGCTGAACCGCCCGATCGACGCCGGCACGTGGTTGCGTCGGGTCGTGATCAGGTGCTCAGCTGGCTGGCATCGGGCTGGCATCGGGCTGGCATCAGGCCGCCATCAGGCCGCCGCCGCCGCCGAACTGTTCCTTGGGCTTGTGGCGATGGTGGGTGCGGACGACGCGAGCCAACTGGCGACCGAAGGTCTCGGCGATGAGGTTGACCGTCGGCATGAGGTCGTCCGCGAACGGATGCTTGCGATCGCGGAAGAAGGCGATCACGGCGATGCACTCGTTGTCCTGCCAGCAGGCCTGCACGGTCATGGCGTGGTCGCCGAGCCAGTGGTCCTGATCGATCGACGCCACGCCCAGGTCGCACGCGCGGGCGACGGCGACCGGCCGGCGATGGCTGTCGCACGCGGGCGCGAGCGTGTCGGCGAGTTGGGCGATGAGCGTCTCGGCGGTGTCGCGGGGGAGATCGAAGTTGACGTAGGCCCCGAGCGTGAAGTCGCCGCAGGAGTTGGGCAGGAAGATCGCGCCGTTGGTGGAGCCGACCTTCTTGAGGGCGTATTCGAGCGTCGTGCGGAGGACCGACTCGAGGTCGAGGTCCTGTCGCAGGATGGTCTCGAACTGGGCGGCCATCGATTGGAGCTTCATGCCGCGGGCCATCGACTCGTACGCCGAGGCCACGCCGCCGGCGAGGCCATCGACCTGCCGCAGCAACTCGCGGCGCGACGCCTCCAGGCGGCTGCAGCGTCGACGAAGGCGGCTCAGGCGACGGGCCTGCTCGCGATGCTCGCGAACGCGTCGGCGAAGCCGCGACGCGATGATCCGCATCTCGACCAGGTCGCCCGCCACCACCACGTCGACCAGTCGCTCGTGCAGCGCCTCGCGAAGCACGGCGGCGTCGGGCTCCGCGCCCACCACGAGCACGCCCAGGGTGTCACCGCCCGCGGCACGCGACGCCCGCCAGGCCCGCAGCCACCGATCGTCGGACGTGTGCTCGACGAAGACCACCTCGGGACAGACGCCCGACTCGAGCAGGTCGTGAATGCCCGCGGTCTCGCGGACGCGGAAGCCCGCGTCCTCAAGCGCGGCGACGCTGGGGCCGGCCTCGCCGCCGTGGGCCACCCACAAGGCCTGCACGGCCCGCTGCTTGGGCTCGAGGGGAGGCGTCCGCCCCTCGCCGGCCTGGTCGTGATCGGGGGTGCCGGCGGCGTGGGACTCGTGCGTCGCGTCGTGATTGCTCATGCCTGCTCCAGATTCGATGTCTTCGCCGCGCCCCGGGGTTCACACCCCTGTCGCGGCGGGTCGCTCCATCCATCGGCCGCCCCGTCCGGGGACTGGATTTCCGGCCCCCCTCCCCCGCGAACGCGGGATCCGCTCCCCCAGCCATGGGGCCGCTTCCCGCTCAGGCAGGGGATGCCAACAACCGCTCCACCCTCGCCATCAGGTCGGCGATCTCGAATGGCTTGGGAAGAAACTCGTTCGCGCCCGCCTCCATGAGGGCAGCCACCGCCGCCGCGTCCGCGATCCCGCTCACGCACAGGATCCGCACGGCATCGAGATGGCTCGCGGAGCGCACGCGGCGACAGACCGCCACGCCGTTGATGTCGGGAAGCTGGTAATCGAGGATCAACAGGTCCGGTCGCAGCCGCTCGGTGAGCATGCCGGCGTCGTAGCCGTTCTCGGCGGTCTCGAGCTCGTAGCGATCGCCCTCGCGCTTGAAGGCGTGCCGGTAGATCGCGAGCATCGCCGGATCGTCGTCGACCGCGAGCACCCGACGCGTGGGATCCATCAGCAGATCGCTGGGCAGGCCGTTGGCCTTCATGAATCGCACGAGTTCCTCGCGGGGAATGCGGCGGAACTTGCTCCCGGGCACCTTGAAGCCCGTCAGGCGACCCGCGTCGAAGCAGCGGATGATCGTCTGCTGCGACAACCCGCAAATGGCCGCCGCCTCGCCGGTGGTGAAGACCTTCTTGGAGCGGATCTCCTCGCGCGTCAGCGGCGCGGCCTGTTCCGACACGGGCTGCTCCGGCGGGGCCAGCTCCGACGGGGGCTTCTCCTCGGGTTGGCCTGGCGTGTCGGGCATCGGAGACCTTCAGGGGGCGTCGCGGGTTCGAGACAACCGGTGGCGGCACGGCCCGAGCACGGTCGACGCTCGACTATCGGTCCCGCCCGCACCGGGCTTCACCCCGCGCGTGAACCTGTGCCGTTTATTCCTGCGTGCGGCCTCCCATCGGGGGAGCGTCACGCGCGTCACGCGCCCGGGCGCTTGCGTCGCCACGCGTCGATCGCCGCGTCGTCGGCCTCGCGATCGGCCGCGTGCCGTTCCTGGGCCTTGTACTCTCGCAAGCGAGCCTCGCGCACCTGCTCGAGCAGTCGCTGCGCGTCGGCGGCCTCTGCCAGCCGGGCCCGTGCCGCCGCCAGCACGCCCGACAACGCCCCTTCGCGCTCCGTCGCCTGCAGCAGCAGCGATTGATCCCGAGCCGCCGCCGCTCGCAGTGCGGCGATGCGTTCACGCGAGCCCCACGGATCGGGGCTCGGCGAGCCGGCCGCGTCGGTCAACCCGCGTCGCTGAAGGCGGAGGGCCGCCCCTGAGGCGATCACGACCTCGCGGAGCCTCGCCACGTCGTGACGACAGGCGGCCATGTCCCTGGCGGCGGCGGCGACCTCGCGCTCGCATCGCTCCCGATCGCGGACCGCCCGGTCGAGGGCGTCCTGGGCCGAGAACACGAAGCCGCGGTCCGCCTCTGGCATGCGGGATTATTGCCCCCGCCGATCGGGCGGCCGGGAGTCGTCGACGTCCCCCACCTTCTCCAAAGCGACCCATTTCGGACAAGGGGCTGTGAACGGCCCGCCGAGCTGCCGACAAAGGAGGACCGATGCAGCGGGGCCGGGCGGCCCTTGGCGAGCTGAGACCACCACCGATGAAGGCCCGCAACCAGATCTCCGCCACCGAGCTCGCCGAACTGCACCAGTTCATCGGGCGTCGCCTCGACGCCCTGGGGATCGACAGCCAGCCCGAGGTGGCCCTCAAGCTGCTCGAACTCACCAAGGACTCGAAGGCCCAGCTCCGGGACTATGCATCGATCATCAAGGCGGACCAGGCGATCTCCGGCCGCGTGCTGAAGCTGGCCAACTCCGCGATGTTCGCGCAGCGGACCGCGGTGACGACGCTCGATCGGGCGTGCACGCTCCTGGGCATCGAGCGCCTCAAGGCCGTCGCGATGGGGTTCCACCTCAGCCGCGCCGCGAGCACGCAGGACACCTCCCTCCGCGACCTGTCGCGCGAGGTGTGGGGCCAGTCCGTCTTCCGCGCGTGCATGGCCTCGCAGGCCGCGAGGATCATCGCGCCGAACCTCGTCGCCGAGGCGTTCATCATCGGGCTCATGCTCGACGCGGGCATCCCGCTCGCCGCCAAGATCGCCGGCCCCCACTACGTCCACGCCCACAAGACGCTCGCCAACCCGCCCAAGTTCCACCGCCACGAGATGGAGGCGATGGAGTTCTCGCACATCGACATCATGTCGGTGCTCGGCGTCAAGTGGCGACTCCCCGAACTGCTCACGCGGCCCCTCGAACTCCACCACACACGCCCCGCCGAGAACGCACGCGACGACGGCCCGGGCCGGCTCCACCGCATCGCCTTCATCGTCGGCCAGCTCGAACTCGACGTCGCCGACCTCAAGAAGTCGGGCTCGCTGCTGAACGCCGACGGCGGCACCTTCGGCGCCATCCGTCGCCTGCTGGCCATCTCCGAGCAGCAGATGTCGCAGCTCGTCGCCTCCTCCGTCAAGGAGTACAAGGTGATGCTCGACATCTTCGCCGAGGTCGCCTCCGCGGTCGTCAACATCGACGACCTCACCGCCATGGCCCACAACTGCCTGGTCGGTCACCTCGACAACGAACTCGCCCAGACCCTCGCCCGCGAGCACGGCCCCGTCGGCGGCAAGTTCGCCCTCACCATCCAGGGCTCCACCATCGAGGTCGTCCGCGACTCCGACGGCTCGATCGTCGCCTTCGTCGTCGACAGCGAGGGCAACCGGGTCGTCTCCCACCGACTCTCGCCCGAGGCCGAGTCGCCCCACGCCATCTGCGAGCACCTGGGCCTCGAGTCCCCCGCCGAGGCCGACGCCCTCGCCCTGTCCACGGGCGTTCGCTCCCTCGCCGCCTGATTCCGGGCCCGCCACCGCCGCCTTCGCCCCCCGCCGGCCCCTCCCCGGGCCTACATTCTCGGTCGGCGCAGGCTCGGCTGGTTCCGAACGGAAACCTACCCTTTCGTCCCTTACCATCGGGCCGACGCGCTGTCGCAATACCCGCCCGCTCCAGGACCGTTCCCGCTCGAAAGGAACCGACCCGCATGTCATTCGAAGCTGCCGTTCACGCCCAGGCCATCAAGATCTGCCGCATGTCGCTCGAGATGACGGCCAACGCCGGCAGCGGTCACCCGACCACCTCGGCGAGCATCAGCCACCTCGTGACGGTGCTCCTCTTCCACTCGATGCGGTGGTCGCCCGACTTCCCCGAGTACCCCACCAGCGATCGCCTCGTGCTCAGCGAGGGCCACGCCGTGCCCGCCGTGTACGCCGCGTGCGCCGAACTGGGTGTGATGTACGGCAAGGAAGGCCGCCGCCGCAAGCTGACCGCCGCGGACCTGCGCAACCTCCGCGCTGCCGACAGCGAACTCGACGGCCACCCCAACCCGATGGAAGGCTTCCCCTTCTTCGACGCCGCCACCGGTTCGCTCGGCCAAGGCCTTTCGGTCGCCGCGGGCCTGGGCGAGGCCGCCCGCCTCGACGAGATCGACAAGCGGATCTACTGCATCTGCGGCGACGGCGAAAGCCGCGAAGGCCAGATCGCCGAGGCCCTCGACTACATCGTCGATCGCAAGCTCCGCAACGTGCTTCCGATCTTCAACTGCAACGAGTACGGCCAAGCCGACCGCGTGAGCAACCAACAGAGCGCCGACACCATCACCGCCAAGCTCACCGCCGCGGGCTACGACGTCAAGGTCATCGACGGCCACAACCCCGCCCAGATCAAGGCGGCCTTCGACGAGTTCCGCGGCACGGACAAGAACTCCCCCAAGCCCATCGCGGTGGTCGCCAAGACCGTCAAGGGCTGGGGCAGCCCCTCGCTCCACGGCGGCGGCTGGCACGGCAAGCCCCCCGCGGGCGACCAGCTCAAGCGGGCCCTCACCGAACTCGAGCAGAAGCGCATCGAACTCACCAGCTCGCTGGTCAGCTCCGACTCCTTCACCATCGACGCGCCGCCCGAGTACGTCGTGCCCGACCAGACCGCGGGCGACGTGCCCACGCTCAGCGAGTACATGAAGGCCAACGACATGGAGTCGATGCTCCACGCCGGCTCCCTGGCCACCCGCCGCGCCTACGGCCTCGCCCTGCGGGCCATCGGCAAGGCCAATCCCCGCGTGGTCGTGCTCGACGCCGACGTCAGCAACAGCACCTACGCCGACAACTTCAAGAAGGACGCGGCACTCGCGCCCCGCTTCATGGAGTGCAAGATCGCCGAGCAGAACATGATCTCGGTCGCCGCGGGCCTCGCCGCCGCGGGCAAGTCCCCCTTCGTCTCGACCTTCGCCAAGTTCGTCACTCGCGCGTACGACCAGATCGAGATGGCCATCTACAGCGGCACGCCCGTCAAGATCGTCGGCAGCCACGCGGGCATCACCCTCGCCGCCGACGGCCCCAGCCAGATGTCCCTGCCCGACGTCGCCTGGTTCGGCTCCTTCGCCACCATGCGCGACCACCGCGGCAATCCCGGCTGCTACGTCCTTCAGCCCTCCGACGCCTACGCCGCCTATGCCCTCACCCAGGTGATGGCCGAGTACGACGGCTGCTGCTACATGCGGACCCTCCGCAACGACACCGAGTTCCTCTACAACGACGACACCGTCTTCAACCTCGGCGGCTTCGAGGTCCTCAACGAGGGCCGCGACATCGTCCTCGCCGCCGCGGGCTACATGGTCCACGAGGCCAACAAGGCCCTCGAACTGCTCGACAAGGCAGGCATCTCCGCCAGCGTCGTCGACCTCTACTCCCTCCCCTTCGACACCGACCGCTTCCTCGACCTCGTCCAGCAGTCCGGCGGGAAGGTCCTCACCATCGAGGACAACTTCGGCGGCGGCATCGGCGCGGCCGTGGCGGGCGCGCTCCTCGAATCCGGCGACGGCTTCAGCCTCCGCCAGATGCACGTCACCCGCATCCCCAAGAGCGCCCGCACCCCCGACGAGGTGCTCAAGATGTGCGGCCTCACCGCCGAGGACATCAAGAAGGCCGCGATGGACATGCTCGGCGTCTGATCCGAAGTCTCCGCTTCGTCGGGGCTTGGGTCTTCGCCCAAGCGGTATCCGGGTGATCCACGTCCCCCGTCGAATCCCCCATTCCGGCGCATCGCCGGAGACGGTGTCTTGCAGGCGGCACGACCCTCGCGCGATGCGTCGAGAAACGCACGCACGCCCTATTCCGGACAGATCGCCTCGACGATGAGCCCTGCTCATGCGTCTTGTCGCCTTCGTCCAGCCCGGCACCGTCTCGCGTCGCATCTTCGTCGACCTCCTCGAGGGATGCGTCGCCGCCGGGCACGACGTGCAGGTGCTCGATCTCGCCCCCGTCTGGGACTACCTCTCGGATCCCGCGCCCGATCGCGCGGAGCGACTCGCCGCCTTCACTCGCCACGTCCGCACCCTCCTTGAGCAGGTACGCCCCGACCTCACGCTGGGCATGTGGGGCAACATGCTCAACCTGCTCATGCACCAGATGGAGTCAGGGGGGCAGGTCCGCACCCTCTTCGACGACCTGGCCATCCCCCACGCTTGCCTCTGGCTCGACGCGCCCCACTGGGCCCAGGGCGGCAGCGTCCGCCACCTCCTCGATTCCTCCATCTTCGCCTCCCCCACGCTCATCCACCTGATCAACAACCCCGCCACCGCGGGCGACATGCGCGACATCCTCGGCTTCGGCCGCGTCGAGTCGCTCCCCTACGGCGTCACGCCCCGGGGAACGCCCGCCGCCGACCCCGAGTTCGACCTCGTCGTCTCCCTGGGCTATGGCGACCCCGCCCCCTCCTCGGTGGCCCTCGAACAAATCGAATCCGATGATCCCGACATGCTCGCCATCCGCGAGCACGCGGCGACCTCGGTCGAGCCTCGCCTTCGTCAGCTGCTTGCCGCCTCGCCGCTGGGCGAGTCCGCCTCGGGCGTCGGCCGACTGGTCGAATCGCAGCTGACCAGCCGCGATGCGCCGATGCTCGGCCGCGTGCTCGACTCGATCCCCTCGCTGACCTTCCATCGCCGCCTGTTCATCGAGGCGACGATGCTCCTTCGCGAGATCGAATCGCACGAGCGGGCCTTCACCGTCTCGTGGCTCAGCCGCCGCTTCCGCACGGCCGTCTTCGGTCGCAACGCCATCGACGCCTGGCGCATGAAGGCCGTCGACCTCGGCGAGGTCCCCTACGAAACCATGGGCGACACCTACGGCCGAGGTCGCGTCGCCCTGAACATCATGCGTGGCCAAGATGACCACGGCCTCAACCTCAAGACCTTCGAGATCACCGGCGCGGGCGTTCCATGCGTGATGCGGCGTCGCGTTGGCGTCGAGCCGTGCTTCACGCCCGGCACCGACATCGAGCTCTTCGACTCACCCCTGCACGCCGCCACGCTCGTCGACGCCCTCCTCCGCGACGAGCCCCGCCGCCGGTCCATCGGAGCCTGCGGCAAGGCCCGCACGCTGGGCCACCATCGCTGGGCGACCCGTGCCGCCCAACTCGCCTCGATGCTTCCCGAAGGCGGAGGGGCCGTTACCCTCCCACGTGGCAACGTGCCCGCTGCAGCTTGATCTCTGGGAGGCCATCGACCGTTGGCCGTCGGAGTTGCCCCTCGCCGCCGTCGTCGCCGGCGATGGCGAGGCGGGTTGGAGCATGCTCGGCCTTCCGTCGCGCTTCTGCGAGGACCTCGCCGAGGTCCTTTCCTGCCCGGTCGCCCCGCCCTCGACGCCCACGCGGCTGCCGACGGCTCCCGGCTGGATCGGCGCGGTTTCCTACGAGCACGGCTGGTCGGTCGCCACCGGAGCCGCCGGACACGCCTTCGGAGCCCGCACGCTCCGCACGCCGCGACACTCGACGCTCCCGCGGGCGTGCTTCGCCCGCATCGACTCGGCGCTCGTGCTCGATCACGCCACCGGCGCGTGGAGCGAACTGGGCCATGCCCGACTGTCCGAGCGGCTGATGGCGCCGACGGCTCGCCCCTTCGTCCGCGGCCAGTGGCGTTCCACCACCGGGAAGGAGGCGTACCTCGCCGCCGTCGAGCGCACGCTCGAGTACATCCGCGCGGGCGACATCTACCAGGCCAACATCGCGCACGAACTGGTGGCCACCTTCGAGGGCGATCCGCTGGGCTGGTTCGTCGCGAGGGCCCGGGTCGCCCGTCCTCGGTACGGGGCCTTTCTGCAGGCGTCGAGCTTCGCGCTGGCCTCGCTGAGCCCGGAACTCTTCCTCGAACACGAGCCGACGACGCGCCGGCTCTCGACCCGCCCGATGAAGGGCACCCGCGCCGGCGCGGACGGGCACGCATCGCTGGTGGCCAGCCTCAAGGATCGCGCCGAACTGGCGATGATCGTCGACCTGCTCCGCAACGACCTGGGCCGCGTCTGCGAGTTGGGCTCGGTGCGGGTGGACGAGCCCCGCGCCATCGAACGCCACGGCACGGGCGACGCGTCGCTGCTGCAGGCCACCGCCCTCGTGGGCGGACGCCGCCGCGACGACCGCTCCCTCCTCGACGCCGTGAACGCCTGCTTCCCCTGCGGCTCGGTGACGGGCGCGCCCAAGGCCCGGGCCATGCAGGTCATCGAGGAACTCGAGACCACGCCCCGCGGCATGTACTGCGGCTCCATGGGCTTCATCGGCGACGACGGCCTGATGCGACTGAACGTCGCCATCCGCACGGCCACCTTCA